>CAZEPJ010000020.1:0-61161 GCA_964514105.1 uncultured Desulfarculaceae bacterium | reverse complement strand
GAGGTGGGGGAGCGCGCGACCGCCCCCATCGCCGGACGCCGGCCCCCCCGCCCGGGAGGCTCCTTGTGACACGGCCAAGGCCCATGATATACTTCGGTGCCTCGATCTCCATCCGGCAGCCGGGCCTGAGCCGCGGACTGCACCCCAACGGGAGGATCTGATCATGGTTCTTCTGGAGTTCAGCATGTATCCCATGGACAAGGGGGAGAGCCTGAGTCCTTACGTGGCCCGGTCCATGGAGGTCATCGAGCAGAGCGGGCTGGAGTACCGCATGGGCCCCATGGGGACGGCCATCGAGGGCGAATGGGATCAGGTCTTCGCGGTGGTGCGGGAGTGCTTCCAGCGCATGTCCCAGGACTGCAACCGGGTGGCGGTGAGCATCAAGGTGGACTACCGCAAGGGGCGCACGGGCGCCCTCCAGGGCAAGATCGCCTCGGTGGAGCAGAAGGCCGGCAAGAAGTTCAAGACGGCGTGAGGCGGCGCGGGGCGAAGGGCCCAGCGCAGAGGGCACAGGGCGCAGGGAGAGCGGGGGGGGGTCAGGAGGGCAGCCGGAGCTGAAGGGCGTTGCTCTGGTTGCCCAGTTCGTCCACGATCCACACCCGGAGCGTCCACGGCCCGCCGGGGGCGCGCTGCCAGGGCCAGAGGATCTCGCCGCCCGCCAACCGAGAGGCATCCAGCGGGATCTCGTGGAGTTGCCTGGGGCCGCTGTGGGGCTGGGCCTCCACGTACAGGGTCCGGGGCCGGGCCGGCGCGGCAGCCTCGAACCGCACCCGCACAATCCCATCCCCCGCCGATCCGGCGGCCGCCGCCTCCGAAGCGGCCCCTGTGAGACGAAGCGGGCTCGCGGCCGTCCACCCCCGTCCCAGGGTGAACGCCCTCCCCGTAACCGCCATCTTCCCCGAGGCGTCTCGAAGCTGCACCACCAGGGTCCGCAGCTCCTCCGCATCGTTGCGCTCTCGCCACTGATGGGGAAGGATCAGGGTCCCCGCGGCCTTGTCCTTGAGGGCATCGGGCACCGGTACGCGCTGGGTGCTCTCCTGCAGTCCGCTGAACTTGGACTGCCACTTGGTGGTCAGCTCGATCTCCCGGATCGCCCCCTTGTGGTAGTCCACCAGGACCCAGTTGACGGTGTCGTAGCTCGGGGGGAAGGGGGCGAGCCGCACGGCAACGATCTCGATCTGGGCCTCCGCCCCGGATGGAGGCGAGAAGGCCAGCATGGACCCCGCAAGGGCCGCCATCAGGATAAGTCCCCGGGCCGTCATCCCTGGCACACCGTGAGGATCTCGGGGCCGTTGTCGGTGACGGCGATGGTGTGCTCGAAATGGGCCGAGAGCGAGCCGTCGCTGGTCACGGCCGTCCAGCCGTCCGGCAGGACCTTGACCCGGTAGTCCCCGGCATTGACCATGGGCTCCAGGGCCAGGGTCACCCCGGCCTCCAGCACGGGGTTGAACGTGCTGTGGGGCACGTAGTTGGGCACCTGGGGGTCCTCGTGCAGGCTGCGGCCGATGCCGTGGCCCACGAACTCCCGCACCACCGAGAAGCCGTGGCGCTCAACCCAGCCCTGCACCGCCCGGGAGATGTCGAACAGACGGTTGCCCGCCCGGGCCTTGTCGATCCCCTTGTACAGGGCCTCTTCCGTGACCCGAAGGAGCTTCTGCCCCTTCTGGCTGATCCGACCCACCCCGTAGCTCCGGGCCGAGTCGCCGTAGAACCCGCCGTGGATCACCCCGATGTCCACGCTCACCAGATCCCCCTCTCGGATGCGTCTGGGTCCCGGGATGCCGTGGACCACCTGCTCGTTGATGGACACGCAGATGGACGCCGGGTAGCCCCGATACCCCAGAAAGGCCGGCTCGCCGCCGGCCGCCCGGATGCGGCCCACCACGAATTCGTCCAGTTCCCGGGTGGTCGCCCCTGGCACGATCATCTGCTCCAGCTGATCCAGGATGCACGCCGCAATGCGGTTGGCCTGACGCATGCTCTGGATCTCTTCGGGTCGTTTGGGGCTCATCGCCTCCTCGCCGGCCAGCCGCGGCCCTCAGGCCGACTGCTTCCGGTAATACACTCGGTCCCCCACCTGCTCCCTCACCAGCCCGTGGCGCCTGGCCATCCCGTCCAGGAAGGCCTCGGCCCCCTTCGCCTCGATCCCCAGCGTAGCCACCACGTCCGCCGCGGTCAAGGGGCGCCGGAGCACCATCTCCAGCACCCGGTCCTCCAGGCCTGCCCGCGCCACACGCTCCGCCTCCCCCCGAAACGGCGCGATGATCTCGGCGCAGGGGCCCAGTGCCTGCCGGATCTCCTCCAGCCGATCTGTGGGGACGGCCCTGGCCCACGGCTCCGCAGGCGGGCGGACCACGGTGTTGATCTGGATGCGGCCGGGGCGGACCCGTTCCACCCACCGGAGCAGCCCGGGAAGGTCCTGGGGGGCGTCGTTGACCCCCGCCACGAACAGGACCTCCAGCCAAAGCTCCCCCCGGAAGGCCTTGCCGAAGGCCGTCAGCCCCTCCAGTGTGCGCCCCAGGCGCAGCCGCGGATGGGGTCGGTTGATGCGCCGGAACATCTCCTCGGTCCAGGCGTCCAGGGACGGCAGGACCATGTCCGCCGCCATCAGATCCTCCCGAACCTCGGGCCGGCACAGTAGGGCCCCGTTGGTGATGACCGCCACGGGCAGCGAGAATCGCCGTTTGAGGGTCCGGATCATCTCCCCCAGGCCCAGCTCCAGGGTGGGCTCCCCCGAGCCCGAGAAGGTCAGGGTGTCGGCCCCGCCGCAGCCGGCCAGGGCCCGGGCCACGGCCTCCGCCACGGCGCCCGCCGTTCGAAACCGGCGGCGGCGGAAGGCGAGGGCCTCGGTCCGCCCCAGCTGGCAGTACACGCAGTCATGGGTGCACGTCTTGAACGGCAGCAGGTCGATGCCCAGGGAGCGACCCAGGCGGCGGGAGGGCACGGGACCGAAGGTGAGGCTCATGGCGGGATCTCGCTCTGCCCGGACCTACGCCCGCTTGTGGAGCGAGAGGAATCGCTGGAGGCTCCGGTCGTACGTCCGCTCCACCTCGGGGGGGAAGAAGCAGGCGGGCACCTGGCCCTGGGCCCGGTGGTATTGCAGGCACTCGCAGCAATACCCCTTCCGGGCGCACGGCTCGTATGTGCAGTTGCACCGTTGGAGATTCCTCCCGTGATTCTTGCACCCCTGGTCAGACATGGCGTCTCCTCTCGTCCCGTTGGTCGTACTGGTGGACCTGGTACATGAACGCCTCCAGGCGGCTCTGGGTGGCGCTTTCCCCCTGGCCGTCGAAAAAGAGGTTCAGGACGGGCAGCTGGGCGTGCTCCTCCCGGAAGCGTTTGAGCACCCCGGTGACGATGGTCCCGGGCATGCAGGTGAACGGCCCCACGTTGACGATGCCCGACACCCTGCGGCGGTAGAAATCCTCGGACTTGCCGATGCTCAGGATGGCCTCCCCCTCGAAGGAATCGTGGATGTACGGGGCGGCCAGGGCCAGGGTCTCGGGGATGGTGGGCTCGTGGGCGTTGGGCACGAGCCCGTGGAAGATCTCGGCCATGCGATGCTCGTCCCGTTTCTGGAACCACTCCTTGATGGCCGTCCGGAAGTAGTTCTTCCACTGGCGGTCCCGAACCGCATGGCGCTTGGAGATGTGGTTGATGTACAGGAGCCACTCGGCCACAGGCGGCAGCCAGACGACGCCGCCCAGGGCCTCGAGCTTCCGCACCAGGTCCTCGTTGGCGAAGCGGTTGGATCGGATGTAGATCTCCCCCACCACCCCTACCACGGGCCGGCCGTCCCCCCGGTTCTGAAGGATCCCGTCGAAGGCATCCCTGGCCGCCTCCAGGAGGGGGAAGAGATCGGCGTTGCCCTGTCGGATCTCCTGGCAGGTCCGCGCCAGGTAGTCGGCGTACACCCGGTCCGCGTCCCCGGGGTTGCGCTCGTACGGCCTCACGGACCAGAGGGCCTTCTCCAGGAAGTCGATGGCGGCCACGCCCCGCCACCCCAGGGTGACGAAGGTCTTGCCGATGATCCCCAGCTCGCCGTACATGGCGTGGTCCTGAACCGGCGAGTAGATGGGGACGTCCTGGAACCCGGCCTCGTCCAAAGCCAGGCGGTGGAAGCGGTTGTACTGGCCGAAGCGGCACGGGCCCGCCCCCCCCGGCATGAAGAACGCACTGTGCCTCCGGTCGAAGTCGGGCCGCATGACCCAGGAGAGCATGTCCCCGGTGGTCAGGATGAGGGGGTAGCACTCGCGGCCCGATGTGTGGCGCCGGCCGACCTGGAGGCTCTCCTCGGTGGTCTCGGGGAGCATGCGGGCCGGGACCCCGCACGCCTCGAACGTGGCGGCCACGGCCATGGCCTGGTCGGTCATGTGGGAGAGGTACACCATCCGGTCGGGCTGAAAGGCCTGGAGACCCTGCCGCCGGATGGGGCGAACCGGCCCCGAGGCGCGATCGGGGGCGTTGCGCAAGCTGTCGAGAAACGCCTCCAGCCGGGTGATGGCCCCCACATCCGAGCTGTGCTCGTCGATCTCGATCTGCAGGGAAGGCTTCTCCCCCATGGCGTTCTGGAAGAAATGGGAGATGAACGAGTCGGGTCCGCAGCCGAAGTTGGTGATGTAGATGCCGAAGAGGCGCCGGTCCTCCCGGAGGAGTTTGGCCGAGGTCATGAAGCGCTGGCCGTAGCGCCAGTAGTGGCTCCGCACCTCGTCGTCCGGCTCCACGGCGTCCAGGGGCAGGGCGTCGAGGGGGATGGCCAGGACGTCGAGGTCCCGGAGCTTGCGGGGGAGGTTCAGGTTGATGCCCGAGTCGCAACCGTTGTAGACCCGGCTCACCATGACCATGGCCTTGCGGCCGGGGCCGAGGCCATCTAGCGCCTCCCGGCCCATGGCCTGCATGGCCCCGTAGAACGCCTCCTGGGCCTCCTCGGCCCGCCCCACGGCCTCCCGGACCTTGGCAGCCGGGATGCCCAGCGACCGGCCGAAGCGCCGGATGGCCCGATGGAGGACCCCCCGGGGGGCCCCGAACCGGAAGGCGGGATGGAGGAGCTTGACGCCCTGGGCCTGGAAGTCGAAGGCCGAGCGCACGGTGTACGGGATGGTCTGGACATACGGGCAGTTGAACCCCTGGGGCATGTCCTCGCGCCGCTGGCGGCTGTCGATGATGCTGGGCAGGAAGAGATAGTCCACCCCCTTCTCCAGGAGGTTCTCCACGTGGCCGAATGCCACCTTGACGGGGAAGCAGGTCTCGGCCACCACCCGCTCCACCCCCTGGTGGATGATCCGCTTGGTGGTGGGGTCCGACAGGATCACCCGGAATCCCATCTCCGTGAAGAACGCCTTCCAGAACGGGAGCATTTCCAGGAAGAAGAGGATCCTGGGGATGCCCACGCTCGGCGCGCCCTCAGGGGCCCCCCGGTCGTACGTGTGGAGAAGCAGCTCCTCTCGCCGGGCGAAAAGATCCGGGATGCCCTCCCCCGCACCCTGGGTCCGGCGAAGCTCGTATTTCTCGCACCTCCCGCCGTAAAACAGGGGCCGCTCCTCCCCCGCCACGGTGACCTGCTTGATCTCGCAGCGGTTGGGGCACCCCTTGCATTCGAAGGGGGAGATGGCGTAGGCCCTCTCGCTCAGCTCGAACCCCTTGAACGCACTGTGCGACTTGGGGTTCTCCCGCATGGCCAGCAAAGCGGCTCCGATGGCCCCGGTCACCTCGTGGTGGGGGGGGACTGTGACGGGCCTGCCCAGGACCTTCTCGAAGGCGGCCACGATGGCATGGTTGAAGGCGGGCCCCCCCTGGAAGAAGATGCGCTGGCCGATCCGGCGGGTCTCAACGACCTTGTGCAGGTAGTTCTCCACGATGGAGTACGCCAGTCCGGCCACCAGCCCCTCGGTGCTGGCCCCACGCTGGAGGTGGTGGACCAGATCCGACTCCATGAAGACCGTGCAGCGCTCGCCCAGCCGAACCGGATACGGTGCGGCCAGGGCCAGGTCGGCGAACTCTCCCTGGATGGAGATCCCCAGGCGCTCGGCCTGCTCCTCCAGGAATGAGCCCGTGCCCGCCGCGCACACCTTGTTCATGGCGAAATCCACCACGGCCCCGTGGGAGAGGCTGATGTACTTGGAGTCCTGGCCCCCGATCTCGAAGATGGTGTCCACATCCGGGTCGATGAACGCCGCGGCCGTGGCCTGGGCCGTGATCTCGTTGCGGATGACGTCGGCCCCGATGAAATCCCCGGTCAGGTACCGCCCGGAGCCCGTGGTCCCGGCCCCCAGGATGGTGACGCGCCGGCCGATCTCCCGGCCCACCTCCCGAAGCCCCTGCTTCACGGCCTCCAGGGGGCGGCCGGCGGTCATGAGGTATCGCTTGGACAGGACGTGCCCCTCCGCGTCGATGACCACGACGTTGGTGCTGATGGACCCCACGTCCACCCCCAGATAGGCCGGGATCCGGCCGTCCCCGTTGGGCGAGTGCACGGGGGTGGCCCCGCGGGGAAGGGACCTGGAGAGGGACAGCGGCTCCAGGGTGCCGTGGGCGCCCCCGCAGGAGGAGGCCAGATGCGCCCTGAGAGGCCCCAGCCCCCGGAAGGGGCGCAAGAGGGAGGGGTCCTCCATGAGCACCAGAACGGCCCCGATGGCGCCGGTGGAGGCGAAGTGGGGCGGCGTGACCAGCTCGCCGTCGGAGAGCTCCAGGACCTCCCGGAAGGCCCGGGCCATGCCGGGGTTGGCGGCCACGCCTCCCTGGAAGGCTACGGGGGGGCGCAACGCCTTCCCCTTGGCCACGTTCCCCTTGAAGTTCCGGGCCACGGCAAAGCACAGGCCGGCCACGATGTCGTGGTCCGGGGTGGCCCCCTGCTGCAGGTGAATCATGTCGCTCTTGGCAAAGACCGAGCAGCGCCCCGCGATGCGGGGGGGGTGCTGGGACTTGAGGGCCAATTCTCCAAACGCCTCGATGGTCAAGTTCAAGCGGCTGGCCTGCTGGTCCAGAAAGGCCCCCGTGCCCGCTGCGCACAGACTGTTCATGGCGAAGTCGTCGATGCGCAGCCGGCCCTCATCGCCGTCCCGGGCCAGGAGGATGAGCTTGGCGTCCTCGCCCCCCATCTCGATGATGCTGCCCACGTCGGGGGCCACGAGCTCCGCCGACTTGGCCTGGGCGATGACCTCGTTGACGAAGGCGGCGCCGATCAGCTCGCCCACCAGCTTTCCGCCCACTCCGGTGACCGCTGCGGCCCGGATCCCATCCGTGGCGTGTTTCTCCAGGATCCCGCCCAGGACCCGGGCCACGGTCTCCAGGGGGCGGCCGTGCAGCCGGGTATACGCCTCGTCCAGGATGGTCCTGTCGGGGGCCATGACCACGCTGTTGAGGCTAATGGAGCCCACGTCCAGGCCGATGTACACTCCCGTCGTTGTTTCGCTAGACATCCTGTCAGTCTCTCTTCACGGTGAAATCGCCGCCTCACACCGGGCCTGCCGGATGCTCGGGGGTTCCCGATCCGTCACAGGGGACGACCCTCCGTGCACCCCGGGCGGCCTCCCAAGAAACCACGGGCACTCGCCGGCCTCACGCCCGGCCCGCCAGGAGCTCCGACGCGATGGCCAGGCGGTGCATCTCGGCCGTGCCCCCGGCCACCAGGGCCATGCGGCCGTCCCGCCAGAGGCGATCGGGCGGCTCCCCGGCGAGGAGCCCCCTTCCGCCGTGGATCTGGGCACACTGCTGGCCGCACAGGGCGGCCGTCTCCGAGGCAAAGAGTTTGGCCGCCGAGGCCTCGGCCACCGATCCCCTGCCCTGGTCCGTCAGCCATGCGGCGCGCAGGCTCAGCTGGCGAGCCACATCCACGCTCACCTGCATGTCCGCGATCTTGAAGTGGACCTCCTGGAATCTCACGATGGGCCGCCCCGAGATGACGCGCTCCCGGCTGTGCCGAACCGCCGCCTCCAGACACGCCTGCCCCACCCCCAGGGCATAAGCCGCCATGAGCAGGGAGCCGTGGGGGAGCCTCTCCAGCTCGCCCGGTGTCGGGCCTTCATCCCCGCCCAGCCGGGCCTCCAGGGGAAGTGGGCACGCCTCGAAGCGCAGGGTGCCCACCGCCGCCCCCCGGGCCCCCACCATCCGGGTCTCGCGCAGTGCCGTCATCCCAGCCAGGGGCGTCCGGAGCACAAAGGCCCCTTCCCCCTCCTCCTGGGATGCGGCCACCAGGACCCCGCCCGCCTCGGGCCCATTGAACACATAGAGCTTCTCCCCCGTGAGGGAGTATCCCTCCGAGGTCCTTCGGGCTCGGGTCACGAGACTGCGCGTGTCCGACCCCCCTGTCGCCTCGGTGACTGCCCACGCCCCGCGCATCTCTCCGGCCGCCACAGCGGGCAGAAAGATCTCCCTTTGGGGTCGGGTACCGTACAGGATAAGAGGAACGGCAAAACGCATCAAGGTCACGCCCGCCACCAGGGCCGTGGAGGGACAGATGCGGGCGATCTCCTCGGTGCCCAGGACCGCCGACACCGCCTCTCCGCCGCTGCCCCCGTGCGCCTCGGGAATGAGGAGCCCCATGTACCCCACCCGCGCCAGGGCCCGGAGGTTGTCGTCCGGGACCGCCCCGGCCTCATCGGCGCTGCGGGCCCGCGCAGCCAGCTCCGTCTCGCAGACGCCCCGCATGGCCCGCTGAAAGGCCTTTTGACCCTCGCTGAGATCGAAGTCCATTGCTCCCCCTTCCGTCAACACGGCCATGCCGCTCGACAGACCCTCGCGCCAGTCGCCTTCGCCGCGCTGCACACTTCTCCCACGCCGCTCATTCTCGACGTCCCGGGCACTCCAGGCACTTCCCTCATATGGCGCTTCCTCGGCTGAAGTCCAGGCTCATGATCATGCGGGCCACGATGGCCCGCTGGATCTCGCTGGTGCCGCCCCCGATGGAGGCGAGCCGGGCGTTGCGGAAGACCCGCTCCACCGGGTATTCATGGATGTACCCGTATCCCCCGTGGATCTGGACGGCCTCGTGGGCCAGCCGCATGCCGGCCTCCCCCACGAAGAGCTTGGCCGTGGCCGCCTCCAGGTGGTTGAGGGGGCGCCCCCGGTCCTTGCACCAGGCCACCCGGTAGATCAGCAGGCGGCTCGCCTCGTACGTGACCTTCATGTCGGCCAGCTTGTGCTGGATGGCCTGGAAACGGGCGATGGGGCGATCGAACTGGACCCGCTGCCGGGCATACGCCACGCAGGCATCCAGCGCGTAGCGCATCCCTCCCACGAAGGGCGCCATGAGGGCGCTCCGGTCCCACTCCAGGGCCCCGAGGGCCACCTTCATGAATCCATCGCCCTCGGCGCCGAGCTGCCTGTCCAGAGGCACGCGGCAGTCCTCGAAGACGAGCTCGGAGGTGGGCGAGGCCCGGCACCCCATCTTCTTGAGGGGCTTGCCGGGCCGAAACCCGGAATCGTCCTTCTCCACGATGAAGGCCGTGACCCCTGCCGCCTTCTTCTCCCTGTCCGTGCTGGCGATGACCACCACGACCTGGGCGATGGGCCCGTTGGTGATGAACATCTTGGTCCCGTTGAGGAAGAATCGGTCGCCCCTGCGCACCGCCGTGGTGCGGACGGCGGATGCGTCCGAGCCGGCCTCGGGCTCCGTGAGGCCCAGGGCCCCCACCCACTCCCCGGCGGCGATCCGGGGCAGGTACCGGGCCTTCTGTTCCGCCGTGCCGTGCTGGAGGATGGTGTCCCCGCACAAATACGTGTGGGCCCCCCACGAGAGGGTGAGCCCCCCGTCCGCGCCCCCTTCGGCCAGCGCCTCCCCGGCCAGGCAGGCCGTGACCACGTCCGACCCGCCTCCCCCGTACTCCTCGGGGAAATGGAGCCCCAGGAGGCCGAAGGCGGCCATCTTGCGCCAGGCCTCCCAGCAGAACTCCCCGCGGAGGTCCCACTCCTCGCTGAGCGGGGCGATCTCCTTGCGGGAGAAACTGAGGACCTGGTCCCGGAAGATCCGCTGCTCCTCGGTGAAGTCGAACTCCATGGCTCCCCTCCTGACGGACCGATGTGCCGCGGAAAACGGATGCAGCGAGCATCCATCTTATATCACCCGAGGAACCGCGGTGCCAGAGCCTGGAACCTCCCCTGGATTCGGATCGCAGCAAGGCCGGGGGCGCAGGAGGAGACGTTCTGAGAAGCGGGGCGAAATCTGGTGCGCGGGGCGCCGCGGGATCACCCTCCCCTGACCTTGCGCCATTCGGCCCCCGCGTGAAAGGCCCGGGCCAGGACCGCCCCCACGGCGTAATACGCGTTTGCGGCCCCGGTGCTGTACAAGATGGGTCGGATCTTGGACACGTCCGGCTTGCCGTCGGTGAGGCAGTCCTCCGACACGTGGAGTCCTTCGATCCGGCCGATGAACAGGGTGTGGCTTCCCAGGGGGATCTCCTGGACCACGGCACACTCCAGGTTTACGGGGCACTCCCGGATCATGGGGGCGTGCTCCATCCTGCCGAAAAACACGGTGAAGCCGCACAGGGCCGCCTTGTCCTCACGGGCACCGGAGAAGAGCCCGCAGTAGTCGGTCTCGTTCACCTGGGCTGCAGAGGGCACGTTCACGGAGAAGGCCCGGTTGTGCCGAATTCCCAGATAGGTGTGACGATGGGGTCGCACCGAGACGCTCACCATGGGCGGCTCGCTGTTGACGATGCCGGACCAGGCAGCGGTCATGAAGTTGGGCCGGTCGTCCACATTGGCGCCTATGAGAAACGCCGGCATGGGGTAGAGCAGGGTCTGGGGGTTCAATGAGATCTTGTCCATGGTGCCTCTCCCGTCTGGATCCGCATGGTTGGACCGGGCCCGGCGGCGTCGGGGCGGTCCAAGACGTCTACACCACGACCGTCAGGCCTCGATTCTGGAACTGGGCCGCGAGCGGTTTGGGGATCCCTCTGTCCGTGAAGATGCGAAGAGAGGGGTTCAGGGGCGCGATCTGGAAGGTGCCGATCTTGTGAAACTTGGTGCTGTCCACCAGCACATTCACGGGGACTCCCAGTCGGAACAGCTCCCCCAGGGTCTCGCGGATGAAGGGCATGTGGGTCATGAAGCCCTGATCCAGAGAGACGGCACCGCACGAGGCAAAGACCTGGTGCAGGTTGACCCCCTGCAACGAGTTGATGACCCATCGGCCGTGCAGGGCCCGGTACTCGTGGTCCACGATGCCTCCCGTCAGGATGACCTGAACCCCCCGCTTGTCCGAGAAGATCCGGGGGATGGCCAGGGAGTTGGTCAGCACGATGAGTCCGCGGAAGCCCCGCGTCCTCAACTCCCTGGCCAGAAAGCTGACCGTGGTAGAGTGGTCCAGAAAAATGGCCGTGTCGTCCTGGATCACCTCGGCGGCCTTCCTCGCGATCTCCTCCTTCTGCGCCACGTTGGCGTTGAGGCGGATGTCGAAGTGGGTCCGCAAGGAAGGAGGCTCCGAGAGCACGGCCCCCCCCCGGACCCTTCGGACGAGCCCCTGGCTCTCCAACTCGCCCAGGTCCCGGTGGATCGTGGAGTACGACGCGCCGAGGATGCCGCAGATCTGCTCGATGTTGATCTGTCCCGTTTCCCGAAGCCTCTCCATGATCCGCACGCGCCTCTCGAAACCGTGCATGGCCCCCATCCCCCCTGTGGATGACAGAAATTGACCGATTCTGAGAAGTTCTGCTTGACACTACGGCAAAATCTACCATAGCATGTTAGGGAAACGCAAGCCGGAAGGAACTGAAAATGTCAGAAAAATCGCTTCTTTGGGATATCATCGGCAACGAACTCATGGACGTGGTCGGGCCGGAGGATGTCACCACCCGCGAGGCAGAGCGTCTGGCCTATTCCCTGGATGCCTACTACGTTCCCCAGATGTGGATGGACCGTGGATTGCGGCCGTTGATGCCGGACTTTGTGGTGTATCCGGAGACGACGGGGGAGGTTTCGGGTGTATTGAAGGTGGCCAGTCGGCACCGGATGGCGGTGATTCCGTATGGTGGGGGGACGGGTAGCCAGGGGGGTACGGTGCCGCTGTATGGGGGGATTGTGCTGGATTTGAAGAAGATGGACCGGGTGGTGCGGATTGACGAGGGTTCGTTGACGGTGACGGCGCAGCCTGGGATCAACGGTGAGCAGTTGGAGCGTGAGTTGAACGGGCGGGGTTTGACGCTGGCGCACTATCCGGCCTCGCAGTATGGTGCGACGCTGGGGGGTTATATTGCGGCGCGGGGGTCTGGGACGCTTTCGACCAAGTATGGGAAGGCGGAGGACATGGTGCTGAGCCTGGAGGTGGTGTTGGCCTCTGGGCAGGTGTTGCGCACGCCGGTGGTTCCGAACCATGCGTGCGGGCCTGGGCTGTTGCAGTTGTTTGTGGGTTCGGAGGGGACGCTGGGGGTGATCACGGAGGTGACGATGCGGGTGGATCCGCTGCCGCAGGAGCGCAGGTGGCGGGCGTATTTGTTTGAGGATTTGCGCAAGGGTTTGGAGGCGGGCCGTCGGATGATGACGCGACGAGTTCGTCCGTGCACGATCCGGCTGTATGACGAGGGATCGACGCAGAAGATCGTCAAGCGGGTGTTGGGGTTGGATGTGCAGGGATCGTATATGGTGGTGGGGGCGGACGGTGAGCGCTGGTTGGTGGAGCGGGAGATGGAGGTGATCGATGGGATCTGCCGTCAGATGGAGGGGAAGGATCTGGGATCGGAGCCTGGGGAGCACTGGTGGCGGCATCGGTATGATTTTTATTTTCCGCCGTTGACGCTGATGCTGCCGCAGATGTATGGGACGGTGGAGACGACGGCGACGTTCGATCGGATCTACGGGATTTACGAGGGGAAGAAGCGAGCGATCGAGGAGGGGTTTCGGGAGTGGGGAGCGAGCTACATTGCGCATTTTTCGCACTGGTTTGCGTGGGGTGTGATGGTGTATGACCGGTTCATCATCGAGAAGCCGCCGCAGGATCCGGGCGAGGCGCTGGAGCTTCACACGCGGGTGTGGTCCAAGTCGGCTCGGACGTCGCTGGAGAGAGGTGGGATTTTGAACGACCACCACGGGATCGGGTTCAAGCTTGGGTGGCTGATGCCGGAGATGTATGGCTCGTCGTGGGGAGTGCTTCAGGGGATCAAGGATCAGCTGGATCCGCAGGGGATCATGAATCCTGGGAAGTTGGGTTTTGCGAGGCGGTAGGGGGGGTTGGAGATGTTTTTGAGCGAGCAGGAGCGTCAGGAGACGATGCGGGCGTGCCGGTATTGCCCCATGTGCTATGTGGCGGACCGGGTGGCGTCGGTGATAAGGCGCGAGTCGTATTCGCCCCGGGGGCGGGGTGCGATCCTTTTTGGTCTGGAGCGTGGGGTGTTGGAGTGGGACGAGGCGGTCTCAGACATCATGTATACGACGCTCAACGACGGGCTGATCCAGGGTTGGTGCGTGGGTCACTACGATCACGAGGAGCTGGTGATCGATGCGCGCTCGCGGCTGTTCGAGCGGGGCCTGGCGCCGGAGTCGGTTGTCTCCTATGTCAGCGAGCTGCGGCGTCGGCGTTCGCCGGGGCGGAGCCCGCGGGAGGTGCTGGGCGAGGCCGCTGTGGAGACGAGGGACGGGTCGCCGGTGTTGCTGTACAGCGGCTGCACGGGGCGGCAAGACGAGCAGGAGAGCCTTGCGGCCATGGGGAGGCTGTTCAATGGGGCGGGGGTGGGTTTTGGGGTGCTCCATGAGGAGCCTTGCTGCGGCTGGCCGCTGTATCAGTTGGGGGATCTGGGCGGGGCGCAGGATTTTTCGGTGAAGCTGTCGCAGGCGATCCGGGCCTCGGGGGCGCGGCAGGTGGTGGTGCTCGACGGGGACTGTTATCGGATGTTGCTGACGCGGACGCGTCGTTTTGGGGGTGAGCTCGAGGGAGTGAAGATCGTCCATGCGGTGGAAGTTTTGGCGGAGTGGATCCGGGCGGGGCAGCTGAAGATCCGAGAGAGAAAGAGCCTGCCTGTGACGTACCACGATCCATGTGCCCTGGCGCGGTACTGTGAAGACCTCGACAGCCCGCGCTGGATCCTCTCCGCCATATTGGAGGAGCCGCCTCGGGAGATGCGCAGTTGGGGCAAGGGGGCGAACTGTTGCGGAGCGGGCGGGATGCTGGCCGTGCACCGGCCGGAGGTGTCCGAGGCGGTGTCTCGGATGCGGCTGCAGGAGGCCCGGCAGACGGGGGCCGAGCTGCTGGTGACGGCGTGTCCGCGTTGCGACGCCACCTTCAAGAAGGCCCCCCCTTCCCCCGGCGACCCCCGCATCGCCAACATCGTCCAGCTCGTGGCCCAGGCAGCAGGTTTGGCTTGATACCTGTGGGTGCCCCGGCGGATGCTCGGCGCGGGGCGCGCATCTTGCGGGAGAGCTCTCAATGCTCAGGTATGCCATCGATGTTCAAGACAAAGTGGCCATCGTGACGGGGGGCGGGCAGGGGATCGGGAGCACCATCGCGGTGGCCTTGGCCCAGTGCGGGGCGCAGGTGGTCGTGGCGGATGTGGCGGCTGCGCCGTTCCAGGCGTCCGGGAGCCCATCCGTGAGGTTCCACCCGACGGACGTGACGGATCCGGGGAGCGTGGAGCGGACCGTCCGAGAGACCGTGGCCGCCTTGGGAGGGATCGACATCTTAGTCAACAACGCGGGGATCATCTACAAGTCCCCCATCGACTGCATTGATCTGGACAGTTGGAGGAAGGTGGTGGACGTGAACCTGACCGGTCCGGTCATCGTGACCAAGGCCGTGGTTCCCGAGATGAAGGGGCGCGGATGGGGGCGGATCGTGAACCTGTCCTCCATGCAGGCCCTGATCGGCACCCCCACGTACAGTGCGTATTCGGCCACCAAGGCCGGCCTGAGCGAGCTCACCCGGGTTTGGGCCGCCGAGCTGGCCTCATTTGGCATCACCGTCAACGCCATCTGCCCCAGCTACGTGGAGACGCCCATGATGGAGCGCTCCCTGGAGCGGCTTTCCCTGGAGCAGGGGATCTCCAGGCAGGAGGCCCTGGCCCGCTTCCTCGAGCCCATCCCGCAAAAGAGGCTCTTGAAGCCTCAGGAGATCGCCTTCATCGTGCTGTTTCTCTGCTCGCCCCTGGCGGCCGGGATCACGGGGCACGACCTCGTGGTCGCCGCGGGCATGGTCATGCACTGACCCCTGTAACCCCTTGGAGCGGGAGGCCCCATGGCATTGAAGGATACCTTTCTGCTGGGCGTGGACATCGGCTCAGGGTCTCTCAAGAGCTCCATCGTGCGCGGGGACGGCGCGCTCGTGGCCAGCGCCTCCAAGGAGGTGACCACCCACTACCCTTGTCCCGGGTGGTCGGAACAGAACCCCGACGACTGGTACGGGGCCTTCTGCGAGACGGTCCGCCGGGCCCTCGCCGCGAGCGGGCTCGCGGCGAAGCGGATCGGCGCGCTGTGCACGACGGCGGCGGCCCACACGCCGGTCCTGCTGGGAGATGGAGACGAGGTCCTGCGGCCGGCCATTCTCTGGACCGACCAGCGGAGCGTCCAGGAAGTGGCGTGGCTCAATGAACACCACGGCGCTCGGATCCTCCAGGTCGGCTACCAGCGGGCCAACCCCACGTGGACGCTACCCATGCTCCTCTGGGTGAAGCGCAACGAGCGCGAGGTGGCCGAGCGGACCCGCAAGGTGATGGTGGCCAAGGACTATCTTCGGTTTCGGATCACCGGGACCTGGGAGACCGACTGGATCGACGCCTTGGGCACCCTCATGCTGGATGCCGAGAAGAGACGATGGTCAGAGGAACTCTGCGGGTACATCGGCTGGCCCACCAAGACGCTGCCCCGGATCGTTTCCCCCAGAGATGTGGTGGGCTGTGTCACCCGCAAGGCGGCTCGGGACTCGGGCCTTGTGGAGGGAACCCCGGTGGTGGCCGGGACCTCGGACACGGCCGCGGAGGACTACGGTGTGGGGGCCATTGACCCGGGCCAGGGGGTCATCAAGCTGGCCACCGCCGGCAACACCAACGTCATGACCGACACCCCACGCCCCCATCCCCTGATCATCAACTATTACCACGTGGTCCCGGGGATGTGGTACACGGTGGCGGCAACCAACTCGTGCGCATCGGCCCACCGATGGCTCCGGGACCAGTTCTTCCGTGCGGACATGGAGCGGTCCGAGGCCCAGGGCGCGAATGCCTTCGAGGCCATGGATGCCATCGCCAGGGGGGTCCCCGCCGGTTCGGAGGGATTGCTCTTTCACCCTTACCTGCTGGGCGAGCGATCCCCGTACTGGGACCCGCTCCTGCGGGCCGATTTCGTGGGGATCACCATGCGCCACGGGAGAGAGCATTTCGTCCGCGCCCTGTACGAGGGGATTGCCTTTTCTCTGAGGGACTGCCTCGAGTCCTTGGCGCCCCTGGGCCTCAGCATGCAGGAGGCCCGGATCATCGGAGGGGGAGCCAAGAGCGGACTGTGGCGGCAGATCGTCAGCGACGTTATGGGGATGGAGATCCTCAAGACGGCGGAGGACGACGCGTCATTCGGTGCGGCTCTCATCGCCGGCGTGGGCATCGGGGCCTTCGAGGACGAAAGGGACGCCGTCCGCAGGTGCGTGACGGTGGTGAGCGGCAACAGGCCGGATCCCCAAAACCACGAGCGCTACACACGGCTCTTCGAGGTCTACCGAAAGGCCCAGCGGCAGCTCGCTGCGATCAACCACGAGCTTCACGAGATCTTCCGGGGCTGACGGTCCGCCTTGGGTCGCGACATCCGGCAGCCCGTACGACGCGGAGGTGAGGCATGCGGATATTCGGGGCGCCGAGCCGGTACGTCCAAGGCAGAAAGGCCCTGGACTGCCTGGGGGAGCTGCTGTCCCCCCTGGGGCAGCGGGCCTTCGTGTTCGGGGATCCGCTGGTTTTGAGCCTGACCCAGGACAGACTGACGGCCGCCCTGCGGGCCAGCGGCATGGAGGCGACGTTGGAGCCCTTTGGCGGGGAGTGCTGCTGGACAGAGATCCATCGGCTCCACGCCCGGGCCCGGCAGGCGGGGGCGCAGATCGTCGTCGGCGTCGGGGGGGGGAAGGCGGCGGATGCCGCAAAGCTCGTGGCCATGAAGGCCCGCCTGCCGGTGGCCGTCGTGCCGACCATCGCGTCCACCGACGCCCCCACGAGCCACATCGCAGCCGTGTACGATGAGTCGCACGTGATCCAGGAGGTCGTGCGGACCCAGCCGGCTCCCTCCTTGGTCGTGGTGGACACGGGGATCATCGCCCAGGCCCCGGTGCGCTTTCTGGTGGCGGGGATGGGCGACGCGCTCTCCACCAAGTTCGAGGCGGAGGCGTGCCACGCCTCGGGGGCAAGCAACGTCTTCGGTGGAAAGCCCACGCTGGCGGCCCTGCAGGTGGCCCGCCTGGCCTATGACGTCATCCGGTGGGAGGGGGAGGCAGCCAAGAAGGCGGCCCAGGCCAATACGGTCAACGAAGCCCTGGAGGCGGTGGTGGAGGCCAACATCCTGTTGAGCGGCCTGGGCTTTGAGAGCGGCGGCTTGGCCGCGGCCCACGCCTTGCACGCGGGCTTCACCCTCATCGAGGAGATGAACCAGGCCATGCACGGCGAGAAGGTGGCCTTCGGCGTTCTGGTCCAACTTGTACTGGAGGGGAGGGAGCCGGCGTTCCTGGCCGACCTGCTGGCGTTCTATCGCAGGGTCGGGCTGCCCACGGACCTGGCCACATTGGGGCTGCGGGAACCCAATGAGGCCAAGCTGGGGCGCGCGGCGGAGCGGGCCTGCCGGCAGGGGTCATACATGCGCCACATGCCGTTTCCGGTGAACCCCCAGACCGTCGTGGAGGCCGTGCTCAGGGCCGACGCCCTGGGCCGCACCCCGTCAGCCTGACCTCCCCTCCAGGACGCCGTGGAGGCGGCGGTAGGCGCCGTCCAGGTCGCCGCACAGCTGCTGGTATACCTCGAAGAGCCCGCGGTAGATGGCGTGGCGGTCGGGGTCGGGTTTGACCACGTCCACGTAGCGCACGCATCGCCTCACGGCATCCTCCACGGATGAGAAGATCCCCACGCCGAGGCCACCGACCAAGGCAGTGCCGAAGGAGGAGTCATCCACTGCGGGGCGGATCATCTCCTTGCCCACCACGTCGCACGTGATCTGGCGCCACAGCGGGCTCTTGGCCCCGCCTCCGATGATCCGAAAGTCGTCCACCCGTACACCCAGCCTTTCGTGTTCCCGAACGCAGCTGAGCAGAGAGAAGGCCACCCCTTCCAGCACCGCCCGGAGGAAATATGCCTTGTTGTGGCGGGAGGTGATGCCGATGAAATCGCCCCGCAGGTAGGGGTTGAAAATGGCCCCTTGAAGATGCGGATGGAAGATCAGGCCCTCGCAGCCCACGGGTGCCGTCTCAGCCAATCGGTCCATGAGTTCGTAGGCATCCACCACCCGGCGTTGGGCGGCCGTGATCTCCTCCTGGCACAGGGCGTCGCGCATCCATCGATAACAGACCGCACAGGAGATCGTCCCGGCCAGCGTGTACCAGTACGAGGGAATCATGTGGTAGTACGCGTACACCCTGGGAGGGCTGGGATGGGGCTCGTCGGTGACCACGGCCACATTGCCGGCTGTGGCCATCTTGAGGATTCCCTGGCCCGGGCGGATGGCCCCTGCGCCGAAGGCCTCGGCGGCCTGATCCGTGGTGCCGGTCACCACAGGGGTCCCCTCCCGCAGCCCCAGCTGCAGGGCCGCGGCGCGGGTGATCCCGCCGACCACCTTTTCCGGGGGAAAGACCGGCGGGAGAAGGCCCGAGGGGATGCCCGCCATCCGGCAGATCCTTTGGGACCATTCCCTTCTGCGCACGTTGAACATCAGGGTCCCGTGGGCGTCCATCCAGTCCGTGGCCAACACCCCGGTGAGGCGGTAGCGAATGTAGTCCTTGGGCATGAGGATGGTTGCGGCCTTGCGCCAGACCTCGGGCTCCGCTTCCCGGATCCACATCAGATAAGGCAGCGTCCAGTTGACGTTGGCCGTGTGGAGGGTCTCGCTGTAGATCTCCTCGCCGTGCCTGTCCCGAAGCCATTCCACCTGGGCGATGGTCCGTTTGTCCCGCCAGAGGATGGCCGGACGAAGCACCTCCTGGTGCCGATCCAGGAGCACCAGGGTGTGGGTCGCCGCCCCGACGGCGACGGAGGCGATATCCGAGGGGGACAGACATGCCCTCTTCAAGGCCTCCCCGACGGTGCACTGCAAGGCGCCGAACCATTCCTGCGGCGTCTGCTCGGACCAGCCCGGATGCGGGTAGTACGTGGGATACTCCTGGTAGGCGCTACCCGTTACACGACCGTTCTCGCTCACGATGGCGACCTTGCATCCCCCGGATCCAATGTCGATCCCGATCATGTGCGATTTGCCCATCTCTCACCCCGTACAGGACGGCCGGTTCTCCGGCCCTGGCCATCATACGGAATGGAGCGACACGCGTCAATCAAGTTTGTGCAGAATCGTTCAATTCCTGTCATTTCTCCTTGACTTCCCTTTCGGCATCCTGTTTAATTCCAAACAGCCGTCCCAGTTGCCGGAGCTCCGGGAAAAATGGCGCGAGTACTCATCAAGAACCTGAGAAAGGTCTTCGGAAAGGTGGTCGCCGTTCAGGATTTCAACCTGGAGATCCAGGACGGTGAATTCGTGGTTTTCGTCGGCCCCTCGGGGTGCGGCAAGACCACGACGCTCCGCATGATTGCAGGACTGGAGGACATCGACGAGGGGGAGATCTTCATCGGGGAGCGCCTGGTGAACGACCTTGCGCCCAAGGACCGGAATATCGCCATGGTCTTCCAGAACTACGCCCTGTACCCACATATGAACGTGTACCGCAACATGGCCTTCGGGTTGAAGCTCCGCAAGGTCTCCAAGGAGGAAATCGAACGGAGGGTGAGAAAGGCGGCCAAGATCCTCGGCTTGGAAGATCTCCTGGAGCGGAAGCCCAAACAGCTCTCGGGGGGCCAGATGCAGCGAGTGGCCGTGGGCCGGGCCATCGTGCGGGATCCGGACGTGTTCCTGTTCGATGAACCTCTGAGCAACCTGGATGCCAAGCTTCGGGTGCAGATGAGAAACGAGATCTCCAAGCTTCACCACCGACTGGAGACCACCATGGTGTATGTGACCCATGATCAGGTGGAGGCCATGACCATGGGGGATCGCATCGTGATCATGAAGGACGGCCTGATCCAGCAGGTGGGCAGCCCCCTGGAGGTGTACGAGCGGCCGAGAAACCTCTTCGTGGCCGGCTTCATCGGGAGCCCGACCATGAACTTCCTGGACGGCACCCTCGTCCAGACGGTATCAGGTCTCGGTTTCAAGGCACGGGAGGGGGTCTTCCCCATCCCTCCGACCATGGAGCCCAGCGTCCGCCCGGCCGAGGGGCGGCCCGCGGTGCTGGGGATCCGGCCGGATCACGTGGGACTGGTTCAGGAACCGCAGACATCGCCGGAGGTCGTGCGGGCCAAGGTGGAGGTGGTCGAGACGCTGGGTTCGGAGACCCTGGTCTCCGGATCCTCGGGGGAGATCTCGATCGTGGCAAAGGTCATGGGCGTGCCCTTCGTTCGTTTCGGAGATCCGGTATGCTTGCGTCTGGACATGTCCCATGCCCATGTTTTTGAACGTGATTCGGGCATGTGTCTCACGAGCGGGCCCGAGGCGCGATGAGGCTCCGGCTAGTCACCCCCCGGTGGAGGGATTCTTCCCATCGGGTAGCTGCAGGGATGAGGCTCAAGGCGAGAATCCTCGCCAAACGGACATAAGGAGGGGCAGGCCATGGACCAGAAGAAACCGAGGATGGAAAGAAGCGGGGTGACCAGAAGGGGTTTCCTGAAGACCGCGGGCGCCGCCGGGGCGGTGGGGGCCATCACCCTGGCCCATGGCCCCTTCGTGCACGCCCAGAAGAAGGTCACCTTGCGGGTGATCAACCAGGAGCCGGACCCCGGAACGGTCAAGTTCTTCGAGACGGCCTTCGCGGAATGGGAGAACAAGACCGGCGTGAAGGTGATGCTGGACACGGTGCCCGGCGGGGAGATGTTCCCCAAGATGTCCGCGGCCATCAAGGCCGGAAACCCTTACCACATCGGCAACGAGCTGTTCATCGGGAACATCAACATCATGGCCTCCGAGGGTTGGATCGTGCCGATGACTCCGCTCATCAAGAAGATCGGCATGGACGATTTCGGCCCCAACATCCTGTTCCCCCTCAAGGGGGAGGTCTGGTGGTACCCGTACGACTACAACTTCGCCCATTGGTTCTACCGCAAGGACATCTTCCAGGCCAAGGGGCTGAAGGAGCCCAAGACCTGGGCGGAGTTCGCGGCCTGCGCCAAGGCCTGCATGGACGACAAGAAGAACATGTACGGCCTCTGCCTGGGGATCGGAAACGGGCAGTGGGTCGACTGGTTGGACACCGCCTTCATGTGGGCTGAGGGGGTCAAGTTCTTCGACGACAAGTGGAACGTGATCCTGGATTCCCCCCAGATGAAGCCCAAGATGATCGGGTATCTCCAGTTCTTCAAGGAGATCTACCAGTACATGCCCCCGGGCATGACCCAGATCAGTTGGGGGGATCACACCAAGCTCTTCACCACCGAGAGCGTGGCCATGTCCCCTTATTCCGGCCGCATGATCGAGCACGTGGATCAGCTCTCCCCGCACCTGGCGGACAAGGTGGGCCTGTTCCCGTACCCGAGCCGCGACGGGTCCCGCTTCGCCATCAACCACGGGTACGACGGATGGGTGGTGGGAAAGACCGACCAGGTGGAGGAATCCATGAAGCTGATGGAGTGGCTGGTGACCGAGAAGCTCATCGATTTCTACTCCGTGTTGCCCATCCACTATCAGCCCACCCGACTGTCCATCTACGAGAACCCCAAGTGGAAGTCCCTTCCGAAGGTCCAGAAATACGGTCCCATCGTGGAGATCATGAAGGGCTTCCTCACGCGCAAGGACATCATCATCGACGCGGTGGACATCCAGGGACCCGAGGTGGACCCGAGACCCGGGATCATCACCCGGAAGTTCGTCATGCCCACCATGCTCCAGAACCTGGTGCTCAAGAACATGCCGCCCGAGGAGTGCCTCCAGATCGCCGTGAACTCCATCAAGGAGATCATGAAGGGAAGCTGAGACGACGGATCTTGGAGCCCGCGCGGCAGTGCCCGCGGGCTCCATGCCGTTTTTCCAACAAGGCGCCCCGCCATGCGGATGAAGGACAAACACATCGTCATACCCTTTCTTGCCCCCGGGCTCCTGATCACCTTCTTCTTCATCGTCGTGCCCCTCTTCATGGCCATCCGGCTGAGCTTCTACCATCTGGAGTCCTACGTCAGCGAGCCCAAGTGGGTGGGGTTCGGCAACTACGTCCGCATCTTTCAGGACCCGGCCTTCTGGAGCGCATTCGGGAACGGGATCTTTTACTCCCTGGCGAGCATCTTTTTCCAGGTCCTCCTCGGGATCGCCTTCGCCTTGATCCTGAACCAGGCCTTCAAGGGAAAGGCGTTCCTCAGGGGCATCTCCCTCCTCCCGTACATCCTGCCCACGGTGGTTGTGGCCCTCACGTTTCAATGGATGCTCGACGGTAGGATCGGGGTCATCACCATTGCAGCTCGAGAGCTGGGATTGGGGAGGATCAACTGGCTCGAAACCCCGCGCCTGGCCATGTTCACCGTAATCGCCGTGAGCGTTTGGACCTGGACGCCCTTTGTCACCACGTGCTTTCTGGCCGCCCTGCAGACGGTCAACCGGGACCTTCTGGACGCGGCGGAGGTGGACGGGACCACGGGCTGGCAGCGGTTCGTGTACATCACCATCCCGATCCTGAAGCCCATCCTGGTGATCATCGTGCTGCTTCGCGGCATCTGGATGTTCAACAAGTTCGACATCATCTGGCTTCTCACCAAGGGCGGTCCCCTGGGCGCCACGGAGCACCTCCCCATCATGACGTATCAGAAGGCGTTTCAGACGTATGACATCGGCGGGGGGACCGCGGTGGCCACCATCTCGTTCGTGTTCCTGGCCATTGTGGTCCTGACTTACCTGAAGGCGTTCGAGATCGAGGAGTAGCGGGCAGGCATCATGGCGAGAAGACAGAGTCGGGGGAAACAGGCGATCATCTACACATCGGCCGCGGTCATCGCCGTGTACTCGTTCTTCCCCATCTACTGGATGTTCATCTCCTCCTGCCGGGTGTACGGGAAGCTCTTCTCCACGACCAGCCTCATCCCCGGTCCCTTTTCCCTGAAGTCCTATGAGAACCTGCTCGGCATGACCAAGTACGTCGTCAACTTCCAGAACAGCCTCTGGGTGGCCCTGGTCACCACCCTGGTGACCCTGGTGTGCTCCATCCTCATGGCGTACGTGGTCACCCGGTACCGCCTCCGGGGAAAGCAGATCATCCTTCGCACCATGCTCTTCACGTACATGTTCCCGCCCATCCTGCTGGCCGTGCCCCTGTATTTCATCTTCACCCAGCTCAAGCTCGTCGACTCCCTCTGGGGGCTGATCATCTCCCACATCACCATCGCCCTTCCGTTGGGAATCTGGCTCCTCTGGGGCTTTTTCAGGGCCATGCCCTTCGAGCTGGAGGAGGCGGCCATGGTGGACGGGGCCAGCCGGATACGGGCCTTCTTTCTCGTCATTCTGCCCCTGTCCCTCCCGGGGCTCCTGACCGTGGCCATTTTCTCCTTTCTGCTCTCCTGGACGGATTACGCGTACGGATTGATCATCATCTCCTCCGACGTGCTCAAGACCCTGCCCATCGGCCTGGCCACCATGGTGGGCGCCCACGACATGAACTGGGGGGAGATCATGGCCGGGGCCTTTCTCATCTCCCTGCCGCTGCTCGTGATGCTGGTCTTCGTGAGCAAGTACTTCGTGCAGGGCCTCACGGCCGGGGCCATGAAGGGGTAGCGTCGGGGGGGAGACGCGGACGCGGGGCGCCTCGGTGGGCCTCCCAGGGGGCGGTGGAGCCGGTGAAATCCGTTTGGCGTGGTGAAAGGCGACGAGGAGACGACCATGGAGAAGAAGTTGAGATTCAAGCAGGCCCGCGGGAACCTGTGCATGCCCATCGTCATGGTTTCGGCCGCAAACGGAGGCGTGAGAAACGTGATGACGGCGGCGTGGAGTTCCCCCGCCGCCTTTGACCCCCCGCTGATCACCGTCGCCATCGGCATCAGCCGCTTCACCCACGACCTGATTCTCAAGAGCGGCGAGTTCGCGCTGAACATCGCGTCCGAGGGGCAGATGGAACTCGCGGTCTTCTGCGGAAACAACTCGGGCAGGGACGTGGACAAGTTCCAGGCCGCGAGGATTCCAACCCGTGCCGGCAAGCGGATCGGGGCCCCCCTCATCGAGGGCTGCGCGGCCAACATCGAGTGCAAGGTCCGCAGTTACCTGTTGGCCGGCGACCACACGATCTTCGTGGGCGAGACGGTGGCTTACTGGGAGGACAGGAGGAAGAGGCCCCTCATTCGATTCCGAGGGGCCTTCTTCGCCATGGGGGATGAACTGGGCGCGGACGTCCACAAGGCCAAGGTGTGAACTTGGAGGGGCCGGGGAGGGGCCGACGCATGAAGACCGTGAGGATCTCAAGGCTCGAGGACGCAGTGGGAAAGACGCCGCCCGGGGGCGGGGGCAGATGGCATCGCCTCATCGAGTCCGCAGACACCGAAGCCGGATTGATCTTCGGATTCGGCCGCCTGCGGCCCGGGGAAGGGCGAGGCTGGCATGTTCACCCGGCGGGCGAGGACGAGATCTTCTTCGTCATCGAGGGAGAGGGCCTGGCCCAATGGAAGGTCGACGGCCGGGTGCAGCAGGCGGAACTCCCGGCTGGTTCGGCCTTCTACACCCCGGGAGATCTGGAGAACAATGTGATCAACATGGGGACCCAGGACCTCCTGAGCGTGTACTGTATTCACAAACCGCTTCCATGACGTGGGAGGCGGCCTCTCTGTCTCCGGTCACGACATCCGCTTGACTGACCGGTGCCCCTCGGGTAGAGTCCGGTTTATCCACCCCACGCCCCACAAGAAGTAGCCCTGGAGGCGCGAGCGTTGCGCTCCGAGAACCCTGTTCTCCCAGGGCGGAGACGGGCGGGGAGACGTTTTCCCCGACAGGACCAGTAGGAGGAGCCATGACCCCGGAGGCCATGAAGGAGAAGGCCCAGCAGATGTTCTTGAAACGGTTTCACTGCAGTCAGGCCGTTCTGGCGGTCGGGCAAGAAAGGCTGGGCATCGGGGGCGAGGAGTTGATCCGGGCCATGGGGCCCTTTGGCGGCGGGTTGGCCTCGGGCGAGGTCTGCGGCGCCCTGAGCGGCGCCCTGGCCACCATCGGACTCAAACTGGGGCGGGCCCGGGAGGAGGAAAAGGAGAGCCGCCTCATGTGGGACTGCGCCCGGGAGATGATGGACCGTTTCCGCGAGGCGGCAGGGGGCAGCATCCACTGCCGGAATCTGGTGGGCGTGGACTGGCGGGACCCGGAGCAGGCCCGCGCCTTTTACCGCAGCGACAAGGTGCGGACCTGCCTGCGCGTCACGGGCGAGGCAGCCCGCATCCTGGGCGAGATGCTGGATCGTCTGGACCACAAAGGTCAGGCCGAGGTCCAGGCAGGGTGACGCTCCTTGGCCCATCGATCAGGCCTTGAACCGGATGGTGACGATGTCGCCGTCGTGGATCTCGTAGTCCCTTCCCTCGGATCGCACCCATCCGGCCTCCCGGGCCCTGGCCATGGAGCCGGCCTTGCGGAAATCCTGGAAGGCCAGGACCTCGGCGCGGATGAAGCCATGCTCCATGTCCGAGTGGATCTTGCCCGCGGCCCTCGGGGCCGGCGTGCCCGCCGGCACGGTCCAGGCCCTGAGCTCCCGCCCCACAACGGTGTAGAAGGTCACCAGACCCAGGAGCCGATACCCCACCTCGATCAGCTGCTCCAAGCCGGAGCGGGTAAGTCCGTATGCCTCCAGGTACGCCTGCCGTTCCGCTGGGGGTAAATCCAGAAGCTCCGCCTCGACCTTGCCGCAGATGGGGACGATCGCGGCCCCCTCGCCCCGGGCCCGTTCCTCCAGGGGGGCAAGGGCGCCCCCCCCGGCCGGTAGCTGGTCCTCGCCCACGTTGGCCACATAGAAGAGGGGCTTTCGCGTCAGGAGGCCCAGGCCGTCCACCGCGGCCTCCTCCTCGGGCGTCCCCTGCCACGCGGAGGCCCGCTGCCCCCGGTCGAGGACGGCCACCAGCCCCTCGAGCCGTTCCAAATCTCGAAGGAGGGCCTTTTCGTGGGATTTGGCCGCTGTGCGCACCCGCTCCAGGCGCCTTTCCAGCAGCTGCATGTCCGCCAGGATGAGCTCCGTCTCCAGCACCTCGGCGTCCCGGACGGGATCCAGGACGCCCGCCACGTGGACCACGTCGGGGTCCTGGAAGAGGCGAACCACATGGGCCAGGACATCCACGTTTCGGATCTGATCCAGGAACTGGTTGCCGCGCCCCTTGCCCTGATGGGCCCCCTCCACCACCCCGGCGATGTCGCGAAACTCCAGGGAGGTGGCCGTCACCAGGGGCGGCTTCAGGGCCCGGGCCAGCTCGCCCAGGCGCTCGTCGGGCACCTCCACCACGCCGATGTTGGGGTCGATGGTGCAAAAAGGGTAGTTGGACGCCGGCGCCCTGGCTGCGGCCAGGGCGTTGAAGAGGGTGGATTTCCCCACGTTGGGGAGCCCGATGATTCCGCAGGAAAACCCCATGGAAGACCTTCGGTTCGTTGCCGGCGTAAGGGGCACGCTCCTCTGGCCAAGGGTATAGCACGCACGGGCCAGGGGGGCAAGGCGTCTCCCCGATTCCATCCGCCCCTGGGGCAGGGGAACCCAAGGCCTTGACCCGGGCGGTGCATTGGTTGCACATTCTCTACGGTCTTGATAGGGTGGGGAGTCAGGGCGCGCTCGTGCCTGGGGGCGGCTCGTCCGGGGCATGGAGGGGGAGGATCGGTGGATATCCACAGGTTGACCGATGACCACATCCTGGAGCAGCTGGGCGAGGGAGTCATCATCATCAACCGGGACTTCCGGGTGGTCTACTTCAACCGCCGGGCCGAGGAGATCACCCGGCACCCGCGGGAGGACGCCGTGGGCCGGACGTGCCAGGAGATCCTGTGCCTCCCCAACTGCGAAAACGGCTGCCCGGTGGCACGCTTCCTCCACGGCACCGAGAACATTGTGGACTACGAGGCGGTGCTCACCACGCGGATGGGCACCCGGGTCCCCATCCTCATCCGCTTCTCCATGATCCGGGACCTCGACCAGGCCTTCTCCGGGGGGATCATCACCATCCGGGACATGCCAAGCAAGCGGGCCATGGACCAGGAGGAGGAATCGGAGTACACCTTCCAGGGCATCCTCAGCAAGAACCGGCGGATCCTGCAGATCTTCGAGATCCTCCCCGACGTGAGCCGAACCGACGCGTCGGTGCTCATCCAGGGCGAGAGCGGGACGGGCAAGGAGCTGTTCGCCACGGCCATCCACAACCTGAGCCTGCGGCAAAAGGGGCCGTTCATCAAGATCAACTGCAGCGCCCTCCCGGAGACCCTGCTGGAGTCGGAGCTCTTCGGGTATTCCAAGGGGGCATTCACCGACGCCAAGCGGGACAAGCCCGGCATGTTCCAGTTGGCCCATCGGGGGACCCTGTTCCTCGATGAGATCGGGGACATCACCCCCGCCCTGCAGGTCAAGCTGCTGCGGGCGGTTCAGGGCGGGGAGTTCATCCCCCTGGGGGCCACGGAGGCCGTCCGGGTGGATGTTCGCATCATCTCGGCCACCAACCGCAACCTGGACGAGCTGGTGCAGGAACAGCGGTTCCGCAGGGACCTGTACTACCGCCTCAACGTGGTCAAGATCCAGCTTCCGCCCCTGCGGGAGCGGCCCGAGGACGTCCCGCTGCTCATCAGGCACCTGATCCGGAGGCTTCAGAGGAAGTTCGCCTCCCCCATCCAGGGCATGTCACCCGACGCCATGGCCGTGCTGCAGCCCTACGACTTTCCCGGAAACGTGCGGGAGCTGGAGAACATCATCGAACACGCCTTCATCCTCTGCAAGGAGAGGGCCATCCAGCCCCAGCATCTGCCGTCCTACCTGTTCGGCCTGGAGCGGGAGCTGCACCAGTTCGGCGAGGGCGCGGGGCGCATACGGGACGTGGAGACCAGGACCATCCTGGATGTGCTCCAAAAGCACCGCGGCAACAAGGTCAAGGCCGCCCAGGAGTTGGGCATCCACCGCACCACACTCTGGCGCAAGCTGAAACGCCTGGCATAGTGTTGCGAACTTGAGGTTGCGTTGTGCAACGCCCCCCAGGGCTCGCAACTCCCTTTTCTCACCGGGTGTCCGCCCCTTTCCCGCTCAACTTGCAACTGATGCAACGTCGATATGATGCATTTCGCAACCTACGGAACGATGCTCCGCTCCTCGTTGCATGAATTGTTTTGTTATTTCAAGTTGTTACATGAAAGAGAAGGCATTGGCTCAGTTGTTGCTTAGAGGCTCCAGTACCTGGCATCGTCCGTGGCGGGACCCTCGCTCATGATCTCCGAACTACCAAGGCCGTTCGCCTCCCAAGCCCCAACCGGGCCCATGGGCGCGGAGCCCCGGGACATCTCCCACATGAACCGCATGGGGCTTCGGTTCCACAGGGAGCAGCGGTTCGACCGCTCCCTGGAGCAGTTCTGGCTCAGTTTGCTCCGGGCCCGGGAGTTGCGCTACCGGGACTGGGAGTCTGTGGCCCTCAACAACATCGGGATGGTGTACCAGAGCTGGGGCAAGTTCGACCATGCCATGAAGTTCTACCACAGGAGCCTGGCCATCTCCGAGGCGACCCAGTTTCTTCCGGGCGCCATCGCCAGCCTCAACAATCTGGGCAGGCTGTACGAATCTTGGGGGCGCCTGGACCGGGCCCGGGAACATTACCAACGGGGGCTCCTCCTGGCCGAGGCCCACGGCGAGTTGAAGGGAAAGCGAACCACCCTTCTCAACCTGGCCATGTGTCTGGAGAAGTTGGGGAGTTTTGCCCAATGCCGTGAACTGGTGCGGGAGGCCATCCGCGTTGACGAGATCCTCCAGGACCCCAACGTGGAGTTGGACCGCGCCTATCTGGCCCACCTGGAGGGCCGGCCTTGAGGCCTATGGACAAGGGGGGTCGCACGTCCCATACCGGGCGATCCGCCGGGGCCATGATTCACGAACCGCGGGCACGCATCGCCATCGGGGAGGAAACCGTCCTGCAAGGGCGGAAAAAGCAGAAGGAGGCACTACCATGGAGTACGGCGGGGGTCTGAGGTTCCTGATGGAAGAGGTTCAGTACATGGCGCTGGCGTTCATGGGGGCCGTGTACGTGGCCAAGATCGTCTGGTTGATGCGAAAACCCAATGTCCGGGACAAGGCGCCCCTCAAGGGCAGCCCTGCCGCCGGCGCCCTGGTCTCCCTGGGCAACATCTTCATGCCCTGGGCCATGGAGAGCACCCGCGTTCACTGGTTCTTCTACCTGGAGTTCGTCGTCTTCCATCTGGCCGTGGCCCTGACCATCCTGTCCACGTTCCTCCTCCCGTTCGGGCTCATGACACCCGGAGATGGGTTCTCCGGCGTTGTGGTCTTCTTCATGGTCCTGGCCTTCCTCATTGGACTGCGGCGGTTCATCCGGCGGATGACGGTCCCCGAGATGCGGATCATCAGTTCCATGGACGATTACTTCGCCGTCGTCATCCTGGACCTTTTCTTCCTCTCGGGGATCTGGGCGCTGACCAGCGGCGGCGCCCTGGCCATGTGGGTCTTCTTCGTCATGACCACGTTCTTTCTGATCTATGTCCCTTTCAGCAAGATCTCCCACTACATCACGTACCCCTTTGCCCGCTGGTACTACGGCGTCAACTTCGGGGGACGCGGGGTCCTGAACAAGACCGTCAGATCGACCGATTGATGAACCGCTCAAGGAGGAAACGGCCATGGCAGAAAACGTCGTTGCGACCGAGGTGAAGGCATCCCCCGCGGCGACCCCGGCCCCCGATAAGGAGTCGGAGCGCAAACCCAAGGAGGCATTCACCCCCCAGGACGTCCCCAAGATGCTGGACATCCTGGACAAGCGAATGAATCGCCTTCTCACGTCGTCCCTGGCTGCCTGCGTCCATTGCGGACTGTGCACCGAGGCCTGCCACTATTACGCATCCACCGGAAACCCGGAGTTCGCCCCCGCCCACAAGGCCGACCTGCTCCGGAAGGTCTACAAGAAGCGATACGACTGGCTCGGCAGGGTCCTGCCCGGTTGGGTCGGCGGCAAGGACCTGACGCCGGAGCTGGCCGAGAAGATGTACGACCTGATCTTCGGGGCATGCACCGTGTGCCGCCGCTGTTCGTTCAACTGCCCCATGGGGGTGGACTACGCGGCCATCATGTCCACGGCGCGGTACATGATGGCGGCCATGAACCGCCTGCCCGAGGGGCTCAAGGCCACCATCGACATCCACCTCGAGACCGGAAACAACATGGGCATCAGCGAGGAGGAACTCATCGAGACCCTCCAGTGGATCGAGGAGGAACTCCAGGCCGAGCTGGAGGACCCCAACGCCCGGATCCCCATCAACCGGAAGGGCGCCAAGTACTTCCTCACCATGAACCCGCGCGAGCCCAAGTACTACCCCCTGACCATCCAGGCCACGGCCAAGATCCTGCATGCGGCCCGAGAGAGCTGGACCATATCGAGCAAGTACTGGGATGCCACCAACTACTGCCTGTTCATCGGAGACGGGGCCAACGCCAAGAAGGTGGCCCAGTGGCAAGCCGACGACGTGGAACGGTTGGGTTGCGAGTACCTCCTGGCGGCGGAGTGCGGCCACGGGTATCGCTCCATTCGATGGGAGGCGGCCAACTGGATCGGACGCCAGCCCGGCTTCAAGGTTCTGGGGTTCCAGGAGCTCCTGGCCCAGTACATCCAGGAGGGGCGCATCCGCCTCGACCCCTCCAAGAACCCCCATCGGGTCACCTACCACGACCCTTGCAACGCCGCCAAGAGCGGCGGGATCCTGGAGGAGCCCCGCATGGTGCTCAGGGCCGCCGTGCAGGACTTCGTCGAGCTCAAGCACAACCGGCAGTTCTCTTACTGCTGCGGAGGAGGGGGCGGGGCCCTGACCATGACCGAGTTCGCCAAACGGCGCATGGAGGCGGCCAAGGTCAAGGCGGATGAGATCGCCGCAACCGGGGCCAAGATCATCGCCACGTCCTGCCACAACTGCGTGGACCAGTTGGCCGAGATCAATCGCCACTACAAGCTGGGGTGTGAGGTCAAGCTGCTCTGCGAGCTGGTGGGCGACGCCCTCATCATGGATTGACGAGAACCCATCTGTGGGATGCATCCGCCCCCCGGTGCCCCGCGGTGGGGCCGTCCCGGGTGCGGATCCGGCGCGGGAGGAAAGGACATGTCTAAGAAGATCCTCATCATCGACGACGAGGCCTCCATGATCACCTATCTGAGCACCCTGCTCCAGGATCATGGCTACGAGACCACCAGCAGCATGAACGCCGATGAAGGATTCGCCAAGGCCCTGGCAGAGGGGCCCGACCTCATCACCCTGGACCTCCTCATGCCCGACAAGACGGGGATCCGGCTGTACAAGGATCTCAAGAGAAACGAGGCGCTGCGAGCCATCCCGGTGATCATGGTGACCGGCTTCACCGCGGGTCAGCACCCCATGATCGACTTCAAGAAGTTCATCTACGAGCGGTCCATCCCCGGCCCCTATGCCTTCATCGAGAAGCCCGTGGACGCCGGGGCCCTGCTCTCCGCCGTATCCGGGGCCCTGGGAGGGGCGGCTGCGTCGGCCGGTTGAGGAAAGGACCGGGGGTCCATGCGCTGGGCAGATCTTCCCTTCAAACGAAGGCCATCCCGTTCCCCCGCCCCGGGGGACATCCCATCGGGGCGGCCGGGCGGAGGGCGGCTCGACGCCCCGGCGGAATTGGACCCGCTGGATCTGTTGAACCTCCTGCCCGCGTACGTGACGGTCCTGGACCGGGCGTATCGCATCGTCCAGTCCAACGAGGCCTTCCGGAGGGACTTCGGAGAGGCCGCGGGGAAGCCCTGTTACAATGCGTACAAGGGTCGGGAAACGGTCTGCCCCGACTGCCCGGCGTCCCGAACCCTGGCCGACGGCCGGCCGGCTTCGTGGGAAGAGAGCATTCAGACCGTCCACGGCGAGACTGTGTATGCGGTGGCCCACGTGGTGCCCGTGGTGGATTCCCGGGGACGGATCGTTGGCGTGGTGAAGCTCTCCTGCGACGTCACGGCCTTCAAGCGCCACCAGCGCCAGCTCGAGCTGAGCCAGCAGGAGTACAAGGCCCTCTTCCATGGCGTCCCTTGCTACATCTCCATCCAGGACAGGGACTTCAACGTCATTCGGGCCAACCGCTTCTTCGAGAAGGACTTCGGGCGCGCCCTGGGGCGCAAGTGCTACGAGGTGTACAAGGGCCGGGAGGCCAAGTGCGACGTCTGCCCCGTGGAGAAGACCTTCGAGGACGGCGAGATTCACTGCAGCGAGGAGGCCGTCCGAACGGCCGACGGCGAGGTGGCGGACATGATCGTGTACACCGCGCCCATTCGCGATCTGTCCGGTCAGACCTTCGCCGTCATGGAGATGTCCACCAACATCGCGGAGGTCAAGCGGCTGCAGCGCGAGTTGGCCACGCTGGGACAGGCCGTGGCCGTCACGGCCCACGCCATCAAGAACATCCTCAACGGCCTGGAGGGGGGGGCGTACGTGGTCCAGTCCGGCCTGCGACGGGGTGACCCGGACCTGGCCCGCAGGGGTTGGGAGATGGTCAAGGAGGGCGTGGAGCTGGTGGGCCAGTTCGTCAAAGACATCCTTCTCATCGCCAAGGGGCGAAGCCCGGAATATGAGCAGGCCCTGCCCGCGGATCTGGCCAGGAAGGTCTGGACGCTGTTCGAGAAGAAGGCGCGGGACCTGGGGATCGACCTGATCCTGGATCTGGAGGACGGCGAGGACACGCCGGTTCATCTCGATCCCAGGGGGATCCACACGGTCCTGTCCAACCTGGTGGCCAATGCCATGGATGCCTGCCTGGCCCAGGGGGACAAGGACGACCTGCGCATCCGGATCCGCGTGCGCCGCCCCGGCGGCGACGGGGTCATGTTCGAAGTGGAGGACAATGGGCCCGGCATACCGCCCTCCGTCCGGGAAAGGCTCTTCCAGGAGGTGGTCTCCACCAAGGGGAGTCGGGGCACGGGACTGGGTCTCGTGGTGACCAGAAAGATCGTCGAGGAGCATGGCGGGACCGTCGCGCTGGCCCCCTCCACCGACGGCCTGACGCGCTTTCGCGTACGACTGCCCAGGGCCCCGTTGCAGGAAGCCCCCCTCGGGACAGATCCGGCGAGGCGCCCGGCGCAGGGGGGCATGGGAGGCCTGTGAGGGAACGAGGGCCCGGGGGAGACGGCCCGCGGCCATGAACGGGAGGCGCATGGACAGATCGATGGCACGCCCTCCGGGGATGGGCGGGCGGGGACAGAAGGCCGCTAGGATCCTGATCATCGATGACAGCGCGGCCCTGCGGCTGGCCCTGCGGACTTTTCTGGAGGACCACGGGTTCCAGGGGATGTGCGCCTCGGGGGCGGCGGAGGGCCTGGAATTGATTCGCCGGGAGCGGCCGGATATCATCCTTCTCGACGTGATGCTGGAGAAGCCGTACTCGGGTTTTCACGTCTGCGCGCAGGTGAAAGAGGATCCCGCCCTGCGGCACATCCCCGTCATCGGCATGTCGGGCATGGGCGACCAGTTGGGCATCACCTATTCGTTGGAGACGGATCGGGGCTTTTTCAATCCCGATGCGTATCTGGAGAAACCGATCAATTTGGACGCCCTCCTGGAGAGGGTCCGGGGGCTGCTCTCCCCCTGAACGGGGTCCATGGCCGGGTCATCTTCGCAGCGGCGGCGTTTCCGTGGGGGCACGGACCTGGAGGTGTATCACACCCTGTTCGATTCCATGCCCTGCCTCGTGTCGGTGCAGGACCGGGAATTCCGCATCATCCAGGTCAACCGGAATTTCGTGGCCGAGTTCGGGGATCGGATCGGGCAGTACTGCTTCGAGGTGTACAAGGGCCGCGACCGGGTCTGCCCGGGCTGCAGCGTGGAGAAGACGTTCCAGGACGGGAACCCGCACAGCTCGGAGGAGACGGTGATCAAGCAGGGCGGTCAGGAGGCGACCATCCTCGTGACCACCTCGCCGGTCTTCGACGCCGGGCACCACGTGGTGGCGGCCATCGAGATGTCCCTGGACGTGACGGGCCTGAGACGGTTGGAGGCCGAACTCAAGACGACCGAGGACAAGTATCGAATCTTGTTCAACAACCAGCCCAACTCCATCTTCCTGGTGGGGACCGACACCCTGGACATCCTGGACGCCAACGACACGTCCCTGGGAGATTACGGGTACGGCCGGGCGGAGCTCCTGGGCATGAGGGTCCTGGACCTGGCGCCGCCGGAGGATCAACAACGCATCCAGCGGGGCCTGCGGCACCGGCAGCGGGAGGTCTCCAAGGTGCACCAGCGGCGCAAGGACGGGGCGGTCATGGTCGCCGACATGCGCATCTCCTATCCGCCCAACGGCACCGATGGCCTGGCCATCGTCACCGTCACGGACATCACGGATCGCTTAAAGACCGAGGAGCAGCTTGCCCAGGCCTCCAAACTGGCCACCCTGGGGGAGATGTCCGCAGGGGTCGCCCACGAACTCAACCAGCCCCTCTCGGTGATCAAGAGCGCCTCCAGCTTCCTCAGCTTTCTGGCCAAGAAGGTCATCGAGAAGCACCCCGCCGAGGCCTCCCCGGGACCGTCCACGGTGGCTGTCCCGGCGGATGTCCTGAAGTCGCTGGCCGACGAGATCGATCGCCATGTGGACCGGGCGAGCTGTATCATCCAGCACCTGCGGGAGTTCGGCCGCAGGAGCGACCTGACCCGCACCGAGGTGGACGTCAACCTGTGCATCCGGGAGGTGTTCATGATGGTCGGGCGCCAGCTGGAGGGACGGGGCATCAAGGCCCATCTCCATCTGGACGAACCGCTGCCTCCCATCATGGCGGACAAGAACCGGATCGAGCAGGTCTTCATCAACCTCGTCCTCAATGCCCGGGACGCCATCGAGGCGAGGCAAGCAGCGGCGGACGGCCAGCTCGGGGAGATGGGACTTCACGTCCGCTCCAGGTTGGAAGGAGGCCACGTGACGGTCGCCTTTGGGGATACGGGATGCGGCATCCCCGAGGCCATCCTGCCCAGGATCTTCGATCCCTTCTTCACGACCAAGGAAGTGGGCAAGGGGACGGGGCTCGGCCTCTCCATCAGCTACGGCATCGTGAGGGACTACGGGGGGAGGATCCAGGTGGAGAGCGTCGTGGGACAGGGGACCACCTTCACCCTATCCTTTCCCGCGCGCACGCAAGAGGCATCCTGAAGCGGCCCCGAGGGGGGGGGCGGGCAGGTCCGCAGGGGGCCGGGTTGGACAAGATCCTGATCATCGACGACGAGGAGGGGATTCGCAAGGTCCTCCAGATCATTCTGTCCCAGAGCGGCTACACGGTGCTTTGCGCCGCGGACGGGCGGGAGGGGCTGGACCTGGTCGAGCGGGAGCGCCCTGCCGTGGTGGTCACGGATATCCGCATGCCTGGGGTGGACGGCATCGAGTTGCTGCGGACCGTCAAGGCCGGGGACGATGCCGTGGAGGTCATCGTGATCACGGGGCACGGGGAGATGTCCTTGGCCATCGAAGCCCTCAAACTCCGGGCCTCCGACTTCATCAACAAGCCCATCAGCAACGACGCCATCCTCCTGGCGGTGGAGAGGGCCTTCGAGCGCATCGCCCTGCGGCGGCAGCTGGAGGAGCACACCCAGACCCTGGAGCGCAAGGTGAAGGAAGCCACGGAGGAGCTCCAGCGAGTCAACGCGTTCCAGTCCAATCTCATCCGGAGCTCCATCGACGGCATCATCGCCACGGACGCTTCCAGCCGGATCGTCATCTTCAACGAGAGCGCCCAGAGGTTGTCCGGCTATTCCCAGGAGGAGGTACTGGCCGGAAAGACCCTCTTGGACATCTTTCCCCGGGGGATCGCCCGGCGGATGCAGCGCTTTCTGGATGAGAGTTCAACCGCCCCGGGAGGGCGGGCGATCCTCCGTCGCGAGGCGTCGCTGCGGTGCAAGGGGGGCGGGACCGTTCCCGTGCGCCTGTCGGGCAAGGCCCTTCGTCAGGACGGGCGGACCGTGGGGAGCGTCTGGTCCGTGGAGGATCTCCGGGAGCTGCGGCTTCTGGAGGAGAGATTGATCCAACGGGAACGCATGGCGGCCATGGGGGAGACCGTGGCCGGCATGGCCCACGCGGTGAAGAACATCCTGGGCGGCCTGACGGGAGGATCTTTTGTGCTGGAGAAGGGGTTGGAGCTGTCCCGAGACGACCTGGTCAAGCAGGGATGGGACATGCTTCGAAGGAACGTGGCCCGGATCCGCGAGCTGGTCCTGGATCTGCTGAGCTATGCCAAGGAGCGGGAGCCGGAGCTGGGGTGGTGTGACCCGGGGGAGATCCTGGCGGATGTGCTTCATCTCATGGGCGAGGGGGCAAGGCGTTTCGGGGTGGAGATCCGGGAGGAGCGCGCACCGCTGTCATCGGAATGGTACCTGGATCGGAGATGGGTGCACCGGTGCCTCACCAACCTGGTGGGCAATGCCATCGACGCCTGCTCCGAGCCCTTCGCCCCCGTGTCGCCGGGCAGGGTGACCGTGGCCCTGCATGAGACCGGCAAGGGGGAGCTCTGTTTCGCCGTGACGGACAACGGCTGCGGCATGGATGCCGAGACGCGCCAGAGGATCTTCACGTCGTTTTTCAGCACCAAGGGCTCCCAGGGGACAGGCCTGGGCCTCATGCTGACCCAGAAGATGGTGAAGGAGCACGGCGGGCGGATCGATTTCCAGTCCACCCCCGGCAAGGGGTCCACTTTCCGCATCATTCTGCCCAGGTTGACACCGACGGAGACCCATGCCAGGAGTCGGGGGGCCACCTCCCAGGGCCCATGAGGCGTCGGAGCCCCCGCGGACGGTGCCGCCCTGCGCGATGGAGCCTGGGGGGGCCCCATGAAAGCGGACAGAAGGCCGCCCGCGGCCGGACAAACGAGGCCCGGGGCGGCGTCAATTCACCGGGAAAGGAGGCACGAATGCTACAGTACCGAACCATTCTCTACTGCACGGATTTCTCGGAGGAGGCGGAGATGGCCTTCTTCAACGCCGTGGATCTCGCCCAGCGCCATGGGGCCCGGCTGTTCATCCTGCACGTCGTCCATTCGCCGTATCATCTCCGGCGGGACGTGGTGGACGAGTACACCGCCGGGGGCCCCACGGGCACGGTGAGCCCCCATCTGCTGGCGCGAGCCAAGGAGGATCTGGAGAAGAAATACGCCTCGCGCCTCGGCGGGGTCCAGGGCTACGAGGTCGTGGCCCTGGAGGGGATTCCCTTCGTGGAGATCATCCGATTCGCCAGGAAGCAAGATGTGGACGTCATCGTCATGGGAGCAACGGGCAGATCGGAGATCGACCGGCAGTCCTTCGGGAGCACCGTGGAGAACGTGGCGAGGCGGGCCCATTGCCACGTCATGGCCATTCGCAACCCGGAAGCGGCCTTCAAGCTGCCGGGGTGAGATGATGAGAAGACGAGGAGATCACAAGGTCATCGACTTCAACCGGTGGAAGAGGGGGGAACTGGACATGAAGAGGGTCCTGATCGTCGAGGATGAGATGGACATGCGGGTGTTCATCCAGACGCTGCTCGAGACCAACGGCTACAAGTCCCTGGTGGCAGAAAACGGGGAGGAGGGCCGCAAGAAGGCCGCAGCCGATAAGCCGGACCTGATCCTCCTGGATGTGATGATGCCCAAGGAGGGCGGGATCCAACTGTACCGGGAGCTGAGGACGGACCCGTCCCTGAGAACCATTCCGGTGGTCGTCATATCGGCCATCTCCAAAAAGACGTTCCTCCACTCCCAGAGGATGCTGGACGCGGCGAGAAGCCAGACCTTGCCCGAGCCCGAGGGGTACATCGAAAAGCCCCCCGAGCCCGATGCGCTGCTGCAGGAGATCGAAAGGATCCTCTCCTGACAGGAGCCATTGCCCGCTGATCGTGTCTCCCCCCGGGGAACAGGACCCGGTTGTCAGAGGTGCCCCCGGGACAGGCCTCTGGTCCCAGGGGCGCCGTACGGGCCCGATGTGGATCGGACATCGGCCGGCCCACCGGAGGATGACCCGCCCCTTGCCCCTGCCGCTGAGGCCCTCCCCTGCCGTGCAACAGTCGTTGCAACATCCGTATTCCCTCCCGGCCTCCGTTTTGCTATAATCCGCCCCATTTGACGGGATCTGGGGATTCACTCCGGCGGGACCCGAACGTTGCGTTCTGAGACATGGGCCTGTTGCGGCAGGACGGCTCCGACCTGCGCCCATGGTCCTGGGTTGGGGGGGGCGGGCGGCCGTGTTGCGGCGGGAGCCGGAGGAGGCGTACATGACGTCGGAGAGGCTCCTGTATTACACGGACCTGAGCCCGGAGGCGGATCTGGCCTTTCCCCTGGCGGCATCCCTGGCCCAAGCACAGGGAGCTGTAAGGCTGTTCGTCCTCCACGTCCTGCACTCGGTCCATCGGTTCCACGGCGAGATCATTGAACCCGGACTGGCCATGGCCCTCAATCCGGAGCTCATGGCAGTGGCGGAGCGGAGCATGCGGGTACGATACGATCCGGCCTTGGCCCGCGGGGTGGAGGCCTCATGGCATGTGGCCAGCGGGATCGCCGGGATTGAGGTCCTGCGGTTCATCCGGAGGCATGCCGTGGACCAGGCCCTGGTGGCCCTGGCCGTGGCGCGAAGGGAGCTGCCGAGCACTCAAGGGACGCTGGAGGCCATGCTCCTGGATCGGTCTCCGTGTCCGGTCCTGTTCCTCAGCCCGGGCCGCGGAACAAGTAGGCGGGAAGCCCGGGTCGCCCCACCCCGGAAGGGGCGATCCAACGTCTTGGCCCTGGCCGCGAGGCGCACGCCTTGGCGCCGCGGGGCACGGCCGGGCGCTTGTGGACAGAAGAACGAGGATGGTATTCTATAAGAATTCCGAGTTCGCTCCCCGCCCGGGGAGGATCCAACGGGGATTGGCTCGTCCTGTCGAGGGGCCTCTTGCGGCCGGGGGAATCGACGCGCCCCGCGCGGGCCTCTGACAAGGGTGGGGAGTCGCATACCAGTGGGAGGAGGAATGGGATGGAAACCTTGGTCGGTATGATCCTGCCGTACGTGGCGGCCATCGTCTTTTTGGGCGGCAGCCTATACCGCGTGGCCGAGTGGATGCGGGCTCCCAGGAAGTTGAACTGGAAGCTGTATCCCGTGCCCGAGGGATTGGTGGGAGAGACGTCCTATATATTGGAGGAGTGGGCGAGTTTCAAGACCTTGTTTCGGCACAACCGGGTGGCGTGGCTGGGATCGTATTTGTTCCACGTCTCCCTGGTGGCCCTTGTCGTGTGGTTCATCCTGTTCCTGTTGGGTCCGTCCATTCCCTGGCTGGTGCGCATCTCGGCCGTGGTCATGCTCGCCTCGTGCATCTATCTGATCATCGTGCGCCTCTGGGTCCCTCAGATGCGCGCGTTGTCGTCCTTCGTGGAGTTCTTCAACCTCGTCCTTTTCGTGCTGATGGCGTGGGCTATACTGAATTTGACAGGGGAAGGAGTGGGCAGCCAGGCCCGATCCTACTTCCTGGGATTGATTCAATTCAAGCCCGTGCCGCCGCCCAGGGATGGGACGTTTCTGTGGGGGCTTTTTCTCGTGGAGTTCTTCGTCGCGTATCTCCCCTTCAGCAAGATGTTTCACGCGGCCAGCAAGTACTTCGCCTATCACCGGCTGCGTTGGAGCAATCCGTACGAACTGCTCCACCGGGGTTGAAGGCCGGCGCCGCCCATCCCCAGATCGACGAGAAGAGACCTCGACGCGGTTGCGACATCGCAAGAAGGAGACGATCCATGGAACCCAAGGCTGCACAGCAATCGTCCACCGGCCCCGCCCAGGAGGACAGGAAGAGAGAGCCCCTCAAGCGGATCGACCAGTATCAGCTTTACCGGGCAGCCCACGTCCCGGGACCGGGGTCCGGGCGCGTGGAGGCCTTTCTGGAGTGCCTGGATCAACTGGTGGGACATGAGCTCTACAAGCTCCCCTTGAGGCTGTATCTGGACACATGCGCCAAGTGCAACAACTGCGCAGCCCAGTGCCATGTCACGGCGGACGATCAGTCCAATCTGAATTACCTCCCGGCGAAACGGTCCGATTTGTTGAGGAAGATCTACAGGAAGCGGCACACCCTGGCCGGCAAGCTGTTTGGAAGGCTGGCTGGCGCCTCGGATCTGACTGAGGCGATGATCGATGAGATGTACGAGAGCTTTTACCGGTGCACCATGTGCCGCCGGTGTGCCCTGGAGTGCCCCATGGGCGTGGACAACAGCCTCATCACCCGGGCGGGGCGGGTCTGCTTGAGCGCCGCGGGCATGGTGCCCAACAACTTCCGTCTGAGCGTGGAGTCTCAGCTCCGCGGCCCCACCAAGAACACATCGGCCATTCCCGAGAAGGCGTTCATCGACACCATCGAGTTCCTCAATGAGGAGATGCAGGAACTCACTGGCCTGCCCATCGAGTTTCCCATGAACCAGAAGGGGGCGGATTTCCTCTTCGTGGCGCCGGTGAGCGATTACATCATGGAGGCGGACACCCTCATGGGCAACGCCATGACCTTTTACGCGGCCGGGGCCAACTGGACCATCGCCACGGGGGCCGGCAGTGACTCCATCAACTACGGGTTGTTCTACGACGATCGCTGGCTCAAGGAGATCATCGAGCAGCTTCACGACGTGGTCAAGGAGTTGGGGGTGAAAAAGCTGGTCATCGGGGAATGCGGACACGCCACCAAGGCCCAGAAGGTGTTCGCGGAGTACTTCGGCGGCAGGCTGCCCTTCGAGATCAAGAACGTCGCGGAAATCACGGCGGAATACATCCGGGAAGGCAAGCTGCGGCTGGATCCCAGCCGCAACCAGGACCTGGTCACCCTGCATGACCCGTGCAACCAGAGCCGCATGGGGGGATTGTCCGACAAGCTTCGATACGTCCTGAAGTCCGCCGTGACCCATTTCGTGGAGATGCACCCCTCGGGTGACGAGAACTACTGCTGCGGCGGCGGGGGGGGCACAGTTGGGTTTGAGGAGATCCACGACTTCAGGATGGAGGTCGGGGGACGCAAGAAGGTGGAGCAGTTGCGAGAGACGGGAGCCAAGCTCCTTGCAGCCCCTTGCGCCAACTGCAAGAAGCAGCTGCGGGAACTCGTGGACTATCACAAGCTGGATATGGAGGTCGTGGGGATTCACGACCTCGTGGCCAAGGCCCTGATCTTCGATGGGGTCCCTGCCAAGGCCCAAGCCGACCCGGATCAGTGACTCCCTCGCGGGTGTTGACGGGCGCCCCTCAGTTGTCCCGACCCGCTTGCGCCCCGCGCGGGGCGCAAGCGGTCAACCCCTGTGCCGGTCCGCCATGGAGAGCCGACGGTCAGGAAGCGGCGACGGCGCGCCAAGATGGATTCTGTCGCTCCCGGGAATGAAACCCGATCCATTGAAATGACTGTTGATTCCGGACCGGTGAGGGCCCACCACGCGGGAGCGATGAGCCGGGGGGTCGGTTCTCTCCGCTGGAATTGACGAAACAGGTTGGTTTTGCGATATTATTAGATTCTGTCCGTCGATACTCGGGGAACAGGGGGGAAGGTGCATCATGAAACGGACCTATCAGCCCAACAACCTTCGACGCAAGAGGACGCACGGGTTCCGCGTTCGCATGAGAACCCGGGCCGGTCGGGCAGTCCTGCAGAGACGGCGGGACAAGGGAAGACGCCGTCTGAGCGTATGAGTGCTGGTCCCTGTGCCGTCGGCGGTGCGCGGGTGTGCGTCCAAGGAGGGGTTTCCCCGGGCGCGGCGGCTTCTGGCGCCGAGGGAGTTCCATCGAGTGTTCTCAAGGGGGAGCGCCGTTCGCCGAGGCGACTTGGTGTTCCTGGTCTGCGACAACGGGCTGGGGTACGCCCGACTGGGCATCGCCGTCAAGAGAAGCTTGGGGGGCGCCGTGGAGCGGAACCGCTTGAAGCGGCGAATTCGAGAGGCCTTTCGAAGGCACCCACGGGGAAGGACCGCGTCTGTGGATATGGTGGTCGTGGTCAAGAGGTCCAGCCTTGATTTGGACTTCCGGACCATATGGGCAGGGATGGGGGCTGCGCTTGGCAACGGCCGTTCGTAGCCTTCGATGGGTCCCCATTGCGCTGATTCTCGTGTACCAAAGGTGCATATCCCCCTTCCTGCCGCCAGCCTGCCGGTATTACCCCAGCTGTTCCGAGTATGTCCTGGAAAGCCTCCGGAGACATGGTGTGCTCCGGGGGCTGTGGCTCGGGTGCCGGAGGATCCTTCGCTGTCATGCCTTGTTTCCGGGGGGCTACGATCCTGTCCCATGAATGGGGGCACGTTGCCCACGTTGAGGTGACCGGATGGAAAAACGGGCGTTGCTGGCCTTTGTGATCTCGGTGGTCGTGATCACCCTTTGGACCATGTGGTTCTCACCACCCCCCGAGGCGCCGCCTCCCAAGGAAGAGACCAAGGCGGCCCGGGAAGACGACAGGCCGGCTCCCAGAGAGACCCCCAAGATCGACGAAGGACAGCTCCGTGCGTACCGGGCCCAGGAGGCCACGGCAACGGCCCGCACGGTCCGGGTGGAGACCCCCCTTTACGAGGCACAGATCAGCGAGCGGGGCGGCGTGTTGACGAGCTGGAAGCTCAAGGGATATCGCGAGGCCATCTCCCAAGGCGCCCCGTTGACGGAGCTGATCTCCTTTTCGAATCCGGCGGCGGGCCGTCCCCTCGAGGTCCGCGTGGGTGATGCGCTGGACCCTGTCTTGAACTCGGGGCCGCTTCAGTTCGACTCGGACTCGGTGCAACTCCGGGATGGCCAGGGCCAGGCCACGCTTCGTGGGACGCTGACGCTCCCCGTGGGGCTGACGTTGACCAAGGAACTCACCTTTCACGAAGACCGGTATGTGGTGGACGTTGTCATCGGTCTGTGCGACGCCAACGGCCGTCCGGTGGCGGACCGCGTGGGCCTTTTCTGGCCCCAGCCGGCAGCGGACAAGGCGGCCGGATCGGGCAGCTTCACGGGGCCCGTGGCCTTCGCCGGCAACCAATTCGAGGAGATCGAGGATGCCGCCAAGTGGAGTGATAAAAAACAAGAAATTCAATGGGTTGGATTCGCTCTAAAGTACTTCCTTGCGAGCATTGTTCCCGTGTCCAGCGGCAAGAAGGGGGCCGCCCTCGAAAAGGCAGGGGGCGCCCTGGAGTGGGTCGTTCGACAGGCACCGGAACGGGAAAGCGACTGTCAATACCGCTTCCGGCTTTACCTGGGGCCCAAGACCCTGGACGATCTCAGGGGCGCGGGACACGACCTGGACAGGGCGATCAACTTCGGATTCTTCGACATCATCGCCCGTCCGTTTCTGGTGGCCATGAAGTTCGTCAATGGGTACACGCGCAACTACGGCATCGCCATCATCATCGTGACCATCGTCATCAAGCTCCTCTTCTGGCCCCTGACACACAAGAGCTACGCGTCCATGAAGGAGATGCAGCGAATTCAGCCGCGGATCAAGCAGATCCGGGAGCGTTTCAAGAACGACCGGGAACAATTGAACCGAGAGATGATGCTGCTTTACAAGACCCACAAGGTCAACCCCGTGGGCGGATGTCTTCCCATGGTCCTGCAGATACCGGTCTTCTTCGCCCTGTACAAGGTCCTCATGGACTCCATCGAGCTGAGGCAGGCCCCGTTCATCTTCTGGGTCCAGGACCTGGCCGCCCCCGATTATCTGGTCAGATTCCCGGAGGGATTCAGCTTATTCGGTATCGAAGGGATCGGGCCGCTGCCCATCCTCATGGGGGCATCCATGGTCATCCAGCAGAAGATGACCCCGACCATGGGAGATCCCACCCAGGCCAAGATCATGATGCTCATGCCCATCTTCTTCACCTTCCTGTTCATCTCCTTCCCGTCGGGGCTGGTCCTGTACTGGCTCGTGAACAACGTCCTGTCCATCGTCCAGCAGATCTACATCAATTCTCGGCTTGACTAGGTCGGGGAGGGGAAGGGCCATGAGCCGTTTCGAGGGGGGTGGCAGCACGCTGGAAGAGGCCCTGGAGAGGATCTGCGAGACCCACGGCATCCCGCGGGAACAGCTCGAATACGAGGTCCTGATCGAAAGGAAGCGCCGCCTGGGTTTCCTCGGAAGGGATGAGGTCCGCGTGAGGGCGTGGCGAAAAGACAGCGAGGCCGTGGATGCCCTGGAGTTCCTTCAGAGGATCTGCCGGCTGGCCGCCCTGCGGTGCGCGGCCGAACTCCATGGCGAGGATGACGAGACGGTGCAGCTGCGCCTGGCCGGTGAAGACGCGCCCCTGGTGGTGGAGCGTGAGGGGGAACTCCTGGACGCCCTCCAGCATGTCATGAACAAGCGATCCCAACGAGGCGGGGCCCGACACAGGAAGGTCATCCTGGACGCCCAGGGTTTCCGGGAGCGACGGGCGGATTTCCTGAGGCAGACCGCCCTGCGTTGCGCCGAGCAGGTGATGGCCACGGGCCAGTCCGCCGCCGTGGGGCCCCTGAACCCGCACGACCGGAGGCTCATCCATCTGGAGCTGAAGGAACACCCGTCGGTGTACACCCAAAGCGTGGGGGAAGGCCATTTCAAGAAGGTGGTCGTCGCAGCGAGAAAGCCAACCCGCGGGGGTGATGCCGGGGGCGGCCAGGGGTAGAGGCATGACCGGCGATACCATCGCCGCCGTTGCGACGGCCTTTGGTCTCGCGGGGATCGGCGTCCTCCGAATCAGCGGGCCCCTCGCCGGACCGATCGCCCAGAGAGTTTTCAGACCGCACAGACAGACCCACCCCCTCCCCTCCCATCGATTCTGTTACGGGCACATCGTGGATCCGGTCACCCAAGGACCCCTCGACGAGGCCATGGCGGTGTTCATGAAGGCCCCCAGGACGTACACCCGTGAGGACTGCCTGGAGCTTCAGGTCCACGGCGGGGCGGCCGCCGTGCGGGCGGTGCTGCGGGCCGTGATCCAAGCCGGGGCCCGCCCCGCAGCGCCGGGGGAGTTCACGCTGCGGGCCTTTCTCAACGGTCGGATCGACCTGCCCCAGGCAGAGGCGGTGGTGGATTTGATCCAGGCCCGCTCCCGCGGAGGGCTGGAGCTGGCTCGGCGGCAGTTGAGCGGCGAGCTTTCCGGTGTGCTGCGATCCTGCCGGGGCCAGTTGCTGGACATCCTGGCCGAGGTGGAGAGCGCCATCGACTTCCCGGAGGATGAGATCCCCAGCTTTGACCCACGGGCATGGATCGAGGCCCTGGGACCGCCGCGGGAGACCCTGGCCCGGGTCCTGCGATCCTTTTGGCAAGGACGGTTGGCGCAAGAGGGTGCGGCCATCATGATCCTTGGCACGCCCAACGTGGGCAAGTCCAGCCTCCTCAACGCCATGGTGGGCTTCGAGCGCGCCATCGTCACGGAGATCCCCGGCACGACACGGGACATCGTGGAGGAGCCCCTGGAATGGCGGGGCCTTTCCATCCGGGCCCTGGACACGGCGGGGTTGCGCCCGCCGGTTGACCCTGTGGAGGCCCACGGACACCGGCTTCTGCTCCGGAGGATGACGGGAATGGATCTGGTCATCTTCGTGCTCGACGGAAGTCGGGCCCCGGAGCCGCTGCCTGCGGGATGGGAGGATCTCATCCGGGAGCGGCCTTGTGTGGTGGCTGTCAACAAGGCGGATCTTCCCGCGGTGTTGGGTCCTGGAGATATCCCGCCCTTTCTTGGATCCAGCCCGGTGGTGCGGGTCTCGGCCAAGGAAGGACTGGGGATCGACGCCCTTCTGGATGCTGTTCACGGACTGTTGATGGGGCCCGGCCTGGGGGAGGAAGGGCTCCTGACCAACGAGCGCCACAGGCGACTGGTGGCACAGGGGGTGGAGTTCCTCGGCGAGGCGGTGCGCTGCCTGGAGGAGCGCTCCCACTACGTGGAGCTGTGCGCCGATGCCCTGCAGCGCGCCGTGCGATGCCTGGGGGAGATCCTGGGAGAGGAAATCGACGAAGGCCTCCTGGGGCGGATCTTCGAGCGGTTCTGCATCGGGAAGTAGCCCGTGGGCGGGGAGACAAGGCACCTCTGGGAACGATTCCGGGCCGCCGCCCGGGAAATGGGCATCCCCTTGTCCGACGAGCAGATCGCGCAATTCCGGGTGTACTTGGGCGAGCTGCGCAGATGGAATCGGGTCGCGCGCTTGGTTTCCCGGGACGATCCGGCCGAGGTGATCTGGCGCCATTTCATGGATTCTTTGCTTCCCCTGCCCTACTTGCGGCGTCACGACTCCCTGCTCGACCTGGGCTCGGGGGGCGGATTTCCCGGATTGCCGCTGAAGATCGCCCTTCCAGATCTCACCCTTCATCTGGTAGAATCCCAGAGGCGAAAGGCCAACTTCCTCAGACACGTGATCCGCCGACTCGGCCTCGCCCATGCCGTGGTCCATCCCTGCCGTATGGAGGCGCTGCCCCTGGATGCGACCTTCGGCGTGGTCATCGCGAGGGCCCTTGCCGCCCCTGAGGTCTGGCTCCCCTGGGCGGCGGGTCGCACAGCGTTTGGCGGGGAGATCGTGTTGATGATGGGGCCCTCGGGAGGGGCGGAGTCGATCGGCCAAGGCTTGAGCCGTCTGGGGTTGACCGTTCGAACCGAGGTGGAGCTTCGGCTGCCTGTCCTGGAGCACCGGCGACGGATCATACTGCTGGAACAGGCCGGGCGTTTCACGTGAAACATGCCCTTTTCATGCCCGCCCATGGCCCGTGCCGGCACGGCGTCCACGGCATCAAGATGCAGGAGGGGAGGCGGCCCGGCCGAGGCGTGTGTCTCGCAAGTGGCTGCGTCGTGGGTGGGACCCGGCCTGCACGGGACGCCGGACGGGTCGAGGGGGAAGAGCCAATCCATCCTGGTGGGCATCCGCCCCCGAGCCCCGTCGGATGGCAGGGAGCGATCTTGAAGGTCATCACAGTGGTCAACCAGAAGGGTGGCGTGGGCAAGACGACCACTGCCGTGAACCTGGCCTCAGCCCTGGCCGCGGCAGAGTTCCCCACGCTGCTCATTGACTGCGACCCCCAGGCCAATGCCACGTCGGGCCTCGGCATCTCCAAGACCGCCTCCACCAGGCACCTCTATCATGTCCTTCTGGGGGAGATCCCGCTGGATGCGGCCGTCCTGCCCACCGACATGGCCCATCTCCATGTCGTCCCGTCCGATCCGTCGCTCATCGGCGCGGAGGTGGAGCTCATGGATCAACCCCACCGGGAAAGGCGCCTGGCGTCCGCCCTGTCCACCGTGGGGGATGGGGCGTATCGATTCGTCCTCGTGGACTGCCCACCTTCCCTGGGCCTCCTGACCCTCAACGCGCTGACCGCCTGTCACTCGGTGCTCATCCCCCTTCAGTGCGAGTACTACGCCCTGGAGGGCCTCTCACGCCTCCTGCACACGGTGCGGCTGGTGCGATCGCGCCTCAATCCAGACCTCAGGATCGAGGGTATCCTCCTGACCATGTACGACGGCCGCAACAACCTCTCCCGTCAGGTGGAGCGCGAGGTTCGCACCCATTTCCCGGACAAGGTCTTCCGGACCATCATCCCGAGGAACGTGCGTTTGGGCGAAGCCCCAAGCCACGGCAAGCCCATCTTGCTGTACGACATCGAGTGCGCCGGGGCGCGGGCCTATCTGGATCTGGCCCGGGAACTGATTCAGTTGGACGGAGCGCGGCCATGAAGAAGGAGAGAGCCCTGGGCAAGGGCCTGGATGCCCTGATCCCTCCGTTGGAGAAAAGCGAGGGGCATGCCTTCCTCTGCCCCATCGACGCCATCTTTCCCCACCCGGACCAGCCCCGCCGTCGCTTCGACCCGCAGAAGATGGCGGAACTCGTCCAGACCGTGCGGGAAAAGGGCGTCCTCTCGCCCGTCATGGTCCGCTCCCACGGGGACGGCTATCAGCTCATCTCGGGCGAGCGCCGCTGGCGCGCGGCAAAGTTGGCGGGTCTTCAGCAGATCCCCGCCCTGGTCCGCGAGGTCTCGGACCGGGAGGGCCTGGAGCTGTCCCTCATCGAGAACATCCAGAGGGAGGATCTGACGCCCATGGAGGAGGCCAGGGCGTACCAGGCCCTGCTGGGCCTCCACGGCGGCACCCAGGAGGAGCTGGCTCAGCGCCTGGGCAAGGATCGCTCCACCATCGCCAACGCATTGCGCCTGCTCAAGCTCCCCCCGGAGATCCAGCAGGCCCTGGAGGCCGGGCGGATCTCCGCAGGGCATGCCCGCTGCTTTCTAACCCTGGCCCCGGAGCACCACCGGCGGCTGCTGGAGCAGATCGAGACCCGCGATCTGTCGGTGCGTGCTGCAGAGGTATGGATCCGGGCGATCCCCAAGCGCCCTGCGGCCCGCCAGCGAACCGATCTCTTCCTGGATCAGCTCCGGGACCGACTGCGGGCCTCCCTGGCCACCCAGGTGCGCATCTATTCGGGGAAGCGCAAAGGGAAGATCGTCATCGAGTATTACGGCCCGGGGGATCTGGATCGCATTGTCCGGTTGCTGCTGGCCGGGAAGGGGAACGGTTAGCCTCTCGCGGTGATTCCGGCGACCGAGGCGTAGGGGATGCAAACGAGGTCTCCCCCGTCCTCGAGGATGGTGATCTGATACGTCCCGTGGGACCGAGCCATGAGCACGATCCGCCCCGCGATCCGCTCGCCATTGCGCAGGGCCACCTCCAATTGAATGGCGTCCCGCATGACGTACTGGAGATCCATGACGTGGGCTCCGCTGCTCTCCATGCCACGCAGGATCTCCCGTTTGCACAGCTCGTTGGTCATCCGCAAGCGCTCGGAGAGGGCCCGGGCGATGGTGTTGACCAGGGAGAAGTGACGCCCGGGGTCCTCATCCGCCAGGCGCCCGAAGATCTCCCGGTCCACCTTGAACACGCGGGCCGCCTCCATGGCCTCCACCCAGATGGTGCGGGGTCCCCCGTCCAGGAATTCCAGCTCCCCCAGGATCTCGCCCGGCCGAATCCAGCCCAGGACCTCCCGCCGATCCTCCTCCATGAACCTGTACGCGCACAGGGTGCCGGAGCAAAGCAGATAGAGTGCCCCATCTTCCTGGCCGGCCCCGTACAGGACCTCGCCGGCCTCAAGCCGCTGTTCTTGTCCGGCCTGCACAAGGAAAGCTTGCACGTCCTGGCTTACCGCCTGGGGCGGCAGATGGGGCAGATCCCGAGCCTGCTCCATGTGCATCCTCTCCCTCTCCCGGCCCCCGCCGGGAGGACACCGGCGCCAGGCGAGTGGGTCATTGCCTCCTGACCCGGACATAAGAGACCGCGTCATCCGGTATCCAGTGAATCCTCCCGTCAGCGCCCTCCACCAGGTACGCATACCCGATGGGGTTCCGGACCATGTCCACCACCTTCCCGGACACGGGCCCCAGGCCCGTCACCACCACCTCGGCCCGGGTTCCATGCCCGGGCAACTTCTCGAGATTCCAGCCGGCCCAGAGACGAATCTCCCCGTTCCACCGAACGGCCTCGCCCAATCGATCCTCGGTGGACCGAATGCGCATGGCCATGATCCGGGCGAGCTGCCCCAAGACCCGGGACGCGAACCGCGGCTGCTCGGCCAGGGCCCCGTCGAAATCCGAACGGCTCAGCTCCACGAGACGGGAGGCCGTCATGGCCACGGCCGAAGAGGACCGGGCCACCCGGTCGATGAAGGACATCTCCCCGAACACCCCGCCCGGCCCCAGGGTCACCAGGGTCTCATCGTACGTCTCGGACAGCACCCGGAAGATCCGGATGCTCCCCTTGTCCACCAGGTAGAGCGCGTCTCCGGCTTCTCCTTCCCGAAACAGGACCTCGCCCGGGCGCAGGGACCTGGGCGTGCAGATCTGAGACAGCCGACGGATCTCATGAGGGGGAAAATCGCCGAAAAGAAACGATTCCTGCAGCGCGCGCTCGACCCTCATGTCCCAGCCCCCCGACCCGCGCCCACCTGGGTGTGCCTTCTCATCGCCGCGATTTACCCTCTTTTGTCCCCCCTTGATATCCCTACGGCCTCTTCTTGTCAACGGGTTTCGTCGCCCGGGCCGGTTTGGACCTGTCCCCGGCCTTGTCCACCGCCGCACGCAGCGCCTCCACGTCCACCCCCAGCTCCGCGGCCTTCCGGAGATAAGCCAGGGCCCGCTCGTGCTCCCCTTTCATGACCAGCGCCGAGGCCATGCTCTTGTGCACCTCGCCGTCGTCAGGCCTCAGACGCAGGACGGCCTCGAATTCCAGGATGGTCAGGTCCAGGAGCCCCTGGGCCGCGTACGCCAGGCCCAAGTCATAGCGGGCCTCCCAGAGGTCCGGATCCGCAGCCAGGGCGATCTTGAAGTGATCGATTGCGTCGTCCAAGAGGTCCGAGGCCGCCTGCGAGGAGCGGGGGTCGGGTCGGGAGGGCTGCCGGGCCTTCGCCAGCATGCCCACAGCCTTGCGCCTCAGCGCCTCGCCGAGGTTGACGTGAGCAGCCACAAGATCGGGAGACAAACCCAGGGCGTGGCGGTACGCTGCAATCTCCCCTTCCAGGTGCCCCAGTTCCCCCAAAACCAACCCCGCATCCAGGTAGGATCGGGCCGAGCCCGGACGCTGGGCGTGCCAGGCGCCCCGCGCCGCACTCAACCGCCGGATGAAGAAATACGCCCCCGCGATTTCAACGGCCTCGGTCGCCTCACCCTCCTTGGTCCTGGACAGGGCCGCGCGCGTCTCTTGGGCCAGGGCTTCTTCGGGCACCTCCCCCAGATATCCCAGCCGTTCCTGCAACCCCTCTGGCCCATGCTCCCGTGCCAGATCATCCAGGTCCCTGCCCGCCCGGATCCCCTGTCGAACGGCCTCGGCTTCCTCCCGGGATTCCACCCGGACCACCTGCAGGTGGAAGAGCTTGGCCCTCCCTTTTTGGGGGGGCGCCTTCTGGGCCGTGGCTCCCTGCCAAGGAGCCCATAGCGCCATGAAAAGCGTCACGACGAAGACACGTTTAATAATTAATTTCAATATCTTATCTCCAGACATGGTCATCGGAAGAGGGCTGCTTGACGAACTCCCCCAGAAAGGCGCGTTTGCCTCGGCTCCAGGGCGTCCGTCTCCTCGCCCAGAGCTCCCAGCGGGCCAGGGTCCCGTAGTGGGAACGGGGGACCAACCCCAACTTGACCATGGCGATCCCCGCCCAACTCACCTTGCGAACAGGATACCACGACAGGCACTCGAACCCCATTTGGACGATGCGGTGACGAAGAATCTCTGCCGCCATGTATCGCCGCATGGCCCGGTTGTCCGTCTCGATGAGAAGCAGGCGCCCCCCGGTTCTCAGGCACCGCCGCCATTCTCCAACGGCCTCGTGCAGCGGGCCCCGGTCCAGGAGGCTCCTCACCACGCCCACGGCCAGGACCAGGTCCATGGAGGCCGATCTCAGGGGGATGGCGCCCCCCCCATACCAGACCCAGAGCACCCCTGAGCCCCCGGCCCGGTTGCGGGCCTCGGTCAAAGCATTCTTTGTCACCTCCAAACCCACCACCTCCGAGCCCTGCTGCCGGAAGCGGCGGGCGAACCATCCCGTGCCGCAGCCAAAGTCCAGGACCCGAGAATACACCCCTCCCCGGCAGTGCCCCTCGACGGCCAGGGCCTCCACGGTCCGACGATATGACTCCCGCCTCTGTCTGGCCCCCATTCCCACCCATGGCCTTGATGCCGGATCGTTTCAGGCCCGCCCAGGCTACTGGATGCGCGCCTGTGTTGTCAACGCGCACGGCCCGTGGCATGTATCCCCTCCGCCCCGGAGGGGATCACCCCTTTGCCCCGCAGTCCTGCTTGGGCAGGAGGGGGGAGGGGGAGCCCATGGCAGGCGGGGAGCTGATCCAGGCCCATGGCGCAGATGACATGACGAGGGACACGCGGCTCCCCCTCCCCCAAGAGACAGCGGGGCTGCGGAGGCGCCGAGACGCCACCAGTCCCGCTGGGGTCCCGTTTGCCGGATCTTTGCCCCATGGATCTGGGAGTCGCGGCCATTGTATGATGACGGGCAGGAGGCCCAGGGAGATCCCCCATGACCGTGCGCAGGCGAATCATCGCGATCCTCGAGGCCGGCCCCGCGACCCTGAAGGATCTCAGCGTGGAGCTTGGCCTCCGGGAACGAGAGATACTGGACCATCTCCAGCACGTCTCCCGATCCGTGGCCCCGACCCGCCGGGTGCGGATCGCACCGGCATGCTGCCTCGACTGCGGCTTCGGGTTCCGAAAGAGGACACGATTCTCCACGCCCGGCAAGTGCCCTCAATGCCGATCTCAGCGCATCTCTCCGCCGGCATTCCGCATCGATGGGTGACATCGCACCTCCCCGGGGGGGGGGCGGGCCTCCGAGTTTTTTCCCCGGTGATTGTCTCGGGTTATACTGATATGGAGAAGGACAAAAGGGGTGGCCGTGGGAGATCGAGACACAGGGAAAGTGGATCCCTTTCGACCCTGTTCGAGAGGAAGCAACTGCCCGCGCTGCCCGGGTCTGCGGGATCGAGATCAGTGCGAGATCTGGCCTTGGCGTCCGGGGGCGGCGTCCGACGACTCGCCCCCGGCATCGCACCCTCCGGTCTCCCCCGAGGCTGGGCGCCCGCGGCGCTGACAGAGTCAGCCCGAACCATCTCCCTCATCCTCGGTGTCCCAGGCCATCTCCCGCGCGTCTCCCACAGCGACTTGGGTCCACGCCTCGGGCCGAAGATGCTCCCGGGCAACCCGCATGACCTCCCGGCGGTCGACCCGGGCCACGGCCTGGGCGAACTGCTCGGGATAGTCCACGCCCAGGCCGTAGCATTCCCACATGGCCAGGGAGGCGGCGATGCCCGAGTTGGAGTCCAGCCGCATGGGAAAACTCCCCACAAGGCACCGCTTGGCCCCCTCCAGCTCGGCCTCGCTCACCAAGGAATGCCTCATGCCCGCCGCCACGTCCAGGGCGATCCTGGTGGCCTCTCTCACCGAGGCGTTCTTGGTCTGGAAGGCCACTCGGTACAGTCCCCCATGCAGCCACGGCTCGAGCTGGCTGTGCACCGAATAGGCTAGCCCGCGCTTGCTTCGAATCTCCTCCATGAGCCGGGAGTCGAACCCCCCCCCGCCCAGGATGTAGTTCATCACCTGCAGGCCGTAGACGTCGGGGTGGTCCCTGGGGACGCTCCTCTGGCCCATGATCACCGTGGCCTGTGGGGCCGGGTGATGGACGATTCGCCGCCGCGATCCTCCAGAACCAGCCCCCGGCGCGGCAGGCGTCGATGGGTCGGGGCCCGCCCTCCAACCGCTTAGGAGGTCGGATAAGCGCCGGGCGCAGTCCGAGGCGTCCAGGTCGCCCACGGCCACCACGATGGCCTGTCGTCCCGCAAGGACCCCGCTGTAATGGGCCGCCACGACCTCCCGGTCCATGCGATCCAGCGCTTCGGGAAACCCCCTGGTCTCATGGCCATATCCCGGCCGTCCTCCGAATACGGCCTCGCCGAAGAGCCGCTGGGCCTTTCCCCCGGGCCGATCCTCCTGGGAGGCGATCTCCCCCTTGATCCGATCCCGTTTCTTCTCCAGTTCCTCGGGCGCGAAGCTCGGCTCGCGCAGCAACTCCACCAGGAGCGCCATGCCCTGCTCCGCATGTCGGCTGAGGACGTGGAGCCCCAGCACCGTGTAGTCCCGGGCGCAGTCGACGAACAGGACCCCCCCCATGGCGTCCACGGTCTCGTGGATCTCCCGGGCCTGACGTTGGCGGGTCCCCTCCGGGAGAAGCTGGGCCGTCAGGTTGGCCAGCCCTTCTAGCTGCGGCGGGTCGTCCCACGAGCCGGCGCGCACCAAGAGCCTCAGGGCCACCATGGGGACTTCCCGATCGGGGCAGTACAAGCCGACCCAACCCCGGGACGTCCGGCGGTCGACTTCCACCCCGCGGGCGATCCCCGTGGGACGGCGTTCCGGTGCCGGGGGCCTCTCCCGCCTCATGGTCCGCTCTCCTCCCTGGGCACCAACCATCCCACGGTCCGGTTCTCCGGGCAAAAATAGCGCTGCGCCACCCGCCGCAGGTCATCGCGGGTCGCGCCACGAATCCCGGGAACATATCGGGAGAGCCCCCGCCACCCCCCGCACAGCTCGTACCGGGCCAGGAGGATGGCCTGCTGGAGAAGGGCGTCCAGACCGAAGACCACAGAGGCCTCCAGCTTGGTCTTGGCTCGGGCCAGGGCCTCCTCGTCCACATCCCCTTGGGCAACCCGGCCCAGTTCCTCGTCGATGGCCCGCTCCACGGCCGCCAGGGAACGCCCGGGCAGGATCCGGGCCGTGATGGTGAACAGACCAGGGTCCAGCGACAGCAGGGGGTAGTTTGCGTCCACATCCAGGGTGAAGCGATCCTCTCGGACCAATCGCCGGTGAAGGCGGGCGCTTCGCCCGTGGGCCAGGAGCGACGCCAGAAGCTCCAACGCCATGGCGTCCTCGTGCCCCAGCCTGGGAACGTGAAAGGCCATGGCCAGAAAGGGAACGCGGGCCTCTCCGGCCACCGTCACCCGCCGCTCCCCCCCCTGCACGGGCTCCTCGTTGGGAACGGCCTGGCGGGACGGGCACGCTCGGATGTCCTCGAAGTGTCGGGCCAGGAGATCCAGCATCTTTTCGGGGTGGAGGTCTCCGATCATCACCATGAGCATGTGGGCAGGTACGTAGTTCTCCTTCCAGTAGCGGCGCACGTGGCGGAGCTCCATGGTCCGCAGGTCCTCCATCCAGCCTACGATGGGCCAGCGATAGGGATGGGCCTGGTACGCCAGGGCCTCCACCTCTTCCAGCAGACCTGCCTCCGGCTGTGTCTCGGTCCGGAGGCACCGCTCCTCCATGACCACCGCCCGCTCGGGAGCAAACTCCCGAGCCCGGAGGCGCAGGTTCAGCATGCGATCCCGCTCCAGCTCCAGGACCAGCGGGATCCTCTCCGCGGCCAGCACCGCGTAGTACGCGGTGACGTCCTTGGTCGTGAAGGCGTTGGTCTGGCCCCCCTCCCGCTGGATGATGCGGGAGAACTCCTCGGGCCCCACCCGGGAAGTCCCCTTGAACATCATGTGCTCCAGGAGGTGAGAGAGGCCCGTTCGCCCCACCTGCTCGTTGCGTGACCCCACCCGGTACCAGATCTGGAACGTGGCCAGCGGGGACTTGGACCGCCTGCGCACCAGGACCTTGATGCCGTTGGAAAGGACGGCCTCGGTGACGTCCCCCAGTCCCGCATCCGGCCCCTGCCCCATGGCCCCCCCCTTGCGCCGCCTCGCCTACTGGGCGAGAACGGGACCCGGCACGCCCTTCCGCGAACCGGAGATGAACCTCCTGCCGCATTCGTGCCCGTACCGGAAGAAATGCGCGATGCGCTCCTCGGTGGAGTTGAGGGGGATCTCGCACCCTGAGGCAAGGATATAGCCGCCCCCCGGGGCTGCCGTCTCGATGCACGTCCTCACGGCGGCCTCCATCTCTTCCCGTGTTCCGTCTGCGAAGAGCCCGGTTGGTACGTTGCCCATGAGGACCACCCGGTCCCCCCCAAGGGCCTTCATCCTGGCCAGCGAGGACGGGGCGTCCAGGCTCATGAAGGCGATCCCCGTCTCCAAGACGTCCTCCATGATGGGGTCGATGTGGCCGCAGATGTGCAGGGACATGGGGGCCCGCCTGGACCTGAAGTGGCTGCACAGCTCCGCGTGATAGGGCTTGATGAAGCTCCGATAGATCGCAGGGGAAATGAGACTGCACGAGGCCGCGGCCTCGCCCAGGGAGGGGGCGAAGCCCGCCTCGATGAGGGCCTCCCCCATGGCCTTCACCACCTCCGTGGTGAACCGCATGAGCTCATGAACGAATGCGGGATCGTCCATGGTGTCCATGAGCAAGTCCTCGGCGCCCCGCAGGTGCACGGCGATGTTCCACGGGCCCGAGTGCCCCAGCCCCATGGACGCCTCGGCCTTGATCGCCGAACAGACCCGCTGGCATACCTCCAGGAATTGGGGAATTCGCCCGTCGCGGCGGGGATCCGGGACACTCAATCCTCCCAGCCGGCCCTTGTCCCGGAGCAAGACCTCCCGGGGGTGGGAGATGCCGTCCTCGGGAAACTCCAGGGGGCACCCGATGGCCTCGGCCTCGAAGAACATGTCGTTGTACACGATGACGCTGTCCGGCCGGAACCGCTCGTAGAAGGCCAGATGGGCTTCCACGCTCTTTTGAGGATTCGTCAGGATCTCTCGAACCGTGTGGCCCGCGACCCGGGCGCAGTACGGGCCGACGAGCACGGTGGTGGGCACCCGGTCCGCATCCCGCCTCTTGAGAGCCGAAACCATGTACTGCTTGCCAGTCAACGCCTCCATCTGCCACCTCCTCGCAGCCCCATGGAGCCTCTCTCGGACCCCCTGGTCCACCTCCTGCGGGCGGGCCCTTCCTGCCGCCCCCCGGTCAGCCGTCGTCGATACCCAAGCGGTACAGCCGCTCCAGGCACAAGTCGCAATAGATGAGCTTGGGATCGGCAATGGCGCCGCATCGCGGACAAGGGTCCACTGCGGGGTCCATGGCCGCGGCCCACTCCCCGCACCTCCCGCAGACCCACCGCCCGTCCCCGTACCGCCAGTCGTGCTCCCGGCACTTCACCTGCCCGTCTCCCCCGGATCTCCCTGCGCGCCACGCGCCCCATGCCGCCGTTGCTGGGAACGAGTCGGCTTCTACAGGGTGCGGCCCACTTCGTATCCCTCCCAGATGGCGTCCAGGGCCTTGCGGGGACCCTTGGCATCACCCACCACATGGATCTCGGGCACGATTCCGGCCAGATCCTCGGCCAGTCCCTGGACCGGACGGGACCCCATGGCCAGGACCACCGAGTCGCACGGGATGCGATCCAGATTCCCGCCCTTCTCCACCAGGAGGGCGTCGGAAAGGATCTCCACGGCCTTGGCCTCGGTGACCACCCGGACGCCGTACCGGTGGATGTCCTGAAGGATGGACCACCGGGTCGAAAGGCCGATGTCCTGCCCGATTCGCTTGAGCATCTCCACGATGACCACCTTGCGGGCCCCCCGGGTGATGAGACGCTCCAGGACCTCCCAGCTCTCCGCCCGGTTGAAGGCCAGGAATCGCAGGGCGTCGCCGCTGAGGGTCGCCGTCTCGCACAGATGGAGGGCGGTCTCGCACCCCACCGCCCCGCCGCCGATGATGACGACCTCACGGCCCACGGCCGCGTGCCCAGCCAGCAGGTCCCAGGCCGTGACCACGTGGGGCCCATGCGCCCCGGGGATGTCCGGCACCACGGGCCGGGCCCCCGTGGCCACCACCACGGCCTCGGGTTTGCCTCGGCGCACATCGCCGCGCTTCAGGGTCTTTCCCAGCCTCACCTGGACCCCGCTTCGGTGAACCTGATTCTCCAGATCCTGGGCCGCCTGCACGAAATCCCGCCTGAGGGCGGGCACCCCGGCCAGCCGGAGCTGCCCGCCCAGCCGGGTCTCGCCCTCCCAGAGGGTCACTCGATGCCCGCGTCGGGCCGCCGTAGCCGCAGCCATCATGCCGCCGGGCCCCCCACCGACGACCCACACCCGCTTGGGCCGCACGGCCGGGGCCTCCTGGACCTCGAACTCTCTCCCGCACCGCGGGTTCATCAGACAGCTCACCGGACGCATCATGAACACATGGTCGAAGCAGGCCTGGGCGCACCCGATGCAATGAACGATCTCGTCCACGCGCCCCTCGCGTGCCTTGACCAAGAGTTCAGGGTCCGCCAGGAGGCCGCGGGCCATGCCCACGAAGTCCACCCGCCCCTCCCGGAGGATCTCCTCTCCCACCCGGGGATCGTTGATCCGATTGCAGCCCATCACCGGGATGCCCACGGCCGTCTTGATGCCGTGGGCCAGGTATGTGAAGGCACCGGGGGGTAGACTCATGAGGAGCTGGGGGACCCGGGTCTCGTGCCATCCGCCCGTGACATTGAGGCAGTCCACCCCGGCCTGCTCCAGCGCCTTTCCGAAGAGCCTGGCCTCCTCGTTGGTGTGGCTCCCCGGTACGAAGTCGTTCCCGGCCACGCGGGCCAAGATGGGATAGTCGGGGCCGACAGCCTGCCGAACGGCCCGGGTCACATCCATGCCGAATCGCATGCGGTTCTCCAACGGCCCCCCGTACTCGTCGTCCCGCCGGTTGGTCAGCGGGGAAAGAAACTGGCTGATGAGATAGCCCGCGCTGGCCAGGATCTCCACCGAGTCGAAGCCCACCTCCTTGGCCCGCACGGCGGCTTGGGCGAAGTTGTCGATGACCTGCGCGATCTCCCCCAGGGACATGGCCCGGGGGGTCTCCTTGGTGAAGCGGGAAAAGACCCCCGAGGGAGAGATGGCTTGTCTGCCGCCCAGGAAGACCGAGTGGGCGTACGCCCCGGCGTGGTAAAGCTGGGCGCACAGAAGGCCCCCGGCCTGGTGCACGGCGTCGGTGAGCCGTCGAAGCCCCTCCATGTCGCAATGGGGCCGCAGGTCCACGAAGTCTGACCCGCCGCTGTACTCGTCGATGGCACATCCTCCGACGATGGCCAGGGTCACGTCGTTTCGGGCCCGTTCGGCGTAGAAGCGGATGATGCGGTCGGTCACCCTCCCACCGGGGGTGTAATTGAGGTGCATGGCGGTCATGATGACGCGGTTCTTGAGCTCCAGGTCTCGGATCCTCCCAGGTCGAAAAAGCATCTCGAACATGGCGGCTCCTCTCTCCTCGGTCAGAGGGGTGGGGGTTCAAGAGGCTTTCACCTTACTGCGGTGGGGACTGGGGCGTCAACCCCGCGGGAATCGGGTTTCGGGCCCTCCTTGACCGGGCGTTGCGGGGCGTGGTATCAGTCCGGGGGCTTGGGAAAGGAGGGGCCATGCCTCGCCATGAAGACGGAAAGCCCGTGGACCCCGCCCTGTACGACGGGTCATACTTCCTGCGGCACTGCGGGGGACACGAGGTTTACCGCCGCAGCCGCGGAGGGGAACTGGACCCCCGCCTGGCCATCGTGCTTCAGTTGGCGGATATCCGGCCATCCATGCGCGTGCTGGACCTGGGCTGCGGCCGTGGGGAGTTGGTGCGGCACTGCGGGGAGCGGGGCGCCCTGTGTTGGGGCCTTGACCTGGCCCCCGACGCCCTGGCCCTCTCCAGCCAGACCCTCCGGGCCGCCGTGAAGACGACCCATGGGGTCGCCCTGTGCAGGGCTGCCGGGGAACGTGTGCCCTTCGACCCCGGGTGCTTCCATCGGGTGATCCTGTCGGACATCCTGGAGCATCTGACCCCGGTCCAGCTCCGAGGGACCCTGGCCGAGGTCCACCGCGTCCTGGCGCCTGGGGGCCGGGCGGTGTTCCACACATTCCCCAACCGGTGGTTCTACCAGGCCTACTACCGGTTCAAGAGACTCCTCTGGGACCTTCCTCGTGGGAAGGCCGGGCCTCGAAACCCCCGCACCCCCTGCGAACGCGCCATGCACGTCAACGAACTTTCCCCTCTGAGCCTGCGAAGGGCCTTGCGCCCGCACTTCTCCGTTCGAATCTGGTGCGCCCATCGAGACCGCTGGGATCCCAGTGGCGGGCGTTTTCCGTCCGGAGGACGCCTCATCGATTGGATTCGGGAGCCCGAAATCTGGGGAGTGGCGACCAAGACGGCCGGTGACAAATTGAAAAGCGTGGCGCACAGGCGGTACAATGATCGGCGCGCCGCAAACCGTGGAGACGCATCCCACTGACGATGGTGGGGAAAGGGGGCAACGGCACAGATGGGTGAGATCAAGAGCACCTTGGACCTGATCATGGAGAAGTACGGCGGGGCAACGGACCCGCCCGCCCTCACCGAGGAGCAGCGGGGGGAGATCGGCCGGATCCGCAACACCTATGAGGCCAAGATGGCCGAGGCGCGCATCCTCCTCAAGGGGGATGAGAACCTTCCCCGGGAGCTGGGGCGCCTGGAGCGCGAGATGGAGGAGAAGATCCGGCGGGTCCGCCAGGGCACATCGTGATCACATGGCGCGGAATCGATCCAGCACCCGGCTCGCGTACCACTGGGGCACCGCCTCCTCCCGAGTGAGCATGCGGTCGAGCCTGTCGGGGCCAAGATAGTATGCCGTCAGGCCCAGGTCCAAGTCCTTGTACCGCTGAATCATGTGAAATAGGTAGCGAATGCCCAGCCGGACGTTGGTCACGGGGTGGAAGAGGCTTTCCTTGCCCGACCAGGGGAGTGAGACCTGCTGGGAGATGATCTCCCCCACGGCCGCGTTGATCTGCATGAGCCCCACCGCCCCTTTGGGTGATTCGGCCGTCGGGCTGCCCTCGCTTTCCACCAGCATCACCGAGAACACCAGCTGGGGGGCCAATCCGAAGATGCGGCACTCCTCGTGGATGGCCCGGACCAATTCCATCCGCTGTCCGGGGCCCAGGTCCTTGACGTACGTGGCGACGAACCAGCGGATCTCCTCCCTCCCCCAGGGCTCCACGGAGCCCGAGCCGTTGACCGGAAAGGACTTCCGCGCCACCTTGAGGTCCTTGCCCCATGGCGAGGAGGGTGGTGGCCGCACCGACGCGGCGCTCGAGAAGACGTCCTGAAGCTTGAGCACGCCGGCCGCAGCACCCAATCCCACCCCCACGCAACAGGTCACCACCAGGCAGCTCACCACAAATACGTGGGAGGCGAACCGCCTCAACCAGAACAACCGCGCCTTGGCGCCCATAGCCGCACCTCACGTCGCCGCCGATCCTCAAGGGGGTAGGGATCTCCCCCCGGGTTCGGCCCTCGGCTTTCGGCTCTCGCCGGCCTCTCCCGTCAGATCCTCTGACTCGCCCTGGAGAACTGAGGAGTGAAAGCGCGGTCGATGAACCGCAAGACCCGTTGCCGGGCACTCGACCGCCCCATCTTGTCTCCGACAGAGGCTCGCACGTGCCTCTTTTCCAGCCTGCCATTATAGGCGGGGATTCGCGATTGGTCAAATCCACCATTCCTG
>CAZEPJ010000019.1:49203-61627 GCA_964514105.1 uncultured Desulfarculaceae bacterium | reverse complement strand
GTTGGCGGCGCAGGGGGTGGTTCCGGCGGCGGGCCGTCGGGCGGTTACTCCCCCTGGGGGGGCTCCGGTGGAGGTGGTGGTGGGGGCGGTGGCCATTGGGGCGATGGGGGTGGTACGGTTGGAGGAGGCGGCGGGGGAGGGGGAGTGACACCCGACAGCCCCGCGAAAGGCGGTTCGAAGAGCGGCGACTCGAAGGAGCCCGGGAAGGGTGGGGGGACAAAGGGGTCGTCGGATTCCGAGACCAAGAAGACCGATGACGGGAAGAAGGGCTCTTCGGAAGTAAAGAAGACGGACGACGGTAAGAAGGGCTCCTCGGGATCCTCCGGTTCTGGCAGCGTCAGGGGGGTCGTCACCATCGGCGAGGTCGAGGTCGTGCCGGATGTCGTCGAGGAACGGGATCTCCCCGGCGGTGACCCAAATACGGATCCTGGGGGGCGTGGAGGAGGAGACGTGGGCGCACGAAATCGCCTGCCGCGGCACCCACGCATCACGCAACAACAGCGGGACCTGGTCGGCCGCGCCTTTGGGACCGCGACCGGTGCGGATGACAAGGAACGCCCTGTTGTTGGCGGAACCTCAGGAAGCGTGTCCACGAATCCGTCGGAGAGTCGGGCCGACGACGTGGGAGGGCTTCACGCGCCGAGGCCCGGCGGCGGGGGCGAGGCGGGCTCTGCGTTCGAGGCCCTTCTGAGAAGTCTCGGGCTTTGGGAGAAGTGGCAGGCTGGCGGACCTGACCCTCCCAAGTAGGGCTGAGGCCTGTTGATGCAGCACTCAACGGCTCCGCTCTCCCGATGGTTGAATCCACGTAATTCACGTGTTATACGTGGATTGCGTGCACTGACGGGTGGGGGAGGCGCGATGAAACAGAACATCACCATCAGTCTGGACAAGGAGCTCATCAAGCGGGCCAGGATCATCGCTGCCCAGCGAAATACGTCCATCAGCGGTCTGTTGAGTCAGGAACTGGAGCGGACCATCGAGGTTGCCGAACAGTACGAGCGCGCCAAGGCCCAGGCGCTGGCCGATCTGCGGGCTGGATTCCACCTGGGCGGCGAGATCCGAGCATCGAGGGAGGAACTGCATGCCCGGTAGGGTTTTCATCGACTCCAATATTCTGATCTACGCCCACGACCTGGACGCCGGTCCCAAACGGGTCGCGGCAGCCAGGGTGCTGGAGGATGTTTGGGAAGAGGGGACCGGGGTGATCAGCACCCAGGTCCTACAGGAATTCTACGTCAATGTTACCCGGAAGATCCCCAACCCGCTCCCTTTGGCAAGGGCCAGAGGCATCGTGGAGAACTACCTGTTCTGGCCCATCGAGACCAACGATTCGGCAACGATCCTGCATGCGTCCGAAATCGAGGAGCGGCACCGCCTTTCCTTCTGGGACGCCCTCATCGTGGCGGCGGCCTGTAGGGCCCATGCGGAGAAGATCCTTACCGAGGACTTGGCACATGGTCAACGGCTTGAAGGCGTCCTCATAGAGAACCCTTTTCGCGATCATGCATAACGCCAAAGACCGCTTGGCAGGCCCAAGATCGTCCCCTATAATCTGACGGTAAAGCCCCCCAGGGATTGGTCAATGGCTGACCTGCGTCGTCGGGATTTCCTCAAGGTCCTCGGGATCAGCGGCACCACTGCGGCTGCCGGGTGCTCCTCCGAGTCCGCCCGCAAACTCATCCCGTACATCATCCCGCCCGAGGATGTGGTGCCGGGCGTGGCGAGCTGGTACGCCACCACCTGCCGGGAGTGTCCGGCCGGCTGCGGCATCCTGGCCAAGAACCGGGACGGCCGAGTCATCAAGGTGGAGGGCAATCCCCAGCACCCCGTGAACCAGGGGCGCCTCTGCGCCCGGGGCCAGGCATCGCTTCAGGGACTGTACAACCCGGATCGGGCCAGGGGCCCCATGGCCCTTGACCAAGGCGGCGGGCATCGCCCCACGGCGTGGCAGGAGGCGGATAGGGTCGTGGCCGAGCGACTGGCCAGGGTCCGGGCCGAGGGAGGTGGGGGACGGGTGGTCTTCCTCACCGGCCTCATGACCGGAGCTCAGAATGAGCTGGTGCGGATCTTCCTGGAGGAGCTGGGCACCGGGGTGCACATCCAGTACGAGCCGTTGGCCTATGAGCCGCTGCGCAAGGCCTGCGACACGGTCTTCCGTGTGGACGGCATCCCTGCATACCGCCTGGATCGGTGCGATTTGATCGTTTCGTTCGGGGCCGATTTCCTGGGGACCTGGCTCTCCCCGGTTGAGTACGCCCGCCAGTTCTCCGAGTTCCGATCCCCCCAAGAGGGACCCAAGGGATTCTGCGTGTACGTGGGTCCCCGCCTCTCCCAGACCGCCGCCAATGCGGATCTTTGGATCCCGGTCCAGCCCGGGGGGGAACACCTCGTCGCCCTGGGGATGCTCCGCGTCATCCTGGAAGAGGGGGCGGTGCAGGAGCTCAGCGCCGAACGGAAGAGGGCCATCTCCCTGGCCATCAGGGACTGGCCGCTGGAGGCGGTGGTGAACCGCACCGGGGTGGCCGAGGAGGCCATCCGGGCAGTGGCGAGGCGGTTTGCCCGGGCCCGGAGGCCCCTGGCCCTGGCCGGGGGACTCGCCTGTGCCGACCCCGGCGCCCTGGAGACGGCCGTGGCGGCCAACCTCCTGTGCACCGCGGTGGCAGGATCCCGGGGGGCCATCGACCTGAAGCATCTGTCCAGTCTCTCCCAGGCCAGCAGGTCCCGCGACATGAAGGCCCTGGCCGAGCGCATGATGCGGCGAGAGGTGGACGTTCTCATCGTCCACGAGGCCAACCCCGTGTACTCGCTCCCCCCGGGGTGGGAGTTCGAAGAGGCCATGGGGCGGGTGCCGTTGGTGGTGAGCCTCTCCAGCAGCATGGACGAGACCGGCCGAAAGGCCCATCTCATCCTTCCGGCCCACACTCCTTTGGAATCCTGGGGGGATTATTCCCCTCGCAGGGGCGTCCTTGGCCTCATGCAGCCCGTCATGGGGCCCATGTTCGACACCAGGCACCTGGGGGAGGTGCTCCTGGCCTGGGGAAGGAGTATGGGACTTGCTCACCGCTTCCCGTGGCCGGACTTCCACGCCCTTCTCCGAGAGGCGTGGCAGCGCAAGTGGGCGGCCCTGGGCCCTGAGGGGCCCTTCGAGGCCTTCTGGCAGGAGGCGTTGCGCAGGGGGGGGATCTGGCAGACCGACGGGGCGGAGCCGGCCGAGTCCCAGTCCGAACCCTCGGAGTTCTTGTTTCAGGGACCCGGTGCCGAGGCCGGGGCCCTTCACGCTGTGGCTTATCCCACGGTGCAGTTCCTGGACGGACGGGGTGCCGATCGGCCCTGGCTGCAGGAGCTGCCCGATCCGGTGACCCAGATCACCTGGGGCAACTGGGTGGAGATGCACCCGGAGAACGCACGGCGGCTGGGGGTGGAGAAGGGAGACCTGGTTCGCCTCAAGTCCGCTTACGGGACCCTGGAGCTGCCCGCATATCCGTACGAGGGGATGGCCCCGGACACCCTGGCCGTTCCCCTGGGCCAGGGGCATTGGGCGCTGGGGAGATTCGCCGAGGGACTGCCGGGACGTCCCGCTTCCATCCTCTCTCCCAACGTGGACGAGGCCGGGGCCTGCCTGTCCGCGGTGTCGGGCGTGGTGGCGGAGCCGCTCGGGCGCAACGTTCCCCTGGCCCACACCGACGGCAGCCCGTACCAGCACGGCCGCGGCATCGCCCAGGCCGTCTCCCTGGCCGAGCTGGAAGAGGCCCGGCGGGCCGGGAGGGCCCCCCACCTCAGGCTTCCCCTGCCCGAGGGATACGACCCCAGGGAGGATTTCTACCCGCCCCACGGCCACAGGGACTACCGATGGGGCATGGTGGTGGACCTGGACCGTTGCGTGGGCTGCGGCGCTTGCGCCGTGGCCTGCGCGGCGGAGAACAACGTTGCCATCGTCGGCAAGGAGCGGGTGCTGGGGGGAAGGGAGATGTCCTGGCTGCGCATCGAGCGCTATGTCGAGGCCGGCGGCATTGGGGTTCGCTTCGTTCCCATGCTTTGCCAGCACTGCGACAACGCCCCGTGCGAGGCGGTCTGCCCGGTCTTCGCCCCCCACCACAGCCCCGAGGGGCTCAACAACCAGATCTACAACCGGTGCATCGGGACCCGATTCTGCTCCCAGAACTGTCCCTACAAGGTGCGGCGCTTCAACTGGTTCACCTTCACCCGGCCCGAGCCCCTGCACCTGCAGCTAAACCCCGACGTGACCGTGCGGGAAAAGGGGGTCATGGAGAAGTGCTCCTTCTGCGTCCAGCGGATCAAGGAGGCCAGGAACGCGGCCCGGAACGAGGGGAGAAAGGTGCGGGACGGTGAAGTGACGCCGGCCTGCGTCCAGACCTGCCCCACCCAAGCCCTGGTCTTCGGGAGCCTCATGGACCCGGAGAGCCGGGTGTCCCGATTGATCGGGGAACCCAGGGCCTACCAAGTTCTGGGCCATCTGAACACCAAGCCCGCGGTGATCTATCTCAAGCGGGTCTTGCAAGACCTCGAGGCGTGACCCCATGGAGGGCCTCGCGTACACGGAAGTCAACGGCCGGGTCCTGCGGAACCTGACTCCGCCCGGCAAGCCCTACTATGCCCTGGTGGGCTTGTGCTTCCTGGGGGTCATTCTGGGGGCGGCTTGCTGGGGCTACCAGATCCTCACCGGCATGGGGGTTGCCGGGATCATGCACCCGGTCAACTGGGGGCTCTATCTGGTCAACTTCGTCTTCTGGGTGGGCATCGCCCATTCCGGGACCCTCATCTCGGCCATCCTCTTTCTCCTCCGGGCGAGATGGCGAACGGCCATCGCCCGGGCGGCCGAGGCCATGACGGTCTTCGCCGTGATGATCGCGGGCCTCTTCCCCTTCATCCACCTGGGGCGGGTGTGGATCTTTTACTGGATCGTGCCGTATCCCAATCAGCGGAACCTCTGGCCCAACTTCCAGTCGCCCCTGGTCTTCGACTTCCTGGCCATCTCCACGTACTTCACCGTCAGCAGCCTCTTCTGGTACATGGGCATGGTCCCGGATCTGGCCGCCGTGCGGGACAGCAGCACCGGGTGGCGCCGGCGGATCTACGGTTTCTTCGCCCTGGGTTGGCACGGCGGCCACCACCAGTGGCGCAACTACGGCGCCGCGTACGGGTTTTTCGCGGCCTTCGCCACCCCCCTGGTCATCTCCGTTCACAGCGTGGTGTCGTGGGACTTCGCCCTGTCCATCGTGCCGGGATGGCACAGCACCATCTTCGCTCCGTACTTCGTGGCCGGGGCCATCCATTCGGGGTTGGCCATGGTGATCATGCTCATGATCCCCCTGCGGCGGGTTTTCCACTTCGAGGCGTTCATCACGTTGGAGACCCTGGAGAGCATCGCCAAGACCATCATCTTCACGGGTCTCATCGTGGGGTATGCGTACGGCGTCGAGTATTTCATCGCGTGGTACAGTGGGAACATGTTCGAGCGGGACACCTTCATCTGGCGGGCTGTGGGGAGCTACGCGCCCCAGTTCTGGATCATGGTGGTGTGCAACTCGGTGGCGCCCCTGGCGTACTTCTTCAAGGGCGTGCGCACCCATCTGGGCTGGCTCTTCGGCATCGCGGTACTGGTGAATATCGGCATGTGGTACGAGCGCTTCGTCATCATCGTGGGCTCCATGGCCCACGAGTACATCCCCCACGCGTGGGGGCTCTACAGCCCGTCCTGGGTGGAGCTGGGCATCATGGCGGGCTCGTTCTGCCTCTTCTTCTTCCTGTTTCTGCTCTTCGCCAAGTTCGTCCCCTCGGTCTCCATGACCGAGATCAAAGAGGCGCTGGAGGTGCCGAGCCGGAGGAGGGCATGACACGGGGAAAGGCAGGACGAGGAGACACGGGGACGCGGGGACGAGAGGATGACCCCGCCGATCGCCGAACCACGGCCATGGCGATGAGGCAGTGGAAAAGGGCAGGACGGGCAGAGGGGGAGTGATCCGATGGCCATGAGAACGGATCCCGGAATCCTGGCCGTTTTCGCGTACCTGGATGACCTCCTGCGGGCCCTGGAGGCCCTCAAGGGCGCGGGGATCAAGGTCCATACCGTCTTCTCTCCCACGCCCTCACACGAGATCCAGGAGGCCCTGGGGGCCAGGACCAGTCCGGTCCGCTACTTCACCCTGTTGGGAGGCCTGGCCGGCTTCACGGGGGGGATCGGGCTGGGGGTTTTCACCATCGCCCAGTGGAACTTCATCACCGGCGGGAAGCCGCTGCTCCCGTGGGTGCCCTTCGTGGTGGTGGGATTTGAGATGACCATCCTCCTGGGGTTCCTCTCGACCCTCGTGGGGATGCTGCTCAACAACCGCATGCCGAGGCTTCGATTGCCCGATGGGTACGATCCACGATTCAGCCACGACCGCTTCGGGATCCTGGTGGGATGTCCCCGGTCCGGCTGGGCAGAGGTCTCCAGGCTCCTGCGGGAGGCCGGCGCCGAGGAGGTCCGCGAGATCCATGGTTGACCCCGGCCGCAGCCCGGAGCGCATCGCCCCCCTGGAGACGGGCAGACGGTGGCATCGCTTCTCAGGGGCCCTGAGCGTCTCTGGCCTGGTGGCCTTCGCGGTCTCCCTGGCCACAGGGGAGGCCCAGAGGGCGTGGCAGGCCTACCTCGTCAATTGGGTCTTCTGGACGGGACTGTGCTGCGGCGCCGTGGTCTTCGTGGCGGTCCTGAACATGACCAATGCCCGCTGGGGGAGGCCCGTCAAGCGGCTGGCCGAGGCCTTGGGGGCCTTTCTGCCCCTGGCGTTCGTCCTGTTCTGGGTCCTCTATTTGGGGCGCGAGGCGTTGTTCTCCTGGATTCATGAACCCGTCCACGGCAAGGAGATGTGGCTGGAGGCGGGATTTCTCTTCGCCAGGGACGGGTTTGGACTCCTCGTCCTGACGGGCCTCTCGCTCTCCCTGGTCCATTTCTCCGTGCGCAGCGACCTGGCCCTGGCCGCGGGGGATCAAGCCCGCGTCAGCAAGGGATGGCGCGCGCAGGTCGTCCTTTCGCCCATCCTGGGGATCGTCTACGCCCTGGTCATGAGCCTGCTGGCCTTCGACCTCATCATGTCCCTGGACCCCCACTGGCTGAGCACGCTCTTCGGGGCCTACTATTTCGTGGGCAGCTTCTACACGGGGCTGGCCGGCCTGGTGGTCCTGTCCTGGGTGGTCTTGGGAAGGGCCGATGGCCCTGGGGTGGCGGGGCCCAAGCTTTTTCACGACCTGGGCAAGCTCCTTTTCGCCTTCTGTCTGGCCACCGGGGATTTCTTCTACTCCCAGTTCCTGGTCATCTGGTACGGGAACCTCCCCGAGGAGACCCGGTACGTGATCCTGCGCATCCGGGGGACCCCGTGGGAGCCCCTGGCATGGACCGTTCTCGGGTGCGCCTTCGCGGTGCCCTTCGTAGTGCTCCTGAGCCGGAAGATCAAGATGAAGAGGGGACCCATGGTGGTCCTGGCCGGTGTGGTCCTGGCCGGCATGTGGCTGGAGCGGTTTCTCCTGGTGGTCCCCTCCACCTGGAGAGGAGAGGGGATCCCCCTGGGGCTCCTGGAGGTGGCTGTCACCGCAGGGTTTCTGGGATTGGTGGGCCTGAGCGTCCTTGGGTTCCTGGAGCGCTTCCCGCTGATGCCGATTTCGGATCCGTTCTTTCGCGAGTTCACCATGGAGGCGGCGGGAGACGGAGGCAAGGTGATCGGGGCGAGGGGTCGAGCGGGGGAAGATGGCTGAGGAGGAGAGGGAAAGGACCGGCAGGTCGGGCGCCTATGTCCTGCTGTGGCTTGCGGGGCTGCTGCTCGTGGCCATGCTCTACTTTTTCTACGTGCATCCCCACGCGGGCATCGGGCCCCGGCAGCCCATCTACTTCAGCCATCGCGTCCACGCCGGGGTCAAGGAGATCTCCTGCCGTTACTGCCACCCCTACGTGGAGCGTTCGCACAATGCCGGCATCCCCGAGGTGTCCAAATGCTTCCACTGCCACGAGCACATCATCCCCCTTCACCCCCAGATCGTTCAGGAACGCTGGCACCTGGAGACACAAACGCCCGTGCCCTGGGTCCGGATCTACTACCTGCCGGATCACGTCAAGTTCAACCATGAGCCCCATGTCCTTCGGGGGATCGACTGCGCCGTGTGCCACGGGGAGGTGAAGAAGCTCGACCGCCTCATCCCCGTCGAGTTCAAGATGGGCTTTTGCATCGGCTGCCACCAGCGCCTCGGCGCCCAGGTGGACTGCTGGCTGGCGTGTCATAATTAGAGGTGCCTGCGGGTGTGTCCCCAACTTCCAGGCACTCCAGGCATTCTAGCTCACTTTGGGCGATTACTCCGAGAGAGGTTTTGGCGTTGCCTACGTCGAAGCAAGAAACCCACGCCAGCGTGAAGGCTTTCTTCCTCTCCTCCGCCTTCTGGATGGTCGTGGGCACCGTGGCCGGGTTCACGGGGGCCATCGAGCTGGTGGCGCCCGACCTCTTGGGGAACCTATCCTGGCTCGTCTTCGGCCGGATCCGCCAGGTGCATACCAACCTGGTGATGTTCGGATTCGTGGGCTCGGCCCTGATCGGCGGGGCCCATTACCTGGTGCCCACCCTGGTGCGGGCGCCGCTGCACAGCGAGGCGGTGGGTCGGCTGTGCGTCTGGCTGTGGAACCTGGCCCTGGCCGCCGGGGTCGTGACCCTGTCCATGGGCCGCACCCAGAACCGGGAGTACGCCGAACTCATCTGGCCCATCGACCTGGGGGTCCTGCTGGTCCTCGCTTTGGTCTTCTACAACCTGATGCAGACGGTGCGAGGACGCCAGGAGAACCTGCTCTACGTCTCGGTCTGGTACGTGCTGGGGGCCGTGATCTTCACGTTCTTCAGCTATTTCTTCGGGAACGCCGTCTGGAACCCGGACACGGGCTCCATCACCGGCATCCCCGACGCCATCCTGGCGTGGTTCTACGGGCACAACATCCTGGGCTTCTTCTTCACCCCCCTGTCCGTGGCCCTGGCGTACTACATCGTGCCCATCGTCTCCCGCGCCCCCCTTTACAGCCACACCCTTTCCCTCATCGGCTTCTGGTCCATCCTCATGATGTATTCCCACATCGGCACCCACCACCTGCTCCAGGCCCCGGCTCCCACCTGGCTCAAAGTCATCGCCATTACGGGGAGCGTGGGCATGCTCATCCCCGTCATGACCGTGCTGGTCAACCTCTGGCTCACCATGCGCGGGCGGGTGGGGGCCATCCACTCGGACCTGGGAGGCAAGTTCGTCTTCGCCGGGACTGTCTGGTACCTCATGACCTGCCTGCAGGGGCCCCTCCAGGCGCTGCCGTACGTGCAGCGCCTCACCCACTTCACCAACTGGGTCATCGCGCACGCCCACATGGGCGTGCTGGGCTTCGCCGGTCTCACGGCCCTGGGCGGGATCTACTTCATCATTCCCCGGATCACGGGAAGGCCCCTGTACAGCCGGCGCCTGGCCGACGTCCAGTACTGGCTGGTCCTGGTGGGCATCACGGGGTTCTTCACGGTGCTGACCATCGCAGGGCTGGTCCAGGGGCACGGGTGGCTCAACGGCGAGACCGTGTACCGCGTCCTGCCACAGATCCACCTCTGGATGGTGGTGCGTGCGTCGGTGGGCCTGCTCATCGTGGGGGGGGCCTGCATAGGACTCTACAACATCTACATGAGCCTCCGGGTGGGAAAGGAGGCGGCGCCGTGAGGATGACGCCAGGACTCCTGGTGGGCGGCTGCCTCATCATCTTCGCCTCGGTCTTCTTCGTGGCCGTGTTCCTGCCCGGGGTGACCCAGAGCGACCGACCATCGGAGGCCTTCCGGCCGCTGACTCCCCTGGAGGCGCAAGGCCGGCAGATCTACATCCAGAATGGCTGTTCGTACTGTCACAGCCAATACATCCGGGCCCTGGACTGGGACCTGGGGGCCCAGCGCGTCGCCCAGGCCGGTGACTACGTCACGGACAGGCCCCACCAGCTGGGATCGGCCCGCACGGGCCCCGACCTCTCCCAGGCGGGGGGCGAGCATCCGGACGACTGGCACCTGGCCCACTTCATGAACCCGCGGTATACGCGGCCAGAGTCCATCATGCCGCCATGGGCCTTTCTGGGACGGGAGCGGATTCGGGCGCTGGTGGCGTACAAGCAAAGCCTTGGCTTCAAGGGGGCCGACCAGCGCATGGAGCGGCAGCGGTATTGGAAGGGCAAGGCCGTCGAGGCCTACGAGGCCGGGCCGGACGCCAACGTGGCATGGCTGCACGCCATGGTCCCCGAGCCGTGGCGCAAGCTCCCCAACCCGTATCCCACGACGCCGCCGGGATTGGCCCGGGGGCAGCGGATCTACCAGGGGTTCTGCATCGGATGCCACGGACCCATCGGGGACGGCATGGGGCCGGCCCAGCCGTACCTGTACCCGCCGCCCCTGAATTTCACCCTGCTCAAGGACAGGGGGATCTCGGGCGGGATCCTGTATTATCAGATCATGCACGGCATCACGGGCACGGCCATGCCCTACTTCAAGCGGGAGCTGGAGTCGGAGAAGATCTGGGACGTGGGCGACTACGTGGCCGTCACATTCATCGGGCGCAGCGACGCCGGGGCCCAGCCCAGGGGCATCCCATCGGCCTGGGAAGGGCCCGAGAAAGGGCGCTGAGCGTGTACTTCGCGGGTTGGATCGCGCTCATCGTGGTGGGGGTCCTGGGGAGCCTGGCCGCCTTCCTCTGGGCCCTTCGCTCCGGCCAGTTCGAGGAGCAGGGTCGGGCGCGCTTTCTTCCCCTGGCCGGTGAATGCCACGCGGGCAACGAGGAGCGGCCCCTGGGGCGAATCCCCGAGCTGTACGCACTTTGGATCATCGCGGCCTTGGGCGCGGGGGCCATGGCCGGGGCGGTGATCCTGGCGCTGGTCAACCTCAAGGGGTAGGGGGGGCTCATGCGGTATTTCCCCATACTGGATCTTCAGTACGTGGTGCTCCTCGTGTTCTTGGGGATTGCGGCGCTGGTGCTCCTGTACGTGGCCTTCGGGGGCACGACCTATGACCGGCGCGAGGAGGACGAAGGCAAGATGGAGGAGTACCCCGAGGGGATCCGGGCCGCGAGACACCCCGTGCCGCCCATCCTGGTCTTTGTATACGTGGGGTTCGCAATCTGGGCGGTGGCGTACGTGTTGATGACCGGGGTGTCCGGCCCGCCTTTCTGAGCCACGGCGATCGAAACCTGTGTGGGGGGGGGCGGTGCCGTGAGGCGCCATGGGAGGTCTTGCCGGGCACCATGTGCCACGGCGCCGCGCGTCGGCGGATCCCGCCATCCGAGGCCGCCAGGCGGGTCGGGGATGAACAGCCCGGCGAGTCGAGGAACGGTCGGGACACGGCCACAGGCCCCCAGCGGCGGCCTGCGGGGGGTCTGGGGCTCAACGTGGAGGAGGACATGAGTGTCGAGCCACAGGAGGAAGGAGGGGTTCCCCGGGGGGGCCGCGGATCCCACCTGCGCGGCTGGCTCATCCCCATCCTCATCGGGCTGCTCTTCCTTGGATGGGGATTGGCGGTCTTCTGGACGGTGGGGGACAAGGGGCCCCCGGCATGGGATTTCGGGGCGGTTCAGGACATCCCGGGCCAGTCGCCGTACTCCACGGAACCCCGGGATGCGCCGGCCCCGGTCCCCCAGCACGTGGATCGATGAGAGAGGGTGACAGGGGATGGTGCGGCAGGCAGCAAGAGAAACGGGCGGGGCGTTGCGGGGCATGCGTATCGGGCTCCCGCACCCAAGGGCGGCCGCGGCGTGCGCCCTCGTGGTGTGGTCGCTCTGGGGCTGCGATTACGCCCGCATGAAGGAGCAGGAGTCAGTCAACACGTACGAGATGCGGCTGCCCGAGATGCCCAGGGGCACCGTCCCTGTGGAAGGCGGCATCGAGATGGTCCGGGCAGGCGGGCCCGAAGCCCTGCGAAATCCCCTGCCGTTCGACCGGGCCACGGTGAGCCGGGGGGCGCAGCAGTACGGGCACTACTGCGCCATGTGCCACGGCCCTAAGGCTGACGGCCGGGGCACCGTGGGCCAGAGCTTCCATCCCCTTCCGGCAGATCTCCGGGGCCCCGACGTCCAGCGACGGCTCGACGGCGAGCTCTTCCTCGTCATCAGCCTGGGCGGCAAGAGATCGCCCCCTTTGGCCCACACGGTTGCCGAGTCCGATCGATGGGCCATCATTCAGTTCATAAGGTCCCTGGCGAGGCCTCCGGAGGGGTAGATGTTCTCTGATGTGGCATTTCCCCTGGTGGTGGGGCTGCTGGGGAGCCTTCATTGTCTGGGCATGTGCGGCCCGCTGGTGGCCGCGTACGGACTGGGGAGCCGTCGGGCCAGTGGGGAGGCCCATGGGGCGGGTCCGGTCCGGCTGCTCGGGGACCACGCCCTGTTCCACGCG
>CAZEPJ010000019.1:0-49103 GCA_964514105.1 uncultured Desulfarculaceae bacterium | reverse complement strand
GGCCCATGGGGCGGGTCCGGTCCGGCTGCTCGGGGACCACGCCCTGTTCCACGCGGGGCGTCTGGCCATGTACGCGGCCCTGGGGGCCGCGGGGGCCTGGGCGACCCGCTTCCTGGACGTGGCCCTTCTGACTCTGGACCTGCGCGGGGCGGTGAGCATGGCCGGGGGCGCCCTGCTGGTGCTCCTTGGCCTGGGGCTCCTGGGGCTCCTGCCCATGCCCCTGGCCTGGGGCGGTGCGTCGGCGGGCCTCTCGGGCCGCTGGATGAGCCGACTCCTGAGCTCCCCGAGCATGGCGGCCAGGGTGGGTCTGGGGATGGCCACCGGCCTCCTCCCGTGCTGTCTGTCGTGGGCCATGGTCGTCACCTCGGCTGCCACCCAGGACCCCGTCCGGGGGGGCCTGGCCATGCTCCTTTTCGGGGCGGGCACCTCCCCCGTCCTGATACTGGTCGGCATCCCGGCCTCCATCCTCTCCCTCCGGGTGCGGCTGCTGGGCCAGAGACTGGCCGCCGCCTCCGTGCTCCTCATGGGCCTCGTCCTCGTCTTTCGGGGGGCCACGGCATAGACCCGTCTCGAAGGACACTGACTCCCCGGCCGGGAACGGGCTGGAAAGGCCATGGACATCCATTCCCCCACCCACGAAGCCCATGCACAGCCGGCCCCCGGCCCTGGACAGGGTCCGGACGCCCGGGTGCCCTGCGCCCTGTGCGGTCTGCCGGTGGGGCGCTTCCCGATCCGGGGTGCAGCGGCCGGCAGGGACCTCGCGTTTTGCTGTGTGGGATGCCGGAGGGTATTCGAGATCCTCTGCGCCGATCCCAGGGGCGCCCCCGGGGACTTGCGGGACACAGACCTGTACCGCCTCGGCGCGAAAATGGGGCTCATCTCCCGACCCCAGGGCGCCGGGCCGCCGCCCCGGCAGGAAGGGGATGCGTGGGGGGCGGGGGGGCGGGAAGTCAAGGATCTGCCGCTGCTGCTTCGGATCAGCGGCATGTGGTGTCCGAGCTGCGCCTGGCTCGTGGAGGAGATCCTGCGCAGGACCCCCGGGGTCCGGGAAGCCAGAGTCCTGTTCGCAGCCGATCTGGCGAGGCTCCGGTACGATCCCCGGTGGGTGACACCCCAGGAAATCCTGGGACGGATTGCTGCCCTGGGGTACGGGGCCTCGCCGCCGGAGTCCCCTGATCAGCGATCTCCCCACGAGAGGCGGGAAGTCGTCAGGCTGGGCGTTTCCCTCGTGCTCACGGCCAACGTGATGATGATCTCATGGGCCCTGTACGCGGGGTTTCTCTCGGATCTCGGTCCCGGGGGGATCGGGTACCTCGCCATGCCCATGGCGGCTTTGGCCACCCCGGTGATCTTCTACGGCGGGGCGCCCGTTTTCAGACGCGCGTGGGCGGCCCTTTGCTGCGGGGGGAGCGTCATGGAGACCCTCATCGCCCTGGGGGCCCTGGCCGCTTTCTCGTACAGCCTGGTGCAGATGACTCGGGGCAGCCTGCACCTCTATTTCGATACGGCAGCCATGCTGGTCACCCTCGTCCTGCTGGGAAAGCGCATGGAGGGTCATGCCCGCCGGGTCATCTCCAGGGGGCTCCAGGGCCTCCAGGAGGCGGAGGCGACCAAGGTTCGCGTGGCGGACGGGGAGCGGGAGGCCTGGGTCCGGGTCGAGGAGGTCCAGCCGGGGAACCAGTGTCTCATCCGGGCCGGGGAGAGGATCCCTGTGGACGGGCGCATCGTGGAGGGGCAGGGACGGGTGGACGAGTCCGTGGTCACGGGCGAGACCCGACCGGTGATCCGCGGGGCGGGCCAGGAGGTGATGGGGGGGACGCTCCTGGCGGAGGGGGAGATGCGCGTGGCCGCCACGCGCGTGGGGCGGGAGAGCACGGTGGGGCGGATCCTCCGACTCGTGGACGAGGCCCTGGAGACCCGATCCTCTTCGGAGCTGCTGGCCGATCGGTTGACGCGCTGGTTCATCCCGGCCGTGGCGATCATGGCCCTGGCCGCGGGCGCATGGGTCTGGGCCCAAACCAGCTCTGCGGACCTGGCCCTGCTTCGCGCCCTGACGGTCCTGGTCATATCTTGCCCGTGCGCCCTGGGGGTCGCGACCCCACTGGCCAAGGTGGCGGCCATGGAGGCCGGCCGGTCCAAGGGAATCCTCGTCCGAAACCCCGGCGCCTTCGAGGAGGCACACCGACTGGACGTGCTGGTGTGGGACAAGACCGGCACGCTGACGGAGGGGAGGCTCACGCTGCGGGGGGTGATCCCCTGGGGTGCCGGGCAGGACGAGGTCTTGCGGATGGCCGCAGCGGTGGAGGCGGGCTCGACCCACATCCTGGCAGGGGAGATCATGGCGCGCGCCCGGGCGCGGTCCTTGGAGCCGGTGGATGCGGAGTCGTCCGGCGCCATGGCGGGCATGGGGGTGATAGGGACCGCGGGGGGCATGCAGGTCCTGGCCGGAAACCGGCAACTCATGGGCCACGGCGGCCTGTCGATTCCCCCGGAGCTGGAAGCGCGGGCCAGGGCTGCGGAGGCGCAGGGGGAGACCGCCGTGTTCGTGGGGTTCGGCGGGCAGCTCCGGGGTCTGCTGGTCTTCGGCGATGCGCCCAAGCCGGGGGCCAGGGAGGCCATCGACGCGGCCCGGGCCAGAGGCATGGAGTGCTGGCTCGTCTCCGGGGACGCCGAGGAGACCACGGGGGCCGTGGCCAGGGCCCTGGGGATCAGGCATTTCCGGGGCGGGGCGCCCCCCGAGGAGAAGGTCCGGATCGTGGCCGGGCTTCGTGCCCGGGGGCGAGCGGTGGGCATGGTGGGCGACGGGGTGAACGACGCGGCGGCCCTGGCCAGCGCCCATGTGGGGTTCGCCCTGGGCGCCCGCGCCGCCGTCTCCGCCCAGGCATCGGACGTCGTGCTGCTCGCGGAGGACCCGCTGCAGGTCCTGGAGTCCCTGGATTTGTCCGCGGCGACCCGCAGGGTCGTGCGCCAGAACCTCCTCATCTCCCTGGCGTACAACGGCCTGGGGATCCCGCTGGCCGTGGCGGGCGTCCTGAATCCGCTTGTGGCGGTCCTGGCCATGTTCGCAAGCAGCTTGACGGTCATCGGCAACTCGGCCAGGCTCCTGAGAGCCGGCAAGGCCCAGGCGGGGCCCGGCCGTGAGGCCGGGCCGGGATCGCGTTGACACGGTGCGGTTGCGTGCCATACAGTGGGCCTGGGCAAAGAGAAGGGGTACCAGACGGTCCGCCCATCGCCAAGGGAGGTCAAGATGCGCATCCTCGCCTTTGTCGGCAGTCCGCGCAGGAAGGGCAACACGGATGTCCTGGTGGACCAGCTGCTGGATGGCGCCAAGGGCGCGGGACATGTGTCGCGAAAGATCCACCTGTACCAGCATGCCATCGGGCCCTGCATCGACTGCCGCCGGTGCAAGAAGGGCGACTGCGTCTGCATCCTGGAGGACGGGATGCAGGACATTTATCCCAAGATCGACGCCGCCGATCTGCTGGTATTCGGAACCCCCAATTACTGGTACGGGCCCACCGGCAAGATGAAGCTGTTCGTGGATCGGCTGAGGCCGTATGTGGCCACGGGACGGCTCCGGGGCAAGAAGGGGATCCTGGTCGTCCCCGCGGCGGAGGGGCCGGAGGCCTGCGGCCCCATGACGGAGATGTTCCGTCGCTCCATGGCGTACCTGGGGATGGTCTGGGCGGGTGAGGTCCTGGGCACGGCGTACGACCGGGGCGAGATCCGAAAGGACGAGGGGGCCATGAGCCGTGCCCGCGACCTTGGGGCCTCGCTTTGAGGTGGGAGGCGCGCCCCACGGACCGGCATCCCGCAGAGAAATAAGACCCGCAGGAGGGCTTTCATGAGCGAGGACTCTTTTCGAAGACTGGCCAGGGTCCTGGACACCCTTCCCAACGGGTTTCCGGCCACGCCCGACGGCCTGGAGATCCGCATCCTGCAGAAGATCTTCACCCCCGAGGAGGCCGACCTGGCGTGCGATCTGAGATTGACGCCCGAGACGGCCCCGCAGATCGCCGGGCGAACGGGACGGCCCCTGGACGGGCTGGAGGAGATGTTGAGCCTCATGTGGGAAAAGGGGGAGATCCTGAGGGTCGTCTTGGGGGGGACCCCGTATTTCCGGCTGATCCCCTGGGTGATCGGCATCTACGAGCTTCAGCTCAAGCGCATGGACCGGCAGTTCGCGGAGCTGGCCGAGAAGTACTCCCCGTACATGGGCCTTCAGATGATCTCCCACGGGCCGCCCATCATGCAGGTGATCCCCGTTGAGCGGGAGATCCCGGTGGAGCACCGGCCCCTGCGCTATGAACAGGTCTCCGCCATCATCGAGGGCGGCAAGTCCTTCGCGCTGCACGAATGCATCTGCAAGAAGGAGCGCGGCCTGTTGGACAAACCATGCCCCAAGCCCCTGGAGGTCTGCATGGCCATCGCCCCGGTTCCCGGCGTGTTCGCGGACAATCCCCGCGGGCGGGAGATCAGCCGGGAGGAGGCATACCAGGTGCTCCGAACCGCCGAGGAGGCGGGGCTCGTCCACATGACCATGAACGTCCAGGACGGCCATTACTTCATCTGCAACTGCTGCGGCTGCTGCTGCGGGATCCTGCGCGGGATCAACCTGCTGGGAAAGGCACAGGGGCTGGTCAACGCCCACTTTCGCGCCGAGATCGATGCGCAGCGGTGCGTGGCGTGCGGGGTCTGCGCCCACGAGCGATGCCAGGTCCGGGCCATCTCCGGGCAGGACGGGGCCTATGTTGTGGACCGCAGGCGGTGCATCGGTTGCGGGCTTTGCGTGACCACGTGCCCCTCCGAGGCCATCCGGCTGGTGCACAAAGGCGGGGACGAACTCTCAGTACCGCCCGAGGACGAGGCCCAATGGATGGAGGTGCGGGGGCGCAGCCGCGGCGTGGACTACAGTTCGCTGAAGTGAGGCGCGGCCGCCGGGGCTGGCGCCGGGCGGCCGGGGCCATGGCCCCAAGGATCTTGGACTTGCCCCCCTCCTTGCCCCCCGCCCCTTTCCGCGACGAGAGGAAGCTGGGGCCACTGATTCGTTGCGTCCGGACGCCGGCAGTCCTAGAATCATGGAGTTGATCGGGGGCCGGGCGGCATGGCCGATGGCCGCGGCCGGGGTCCCGCCAGGAGGAGCGGATGGAGACGGTTCGGGTCCGGTTTCCCCCCTCGCCCACGGGGTATCTGCACATCGGGGGGGCGAGAACGGCGCTTTACAACTGGCTTTTTGCCCGCAGACACGGGGGGGCCCTGGTCCTGCGCATCGAGGACACGGACGTGGAGCGCTCCACGCCCGAGGCCATGCGCGAGATCATCGAGGGCCTGCAGTGGATGGGTATTGACTGGGACGAGGGGCCGTACCTGCAGTCGGAGCACGCCGACGAGCACCGCAGCGTGGCCGGGCTGCTGCTGGAATCGGGGCACGCGTACCGCTGCTTCTGCGACAAGGAGACGCTGGAGGCCAGGCGGGCGGCGGCGGTCAAGGCCAGGGAATCGTACCAGTATGACGGGGCGTGCCGGGGCATGTCCCCGGAGGAGTCCGACGCCCGGGCCCGGCGGGGGGAGGCTTTCGTCATCCGCTTCAAAGTCCCCAGAGACGATGGGTCCGTGCTCTGGGAGGATGCGGTATTCGGACCCGAGCAGAAGGCCCACCGGGACATTGAGGACTTCGTCATCCTGAGGTCCAACGGGCTTCCCATCTACCTGCTCTCCAACATGGTGGACGACCACCGGGACCGTATCTCCCATGTGATCCGGGGGCAGGACCATCGGGCCAACACCCCCAAGCAGGTGCTCATGTACCGCGCCCTGGGATGGGAGGTCCCGACCTTCGCCCACATGTCCCTGACCTTGGATCCAAAACGCCGCAAGATCTCCAAGCGGATCCATGGCGAGGTCGTCACGGTGCGGTACTACCGGGAGAGGGGGTTTCTCCCGTGGGCCTTCTGCAACTTCATGGTTCTCTTGGGCTGGTCGCCGGGGGACGACCGGGAGATCCTGTCCCGGGAGGAACTGATCGAGGCCTTCAGCCTGGAGCGTCTCTCCCGGGCTAACTCGGTGTTCAACTACGACCCGGACAGCCCGCGATTCATCGCGGACCCCAAGGCCATCAACATCAACGCCCATTATCTGCGAAGCATGGCCCTGGACGATCTCCTGCCCCTGGTGGAGGAAAGGCTCCGGGCACACGGTCTGTGGGACCCCGCATACGGCGAGGAGAGGCGAGAGTGGTTCGCGGACACCGTGGATCTCATCCGGGCCCGCTTCTTCACCCTCGAGGACTTCGCCACCCTGGGGCGCCCGTACTTCTCCGACGACTACCCCATCGACCCCCATGCGTGGGAGAAGAACCTGTGCAGCGACCCCCGTCTGGAGGGGTGGCTCCGGGACCTGGCCGGACAGACGGGGGCCCTCGCGCCCTTCTCGCTCGAATCCGCGGAGGGGATGGTCCGCGGGGCGGCCCAGAAATGGGGGGTCAAGGCGGGGCTTCTCATCAACGCCATCCGGACGGCGGTGACGGGCCTGACGGTGGGCCCCGGCCTCTTCGAGGTCATCGTGACACTGGGAAGGGAGGTGGTGGCGGCGCGCCTGCGGCGCGCGGCGGAGAGGCTGGCGGGACAAGGAGGGAGGTGAACGGCGCATGCGAGGCATGGGGAAACGCTCTGAGGATTGGGAGAAGATCCGTGGGGATTTGGGGGCCCTTCCCGACGATGAAGAGGGGCCGGAGGGCGCACAGCGGCTTGCGTGCGCCGATGAATCGTGCGTGGGCTCGGTGGGGGAGGACGGGTGCTGCCGGGTCTGCGGGGCCCTGTACTCGGGGGGTGAAGCCCTGAACTCGGGCTGCGGGGAGGGCGCGGCAGCGGCTGAGGAGGAACAGACCGGCCAGGAGGCGGAGGCCGGGGCCGACGAGGCGTGGGAAGACGACGAGGAGGGGGTCGGGGAGGACCGGGTCCTGTGTTCCGACGAGAGCTGCGTCGGATCCGTGGGGGACGACGGCCTTTGCAGGGTCTGCGGGCTGCGGTGCCAGGAAGAGGGCGTCCTTCCGGGGGGAGGCGACGCCGGAAGGGATCGGGACGATACGTGAGGCGGGCTTCGGGCGAGGGTGCCCCCGGCGGCCGGGTCGGGCGCCGCGGCTGCTCGTGCCCGTATTGCGGCGTGCAATCGGCCTTCTGCTGGCGCTGCCCGTGCGGGTTCGAGATCTGCCCCGCCTGCATGCAGGAGAACCTCTGGGGGATGACCTGCAACCAGGTCCTCTGGACCTGCCCGGAGTGTGGCCGGGACAGGCCGTTCGGAAATCAATGAGAGGCAATGGGGCACAGGCGGCAAGCGACAGGCCGCAGGCATCTGGATGGCGGGAAAGGAACCGCGGCTGATGTCCGGACGTGAACCCTCTGCGCCCCTCTTGGGGAAGCCCGGTCTTCTTGGCCCCCTGACGGGAGCCCCCTCGTGATGGATCTCACTCCCTTGCACGACCCCTCGGACGGCCCCCTGCGCGTGGTGGGTTTGATGTCCGGGTCCGGGACCAACATCCGCAAGATCCTGGAGCACGAGGCCCGCCTGGCCGCGGCCGAGGGGGCGCCTCCCTTCGAGGTCGTGGCGCTGTTCTCCGACCGGGCCGAGAGCCGGGCCGTGACCATCGGGAAGGAGTATGACCGACCGGTGGTGGTGCGGGACCTCCAGGGCTACTGCGCGAAAAGGGGCGTCTCCCGGCGGGATCTGGACGCCCGGGCGGCCTTCGACCGGGAGACGGTCCTGGCCCTGTCGCCGTTTCGGGCCAAGGTGGCCGCCTACGGGGGGTACATGAGCATCGCCACCGAGCCCCTCATCCGCGCCTTTCTGGGGATCAACGTGCACCCTGCGGACCTGTCCATCGAGAGACCCGGTGGCGGCAGGCGCTTCGTGGGGGACCATGCCGTGAGGGACGCCTTGGCGGCGGGCGAGAAGACCATCGCCTCCTCCACCCACATCATCGAGCCGGTGGTGGACGGCGGGCGGCTCCTCATGATCTCCCCTCCCATGGCGGTCATGCTGGAGCCCCAGTGGGATCTGAGCGATGCGGTGGACCTGGCCCGGGCCGAGGCGGTCAACCAGGAGCGGCTCAAGGAGCAGGGGGACTGGGTGGTATTTCCCCGGACCCTGGAGGCCCTGGCCCGGGGGGACTTCGCCCGGGACGAGGCGGGCGCCCTGTACTACCGGGGCAGCCCCATCCCCCGGGGCTGGCGGCTTTCCTGAGCCACCCCCGTGTCGGATAACCGCATGCCTGCGCTCAATCCAGGGGCCAGAAACCGGCCTCGTTCCACATCTCCTCCCGAAACGCCTGCTCCAGGGACTGAAGCCGCCTGAGGTGGCCCTCCTCCCAGGACAGGAGCCACTGGAAGATGGCCTTCATCTCGGGGTCGGAGGCGGCCGCCGCCTGCCTGCGGTAGTAGTCCATGGCCCGCTTCTCCAGCATGAGCCCGATATTCAGGGCCGCCGAATCGAACCACGCCCCGTCGATGTCCTTCTTCATGCCCGCGTCGATCACCGGGTCCTTGAACTTGAGGCCCTTCTCCTTTGAGGCGGGCGGCGGGCTCCATTTCCCCTTCTTGAGGATGGAGCGGAATTGCTTGGAAAGCTCCCGGCGGTGGCGAAGCTCGTCCCGAGAAAGGTCCGAGAACATCTCCCGGGCCCGGGGGTTGGTGCAGCGCTCGGCTGCCACCTGGTAGAAGCGCAGGCCGTGGGTCTCGAACATGATGGCCTTCTTGACGGCTTCCAGCTTCCGCTTGGGGTTCTGCACGGTTCCTTCCTTGCTGGGCATGGGTTCCACTCCTCCCGATGGCGTTGTTTGTGGCGGCGGGTTCCAGAGGCTCGGGGTGCGCTCGGAGCCGGGGGGCATCATCTTCGGCCTCGGCGCCGCTTCCTCTGAAACGCGGCCAGGGCCTGCTTGAGGTCCTCTGTCTCGGAGCAGACGGCCTGGCCGAATGACTCGAACTCCAGGATGGCATCCAATCCGGCCCTCGCCCCCATATAAATGGATTGCTTCAGGTAGCGGACCGGGACGCGGGGCATGGAGGCAATGCGGTGTGCCAGGGCCTCGGCTTCGGGCATGAGCCCCTCGGGGGGCGTCACGCGGTTCACCAGGCCCATGGCCAGGGCCTCCTCGGCGGAGACCGGATCGCCCGTCAGGAAGATCTCGAACGCCCGGGCCGTGCCCACCAACTGGGGGAGGGCCCAGGTGGAGCCCATGCCCGGGTGGATGCCCAGCCGCACGAAGGTCATGATGAACTGGGCGTTGCTCGATGCAACGCGCATGTCGCACGCCAGGGCCAGGCTGAACCCCCCGCCGGCCGCATGGCCGTTCACCGCGGCCAGGGTGGGGACGGGCAGGTCCCTCAAAGAGAGGAACCGCCGGTAGAAGCGCAGGATGTGGGGCTTGAAGGCCACGGGGGGGAGTTCGAAGTCCCTCATGATGGTGTCGAAGTCCCCGCCCGAGCAGAAGGACTCCCCCGCGCCCGTGAGGATGAGAAAGCGGGCCTCGGGGTCCGCCCCTACACGGGCGACGGCCGCCTCGAACTCCTCGGCCATTTGGTAGCTCATGGCGTTGCGGCTCTCGGGCTGGTTCAGTGTGAGGGTGTAGACCCCGTCTCGGGACTCCAGGAGCAACGTCTCGAACATGCCTTCACCTCTTGGAGGACTGCGCATTCACCAAAGGCAGCATTCCTGTGCGCCACGGGTGCACGGGCATGTCAATGCCGGAATGCCCGCTGGCCCGTGAAGGCCATGGCCACCGGGGGGACGGCCTCATTGCAGGCCTCAATGGATTCGTGATCCCTCTCCGACCCGCCGGGATGGGCGATGGCGCAGACCCCCTCCCGGATGGCCACGTCCACGGCGTCCCGGAAAGGGAAGAACGCATCGGAGATCATCACGGCGCCCTGAAGCCCGCCATGGCGCACCCTCGCCTCCTCGTCGATCTCGCGCTTCAGATCGGCATCCCGCATCCCCCTGAGGATGTCGGCCTCCAGGGTCTTGTACGGGATGCCGTGCCGGCGAAAGCACAGGGCGTCCTTGAACTTGGTGTACGCCTTGAAGACGGCGATCTCGGCCACGCCCACCCGGTCCTGCTCCCCCGTCCCGATTCCCACCGTGGCCCCGGCCTTGGCGAAGAGGACCGAATTGGACGTGACGCCCTGCTCCACGGCCCAGCCGAAGACCAGATCCTCGGCCTCTTCGGGGGTGGGCTCCCGCACCGGACGAAACTCCCGGCCACCATGCAGGGCCCGGGCGGGTCTCAAGTCCTGGGGCGTCAGTACGGCGTTCCGGGCCGATTGCTGGACGATGAGACCTCCATCCAGGAGGGAGGTGAACTCCAGGTATTGCATGTCCCGGTAATCGCCCAGGCGGTCCATGCGCGGGACGCGCAGGATGCGGAGATTCCCGCGCGCCCTGAGGATGTCCACGGCGCCCTCCTCATAGTCGGGGGCCGCCACCACCTCCAGGTAGTTGCGGGCGATGCGCTCGGCCGCATCCCGATCCACGGGCCGGTTGACGACCAGGGCGCCGCCGAAGGCGGCGATGCGGTCGGCCTCGTCGGCCCTGGCGTAGGCGTGGGCCAGATCCCGGCCGTAGGCCACCCCCGACGGGTTGTTGTGCTTCATGATGGCCGCCGCCGGGCCCTTCTGGAGATAGCGCAGGATCTGCAGGGCCCGGTCCACGTCCGTGAGGTTGGTCTTGCCGGGGTGCTTGCCCGACTGGAGCATATCCTCCTCGGTGACACGGCTCACGAGCCCCATGCCAGGCTCCACGTACCGGGCATCCCCCACCAGGAGATTGCCCCCCACCCACTCGTACAGGGCGGCTTCCTGGCCGGGGTTGTCCCCGTAGCGAAGACCCTTCTCGACGAGCTCTCCCGTCACCGGGTCCGGGATCCGCCAGGCGCGCTTGCGATAAAGCAGGGTCTGGTCCCCCAGGCGGATGACCAGGTCGTCCGGAAAATGGTCGTCCATGATGGTCCTGTATGCCTTGCGGTAATCGGTCATCAAGCGTCCTCCACCAGAGGCCGGATGGCCGGGCGGCCCTGTCCCCGGCACGTCAGATGCCATGGGTCGTCTGCGGGGATGGACGGAGCCTCGGGCGCCGTCCGTCGGGGAACGCAGGCGGAGATCCAAGGCCGCGGCAGCCGGCCGGGGTTCGCCGGCCGCCCCTCACGGGCCGGGAGTCAGCAGCCGCCGGTGCTCCTTGAGCATGCAGCGGTCCATCACCACCTGGAGACCGGCGGCCCTGGATCTGGCTGCGGCCTCCTGGTGGACCACCCCCTCCTGAAGCCACAGGGCCCTGACCCCGCGGGTCACCGCCTGCTCCGCGATGGGGGGCACATCTTCGGGCCGCCGGAAGACATCCACCACGTCCACCCGGATGTCGCGGGGGATGTCTTCGAGGGAGGGGTAGGCCCTCTCTCCCAGGACCTCGGAGACAGCCGGATTCACCGGGACGATCCGGTATCCCTGGGCCTGCAAGTACGCGGCCACCCGGTAGCTGGGCCGATCCTCCTTGGGGGAGAGCCCCACCACGGCGATGACGCGCGATGCACCGAGGATCTCCTTCATGACCGAGTCGTCCATGAACGCCTCCAAGCCTGCGGGCGGGATCGGGGAGCCGCGGGCGGCGGGCCCGACGGCCCGTTCAGTCTATCACCGGCGGAGGGGGTGTCAAGGCGCCCCGCTCGTTCGAGAGAAAGGCATTGACACCATTCAAGGTGGCAGATATGATTTAACAATTCGAAACTCAAGGGGAAACCGATCATGCCCAAGGAACGGGTGGACCGCAAGAGACTTCTCAAGGAACCCGACGAGTTTATCACCACCACGGCGCGCACCATGGACTTCCTCCGGGAGAACGCCAAGTGGGTCACGGCCGCGGTCATCGTCGTGGTGGTCATGGGAGTGGGCGCGTGGGGATGGAGGCTTCACCAGGCCCGCAACGAGCGGCAGGCGTACGAGCTGCAGGCCCAGGCTCTGCAGGTGTTCAAGAGGGCGGCGGAGCAGCAGGATCCGGCGGCGTCCGGAGACCTCATGGGCAAGGCTGTGGACCGATTCCAGACCGTGATCCAGCGCTTCCCGGGGACACGGGCCGCGTGGATGGCACGGCTGTACCGGGGGCATGCCTGCCACGCCCTGGGTCGCTACGACGAGGCCCTTCACGACTATGAGGCCGCGCTTGGGGATGCGTCGGGGGGGGACAGCCCGGAGATGAAGGCCCTGGCCCTGGAGGGGATCGCGTATACGTGGAGCTCCAAGGGAGAGCTGGATCGGGCGGTCGCCGCTTTTCAGCAGCTGCGCGACCAGGGGGGGAGCGCCTTTCAAGGAGTGGCCGTCTGGAATCTGGCGCTGCTGTATGAGCGGCAGGGAAAGGCCAGGGAGGCCCTGGATCTGTACCAGGTGGTCCAGCAATCCCCGGCGGATGCCACCCATCGGGAGTTGGCCAGGGCCAAGGCCGCCGAGCTCTCTTCTCGGGAGAAGAAGGCGCCCTGATCTCCTTGGTCCCGTAAGCGAAGGAGCCGGATACGTGGGGGCAGCGAAACCCGTGCGCATTGCCTGCGCCGCAGTGGTTCTGGCCTGGGGCGTCCTGGGGGGGATCTTGTGGGGGCATCCCCCGCTGCTCCTGGCCCAGGGCCACGGGGGGGCTGAGGGGCAGTGGACCCTGGCCGAGCAGTTCTTCCGGGCCGGCGAGTACTACCGGGCGGTGACCGAGTACAAGCGATTCCTGTTCTATTTTCCGGAGGACCCGCGCTGCCAGGACGCTTGCATGAGGATCGTCGAGGCCCACGTGCGGGGAGAATGGTGGGCGCAGGGGCGGCGGGCGGCGCTGGATCTCCTGGGGCGCGGCGTCCAGGGAGAGAACCGCGCGCGGGCGCTCTACCTCTCGGGTCTTTGTGAGTTGCGATTGGGCCTCTTGGGGGAGGCCCGCTCCTCCTTGACCCAGGCCATGGAGGCCACGGGGGACCCGGAGCTTCGGGGCAAGGCCCAGTACCTCCTGGGGGAGACCCATGCCAGGGGGGGCTCGTGGCACGACGCCGCAGGGGTGCTGGGGGGGCTGGACCCGCTGAGCGCCCTGGCCGGCCGGGCCGCTCAGGGGGCGGCGCACATCCGGGCGAACACCCCCCTGCCCGAAAAATCCCCCTGGACGGCCGGGCTCCTGGCCGCCGTCCTGCCGGGGGCGGGGCACGCGTACCTGGGGCGCTGGAGGGACGCCGGACTCGCCTTCTCGATGAACGCCGCCTTCACGGCGGCAACCTTGGAGGCGATTCAGAAGGACAATCCGGCCCTGGCCGGTACCCTGGCCCTGGCCGAGCTCATCTGGTATTCGGGCAACATCTTCAGTGCGGTGGGCAGCGCCCACAAGCACAATCGGCAGGCGCAGGAACGGCTCGTCGAGGAGATCCGAGCCCCATCCGGCTGGCTGGAACCGCCGGTTTCAGCGGGGCGGGGAGGGCGGGTGGGACCGTGAGGCTGCTTCTCCCCAGAGGCCAGGCGCTGGGTGCCCTGCTGTGGCTCGCAATGGCCGCGGTACCCGCGGCGTGGGCGGGGGGCGACGGCATGAGGGCGCCGAGGGAGGAGAGGGACGCGCCGATGCGGTCCACGGGGCCGTCCGGAGCCGCCCTGGAGCCCTTCATGCGGTTCTTCCGGACCACCATATCTCCGGTGGACGGCGACCGCTGCCCCATGTACCCCACCTGTTCGCAATACGGGGAGGAGGCCTTTCGAAAGCATGGATCGATCCTGGGTCTGCTCCTGGTGGTGGACCGCCTCTTCCATGAGTGGTCCGAGACGGCCCTGGCGCCGGTGATCCATGTCCACGGCGTCAAGCGCTACTGGGATCCCCTGGAAGCAAACGATTCCTGGTTCGTTTCCCCTGCCCCATCCCATCCCTCGGCTACCCCCCGGCCCCGGCAGCCATGACAGGGGCCCGGGGCCCGGCGGGGCTTCGGGGGGGAAAGGTGGGTCTTGACGGATTGATTCTCAAAGGATACAAGGGGGTTAAAGCAGGGAGGAGGCAGGAGTCCGGCCTAGGGAGACATCCAGACGCCAGGAGGGGAGAGATGATGACAGGACATAGGGGCAGAAGGCCTTGGACAGCGGTTCTCGCGTTGTGCATCGCGGTTCTGGGACTGACGGGGTGCGAGTCGACCAAGCATGCCCTGGGGATCGGGGAGTCCACTCCCCCGGCGCCCCGATATTTCGATATCCCCGATGTCCTCATCCCCCCGGAGCTGACCTATGATCCCGATGAGTCCGTGATCTACGAGCAGGGAGGCAAGAAGATCGGCGTCATGTACCTGTCGGGACGGGTGGATGTGGAGTCCCTCCTGGATTTCTTCCGCAAGTCCATGGCCAGAGACGGATGGAACTTCGTGAGCAGCTGGCGCGCCCGCAAGAACTTTCTCAACTTCTCCAGGGATGAGCGGGTGTGCCAGATGCTGATCTGGGAGACCCTGACCACGACCAAGGTCGAGATCTGGGTGAACCTGGTCACGGTCCAGGCGAGGTGACAGGCGCGGTGATGGACGGGAGCCTGCGGGGTCGGCGCATCCTTCTGGGCGTCACGGGGGGGATCGCCGCATACAAGTCCCTGGAGCTGCTGCGCCTCCTGGTGAAGGAAGGGGCCGATGTGTGGACCGTGATGACGCGATCCGCTGCCGAGTTCGTGCGGCCGTTGAGTTTTCAGGCCCTGTCCAAGCACCCGGTTCGCACCGATCTGTTCTGCCCTTCTCAGGAAGGGGAAATCGAGCATATCGCTCTGGCGGACCTGGCCCATGCGGCCGTGATCGCCCCTGCCACGGCCAATTTCCTGGGCAAGCTGGCCCACGGCATCGCCGACGACATGCTCTCCACCACGCTGTTGGCCGTGCGGTGCCCGGTGGTGGTCTGCCCGGCCATGAACGTGAACATGTGGACCCATCCGGCGGTGCAGGGAAACATGGAGACCCTTCGGGCACGAGGCGTCCTGGTGGCGGAGCCCCAGGAGGGGGAGCTGGCCTGCGGGTGGGAGGGGAAGGGTCGTCTGGCCGAGCCCGAACAGATCCTGGAGACCGTTCGCATGGCCCTGAGCCCCCAGGACTTGGTGGGCGAGCATTGCCTGGTGACGGCCGGTCCCACGCGGGAGCCGATGGATCCTGTGCGCTTCCTCGCCAACCGTTCCTCCGGAAAGATGGGCTTTGCCCTGGCGCGGGTGGCGCGAAGGAGGGGGGCCCAGGTCACGCTGGTGAGCGGGCCCACGGCGTTGGCGCCTCCCCCGGGTGTGCGCCTGATCCCGGTCACGACGGCCCGGGAGATGTACGACGCGGTGATGGCCCATCTGGCCGAGGCCACGGTGGTGGTGAAAGCGGCGGCCGTAGCCGATTACCGCTTCACGACGGTCCATGCCCAGAAGGTCAAGAAGGGGGAGAGACGGCTGCCCCTGTCTCTGGAGCGCACCGAGGACATCCTGGCGGCCGTGGGCCGCAGAAAGGGGAGCCGTACGGTCATCGGTTTCGCGGCCGAGACCGAGGGGCTGATCCGGCACGCTCGCGAGAAGCTCCGGCGCAAGAACGCGGACTGCATCGTGGCCAACGACGTGACCCGACCCGGCTCCGGATTCGAGGCTGACACCAATCGGGTGACCCTCCTGTTCGGAGACGGGGGCATGGAGGAACTGCCCGAGATGGGCAAGGAGGAGGTGGCTTGGGCCATCCTGGACCGCCTGCCCCGGTTGAGACAAGGGGGGAAGCGGCGTGTCCGCCGAGGCTGACCCGCGACAGGCCCTGGGAAAGGCCCTGGGGGATCTGGAGGCCCGACTGCGATTTCGCTGCCGGATGGGGGGAACCCGCTTGCCCCTGGGGACGGCGGAGCGGATCGTGGCCCTGACCGAGCCGCTGCCCATCCCGGGCACCGGAGGGCGTCCGGAGGAGATCCTGGCGGCCGTGGCCGGGGAAATACGCGGGTGCACCCGCTGCGCCCTGGGCCTCTCCCGGCGCACCGCTGTCCCGGGGGAGGGAGACCCGAGGGCGCCCCTGGTCTTCGTGGGCGAGGGGCCGGGGGAGGAGGAGGACCTGCAGGGCCGCCCCTTCGTGGGGGCGGCCGGGCAGCTCCTGGAGAAGATCATACGGGCCATGGGGCTCGCCCGGGAGGAGGTCTTCATCGCCAATGCGGTGAAATGCAGGCCTCCACGGAACCGGACCCCCAGGCCGGAAGAGATCGCGGCATGCCGGGATTTCCTCCTGCGGCAGATCAGGGCCGTGTCGCCCCGGGTCGTCGTGACCCTCGGTGCGGTGGCCACCGCAGGGCTCCTGGAAGCCGGCGGCGGGATTTCGCGGATCCGCGGTCGGTTTCAGCAATGGGAGGGGATCGCCGTCATGCCCACCTACCACCCGTCGTATCTCCTGAGAAACCCGGAGAGGAAACGGGAGGTGTGGGAGGACATGAAGCAGGTGATGGCGCTGCTCCATGGGGCTTGAGGGGTGGCCGGGCAGTCCGGAGCCGACCGACGGCGGCTCCCAGGGTCGAGGTGGGGTGATAAGGATGGCGGCGGCGAGTCGGAGTAATGTGTCAGCCGGGGCGCGTGGGATGAGGGGGGCGAACGGAGCGAGGCCCCGCCTTGGCTTCTGGGCGGTTGCCCTGGCCGCGGGCCTGGCGTTTGCCCTGGGGCCGGGCAGGGGGGATGCGGACAAAGGCAAGATCCTCGTGCTGCACGTCAACAGCGTCATCAACCCCGTCACGGCCGAGTTCATCGACGAGGGCCTGCGAAAGGCCGCCGATCAGAAGGCGGTCATCGCCGTCATCCAACTGGACACGCCCGGGGGGCTGGACACGGCCATGCGGGAGATCATCAAGGGCATCCTGGCAAGCCCCGTCCCCGTGGTGGTGTACGTGGCCCCCGGCGGGGCCCGGGCCGCCTCGGCGGGAGTCTTCATCACCCTGGCCGCGGACGTGGCGGCCATGGCTCCGGGAACCAACATCGGCGCGGCCCACCCCGTGGCCATGGGCGGCAAGGGGATGGACGAGGAGATGGCCAAGAAGGTGGAGAACGACGCCGTGGCCTACGTCCGGAGCATTGCCTCCAAACGGGAGCGCAACGTGGAGTGGGCCGAGAGCGCCGTGCGAAAGAGCGTCTCCATCGCAGCCCAGGAGGCCCTGCGGATGGACGTCATCGACCTGGTGGCGGATGACCTGGATGACCTCATCAGACAGCTGGACGGCGGGACGCTCAAGCGTCCCACGGGCGAGATGGTCCTGCGGGTCAAGGACCTCCCCGTGGAGCATATGGAAATGGGGTGGCGGCAGCGCCTGCTCAACGCCCTGAGCAATCCCAATGTGGCCTACATCCTCATGATGATCGGGCTGGCTGGCCTGTACTTCGAGTTGGCCCATCCCGGCTCCATCTTCCCGGGGGTCATCGGTGGGATCTCGCTGATCCTGGCCTTCTACGCGCTGCACACGCTGCCCGTGAACTACGCGGGAGTGCTGCTCATCCTCCTGGGGGTGATCTTCTTCATCGTGGAGGTGAAGGTCTCGAGCTACGGACTGCTCACCGTGGCCGGCATCGTCTCCCTCACGCTCGGTTCCCTCATGCTCTTCAACGCCCCCGGGGCGTACCAGAAGCTGGCCTGGGATGTGGTGATCCCGGTGGTGGTGGTGATCTCGGGCTTCTTCGCGGTGGTGGCCGGCTTGGCCTTGAAGGCGTATCGGCGGCGGTCCGTGGCGGGGGCACAGGGCATGATCGGGGAGGGGGGCAGCGCCATGACGGCGGTGGGGCCGCAGGGGGGAAAGGTCTTCGTGCACGGGGAGATCTGGAACGCCGTGAGCGACGGGATCATCGGGGAGGGCGAACGGGTGGAGGTGCTGGCCATCCAGGGCCTCACCCTGAGAGTGAAGCGAACATCCTGATCGAGGAAAGGAGGAAGGTATGTCCATTACGGGTCTCGTGATTCTCATCCTCGTGGTCATGTTCCTGGCCTCGGCCATCAAGATCGTCAAGGAGTACGAGCAGGCGGTGATCTTCCGGCTGGGGAAGTACATCGGGAAGCTCAAGGGGCCCGGGATCATCCTGCTCATACCGGTCATCGATAAGATGGAGCGGAAGGTGGACCTCCGCGTGGTGACCCTGGATGTCCCCCCCCAGGACGTGATCACCCGGGACAACGTCTCGGTGAAGGTCAACGCCGTGGTCTACTATCGGGTGGTGGACCCCAACAAGGCGGTCATCCAGGTGGAGAACTACCACCTGGCCACGTCCCAGAAGGCCCAGACCACCTTGCGCAGCGTCCTGGGGGAGGTGGAGCTGGACGAGCTGCTGGCCCACCGGGAGAAGATCAACGAACGGCTTCAGGGGATCCTGGATCGGGAGACCGACCCCTGGGGGATCAAGGTCTCGTCGGTGGAGGTCAAGCACGTGGACCTGCCCCAGGAGATGCAGCGGGCCATGGCCCGTCAGGCCGAAGCAGAGCGGGAGCGGCGCTCCAAGGTCATCAACGCCGAGGGGGAATTCCAGGCGGCCCAGAAGCTCACCGAGGCCGCCGGGATGATCGCCAGGCACCCCATCGCCCTTCAGCTCCGCTTCCTGCAGACCTTGACGGAAGTGGCCACGGAGAACAACTCCACCATCATTTTCCCCGTCCCCATCGACCTGTTGCGCCACTTCATCCCCAGGTCCGAGGGGGGGACGGGGCCCCAGGGAGGCTGAGATGCCGGGGGGCGCGGCGTGAAGGGCGTGCTGATCCGCTGGGCGATCAGCGCCCTGTCTCTGGTCGTCACGGCGGCCGTCCTGCCGGGGATCCACGTGGGGAGCCTCTGGGCGGCCCTGGGTGCGGCCGCGCTCCTGGGAGTGGTCAACGCCGTCTTGCGCCCGGCCCTGATCGTGCTGACGCTCCCCATCAACATCCTGACCTTGGGCCTCTTTACCCTGGTGATCAACGGCCTCCTGCTCTATATGGTGGCCAACGTGATCAAGGGGGTGGAGATCCTGGGCTTCGGTTGGGCCGTTCTGGGCGCGTTGCTCCTGGGCCTGGTCAGTTGGGCCCTCAATGGCCTGGTCGGTGACCGGGGGGGGGTGGAGGCCATCGAGCTGCGCAGGCGCAGGGACGGCACGTGGGGGGCGTGAGCCCTGTTTACGGCCCCTGAAAGGGGGGGCGCTTGGGAGAAAGGGACCGGCCATGACGCTGAAGAAGGAAGACATCATCTCCCGGGTGTTCGACCTAGCCGCCATGACCAAGGCCGAATCCAAGCAAGCCGTGGAGGCGGTCTTCGAGATCATCAAGGAGAGCCTCGAGGGCGGCCAGGACGTCAAGATCAGCGGATTCGGGAAGTTTCAGGTCAAGGCCAAGCGCCGGCGTCGGGGGAGAAACCCCAGAACCGGGGAGGACATGTCCCTGCGGGAAAGGCGCATCCTGGTCTTCCGGACCTCGCCGGTTCTTCGGGAGAAGATCAACAGCAAGGAGAAGCCGTAAGCCCTCCGGGTCCGGGGTCCGCCCCGCCGGATGCCCGCCCGCTCCAGCCCAGGGGATCCGCGAGCCGGAACTCCTCGGACGCCTGCCCTGCCGGCTCCCCCCCACAGATCACTATGCCGCGAGAGGAGAGGACGCGCCTTCCCATGGAGAAGATCACCCCCATGTTCCAGCAGTACCTCCAGATCAAGGCGCAATGCGGGGACGCCATCCTCTTTTACCGCATGGGCGACTTTTACGAGATGTTCTTCGATGACGCCCGGATCGCATCCCGGATCCTGGACATCGCCTTGACCTCGCGGGACAAGGACAAGGACGAAGGGGTGCCCATGTGCGGGGTGCCCCACCACGCCGCCTCCTCGTACATCGCCCGGCTCATTGAGGCGGGCCACAAGGTGGCCGTATGCGAGCAGGTGGAGGATCCGGGGGCGGTCAAGGGGCTGGTGAGGCGGGAGATCGTCCGCGTGGTCACGCCGGGGCTGGTGCTCGACGGCGAGACCCTGGACGCGAGCGAGAACAACCACCTCATGGGGGTGTGCCCGAGGCAGGGGGTCTGGGGCGTGGCCGTGCTGGACGTTTCCACGGGCGAATTCCGGGCCACCGAGGTGAGCGGGGAGCGGACGCTGCTGGCCGAGGGAGAGCGGATTCGCCCCAGGGAGGTCATCGTCCCGGAGGGGGTCCGGGAGCGGGAGGATCTGGCCCGCTGCCTAGCCGCGTGGAGGCCGGTGGTGGTCAACGACCGCCCTGGCTCCGACTTCGAGCCGCAGCGGGCCGGGGACCTCCTGGCCCGCCAGTTCGGGCTGCCCTCCCCGGACGCTCTGGGATGCGGGGAGATGCGCGCTGCTCTGGGGGCCGCCGGGGCGGTCCTGCGCTACGTCAGGGAGACCCAGGGCGAGCGGCTCTCGCACCTGCGGAGCCTCACGCCGTACCGCATGGCCGATCACATGGTGCTGGACGACTGGACGCGGCGCAACCTGGAGCTGTTCGAGAACCTCCAGGATCGAACCCGGAGCGGGACGCTGGTTTCGGTGTTGGATCGCACCCTGACGCCCATGGGGGCGCGAATGCTGCGCCGATGGCTGGCGTATCCCCTGGTGGAGCCCGAGGCCATCCAGCGGAGGCTGGATGCGGTGGAGGAACTGGCCGGACGGGCCGATGTGCTGGAGGCCCTGCGCGGACCCCTCGAGGGGATTCAGGACGTGGAGCGATTGACGGGACGCGCCTCCACGGGCACGGCCCACGGCCGGGATCTGGCCGGGTTGAGGGCCTCCCTGCGCGCCCTGCCCCCCCTCCTGGCCGTGCTCGGCGATCTCCACAGCCCGCTGCTCGCCCAGATCCGAGACGGCGCGGACCCCCTCCAGGATGTGGCGGGCTGGCTGGAGGAGACCCTGGTGGAGAGCCCCCCCCTTAACCTGCGCGAGGGCGGGCTCATCCGCGAGGGCGTCCATCCGCAGCTCGACGAATGGACCCGCATCGGCCGGGAGGGCAAGCAGTACATCTCCCGCATGGAGGCCCGGGAGAGGGAACGGACGGGGATCCCCACGCTGCGCATAGGGTACAACCGGGTTTTCGGATACTACATCGAGGTCACCCGATCCCACGCCCACGCCGTTCCCCCCGAATACGTCCGCAAGCAGACCTTGGTCAACGCCGAACGGTACATCAACGAGGAATTGAAGGAGTACGAGCTCAAGGTCATGAGTGCCCAGGAGCGCAGAACGGCCCTGGAATACGAGCTTTTCACGGCCCTGAGGGAGCGGGTGGCGGGGGAGGCGCGCCGTGTCCTGGATGTCGCCCAGCGGGTTGCGCAGGTGGATGTTCTGGCGTCCCTGGCCAGGGCCGCCGTGGAGAACCGCTATGTGCGGCCGACGGTGGACAAAGGAGACGCCATCGAGATCCGGGATGGGCGCCACCCGGTGGTGGAGCGCATGCCCCTTCAGGAACGCTTCGTGCCCAACGACCTGGCCATGGACATGACCATGGCCCGGATGATCATCCTGACGGGGCCCAACATGGCCGGCAAGTCCACGTTCCTCCGGCAGGTCGCCCTCATCGTTCTCATGGCGCACGCGGGCTCGTTCGTTCCGGCGGCCCAGGCCCGTGTGGGCATCGTGGACCGCATCTTCACCCGGGTGGGCGCAATGGACAACCTGGCCCGGGGGCAGAGCACCTTCATGGTGGAGATGACCGAGACGGCCCAGATCCTTCACAACGCCACTCCCCGAAGCCTCATCGTCCTGGACGAGGTGGGGAGGGGCACCAGCACCTTCGACGGCCTGAGCATCGCGTGGGCCGTGGCCGAGCACATCCTGGAGAGCCCGAGGATCCGGGCCAAGACCCTGTTCGCCACCCACTACCACGAGCTCACCGAGCTGGCCTTGACGCGCGAGGGGGTCCGGAACTACCACGTGGCCGTCCGGGAGTGGAACGACCAGGTGATCTTTCTGCGGCGCGTGGTGGAGGGGGGAACGAGCCGCTCGTACGGCATCCAGGTCGCCCGTCTGGCCGGCCTTCCCCAGGAAGTCATCCAACGGGCCCTCGAGATCCTGGCCAATCTGGAGACCGGAGAGCTGGACGAAGTGGGGCAGCCGCGGCTGGCCCTCTCGCCCCGGCGCCCGAGGGGACGAACCGCCGGGGATCCCAGGCAGCTCAATCTCTTCGGAGGAGGCGGGGACGCCTGGCTCAGGGAGGCCCTGCGGGCCCTGGATCTGGAGACCCTCACCCCCATCGAGGCCTTGAACCTCCTGCACAGATGGAAGCAGGAGGTCCGGTGAGGTCCCGGAGTTGGCGAGGCTCCGGGGCGGAAGGCGCGAGATGAAGATCCGAGTCAACGGATTCGATGAGCAGTGGGACGAGGGGACGACGGTGGCCCAGGTCATCGAGGGCCTGCAGGAGCATGACGTGAACCTCATCGTGGAGCTCAATCGCCGCTATGTGCGGCCAAGCCTCTATGGGTCTACCTGCCTGTTCGACGGAGACGAGCTGGAGCTCATCAACCCGGCCTTCGGGGGCTAGGATCGGAAACCGGACGGCGGGCGGCAGGCCATGGGGGATGGGCCACGGGCCACGGGAAAAGGGGGGAGGAGATGGGGGGGGGCGGGGAAGGGCGGCCATGAGCGGGGAAGCTCCATTGCTCCGGGTGCAGGACCTTCGGGTGCTCTTTCGAGGGCAGGAGACCGAGGTCCTGGCTCTGGCCGGCGTGAGCTTTGAGGTGGGCCGCCGGGAGGTGGTCTGCCTGGTGGGGGAGTCGGGCTGCGGCAAGACTCTCACGGCCCTGAGCATCCTGGGGATCCTTCCCGTGCCTCCCGCCGTGGTGGCCGGGGGGCGGATCCTCTTCGAGGGGAGGGACCTGCTCCGTCTGGACGAGGCATCTCTGGAGCGGGTGCGGGGCAGGGAGATCTCCATGATCTTCCAGGAGCCCATGACGTCCCTCAATCCGGTGTTCACGGTGGGGCACCAGATCGAGGAGGCCGTTCGGGTCCACGAGGATCTCCCCCCGGAGGAGGCCGAGGGCCGTGTGACCCGGCTCCTGGCCGACGTCGGAATCCCGGATCCCGAGCAGCGCCGAGACGACTACCCGCATCAGATGAGCGGGGGGCAGCGCCAGCGGGTCATGATCGCCATGGCCCTGGCCTGCAACCCCAAGCTGCTCATTGCGGACGAGCCCACAACGGCCCTGGACGTGACCATCCAGGCCCAGATCCTGCGGTTGTTCCGGGATCTCATGGAGCGGCGGGGCATGGCGCTTCTGTACATCACCCATGACCTGGCCGTGGTGGCGCAGCTGGCGCACAGGGTCTGCGTCATGTACGCGGGAGTCGTGGTGGAGGAGGCCGGGGTGACGGAACTCTTCCGCGGCCCGCGCCACCCGTACACGCGCGGGCTCCTGGCGTCCCTGCCGGGCAGGACGCCCAAGGGGGAGAGGCTCCACGCCATTCCGGGGGGCGTGCCGGATCCGGCTCGCCGGCCCCCGGGGTGCCCGTTTCACCCGCGCTGCCCCATGGTCCGGGATCCGTGCCGCTTCCAGTTCCCGGCGATGTGCGATTTCGGCTCGGGGCAGCGTGCCCGCTGCCCCGTGGCCCATGGAAGCTGGACGTAAGGAGGGCGGGGCCGTGGCCGTGGCCCAGGCGAGAGATCCCGAGCAAACAGAGCCCATCCTGGAGGCGCGGGGCCTGAGGAAGTATTTCCCCATCCGCCGCGGGTTCCTCCAGCGGGCGGCGGGCTGGGTCCATGCCGTCGACGGCGTGGACCTGGAGATCACCCCGGGTGGGACCCTGGGGCTGGTGGGCGAAAGCGGGTGCGGCAAGTCCACGGTGGGGCGGCTCATCTTGAAGCTCCTGGAGCCCGACGCCGGGACCATCCGATTCCGGGGAGAGGACGTGGGAGATCTCCCGGCGGGGCGGATGGGCGCCTTCCGCCGACAGGTTCAGATTGTGTTTCAGGATCCGTACGGATCTCTCAACCCCAGGATGACCGTTGGACAGACGCTGGAGGACGGGGTACGGCGCCTCGGGGTGGGGGATGGGCGGGAACGGCGGCGCCGGGTGTCGGCCCTGCTGGAGCGAGTGGGCCTTCCCGGCCATGTGGCCGGCCGCTATCCCCACGAGTTCAGCGGGGGGCAGCGCCAGCGCATCGGAATCGCCCGGGCCCTGAGCGTGGAGCCGTCCCTCATCGTATGCGACGAGCCCGTTTCGGCTCTGGACGTATCGGTCCAGGCGCAGATCATCAACCTCCTGCGGGATCTCCAGGACCAACTGGGGTTGAGCTATCTGTTCATCGCCCACGATCTCAACCTGGTGCGCTATTTCAGCGATGAGGTGGCGGTGATGTACGGGGGACAGATCATGGAGCGGGCTCCGGCGAGCTCGCTGGAAAAAGGGGCCTTTCATCCGTACTCCCGGGGCCTGCTCGCCGCAGTGCCCGTGCCCGACCCGCAAAGCAGGATGGAAGCCCCCTTGCTTCGCGGTGAGGTGGGAACGACCCTGGACCCGCCCCCGGGCTGCCGCTTTCAGGGTCGCTGCCCGCTGGCGGAGGAGCGATGCCGTCGGGGCGAGATCGCGTACTACCCCATGGGAGACCACCAGGTACGATGCTGGAAGGCCGCCCAGGGATGACCCACGAAGCCGGCGGTTCCGGCGCGGCGGCCGGGGCGCCCGTCTCCTTCCACGTGGTCGTCAAGCCAACGGGGGCCGCCTGCAACCTTGCGTGCAGCTATTGCTTCTATCGGCCCAAGGAGGCCCTGTACCCCGGCAGCCGTTTCCGCATGAGCCCCACCCTCCTGGAGGCCTGCATCCGGCAGCTCGCGCAGGCCCATGCGGGCCCGGAGGTCACCGTGGCATGGCAGGGGGGAGAGCCCACGCTCATGGGATTGGAGTTCTTCCAAGCGGCCGTGCGCCACCAGCTCCGGTACGGGGCCGGCCTGGCATTTCAGAACACCATTCAGACCAACGGGCTGCTCCTGAACGACGCCTGGTGTCGGTTCCTGAGGGAGCACCGCTTTCTGGTCGGTCTGAGCCTGGACGGGCCTCGCCCCCTGCACGATGCGTATCGGGTGGACCGGGAGGGGATGGGCAGCTTCCGGCGGGTCCGGGAGGCGGCGCGACTGCTTCGGTTGCACGGCGTGGCCTTCAACGTCCTGACGGCGGTCCACGCCGCCAATGCGGGGCATCCCCTGGAGGTCTACCGCTTCCTGCGAGACGCGGTGGGGGCCTCCTTCATCCAGTTCATCCCCGTCGTGGAGCGCGTTCCCGCAGGCACCTGGCGAGACGCGGTGGGGGAGATCTCCTTGGCCCCATGGTCGGTTTCCGCCGACGCCTTCGGTGCCTTTCTCGTATCCGTCTTCGACGAATGGGTGCGCCGGGACGTGGGGCGGGTCTTCGTCCAGGCCTTCGATGTGGCGCTGGCCAACTGGGTGGGGAGCCCCCCGGGGCTCTGCGTTCATTCCCCCACCTGCGGCACCGCCCTGGCCCTGGAGCACAACGGGGACCTGTACAGCTGCGACCATTTCGTGGCCCCCTCCTTCCGATTGGGAAACATCCTGGAGACCCCCCTGAAGAGGCTGGCCGCCTGTTCGCTCCAACGGGCCTTCGGGCTGGGCAAACAGCGTGGGCTCCCCCGCTGTTGCCTGGCCTGCGACGTGCGATTCGCATGCCACGGCGAATGCCCCAGGAACCGGTTTCTCACGAGCACGGATGGGGAAGGGGGGCTCAACTACCTGTGCAGCGGATACCGGGCCTTCTTTCGGCACATCCGCGGGCCCATGCACGTCATGGCCGAGCTCCTCCGGCAAGGACGCCCGCCGGCCGAGGTGATGACACGGCCAGCGTTGAAGGCGGGGAGTCTGGGGAGGCCCCTGGGGGAGATCCGCCGAAATGACCCATGCCCGTGCGGCAGCGGAAAGAAGTTCAAACGATGCCATGGGCGGGGATAAGGGCAGGCCCCCGCCATGCTGCCGTGGGTTCTCCCGGCCGGCCGGCGGGGGCCGGAGAGATGCTCACGGGTTCACCCGCTTGAGGTACGACCAGAGGTCCGATCGGGTGTCCAAGATGAGCGAGGCCTTGTCGTCCAGGGCCCGGCCGTACACCTCCAGGGACTTGACGAAGGCGTACAGCTCCGGGTCCTTGTTGTAGGCCTGGGCATAGAGCTGAGTGGCTTCGGCCTCGGCCCTTCCCTTGATCTCCTGTGCCTCGCGATAGGCCTGGGAACTGATCTCCAACAGGCGCCTGGCCTTGTTGCCCTCGATGATGTTGGCCTCCCGCTTGCCCTCGGAGCGAATCTTCTCGGCGATGCGTTTGCGCTCCTGGATCATCCGTTCGTACACGGACTTGAGCACCTCATCGACGTAGTTGAGCCGTTTGATACGAACGTCCACCAGTTCGATGCCGAAGGCCTGGAGCTTCTTGGCCGCCTGATCCTGGATGGACTGGGTGATCTTCTCCCGGCCCACGCGAATGGCATCCTGGGCGGTCTGGATGGATGACTCGACACCGGCCTCCTGGAGGTCGTCGGCCATGGCGCGGTTGCTGTTTCGCACGGTCTCGATGAGGTGGTGGGAGGTCACGGCGTTGCGGACAGCGGCATCGATGATGTCGTCCAGTTTCTTGTGGGCCCACGCCTCGGTGCCCACGCTCTGGAAGAACAGCAACGGGTCCTGGATGCGCCATCGGGCGAAGGTGTCCACCCAGATGAAGGTCTTGTCCAGGGTGGGGATCTGTCCGGCATCCCCGTCCCATTCCATGAGGGTCTTGCTGAAACGGTTCACCTTCTGAATGAACGGGACTTTGACGTTGAGTCCGGCCTGGGTGATGGGTCCTCCCACCGGCCTGCCGAACTGGGTGATGATGACCTGCTCGGTCTCGTCCACCACGTAAAAGGGCATCCCGAACAACAGAAGGCCCAGGACCAGCGCCGCGGGGACGATGACGTTGGCCTTGCGGCTCATGGGGCACCCCCCTTCTGGGTGAGGTCCAGCAGCGGAAGAAGGCCCCTGTGCTCTTCGTCGAGGACGTACTTCCTTCCCACCCTGGGAAGTACCTCGGCCATGGTCTCCAGGTAGAGGCGGCGCCGCGTCACCTCCGGGGCCTCCCGATACTCGTTCCAGAGGGCCAAGAAGCGCGACGCCTCGCCCTTGGCCCGGTTGACCCGGTCGATCTGGTACCCCAGCGCCTCCTGGACGATCTTGCCCGCCTCGCCCTCGGCCGCCGGGATCTCCCGGTTGAACTGCTCTTCCGCCGCCTGGATCATCTTCTGCTGGTCTTGGGTCGCCTTGTTGACGTCGTTGAAGGCCGGCTTGACCGGATCGGGGACCGTGGTGGTCTTCAGCTCCAAATTGACCAGCCGGATGCCCGTGTCGGCATCGGTCAATGCCTTCTGGAGCTGCACCTTGGCCTCGTCGGCGATGGCCTCGCGGCGGTTGATCACCTCGTTGACGCTGTGATCCCCGACCACCTGGCGGACGATGGCCTCGGAGAGGTCCCGGAGGGTCTCGCGAGGGCTTCGCACTCGGAACAGGTATCGCTCGGGGTACTGGATCTGGTATTGCACGATCCAGGGGATCACCCCCACATTGAGGTCGCCTGTGAGCATGAGCGACTCTCGCTCATACTCCTTGGACACGGCGTACTCGGTTCGCACACCGGGACGGATGGTCCGGAGGCCGAAATCCTCGGTGAAGACCTTTCGCACCGGTACCTTGGTGACCTTCTCAATGCCAGCGGGGAGCTTGAGGTGCAGACCGGGCTGGGTGATCTGGGTGAATTTCCCGAAGGTCTGGATCACCCCGACCTCATCCACGTCCACCTTGTAGAGGCACGTGCTCGCCACCCATACGACGGCGAGAATGGCGAAGATCCACACGGGGTTTGGCCCCCTGGTCCGGAGCCCTTCGCCGAATCGCCGGAAGATCTCCTCGGCGGGAGATCCGCGTCCTCCCCAGGGGGGGCCCCCGTCCGTCCCTTGCCTGCTGTCCCAGGGCATCTTCGCCTCCTTCCCCGCCGCCGACGGGTTGGACATTGCCATGGCTTGAATGGCCAATCTACAGGGGGCAGCCCCGGCCTGTCAAGGCGTGAGCGGTCGGCCGGAGGGCCGCGGTCGAACGGCATTTGACATGGAGGGATCCGTGTGCTGAACTGGGACTGTGGGCGCCGCGGCGCAGCGGGAGCCAAGGTCATGTCCGACCGGGAGGGGAGGCAGGAATACCGGGAGCGCACATACAGAGGCGCGGTCCCCGTGCGCCCGGGGTGGGTTTCCTTCTCCGTTCGCTACCGACAGAGCGACCTGTGGATCCTGGCCGACCGGGACGTCAGGACCCGGGCGGAGCGCGCGCTGCTCGAGGCGAGGGCGCAGGTGGAGGGGTACGCGGAGGCCCATCCCGGCTTCCTGACCTCCCACGTGCCTCTCCCCGAAGACCCCCTGGCTCCCCCGCTGGTGAGATGGATGCTTGACAGCGGGCTGGCCGCGGGTGTGGGGCCCATGGCGGCGGTGGCCGGCGCCATCGCCCAGCATGTGGGGCAAGACCTCGTGCAGGCCTGCGGGAGTGTGGTGGTCGAAAACGGTGGAGACCTGTACCTGTGCGCCGCGCAGGAGCTGACCGTGGGGCTGCATGCGGGTCCGTCGCCGGTGAGCCGGCGTCTGGCGCTGCGGGTTCATCGGGAGGAGATGCCGGCGGGGGTGGCCACGTCGTCCGCGTCCGTGGGCCATTCCATCAGCTACGGCGCGGCCGACGCCGCCTGTGTGGTGGCGGACCAAAGCCCCCTGTCCGATGCCGTGGCCACGGCCCTGGGCAACCGGATTCGGGGGCCGATGGACCTGAAGCCGGCCCTGGCATGGGCCCTGGGGATCGCCGGTGTGCGGGGGGCCTTGGTCGTGCTGGGCAAGCACGTGGCCGCCGCCGGGCGAGTGGAGCTGATCGCCCAGCCCGGCTGAGCCGGGGCAGCGCAAAGTCCCGCCAGGGCGCGGATGGGTCGAGGCCGGTCGTCGGGATCCGGGCGTCTCCCCCGGAGAGGCCCTGGCCGCGGGTCTTGATTTGGGTGGACCCCTGTGCTAGAAGTGGGGCCGTTTGGGAGGTATGGGGGTTGAAGGTCGGCGTGCTTTCCGATACCCATATGAGGACGCCCCCGCCGGGGTTTTCGGCGGCGCTGCGTGAGGCGTTCCAGGATGTGGGAACCGTCCTGCACTGCGGCGACTGCGTGCATGGGTCGGTGCTCGACATGCTGTCGGCACAGGGATGGGAGGTGCTGGCGGTGGCCGGCAACATGGACCCTGCCGAGCTGCACAGGGCCCTGCCCAGGACCCGGGTGGCGCAGATCGGGGGGCGGCGCATCGGGATGGTCCACGGCTGGGGGGCGCCCGATGGAATCGAAAAGCGGGTGCTCGCCGCGTTTGACGACGTGGACGGGGTGGTCTACGGGCACTCCCATCGACCCCAATGGCGGCGCATCGAGGGCACGTGGCTGTTCAACCCCGGCGCGGCATGCGGCTGGGGATCGCCCCTGGGCCCTACGGTGGGGGTCCTGGAGATCGGCGCCGACGTGGAAGGTCGGATCGTGTCTGTGAGGTTCGCAGGGGCATGAAGGACAAGTGCTCCAAGCTGCTCTGGGCCCCGTGGCGGATGGCGTATATCCGGGAGGCCCGGCGACCGTCCTGTGTCTTCTGCGCGGCCCTGGCAGGAGGCCGCGGTGACGGGGATGCGGGGAGCCTCATCCTCTGGAGGCGGGAACTGGTCTTCGTGATGATGAATCGCTTTCCCTATGCCCACGGGCACCTGTTGGTCTCCCCGGTCCGCCATATCAAGGACCTGGAGAGGCTCACCGCGGCGGAAGAACAGGAGCTGATGGGCGTCACCCGCCACGCCATCTGCGTTCTCAAGCGCTGCCTCTCGCCCGAAGGATTCAATGTGGGGCTCAACCTGGGCAAAGTGGCCGGCGCCGGTTTCGCGGACCACCTTCACTGCCACATCGTTCCCAGGTGGGAGGGGGACCACAACTTCATGCCCATACTGGCGGAGACGCGGGTCATCTCGGAGCACCTGATGGACACGTACGAGCGGCTTCGGGAGGGCTTTCACGGCACGGGAACGGAGCCAGGTTCATGAGAATCATCCGGAGCATCCTGTGGTTGCTCGTCGTTGTTCTGCTGCTTGTCTTCGTGGTTCAGAACAACGATGAGCTGGGAAAGGGGGTTTCCCTGCGAATGACGCTCTTCGTGCAGGAGATCCCCGTCGGTGTCATCCCCATGTACGGGGTCATGATCTTCTGTCTGCTCGCCGGACTGCTCCTGGGAGGCGGCTGGGGGGTCTTCCAGCAACTCAGGCTGCGGGGACAACTCCGACGCGCGGTGAGATTGCTGTCGGAAAAGGAAAAGGAGCTCGATTCCCTCAGGAACCTCCCCGTGCTGGAGAGCCAGCGCCAGGCCGCGGGGGAGATGCCGCCGGCGCCGAGTTACGATCTGCTCAAGTGAAGGGGTCGCCCACAGGGGGGGGATGCGCATGCTCGTTGAGATCCTGATCGGTGTGGCGTGCCTCGCCGTGGGGTACTTCCTGGGCCGTCTGGATTGGTCCGGGGAAGGTGGCCGTCCCATGATGCGCCGGGGAAAGGCCCAGGAAGGCCTCGCCTACATCAAAGGGGTCAACTACATCCTCTCCGACGCCCCGGACCTGGCCATCGAGGAATTCATCAAGGCCGTGCAGATCAACTCCGAGACCGTGGAGACGTACCTGGCCCTGGGCAGTCTCTTCCGATCCAAGGGGGACGTCACCCGAGCCATCCGGATCCACCAGGGGATCATCTGCCGGCCCCAGCTGGAGCCCAAGATCCTGCTCCAGGCCCTGTACGACCTGGGACTGGACTATCGCAAGGCCGGGCTGTTGGACCGGGCCGTGACGACCTTTCAGGATCTCATCTCCAGGGACGGCAAGATGCTGCCGGCGTACATCCAACTGGAGGAGCTCTTCGAGGAGAGCAAGGATTGGGAGGCCGCCTTCCAGGTGCAGGAACGCATCTCCAAGCTCAGAAAGAGCGATGATGCCCACGTCCTGGCGCACCTGATGACCGAGATGGGCAAAGTGCACATGGCCAAGGGAGACGTCAAGGCCGCCCGGGGGGCATTCCGGAAGGCCATCGGCATCGATTCCAAGTGCGTGGACGCCTACCTGCATTTCGGGGACCTGCACGCCCAGGAGGGACAGGATGCCAAGGCCGTGGGGATGTGGAAGAAGGTAATGGAGGTGGCCCCCGCCATGACCTTTCTGGCGTATCCCCGTTTGGAGCATGCCTTTTACCGCATGGGGCAGGTCGGCGTCCTGGAGGAACTGCTCCGCCGCAGCGGTGCGGGCGAAGAAGACCTGTTCACCCAGGTCTTCCTGGCGCGTCACCTGAGGAAGAAGGGCGAGACCGGAGAGGCCATCCGTACGCTGAAAGGGATCCTCGATCAGCGCCCGGATTCCAGGGAGGCGCGGCGCGAGCTCATCGAGGTGTACCTGGGCGAGGGGATGAAGGACGAGGCAATCGGGGAGTTCGGGAGGCTCCTGGAGACGCTTTCCGTGGAGGATCGCCACTTTCAGTGCCGCATGTGCGGGTATCGCAACGAACAGCTCCTGTGGAAATGCCCCCAGTGCCAGCGCTGGGACACCATGGCTTCTCTGGATGCGGGGCGGTCCCGGGAGGGGGAGGCGGCGTGAGGGTGGTCTCCCATGGAGCGATTCCTGGTGGACGAGATGCTAGGTGCCCTGGCGCGGAACCTTCGCATGCTGGGCTACGACGCCGCGAGCGGGTCCGGGGAATTGGCGTCCCTGGCCCAACGGGCCGCGGCCGAGGGCCGGTGGCTGATCACCCGAAGGCCCCTGGGCGAGGGAAAGCCCCTTGCCGTCGAGACCTTGCGGATCCTGCCGGACGAGCCGGAGCGGCAGATCGTCCATGTGCTGAGGGCCGTGGGGCAGCCTCCGCCTCCGTCGCACTGGTTCGGTAGGTGCCTGCGATGCAACCGCCTCCTCGAGGAGATGGCCTGGAAGGAGGCCCTCGACGCGGTGCCGGAGTACGTGGCGCGGACCCACAGGCGGTTCAGGCGCTGTGCGGCCTGCGGGCGGGTGTTCTGGGCTGGGACCCATCGGGAGCGCATGTGCCGCCGGATCCATGGATGGCTCCGGGAAGCTCGGTTCCGCGGCGAAGAGAAGCCGTGACGGCGATGAGGGAGTGAGGGATCTGTGGGCCGCCCCAGGGGAAGCAACGGTCGCGATGCGGCCGCATGGGACGACGGGCGAACGGCCCAGGAGACGATCAAGGGCCTGACCGCCGCGCGGCGCCAGGAGACCGCGTTGCTGAGGCGCCTGGGCCAGCAGGCCCTGGAGGTCCTGGCCCAGGGCGGGAGCCTGGATTTGGGGGATGCCCAGGCTCGGGGCATGGTGGAGGAGTTGGTGAGGACCCACCGGAAGATGGCTGTTCTGGAGGATCGCCTTCTGAGCCTCCGGAGTTCCCCCCACCGCCGTGGCGCGCTTCCGCCCACGCCCGGAACGGATCGTTCCTTCCCGTTCAGCCGTTGAAGCCCACCTCCAAGGGCGGGACATCAGGCCGAGGCGCAATCCGAAGGATCGCCCAGGATCTTGTCCAGGGCGTGGGGCAGGGCGGGCAGGATGGACTCCAGGCACTCCGTGGCCCCTTTGGGGCTCCCCGGCAGGTTGACGATGAGGGATCGGCCGCGGATCCCGGCGATGCCCCGGGAGAGCATGGCGTGTGGGGTCCTGGCCATTCCTGCGGCCCGCATGACCTCGGCTATGCCGGGGACCTCCCGGTGGAGCAGGGGCCGGGTGGCCTCGGGGGTGAGATCCCGAGGATGAAGGCCCGTGCCGCCCGTGGTGAGGATCAACTGGATGGCGTCCGCATCGGCCCACTGTTCGATGGCCTCGCGGATGGCCGCAGGATCGTCGGGCACGACCCGGTACGCCACCCGCCGTCCCCCGTGGCGGGCCAGGACCGCCTCCAGGGCGGGGGCGCTGGCGTCCGCACGCTCGCCCCGGGCCCCCCGGTCGCTGACGGTGAGGACGGCGAAGGTAAAGCCGGTCACGGCAGGGCATCCTCCGCCACTCGAATCGCATCGCCCGGTCTGGCCACCCCCCCCCGCAGGACCCGGGCGAAGATCCCCTCCAGGGGCATGATGCACTTGCCCACCTGTTGGAAGATGGCGCAGCCCTTGTGGCAGCTCTTGCCGATCTGGGAGACCTCCAAGAGAACCTGATCCCCCACCGCCAAGCGGGTCCCCACGGGAAGGGTGAAGAGCCCGATCCCCTCGGTGGTGAGGTTCTCGGCGAAGTCGCCGGGCTGGACGGCCAGTCCCTCCCGCCGCATCTTCTCGATGCTCTCCAGCGCCAGGAGACTGACCTGTCGGTGCCAGGGTCCGGCGTGGGCATCCCCCTGCACCCCCCAGTCGGGGAGGATGGTGACCTCGGGGACGTTGTGCTTGGCGACTCCCTTGGCGTCGCTGACCGATACGGCCACCAGGCGGCCGGCAACGGGAGAGGAGGGTTTGGGCATCATCGCTGCCTCTCGTAGAGCGTCTTTCGGGCGGCCACGACCAGGGGGTTCGGGAGGTTCCGGGACTGGGCCACGGTCTTGAGCTCCCTGTCGCGAAGGTGGGGGAGAAACCGCATGGAGGCCTTGAGGGGCGTCCTGGGGTTGTGGACCAAAGCCACCTTGATGAAATACTTCTTCAACCAGTCTCGGTTGTTGAGGATGATGCGGATGACCTCGTCGTCGGTGGTCTTGGACAGGGCGATCCGTTCGATCTCGCTGTCGGTGATCCGGGGGTTCTGGACGACGGAGACCTGGACGGCCTTGGTCGGATCGCGGATCAGGATGCCCCGCACCTCCTTGTTCCCCAGCATGGCGAGCTTGATGCGTTCGGCCACGGTCATGCGCTGGATCTGCAGGAAGAGGCTGGCACGCTGCTGCTCGTCCACAGGCTGCGCTTCGGCCAGCTCGCGGATTTCCCGGTCCCGCTGGGCCCCCATGGATTCGGACGGGGGGCCGTCGGTCATGCCTCCTCCTTCTGGGCCTTGGCCTGCTGGATGACCTTCTCGGCCAGGTGCGATGGGACTTCGTCGTAGTGGGAGAACTCCATGGTGAACGAACCGCGTCCGCTTGTGATGGACGTCAAATCCGGCTCGTACATCAGGATCTCCGAGTAGGGGACCTGGGCGCGGATCACCTTGGCACTGCCCCGCTCTTCCATGCCCATGACCCGCCCCCGGCGGCTGTTGAGATCCCCGATGATGTCCCCCATGTAGTCCTCCGGGACCACCACCTCGACGTTCATGACGGGCTCCAGGAGAACCGGGGTCGCCTCCATGACCCCCTTCTTGAAGCACATGGATGCCGCGATCTTGAATGCCATTTCCGACGAGTCCACTTCGTGGGACTTGCCGTCGTAGAACCTCACCTTGACGTCCGTGACCGGGTAGCCGGCCAGCGGGCCCCCCTGGAGGGCCTCCTGAATCCCCTTCTCCACCGCCGGGACGAAGTTCCGGGGCACGTTCATGCCGGTGAGGTTCTCCATGAACTCGTACCCGTCCCCTCGAGGCATGGGGAATATGTCAAAATGGACCTCCGCGAACTGACCCCGGCCGCCGGTCTGCTTCTTGTGGCGGTAGATGATCCCCTTCTTGGCGGCCTTGATGGTCTCCCGGTACGGAACCTTGGGGGTCTTCATATTGACCTCCAGGCCGAACTTCCGCCTCAGCTTCTCCACGGCCACGTCCAGGTGAGAGCGCCCCATGCCCTCGATGATGATGTCCCGGGTCTGGTCGTCGCGATGGAGCCGGAGGGTGGGGTCCTCCTCCATGAGGCGCTGGAGGGAGCTCATCACCTTGTCCTCGTCCTCCCGGGTCTTGGGTTCGATGGCGTAGGCGATGATGGTGGGGGGCAGGGGACGAAGCCTGAACAGGATGGGGGCCTTTTCGTCGGCCAGGGTGTCCCCGGTCCGCGTCTCCTTGAGCTTGGCGACGGCCGCGATGGCACCCGGGCCCACCGATTCCTGGGGGCTCTGGCTCTTGCCCTGGAGCTGCAGGATCTGCCCGATGCGCTCCTTGACTCCCCGGGAGACGTTGAGCAGGGTGCTGTCCGAACCGAGCGTGCCCGACACCACGCGGAAGATGGTCAGCTTTCCTGCGTAGGGATCTGAGAGGGTTTTGAAGACGAACGCAGAGAAGGGCTCGTCCGTTGCGGGCCGCCGGGTCAGGGGTTCCTCGGTGCCCGGGGCGACGCCCTCGCGGGCCGGTCGCTCATCGGGCGACGGGAGCAGACGCAGCATGGCCTCCATCAGATGGCTGACCCCGATGTTGCGCGTGGCCGAGCCGCACAGCACCGGGACGACCACCCCGGACACCGCTCCTTTGACGAGGCCCCGGGTGAGCTCCTCGTCGCTCAGGAAGCCCTCCTCCAGATACTTCTCCACCAGGGCGTCGTCCACCTCGGCGATGTCCTCGATGAGCTTCTCGCGCATCTCGGCCACAAGCCCCTGCATCTCTGCGGGGACGTCTTCCACGACGTACGTGCCGGCCGTGCCGGCGTCGTAGCGGCAGGCCTTCATGGTGACCAGGTCCACGATCCCCTTGAACTGGTCCTCGGCGCCGATGGGGAGCTGCACCACCAACGGCTTGGCCCGCAGGATGCCGCGGATGTCCTCCACGGTCTTGAGGAAATCGGCCCGTTCCCGGTCCATCTTGTTGACGAAGAGCAACCGGGGAATGCCCAGCTCTGCGCACCTCTCCCACGCCCGCTCGGTCTGGACCTTGACGCCGTCCACGGCCTCCACGACCACCACAGCCCCATCGACCGCCTCCAGGGCGAGGAAGGTGTCGGAGAAGAAGTTGCCGTCCCCCGGGGTGTCCACCAGATAGATGCCATGCTTCTTCCAGTCCAGATAGGCGAACGCGCTCCCCAACGACTTGACGCGTCGTACCTCCTCCGGCTCGAAATCCATCAGGGTGGAGCCGTCTTCCACCCGCCCCATGCGGGTCGTCCCTTTGCCGCTGAAGAGCACCGCCTCCGCCAAGGAGGTCTTTCCGCAGCTTGCATGTCCCACGAGGGCCACGGTGCGCAGGTTCTTCATGTCCACTTTGGCCATGGATACTCCTCTCGCCGTTGGGAATCTGCCGGGCTGCCCAGGGGGCCACGCCCCGTGGCCAGACACCGGAATGCATCGAGGGCGGATGGTGCCGCCCCCGGGGTCGCGTCACGCGCTGCCAGAACCTCGTCCGCTGGTTCGTGGACAAGAGCAATTTTCGCCCGGTTTTCCCGATGAAGTCAAGGGGTTTTGTGTTCTCCGGCGGCCTCGTACGGGCTCGGAGGCTCCCTGGGGGGAGGGCGACTTGGTGGGGCCCGGGCCGCGCGAATCCGGGGGGCGCGGTGGGGCTTTCGTGCCCGCGGGCCCCGACGCTGCCCGCGTTGACAGGCACGGGGCCCCATGGTACAAGGGGAAAATCCCCGGTCGGAGCGGCCCTGTGTCCGAGAGAAAACGAGCCATCGAGGCGCTTCTGTTCGCATCTCAGGAGCCGCTGAGCGCCGCGCGCATCCAGGGGCTTCTGGATACGGAGGATCGAGGAGGGGTCGTCCAGGATCTCCGTGCCCTCCAGAGGGAATATGGGGAGATGAACCGGGCCTTTCACCTGGTGGAAGTGGCCGGCGGATATCAGTTCCGAACCGTACCCGAGATGGGGATCTGGGTGCGGAAGCTCAAGCGACAGACGGCTGCCCGCATCACCCAGGCCTCCCTGGAGACCCTGGCCATCATCGCATACCGGCAGCCGGTGACCCGGGCGGAGGTGGAGTACATCCGCGGGGTGGAATGCGGGGCGGTGCTGCGCGGCCTGCTGGAGAAGGGACTCCTCAAGATCCTGGGCCGCAAGGACGTGCCGGGGCGGCCGCTCCTGTATGGCACTTCGCGGCGCTTCCTGGAGGTGTTCAGCCTGAAGGACCTCTCCGGGCTCCCGGATCTGCGCGAGATGGAGCAGATGGAGGAGATGGAGCCGTCCGAGGGCAAGTCGGCGGAGGCGCAAGGGCTTCCATGGGCCCCGGATCGGGAAGAGGAAGGGCCTTGAGGCTCCGGCTGGCCAAGGCCATGGCCCGTGTGGGCGTGTGCTCCCGACGGCGGGCCGAGGCCTGGATTCGGGAAGGGCGCGTCACGGTCAACGGGGAACTTGCCAGTGACCCGGCCATCTCCGTGGATCCCGATGCGGATCGCATCCGGGTGGACGGGCGCCCCCTGCGCGGGGCGCCGCCTCCCCTTTACCTCCTCCTCAACAAACCCAGGGGGGTCGTGACCAGCCTGCGCGATCCCCAGGGCCGGACCACCGTGGCCCAACTGCTCAAAGGGGTCAAGGTCAGGGTGTTTCCGGTGGGGCGGTTGGATTTCGACACCGAGGGCCTTCTGCTGCTGACCAACGACGGGGACCTGGCCCAAAGGCTGCTCCATCCCCGCTATGGCCTGCCCCGCACCTACCTGGCGAAGGTCAAGGGAATCCCAAGCGCCGACGCCCTGGAGAGCATTCGCCGAGGCATCCGCATCGAGCCGGGGATGCGGGTCCGGGCCCAGGTCCGCCTGCGCAGGCTGCTCCAGGCCAACGCCTGGCTGGAGATGACCCTGCATGAGGGGCGGCACCGGGAGGTCCGCCGGATCTGCGAATCGGTGGGCCATCCTGTCCTCTTGCTTCGCCGCATCCGCTTCGGCCCTTTGACCCTTCAGGGGTTGCCCGGGGGGCGTTTCCGCCCCCTGCACGAATGGGAGGTCCTGACCCTGAGGCGCCTGGCCTCGGAGGCGGGCCGCTCCGCAGAGCGTCCCACCGGCCCGCCCTCTCCTGAGGCGTCCCGGCGGCCCCGTGTGCTGTCCCCGAGCTGCCGCCCCCGTCGGCCCGGGCGTGCCCGCGAGCCCCAGGGAACTGCCCGGGCCCGGCGCAGCGGCGCCTGATCCGTGGCGCGCGCCCCTCTGGAGGAAAGGGCGGGACCGACCCCCCCGCGCCATGGAAGCATTGCCCCGGCAGAGGGGAAATGCCTTGACATTCCAATGCATTGTGTTACCCTTTAGGCCGAGGTCCGCGGGAGGAAGGGACCGGGGAGAGGGGCGATGAACAAGTCCCAGTTGGTGGATGTCTTGAGCCAGCGCGTCGGGCTGACCCAGAAGAAGGCCGAGGAAGTCATCAACCTCATCTTCGAGACCCTCACGGATGCCCTTCGGGCGGAGGATCGCATCGAGGTGCGGGGGTTCGGGAGCTTCATGGTCAAGCAGTACGGCGCGTACACCGGCCGCAACCCCAAGACGGGGGCCAGCATCCGGGTCCCACCCAAGCGGCTGCCCTTTTTCAAGGTGGGCAAGGACCTCAAAGAGCGTGTGGACTATCCCTCCCAGGATTGACGCCGCCTGGTCCGGCGACCCGCCCCAGGGCACGAGCACGGTTGTGAGCGGGGCCGGCCCCACGATCGGAAGCGCCCCATGACAAGGAGAGTCCGGGTCCTCCCACCCGAGGTGATCGACGGGATTGCCGCTGGGGAGGTGGTGGAACGTCCCGCCTCCATCGTCAAGGAACTCGTGGAGAATTCCCTGGACGCCGGTAGCGGATGGATCCGGATCTCGGCGGACAGGGGGGGGGTCGCCCTGGTGGAGGTGGCGGACGACGGATGCGGTATGGGGCCCGAAGACGCGGTGGAGGCCCTCAAGAGGCACGCCACCAGCAAGATCCGGGGGCTCGACGAGTTGATGGCCCTGGAGAGTCTGGGCTTTCGGGGTGAGGCGCTGTCCTCCATCGCGGCGGTCTCCCGGCTGGAGCTTGTCACCCGGGAACCCGGGGCCTTGGAGGGGACACGGGTCGTGGCCGAGGAGGGGAGGGTGTTGGAGGCCGGCCCCTGGGGCGCGCCGCCCGGCACCCGAGTGCGGGTGGAGGCCCTGTTTCGAAACGTGCCAGCTCGGCGCAAGTTCCTTCGCACCGAGGCCACCGAGGCCCATCGAATCCGAGAGGTGGTGGAGCGGATCGCCCTCATGCACTGGGGCGTGGGGTTCCAGTATCACTACGGGGGGCGCGCGCTCGTGGCCTGCGCCGGGGCCTCCTCGTGGCCCGAGCGGGTTCGACAGGTGTTGGGCCCAGCGGTTTTCGAGAACCTTCATGCCGTTCACCGAAGGGACGACGACCCGGTGATGGGATACCTGTCCCATCCCAACTTCCACCGACCCACGGCCTCGGGGCTCCTGCTCTACGTCAACCGGCGCCCCGTACAGGACAGGGGGTTGCTGGGGGCGGTGATGCGCGGCTATGGCGCGCTCCTGGAGCGCGGCCGCTACCCCGTGGGACTCCTCCATCTCGTCCTGGACCCGTCGGAAGTGGATGTGAATGTGCACCCGACCAAGCGAGAGGTACGCTTCCGGGACCCCAGGGCCGTTCAAGATCAGGTGAGCGGGATGGTGAGGCGCTTGCTGCGGGAGCAGCCCTGGGTGCCTGATCTGGGGGATCCCGAAGGGCGCGGGGGGATGGCCGGGTCGGAAGAACCCCGGGAGGGACACCGGGTCGCCGAGCCCCCCCGGTACTTTCGCCTGCCGCTGCAGGTGCCCGCTGCCCGGGTCCCATCTCCGGCCCCTTCTCTGACGGCTGGGGAGGAATCGGAGGTGGAGGCAGTCGGGGTGCGGTACCTGGGGCAGGTGGGGGCGACCTTCCTGGTGTTCGCCGCGCCCGATGGACTCATCCTGGTGGATCAGCATGCCGCCCACGAGCGCATCCTGTATGAACGACTCCGGGACGAGATGGAGCGGACGGGGGAAGGAGCGGCCCAGGGGCTCCTGTGGGAGGATGTGGTCGAGGTGGAGCCCGGGCACGGGAAGGTGCTGGACCGCCTGCGAGGGATACTGGAGCGGGTCGGGTTCGTGGTGGAGCCGTTCGGAGGAGGGACGTGGCGCATACGCCAGATCCCCCCCTGGCTCGAGCCGGGCCGGGCCCGGACGCTTCTGCATGACCTGATCGGCGCCGAGGGGCATGAAGGATGGGGGGCAGAGGCCGAGGGTCTCCGAGAGCGGCTGCTGGCGCGCATGGCGTGCCATGGTGCCGTGAAAGGGAGCTGCGCCGTGACTCCCACCGAGGCCGTGGCGCTGCTCAGCCGGATGCGGGAGACCTCGGCCCGGGGGCTGTGCCCCCACGGGCGGCCCACCCTGGTGGAGATCCGCCTCGCCGAGATCCGTCGCCGGTTCTCGAGGACGTGAGTCCGTGGTTGGAGGGAATCGACCGCCCCTGGTGGTCCTGCTGGGGCCCACCGCCGCTGGGAAGACCCCGCTGAGCGTGCGCTGGGGCAAGGCGCTGCAGGCGGAAGTGGTGAGCGCCGATTCGGTGCAGGTCTACCGCGGCATGGACATCGGCACGGCCAAACCGTCCCCTGCTGTGCGGGGGGAGGTTCCCCACCACCTGGTGGATGTGGTGGACCCGGACGACACATTCAGTGCGGCCCGTTTCCAGGGCGAGGCGGACCGGGCCATCCAGGGCATCTGCAACCGCGGGCGCAACGTCCTGGTGGTGGGGGGGACGGGGCTGTACCTCCGCGCCCTCGTCCGGGGGCTCTTCCCGGGACCGGACGACGATCCCACCGTGAGGGAACGGCTGCACCGAAGGGCCTCTCGGGAGGGGGGCTTGGCCCTCCATGCCGAATTGGCGGCGTCGGACCCTGCGGCGGCGTCGCGGATTCACCCCAACGACCTGCTGCGCGTCGTGCGAGCCCTGGAGGTATTTTACCGAACGGGAGTGCCCATCTCGCTCCATCAGGAACGCCATGGGTTCTCGGAGGAACGGTACCCGGTTCTGTATCTGGGGCTCGAGGTGGATCGCCGTACGCTGTGCCGCCGCATCGAGGCGCGGGCGGATCAGATGATGGCCCGGGGACTGCTGGAGGAGGTGGCCGGCCTCATGGCCCGCGGATACGGCTCGGAGCTCCCGGCCATGGGGGCCCTGGGGTACCGCCACATGGCGGCGCACCTGCGCGGGGAGATGACCTTGGAGCGGGCCGTGGAGACCCTGAAGCGGGACACCCGCCGGTTCGCCAGGCGTCAGATGACCTGGTTTCGATCCATGGCCGGCGTGCGCTGGTTCGCCCCCGAAGCCCAGGGAGCCGTCCTGGACGAGATCCGCCGCTTCCTGGACAAAACCTCACATCGGCCTTGACAAATGGAGGGCAGGTCGTAAAAAATATTCGATAACTTTGAGGGGATGACCCGCTGTAGGCACGTAGCTCAGGGGGAGAGCGCTACCTTGACGCGGTAGAAGTCGGCGGTTCGAAACCGCCCGTGCCTACCATTTTGTTTTTTCCGGCCTCCGGGGCGGTGCGGCCTCGACGAGGGGGGGCCGGGGGGCATAGAGGCGTCATGAGCTGGGAGTTGACCTTGGAGGATGGCAGGCGTGTGGCCGTGGAGCCGGGCGCCACCTTCGCGGATGTGGCCCGAGCCCTGGGAGACGACAGGGGCGAGTATCTGGCGGGCAGGCAGGATGGCCGCCTGGTGGACCTCACGGTTCCCGTGAAGGAGGGGGCAGCCGCGGGATTGGTCTCGGCGGAGACGCCCGAGGGGCTGGGATTGCTCCGGCACAGCACCTCCCATCTCATGGCCCAGGCCGTGCAACAGCTCTTCCCCGGGGTGCGGGTGACCATCGGTCCGGCCGTGGAGGACGGGTTCTACTACGATTTCGATTACGACGGAACGTTCACGCCCGAGGACCTGGAGCGCATCGAGGACAGGATGCGAGGGATCGTGGCCCAGGACCTCCCCGTGCAGCGCTTGGAGATGGCGCGGGAGGAGGCCGTCGATTTCTTCCGGAAACGGGGCGAGAGGTACAAGGTGGAGCTCCTTGAGGAGCTCCAAGAGCCGGTGGTGTCCCTGTACCGGCAGGGGGAATTCGTAGACCTGTGCCGCGGGCCCCATGTGCCCAGCACCGGGCGGATCCGGGCGTTCAAGTTGACCAAGGTGGCGGGCGCGTATTGGCGGGGGGATGAGCGCAACGCCATGCTCCAGCGGATCTATGGCACGGCCTTTCCCCGCCAAGAGCTGCTGGACGACTACCTGCGCTGGCTGGAGGAGGCCGAGAGGCGGGACCACCGCCGCCTGGGGCGCCAGCTGGATCTGTTCAGCTTCAGCGACGAAGCCGGGGCGGGCCTGGTGATCTACCATCCCAAGGGGGCCCTGCTTCGCTGGACCCTGGAGGACCTGGAGAAGCGGGAGCATCTGCGCCGGGGGTACCAGATGGTCTTGGGGCCCCAGATGCTCCGGGCCGAGCTGTGGGAGCGCTCGGGCCATATGGACTATTACAAGGATTTCATGTATTTCACCGAGAAGGACGGACAGAGCTTCGCCATCAAGCCCATGAACTGCGTGGCCCACATGCTCATCTACGGCTCCAGGATCCGGAGCTATCGGGACCTGCCGTTGCGGCTCTTCGAGCTGGGGACCGTGCACCGGCACGAGAAGACCGGGGTGCGCCACGGCCTCCTGCGGGCCCGGGGATTCACCCAGGACGACGCCCACCTGTTCTGCACCCCGGACCAACTGCAGGATGAGATCCAGGGGATCCTGCGATTCATCGAGGACATGATGGGGGTCTTCGGGTTCCCGTTCGATGTGGAGATCAGCACGCGACCCGAGAACTCTTTCGGTCATCCGGAGGTCTGGGATCGGGCCACGGATGCCTTGCGAAGTGGGCTGGATGGGATGGGCTATCCGTATCGGATCAACAAGGGGGACGGGGCCTTTTACGGGCCCAAGATCGACGTCAAGCTGCGCGACGCCCTGCAGCGAAGCTGGCAGTGCGCCACCATCCAGTGCGATTTCTTCCTGCCCGAGCGGTTCGATCTGTCCTATGTGGATGTGGACGGGCAGCGCAAGCGACCGGTCATGCTCCACCGGGTGATCCTGGGTTCCCTGGAGCGGTTCATCGGGATCCTCATCGAGCACTACGCCGGGGCGTTCCCCGTGTGGCTTGCCCCGGTGCAGATGGTGGTGCTCAACATCACGGACGCCCAGCGGGACTATGCGACCCAGGTGGCCGGGCGGCTGCGGGAGGCGGATCTGCGGGTAGAGGAGGACTTCCGCAACGAGAAGTTGGGATTCAAGATCCGGGAGCATCAGATGCAGAAGGTCCCCTACATGCTGGTTATCGGGGATCGGGAGATGAAGCAAGGGGGCGTCTCCTTGCGGAGTCGGGAGGAGGGGGATCTGGGGTTCGCTCCCCTGGAAGAGGTGATCCAGAGGGTCAAACGGGAATCCCAGGTAGTTCTGCACAGAGCCCATTGACCAAGGAGGTGGTGAGATCGCCCTGCAGGATACTGCCGTAAACGAGAGGATTCGGTCCCCGGAGCTCCGGGTCATTGATCCCGAGGGGAAGCAGTTGGGCATCATGTCGCGGGACGCAGCGCTGGCCCTGGCCCGGGACTTCGAACTGGACCTTGTGGAGGTCGCCCCCAAGTCCGTTCCGCCCGTGTGCCGGATCATGGACTTCGGGAAGTTCAAGTATCAGCAGAGCAAGAAGGTCCACGAGGCCAAGCGCAAGCAGTCGTTCGTTCAGATCAAAGAGGTGAAGGTCCGCCCCAAGACCGAGGAGCACGACCTGCAGATCAAGATCCGCCGCGTGAAGGAATTCCTGGAAAAGGGCCATAAGGTCAAGGTGAGCCTCATGTTCCGCGGCCGGGAGATCTCCCATCCCGAGATGGCCCAGCGGGTGATCGGACGGATCCGGGACGGGATTCAGGACGTGGGGGTCGTGGAGATGGAGCCCCGCATGGAGGGGCGTTTCATCACCATGATGATCGGGACCCGATCCTGATCCGACGCCCGGGCAGCCCACGGTGGGCCGCCAGTGGTTCCAGCGACGCATGTCCTCCATGGGTGCGGGGGAGACGGGGGCCGCGACAGGGCGAGGGGGTATGATCGTCTCGCGGGGCCGAGGATGGGCGGTGTGCACGGTGCCCTGCCGACCCGGTCCGGAACGGGCCGCCGCGACAGGTTGCAGGACTCGGCGCAGTCCGGCTGCGCCCAGGGGGATTCGAGAGGAGGTCCATATGCCGAAGATCAAGACCAACCGAAGCGCCGCCAAGCGTTTCTCCAAGACGGGGACCGGCAAGATCCGGCGAAACAAGGCCTATGCGAGCCACATTCTGACGAGCAAGACGACCAAGCGCAAGCGGAGGCTCAGGAAGCGGGGGCTGATCAGCGATCCCGACACGTCTCGGGTGCTGCGGCTCATTCCGTACCTGTGAGGGCGGCGCCCGGGCGGCCGGGTCTGGATCGCCCGGGACCCGAGCGCGTGTACCGCATTGCACACGTCGCATCAGCACTCACGAAGGAGAGGTTTTTCCATGGCAAGGGTGAAGCGGGGTCCCCGAGGGGCCCGAAGGAGAAAGAAGATCCTGGAGATGGCCCGGGGCTATCAGGGCGGGCGTGGCCGCCTGCTCAAGACGGCCAAGGAGGCGGTGGATCGGGGCTTGTACTACGCATTCAGGGACCGCCGGCAGAAGAAGCGGGACTTCCGCGGCCTGTGGATCGTTCGAATCAACGCGGCGGCCCGTCAGAACAACATGAACTACCGGGATCTCATGCATGGATTGAGCCTGGCCAGGGTCCCCGTGAACCGCAAGATGCTGGCCGATCTGGCTGTCAGCGATCCGGCGGCCTTTTCCCAGATGGTGCAACTGGCGCGGCAACAGCTGATCGCGTGACGGTCCAGGTCCGCACCGGCTGGCCGGCGGCCGGGGCGGCGGCTTGCCCGGACACACGGGGCCACAGGGCCCCCGAGTCACCTGCTCAGAGGCGGTTCATGGCGGACGCCAGGGACGAACTGGAGAGGATGCGGGAGGAGGCGCTGGCGGAGATCGCCTCGGCGTCGGATCCTCGGGCTCGGGAGGCGGTGCGCGTCCGGTACCTGGGGCGCAAGGGACGTCTGTCGCTCTTTCTCCGAGGGGTCAGGGACCTCCCGGAGGAGCAGCGCCCGACGGCCGGGCAGTTGGGCAACCGTCTCCGGAAAGAGCTGGAGGAGGCCTTGGAGGCTGCGGGGGTGATGCCCGAGGCGCCTCCCGTCCCGAGCCTGGACGTCACCCTGCCGGGGCGCCCGCTGGCCCGGGGAAGGCGCCACGTGCTCACCCAGACCCTGGAGGAGATCCTGGGGATCTTCCACGGGATGGGGTACACCGTGGTGACGGGCCCCGAGGTGGAGCTCGATTACTACAACTTCGAGGCGCTGAACATCCCGCCCGATCATCCCGCCCGGGACATGCAGGACACCTTCTACGTGAGCGAGCAGGTGGTCCTCAGGACCCACACCTCCCCGGTTCAGGTCCGCACCATGGAGAGACAGCCCCCGCCCGTCAAGATCGTGTGTCCCGGAAAGGTCTATCGCCACGACAGCGATCCGACCCACAGCCCCATGTTCCATCAGGTGGAGGGGTTGCTGGTGGACGAGGGGATCACCTTCGCCGACCTCAAGGGGACCCTCACGGCCTTTGTTCAGCGCATGTTCGGCCAGGACACGCGGCTGCGGTTTCGCCCCAGCTTCTTCCCGTTCACCGAGCCCAGCGCCGAGGTGGACATCCAGTGCGTCATGTGCCTGGGGTCCGGCTGCGGGCTGTGTGGGGGGAGCGGTTGGCTGGAGATCCTGGGATCGGGCATGGTGGATCCGGCCGTATACGGATTCGTGGGCTATGACCCGGAGGCCGTCTCGGGATTCGCCTTCGGCCTGGGGGTGGAGCGGATAGCCATGCTCAAGTTCGGCATCGACGACATCCGGCTGTTCTACGACAATGACGTGCGTTTTCTGCGGCAGTTCTGAGCGACGGGGTCGATCCGTATGAAGGCCACCCTGAGTTGGATCCGGGAGTTCGTGGACTGCGGCCTGGCGGCGGGTGACTTGGCGGACCGCCTGACCCATCGGGGGCTCGAGTGCGAGTCGGCCCTGGTCGGGAGCCTGGATGGGGTGGTGGTGGGGCAGATTCGGGAGGTGGGGCCTCACCCCGCTGCCGACCGACTCAGGGTGTGCAGGGTCTGGGCCGGTTCGGAAGAGATCTCCGTGGTGTGTGGCGCCCCCAACGCCCGAGCCGGAGACCGGGTCCCCTTGGCCATTCCCGGGAGCGTGCTGCCCAACGGGGTTCGCATCGATGCGGCGGAGATCCGCGGCGTCTCCTCCCAGGGGATGCTCTGCTCCGAGGCGGAACTCCAGGTCGGGGAAGACGCCTCCGGCCTCTGGATCCTTCCCCCGTCTGTCGTCCCAGGCCAGCGCCTGGATGAGGCATTGTCCCTTCGGGACTGGGTCCTCACCTTCGAGTTGACCCCCAATCGGGGAGATTGCCTGAGCGTCCTGGGCGTGGCGTACGAGGCGGCCGCCGTGGTCGGGACGCGGGTGCGTGTGCCCCCCTGGCCGCTGGTGGAGGAAGGCGAGCCCATCGAGGGGGCGTTTGAGGTGGTCATCGAGGATCCGGACCTGTGCCCGCGATACGTGGCCCGGATGCTCCGCGGCGTGTCGGTGGGTCCCTCCCCCCTGTGGATGAGGCGGCGGCTGCAGCTGGTGGGACAGAGGCCCATCAACAACCTGGTGGACGTCACCAACTACGTCATGTGGGAGTTGGGACAGCCCCTGCACGCCTTCGACGGGGAACTGCTGGAGGGTTCCCGAGTGGTCATCCAGCGGGCCAGACCCGGAGAAACGTTCGTGTCGCTGGATGGACAGCAGAGGCGCCTGACGGACCAGATGCTCATGATCTGGGACGGTCGAAAGCCCGTGGCCGTGGCCGGGGTCATGGGGGGTGAGAACTCTGAGGTGCGCCCCGAGACCCGCTGCGTGGTCATCGAGAGTGCCTTTTTCGATCCCTTGAGCATCCGGCGAACCGCCAAGACCCTGGGAATGGCCACCGAGGCGTCGCGGCGGTTCGAGCGGGGCATCGATCTGGGGGGCTGCGCCGGGGCTGCGGATCGGGCGGCCCAGCTCATGGCGCAGGTGACCGGCGGGACCGTGGCTCGAGGCCGCATCGATGCCTACCCCCGGCCGGCCTCCCCCCGCCCCATCCCGCTGCGGGTCTCCCGAGTGAACCATCTGCTGGGCACGGCCCTGGACGCGCAGGAGGTGCGCTGTTGCCTGGAGCAGCTGTCGCTGGAGGTAACTGAGGAGGAAGGGGGTGCCCTGCTGGTTCGCCCTCCCACCCGGCGCGTGGACTTGACGCGGGAGATCGACCTGGTGGAAGAAGTGGCTCGGGTCTGGGGTTACGATCGGATCCCGGCGACCCTGCCGCGCAGCTCCATGGTGGCGGCCCCCATGGCCCGGGACCGGAAAGTGGAAGCCGCGACGAGAGAGTCCCTGCTGGGCTTCGGGTTCACGGAGATCATCACGTACGCCTTCATGGACCCGGGCGCCATGGCGGGCATGGGCTTGGCCCCCGAAGATCCCCTGCAGCAAACGGTACCCCTGCGCAACCCGCTGCGGGTGGATCAAGGGGCCATGCGGACCAGCCTGGTGCCCGGCATGCTGGATGTGGTGCGGCGAAACCTCCACCAGAAGAACCTGGAGCTTCGGCTCTTCGAGCTCGGGCGCGTGTTCCTGCCTGTGGCGGGGGAGGTCCTTCCCCGGGAGCCCCGGCGCCTGGGCGGCGTGATGCTTGGCGACCGGTTCCCCGCCCACTGGGGGGCACAGAAGACGCCCGTGGACTTCTTCGACCTCAAGGGGGTTGTGGAGGGGCTGCTGGCGGCGCTGCGGGTGCCGTCTCCCAGCTTCATCGCCGAGGACCCGCCTCCTTTCCTCAGAAAGGGGGGGAGCGCCTGGGTGCGGGCCGGGGAAACGACACTGGGATGGATGGGGGTCCTGGGCCCCGAGGCCCAGGAACGGTCGGACCTGGCTGCGGCGCCCTTGCTGTTCGAGTGGGATTTTGAGGCCCTTGTGGCTCTGGCGCAGTTGGGGCGCCGGATGCAGCCGCTTCCTCGGTTTCCGGAGGTGGTCCGAGATCTCTCGGTGCTGGTGGACGCGGGGGTGGCGGCGGGGGACGTGCTGGCGGCCATCGCCGGGGTGGAGGTAGAGTGGCTGGAGGAGGCCTTCCTGGTGGCCGTGTTCGCAGAAGGAGGGCAACTGCCCCCGGGGAAAAAGAGCTTGACGTTCCGGCTTCGGTATCGGTCGGGAGAGCGGAGCCTGACCGACGACGAGGTCAATGCGCAGCAGGGGAGGCTCCTGCGGCGGCTGGAGGAGGGCTTCGGGGTGCGCTTGCGGTGATGGGCTGGCGCGTGACACGCGCAGGGCAGCGGCGGCGACTCGGCCCGAGGAGTGGACCATGACAAAGGCGGAGATCGTGGATCGGGTCTACCAGAAGGTGGGGTTCTCCAAGAAGGAGTCCTCGGAGATCGTCGATTTGGTGTTCGAGATCGTCAAGGAGACCCTGGAGCGATCCGAGAACATCAAGATCTCCGGATTTGGGAGCTTCGTGCTCAGGAAGAAGCGGGCACGCCGGGGCCGAAACCCCCAGACCGGGGAGGAGATCGAGATCAGCCCCAGGAAGGTGCTGACGTTCAAACCGTCCCTGGTGCTCAAGAAGGCCATCAACGCCGGGGCGTAGTTCGCCCCACAGGACAGATGGAGGGACGCGCCATGGTGGCCCCGGCAATTCCCGACAAGCTCTACTTCAAGATCGGGGAAGTGAGCGAGATCACGGGGGTGGAGGCCTATGTGCTGCGATATTGGGAGAGCGAGTTTCGCATCGTGAGCCCCGAGCGCAGCCGCAGCAAGCAGAGGCTGTATACCAGAAAGGACCTGGATCTGATCCTGGAGATCAAGCGGCTGCTGTATGAGGAGCGCTACACCATCGAGGGGGCCAAGAAGCGCCTGCTGACCAAGGAGCGGGGGCCCGTGCAGCAGCAGCTAAGCATGGGATTCCATGAGGAGCAGTACCGCAGGATGCTCGTGGGGATCCGGGATGAGCTGCGGGCCATCCGCAGGATCCTTCGCGCCGGGGCGGCGCACTGAGGGGCGCGGCCTTCGGGGGCCGCCCGGCATGGAGGAGGTTGCTTTCCGCGGGGATCTGGACTATAAAGAATACGTGTCGGGACGTGGCGCAGACTGGAAGCGCACCTGAATGGGGTTCAGGGGGTCGCTGGTTCAAATCCAGTCGTCCCGACCAGC
>CAZEPJ010000018.1:31240-62632 GCA_964514105.1 uncultured Desulfarculaceae bacterium | reverse complement strand
TGGCCGCACCGTCGGCGCCGGCGTCGTCAGCGACGTCATCGAATAGGGGACGACGCCATGATGGAGAGTCAGAAGATCCGGATTCGGCTGAAAGCGTATGACCACAGCATCCTGGACCGGGCAGCGATGGAGATCGTCGAGACGGCTCGCAGGACGGGTGCTCGAATTGCCGGTCCGGTCCCATTGCCCACGCGAATAAACAAGTATTGCGTGTTGCGGTCTCCGCATATCGACAAGAAGTCGAGGGAGCAGTTCGAGGTTCGAACCCACAAGAGACTCCTGGATATCTTGGAGCCCACTCAGCAGACGATTGATGCGCTCATGAAACTCGAGTTGTCGGCCGGTGTGGATGTGGAGATCAAGTTGTGAGCGACCGAGGCCTGGGCCCCCGGTGTCGCCGCGATTCCGGCGGGCCTCGTCGTGGCGAGGTGATCAGCCCATGAAGGGGATTATTGGAAGGAAGATCGGCATGACCCAGGTATTCCGGGATGACGGGCAGGTCGTGCCCATCACCGTGGTTCAGGCTGGGCCTTGCCCGGTGGTTCAGCGAAAGGTGAAGTCGCGGGATGGATATGACGCTGTTCAGCTGGGTTTTCTGGAAGGCAAGCCTGCGAGAGTGAACAAACCGCTGGCAGGCCATTACCGGCGTCACGGCTCCCCGCTGTGCAGGATCTTGAAGGAATTCCCCGTTGAGGACGCCTCTCGGTTCGTGCAGGGGCAGGTGATCACCGTGGAGGTCTTCGAGCCGGGAGAGGTGGTGAAGGCCACCGGTACCAGCAAGGGGAGGGGATTCACGGGTGTGATGAGGCGGCACGGTTTCCGGGGGGCCCCGGGTTCCCACGGAACCCATGAGTATTTCCGCCACGGCGGATCCATCGGTTCGACGAGTTTCCCCGGACGCGTGTTCCGAGGAATGCGGATGGCGGGACAGCACGGGAGGCAGACGGTCACGACCCGAAACCTCAAGGTGTTCGAGGTCCGGCCGGAGGACCATGTCCTTCTCATCACAGGGGCCGTTCCAGGTCCAAACGGAGGCATCGTCATCATCAGCGGGTCCGGGGATTTCCCCGTGCCTGTCGCGGAGGCGGCCGCCCGGTAAGGTGTCGAGATCTTGGCGTCTTCATGTGACGACGAGAGGATGGAGATCAGCCATGCCCATTGCGGATGTCTACAACATGAAGAATCAGGTGGTCGGCCAGGTGGAGCTCGACGGTCGGATTTTCGATGCCCCCGAGGCCGAGCACATCGTCCACCAAGTCGTCCGGATGCAGTTCGCAGCGCGAAGGGCGGGGACGGCCTGCACCAGGAACCGAGCCCTGGTGACGGGGAGCCGAAAGAAGCCGTACAAACAGAAGGGCACGGGGCGTGCACGCGCGGGCACCCGTCAATCGCCCTTGTGGCGGGGAGGAGGGGTTGTCTTCGGCCCCATGCCGCGGGATCACGGCTTCAAGGTCAACCGCAAGGTGAGAAAGGCGGCGCTCCGCTCGGTTCTTTCCAGCAAGTGCCGGGACGGGAGGTTGAAAGTCCTGGACCACGTGGACCTGCCGGAGGTGCGCACCAAGCACATGATGGAAATCCTGCGAGATCTGGGCCTGGCCAGTGTGCTTCTGGTGACGGCCGACCGGCACGAGGTGGTGGAGAAGTCGGCTCGCAACATCCCTGCGGTGAAGATTACTCCCGTGGAGGGGTTGAACGTGTTGGACGTGCTCCGGTACCGGGACCTCGTGATCGTCCGAGATGGTCTCCCCAAGATTGAGCGGAGGGCGATGGCATCATGAAGGACTTTCATCAGGTCATCAAGGGGCCGTTGATCACGGAGAAGAGCACCTCCCAGAAGGAGTCGGCGAGGCAATACGCCTTCATGGTGGACCCCAGGGCCAACAAGGTGGAGATCAAGCAGGCCGTGGAGAGGATCTTCAAGGTGAAGGTCGCGGGGGTCCGCACCCTGAACGTCATGGGCAAGGTGAAACGGGTTCGGATGCACCTCTCGAGGCAGCCGCACTGGAAGAAGGCTGTGGTTACCCTGAAGGATGGGTCCATAGAGATTTTCGAGGGCGCTTGAGGACGAAGGGGAGGCCCGGGGTAGGGGCTGCGTCGCAGATCCTGCATCCATCTCGCTCCGGCCCTTCCATGAGCTGGGTGGGGGAAGGAATATGGCTATCAAGCTGTACAAGCCGACTTCGCCGGGGAGGCGGTTTCAGACCTCGGCGACGTTTGACGAGATCACCCGGGTCGAACCCGAGAAGTCGCTTCTCCGTCCCTTGAAGAAGTCGGGAGGCCGCAACGCGTACGGACGGGTCACCGCGTGGCACCGGGGGGGGGGACACAAACGGCGCTATCGGGTCATCGACTTCAAGCGGGACAAGATCGGGATTCCCGCCAAGGTGAAGGGAATCGAGTACGATCCGAATCGATCGGCCTATATCGCCCTTCTCCACTATCTCGACGGGGAGAAACGGTACATCCTCGCCCCCGTGGGGTTGGACGTGGGAGCGACGGTGCTTTGCGGAGAGAACGCGGATATCCGACCGGGCAACGCGCTCCCCTTGAGACAGATCCCCCTGGGCACCCTGGTGCACAACGTGGAGATGAAGGTCGGCAAGGGCGGTCAGCTTGTCCGAAGTGCCGGTACATACGGTCAGTTGATGGCCAAAGAGGGCCGGTATGCCCAGATCAAACTCCCGTCGGGAGAGGTCAGGATGGTCCTCATGGACTGCAAGGCCACGGTGGGGCAGGTTGGAAAAGTGGAACACGAGAATATCTCGCTGGGCAAGGCGGGGCGTCGACGCTGGCTCGGAAGGCGCCCGCACGTCCGTGGGGTGGCCATGAATCCCATTGATCACCCGATGGGAGGCGGAGAGGGGAAGAGTTCGGGAGGGCGCCACCCCTGTACTCCGTGGGGTGTGCCCACCAAGGGATACAAGACTCGGAAGAACCGACGGAGCGACAGATACATCGTCAAGCGCCCCAAGTAGAAAAGGGGTGTGGGATTGCCTGGTGGGGCGACCGCCATCGAGCGTGGATGGTGTCTCCAGACAACCGGCGGGCTTCTGTCTTGGCCCTCCCAGGCATCCCGCAGAGAAACAGCAGGGGGGAGTGCATGCCCAGGTCGGTGAAGAAAGGACCGTACATCGAGCCGAAGCTCTTGGAGAAGGCGGAGGAAGCGCGTCGGACGGACAGCCGCAAGGTGTTGAGGACGTGGTCACGCCGCTCGACCATCATCCCGGAGATGGTGGGGTTGACGTTTGCCGTGCACAACGGGAAGAAGTTCATCCCTGTCTTTGTCACGGAAAACATGGTGGGGCACAAGCTCGGGGAGTTCTCCCCGACCCGGGTCTTCTTCGGTCACGCCGGGGCACGCAAGGCCAAGGTGCGCGGCAAGAAAGGGTGAGAGGACGACGGACCCATGGAAGCGAGAGCGGTAGCGCGATATCTGAGGATGTCACCGCAAAAGGCCCGAGTGGTGGGGGATCTGGTTCGGGGGAAGAAGGTGAACGAGGCGTTGACGATCCTCGCCCTAAACCCCAGGAAGCCCGCTCGCGAGCTGGCCAAGGTCGTGCGGTCGGCGGTGGCCAATGCCACGCAAAAAAACGTTGATGTGGACGAGTTGTTCATCAAGCGGATCATGGTGGACGGAGGCCCGGTGCTCAAGCGATGGATGCCGCGGGCCATGGGCAGGGCGACCCGGATTCGGAAGCGGACGAGCCACGTCACGATCGTCCTGGACGAGGCCTGAGGCCTCTGTGCGGATCTTGGAACGAGGGAGGTGAACGGTGGGGCAGAAGGTCCATCCGGTCGGCTTTCGGTTGGGAGTGATCCGGACGTGGGGTTCCCGGTGGTATTCGCAGAAGGAATACGGGAGGCAGCTCCACGAGGACATCAGAATCCGAAGGTTCCTCAAGGCGCGGCTTCACAACGCGGGCATATCGAGGGTGGAGATCGAGCGCACGGCGAACCGTGCCACCATCGATATCTACACGGCGAGGCCTGGCATCGTCATCGGGAAGAAGGGCTCCGAGATCGATGCCCTGAGAGATGAGCTTCAGCGCCTGACCGGGCGGGACATCGTCATCAACATCAAAGAGGTCCGCAAGGCCGAGATCGACGCCCAGTTGGTAGCCGAGAACGTGGCCCTGCAGCTCGAGCGCCGGGTGGCCTTCCGCAGGGCCATGAAACGGGCGGTGGGAACGGCTATGAAGTTCGGCGCTCAGGGCATCAAGATACACTGCGGAGGGCGCCTGGGGGGCGCGGAGATGGCCCGGAGGGAATGGTACAGGGAAGGCCGTGTTCCACTGCATACCCTTCGGGCCGATATTGACTATGGTTTTGCAGAAGCCCGGACGACCTACGGCGTCATCGGCGTCAGGGTGCACGTTTTCAAGGGGGAGGTCCTCCCCTCGGAACTCTTGGAGAAGCGCGTGACGCGTGGAGAAGGGTGATGCTAGCGCCAAAGAAGGTGAAGTACCGAAAACAGATGAAGGGGAGGATGCGGGGGAATCCATCCGCAGGGGTCACGCTGGCCTTCGGCAGCTATGCCCTCAAGGCCATCGAACCCGGGCGGATTTCCAATCGTCAGATCGAGGCGGCGCGCATCGCCATTACCCGCCATGTGAAGCGTAGCGGGCGCCTCTGGATCCGCATCTTTCCGGACAAACCCGTCACCAAGAAGCCCACCGAGACCCGCATGGGCAAGGGGAAAGGTGCCCCGGAGGGTTGGGTGGCGGTGATCAAGAGAGGCAGAATCCTTTACGAATTGGACGGAGTTTCGGAGGGGGTGGCTCAGGAGGCCCTGCGCCTTGCCTCTCACAAACTCCCCGTGGCCACCAAGGTCGTGAAGCGGGGTGAGTTCTATGAAACCTAATGCATTGAGGGGGATGAGCGGGGACGAGCTGAAGGCCAAGGAATCGGAGCTGGCACGAGAGCTGTTCAACCTGCGATTTCGACACGCCTCCGGTCAACTGGAACATACGGCGCGCCTCCGGACGGTGAGGCGCGATTTGGCCAGGGTGAAGACCGTGATGCGCCAGCGGCAAGCGGACGGGAAACAGGCGAGTTGACCGGGTGCCTTTTTATGAGGACGGGTGGACACATATGAAGGAACGAGGACGACGAAAGGCTTTGGTGGGCACGGTGGTCAGTGACAAGATGGACAAGACGGTGGTGGTCCAGGTGGAGCGTCTGACCCTTCACCCCAAGTTCAAGAAGTACGTGCGTCGAAGAAAGAAGTACAAGGCCCACGACGAGATGAAGGCGTGTGGGATGGGAGATCGGGTCTTGATCGTGGAGACTCGCCCCCTGAGCAAGGACAAACGGTGGAGAGTCCGGAGCATCGTCGAGAAGGCGTTGTGAAGCCGCGGTATCCCGTGAGTCCCGGGGGAGAGGTTTCCATGATGGATGTGGGATCGACTGAATCGCCTGCATCGGGCGTTGCGGGACAGGATGGAAAGTCGGGAGTTGAGCCATGATACAGATGCAAACGATCCTCGATGCAGCGGATAACTCGGGAGCCAAGAAGCTTTACTGCATTCGAGTCCTGGGGAGCACCCGGAAGCGATATGCCCACGTGGGCGACATTATCGTAGTCTCGGTGAAAGAGGCCATCCCCAACACCAAGGTGAAGAAGGGGGATGTCATGAGGGCCGTGGTCGTCCGCACTGCCAAGGAGACGAGACGCCCCGACGGATCGTACATCCGATTTGACAACAACTCGGCGGTGCTCATCAATCCCCAGAAGGAGCCCATCGGGACGCGGATCTTCGGCCCGGTCGCCCGGGAGTTGCGGGCCAAGGGCTTCATGAAGATCATCTCCTTGGCTCCGGAGGTCATCTAGGAGGGGGAAGAGGGGAGCCATGAAGCGGGGCTTGACACAGCTGAAGAAGAACGACGTGGTCATGGTCGTGGCGGGGAAAGAGGTCGGCAAATCCGGCAAGATCCTCAAGTTCCTCCCCAAGGTCCAGAGGGTGATCGTGGAAAAGGTTAACATGATTAAGCGGCATACCAAGCCCAACGCCCAACTGCGCCAGGGAGGAATCGTGGAGCGGGAAGGGAGCATCCACCTCTCCAATGTTATGATCCTCTGCCACAAGTGCAACGTGCCTGTGAGAATCGGTAAACGGATCATGGACGACGGCTCCAAGGTGCGCGTGTGTCGTCGATGCGGTGAGCTGCTGGATAAATAGAAACAGAAGGGAACGGAGAGGGGTTCGGGCAGATGGTCAGATTGAAGGAACTTTACTTGCGTGACGTCGTCCCCGCCATGACCCGGGAGAGGAACTACCGGAATGTCATGGAAGTCCCTCGCCTGCAGAAGGTCGTGGTGAACATGGGGTTGGGGGAGGCCATCCAGAACATCAAGGTCCTGGATTCGGCTGCCGAGGAATTGGGTCGCATCACGGGGCAGAAGGCTGTGATCACGAAGGCCCGACGCTCCATTGCTTCGTTCAAGTTGCGGGAGGGAATGAGCATCGGCTGTATGGTCACCCTGCGGCGGGACCGGATGTACGAATTCTTGGATCGACTCATCAATGTGGCCATTCCCCGTGTCCGGGATTTCCGGGGTCTGAGCAGCCGGGCGTTCGACGGCAGGGGCAATTATACCCTCGGCATTCGGGAGCAGATCATCTTTCCTGAAATCGACTACGACAAGGTCGAGAAGGTCAAGGGGATGAACGTCACCATTGTGACCACGGCCCGTACGGATGAGGAGGGACGGTTGCTTCTTACCCTGTTGGGGATGCCGTTCCGGAATTGAGAGGCGAGGTGCAGAAGTGGCAAAACTATCCCTGATGGCCAAGGCCAAGAGGAAGCCGAAATACGCATCCAGGCAATACAACCGATGTCCTCTGTGCGGACGCCCGAGGGCGTTCCTGAGGCGGTTCAACATGTGTCGCATCTGCTTTCGGACTCTGGCCTTGCGGGGTGAGATCCCGGGTGTGATCAAGTCCAGCTGGTAGATCTGCGGCGGGAGGGATCTTCCAGAAGGAGGGTGAGACCTTGAGTATGACCGATCCACTGGCTGATATGTTGACGCGGATCCGGAACGCATCTCTGGCGCGCCACGAAAAGGTCGACGTGCCGGGCTCCCTCCTGAAGTTGGAGGTGGCGAGGATCCTGAAGGAAGAAGGGTATATCAAGAACTTCAAGTTCACGAAGGACGACAAACAAGGCGTGATTCGCGTCTTTCTGAAATATGAGGATCCCAAGCGGCCGGTCATCGAAGGGATTCGTCGCGTCAGCAAGCCCGGCCGGCGCGTGTACGCCGGGTCCAAGGACCTTCCGCGCGTCTTGGGGGGCCTGGGGATTGCCATCGTATCGACGTCGCGCGGGGTGATGACCGATCGGCGGGCGAGGGAAATGAAGGTGGGGGGAGAGGTGCTCTGCACGGTCTGGTAGGACCGGGTTCCATGCGGCGGTCAACCCTCTATGCCTGGGGGACACCGCATCCCTGACGAGTCATGAAGGTGAGGAGATGTCGCGAATTGGAAAGCTGCCCATAGCCGTCCCTGAGGGCGTTCGGATCCAGCTGGAGGGCGATCTCCTCCGAGTGCAGGGACCCAAGGGGATCCTCGAGCTTCGGATCCCTCAGGGGGTCCTGGTGAGCTTGGAGGATGGTCAACTCTGTGTCCGCAGGAGCAATGAACAGAGGCGGGTTCGAGCCCTGCACGGTCTGACCCGAACCCTCGTCTCCAATCTCGTGATCGGGGTGACACAGGGCTTTCGAAAAGGCCTTGAGATCGTGGGAGTCGGATACCGGGCCGAGGTCCAGGGGAGGAACTTGACCCTGACACTTGGGTATTCTCACCCCGTTCAATATCCCATTCCCGAGGGGATCGATATCAGCGTGGATCGAAACGTCAACCTCACCGTTGAAGGGATCGATAAACAGAAGGTCGGTCAGGTGGCGGCCGAGATCCGGGCGTTCCGGCGCCCGGAAGTGTATAAGGGCAAAGGCGTCCGATATGCCCAGGAAAAGGTCCGAAAGAAGGTGGGCAAAGGTTCGGCGGGTGGCCGCTAGGGCCATGAACGAGGGCGAGACCCGGGCGACGTCGGGGAGGTGGCATCATCGTGTTAACCGTCCCGGTCCGCGGCCTCCGCTCTAACGATGACGAGGTGGTTCGGTGCTGAAGAAGAAACAGAGAAAGTCGCCAGAACGGAAGCGAAGGATCCGCGTGAGGCAGAAGGTCTTCGGCTCACAGGACCGGCCACGACTGTCCGTGTTCAGGAGCAACCGGCACATGTACGCCCAGGTGATCGACGATGTCTTGGGCCGTACGTTGGCGAGTGCTTCCACGTTGAGTCCGGAGCTGCGGGGCGATCTGAAGAACTGCGGCGGCAAGGAGGCCGCAAGCCGGGTGGGATCCCTGCTGGCCCGGAAGGCCCTGGCCGCGCAGATTACCAGGGTCATTTTCGACCGGAATCGCTACCGCTACCATGGGCGGGTCAAGGTGCTCGCGGATGCGGCCCGGGAGGGTGGATTGGAGTTCTGATCGGGCTACAAGGAGGACAGGGGTGGAACCCTTCGAGCGGCAAGAGAAGCCATACGTAGACAAGGTCATTCACATCAACCGCGTCGCCAAGGTGGTCAAGGGAGGGCGGCGGTTCAGTTTCAGCGCCGTGGTCGTGGTCGGAGACGAGAACGGCTCCGTGGGAACGGCCCTGGGAAAGGCCAACGAGGTGCCCGAGGCGATCCGCAAGGGCATCGAGAAGGCCAAGAAGAGCATGGTCAGGGTTCCGCTGGCGCAAGGCACGATCCCCCACGAGATCGTCGGGGAGTTCGGCGCGGGTCGGGTGTTACTGAAGCCAGCTTCGGCGGGCACCGGGGTGATCGCGGGGGGGGCCGTACGGGCGGTGTTGGAGGCGGCGGGAGTGCGCAACATCCTGACCAAGTGCCTGGGGACACACAATCCGCACAACGTGGTCAAAGCCACTATCGAGGGTCTGCGCCGGCTGAGGGATCCGGATGACGTGGCGAAGAAGCGGGGGAAGAGGTTGCAGGAGATCGTCTGAGACGCGGTGCCCTCCGGCGTGAGAGGCAGGGGGAATGATGAACAAGATCAAGGTGACCTTGATAAGAAGTGGGATCGGGCGGCCGGAGACGCAGAAGCGGACCCTTCGTGGCATGGGGCTCACCCGTATGAACCGAACGGTCCTCCTGGAGGACAGTGCGGAGGTGAGGGGCATGGTCCGCAAGGTCTCCCACTTGGTCCAGGTCGCTCCGGTGGAAGGGGATTAGACCATGCGGTTGGATGACCTTACGCCTGCCCCTGGGTCCACGAAGCGGAGAAAGCGCGTGGGCAGGGGACAGGGATCCGGACACGGACGCACCTCCTGCCGAGGGCAGAAGGGGCAAAAGTCTCGATCCGGGGGGCAGGTCGCCCCGGGGTTCGAGGGCGGACAGATGCCGCTGCAGCGTCGACTCCCCAAACGGGGATTTCGACCGCTGGGGAAGAAGGAATACGCCCTGGTGAGCGTGGGAGACCTGGACCGTTTCGAGGCCAACAGCGTGGTGGATGTCGAGGCCCTTTGTCAACTGGGCCTGGTTGGCCGGGTGAGAGACGGCGTCAAGGTGTTGGCGAACGGGGAGATCTCCAAGCCCATCGTTCTGCGTGTCCACAAGGTGAGCCAGGGCGCCCGCGACAGAATCCAGGCGGCAGGCGGGACAGTGGAGGAGATCTGAGGTGATCGGCGCCTTTCAGAACATTGGGAAGATCCCGGAACTGAAGAGGCGGGTGCTGTTTTCGTTCCTGCTGCTGGCGGTTTATCGCGTGGGGGTCTTCATTCCCTCGCCGGGGATCGATACCGGCCTGATGGAACAGTTCTTCAGCGCCCAGGGGCAGGGGACCCTCTTCGGCCTCATTGACATGTTCTCGGGGGGCGCCTTGCGGCGTTTCTCCATCTTCGCGCTGGGGATCATGCCGTACATCAGCGCATCGATCATCCTTCAGCTGTTGACGGTTGTGGTGCCTCATCTGGAGAGGCTGTCCAAGGAGGGCGAGGCCGGCCGCAAGAAGATCACGCAATATACCCGCTATGGCACCGTCATCCTCAGTCTCATCCAGGGGTTCGGAATCAGCATCGGGCTCAAGCAGATGCAAGTGGGCGGGGCGTTTGTGGTGTCGCCTGCGGCGGGTATCGGTTTTCACCTGATGACCATGATCACCCTGACGGCGGGAACGGCTTTCATCATGTGGCTCGGGGAACAGATCACCGAGCGGGGGGTCGGCAACGGGATCTCCTTGATCATATTCGCCGGTATCGTGGCGGAGATCCCCGCGGCTCTCACCAAGGTCTTTGCCATGATGAGTGTCGGAGAGATGAGTTTCTTCATGGCCGTTCTGATCCTCTTGCTGTCGGTGGCGGTGGTTGCAGCCATCATCCTGGTGGAGCGGGGACAGCGTCGGATCCCGGTCCAGTACGCCAAGCGTGTTGTTGGCCGGCGGATGTATGGTGGCCAGAGCACTCACCTGCCGCTGCGGGTCAACACCTCCGGAGTCATCCCCCCCATCTTCGCCTCCTCGGTACTCATGTTCCCGCTGACCATCGCGCAGTTTGTCACGACGGATTTCAAGGATTCCCATCCCTTCATCCAAAGCCTGCTGGACATGATGAGCCCCACCCACCTGGTTTATAACCTTCTTTACGTCGCCCTGATCGTGTTCTTCTGCTACTTTTATACAGCGGTGACGTTCAATCCGGTGGATGTCGCAGACAACATGAGGCGGTACGGCGGGTACATCCCGGGAATTCGGCCGGGCAAGCCCACTGCCGAGTTCATTGACCGCGTGCTGACCCGGGTGACCTTCGGGGGGGCCCTATACCTGGCGGCCGTCTGTGTCCTCCCCCAGTTGCTCATCGCCGAATTCAACGTGCCGTTTTATTTCGGGGGGACGAGTTTGCTCATCGTCGTGGGCGTGGCATTGGACACCATGGCCCAGGTCGAGGCCCATATGCTGACCCGACATTACGAGGGCTTCTTGAAGTCCGGCCGACTGAAGGGGCGGTCGGGTCGTTGACCTGAAAAGGGTGAGATGGAGGGGTGATGAATCTGATCCTGTTGGGCCCCCCGGGAGCGGGGAAAGGGACTCAGGCCAAGCGGTTGGTCCAAGATCATGGGATTCCTCAGATATCCACCGGGGACATGTTGCGCGAGGCAGTCAAGGCGGGGTCCCCCATGGGGGCCACGGCCAAGTCGTACATGGACGCGGGGGGATTGGTCCCCGACGAGGTGGTGGTAGGCATTGTGGAGGAACGCATCCAACGGGCGGACTGTGAGAAGGGCTTCATGTTGGATGGTTTTCCCAGGACCACGGTGCAGGCCGAGGCCTTGACCCGAATGATGGAAAAGCGAGGGCTCAAGGTCGATCATGTCGTGTGCCTGGAGGCCGACAACGAGGAACTCGTGCGGAGGCTGTCGGGGCGACGGACCTGCCGCGCGTGTATGGCCCCGTACCACGTGACCTTCAACCCGCCCAAGAGTCCGGGGGTGTGTGACCGGTGCGGGGGGGCACTGTATCAGCGTGATGACGACCAGGAAGATGCCATCCGGGCCCGGCTGGCGACGTACGAGAGACAGACGCTGCCACTCATCGCCTACTACCGGGATCGGGGCGTGCTACGCCCCGTGGACGGCCTGGGTCCTTTGGACGAGGTGTATGAGCGAATTCGACGGGCCTTGGTGTGAGTAAGCGTCCGTGCAACGGGATGCGCAGGAGCGACGGACCGGAACGCGGATGACTACCGACTGATACGGAGATTACATGGCGAAGGAAGAGCCCATTGAGGTGGAAGGCACGGTCATCGAGCCGCTGCCCAATGCCATGTTCCGCGTGGAGCTGGAAAACGGCCATCGAGTGCTTGCGCACATCTCGGGGAAGATGCGGATGCATTTCATCAAGATCCTCCCGGGCGATCGGGTCACGGTGGAGCTTTCACCGTACGATCTGACCCGGGGCCGGATCACATACCGGGCCAAGTGACGGGCTGGAAGGGACGGGAGAGGATGAAGGTCAGGGCTTCGGTGAAGAAAATCTGCGACAAGTGCAAGATCATTCGCCGGAAGGGTGTGGTGCGGATCATCTGTGAGAACCCACGCCACAAGCAGCGCCAGGGGTAGCCCTCTGGCGCTTGTCGGCCCATCCCGGCGACAGTCGCCAGATGAGCCATCGGCACGGGCGAATGGCGCGCCCGAGGACGGGGAAACGGTCCTTTCATCGACTAACGGAGGGGTGAGTTGGCACGCATTGCTGGCATCGATCTGCCCAAGGGGAAGCGGGTTGAGATCGCGTTGACGTACATCTACGGTATCGGGCGGTCCACTTCCTACAAGATACTGACCAAGGCTCAAGTGGACGGCAACACCAAGTCCGATGACCTCACCGAAGGGGAGATCTCGCGGATTCGGGAGATCGTGGAGCATGAGGTCCGGGTGGAGGGAGATGTGCGCCGCGAGGTGTCCATGGATATCAAGCGGTTGATGGACATGGGCTGCTATCGCGGACTGCGGCATCGCAAGGGACTCCCGGCGCGCGGTCAGCGCACCCACACAAACGCGCGCACGCGGAAGGGCCCCCGCAGGATCATCAAGAAGGGGAAATAGATCGAGCCGAGGCCACGGCTGAGGCCATGAGGGGCCGCAGGGGGCGCTTGCTCGCCTCGGCTTCCGGAGGATGAGGGAGGTTGCGATGGCCAAGCCCAGGAAGAGGGCGGGCAAGAGGGAAAGGAAGAACGTCGACACGGGGATCGCGTACATCCAGTCCACTTTCAACAACACCATTGTGACCATCACGGACCCCCAGGGTAACGTGATCGCGTGGTCGAGTTCGGGGACACAGGGTTTCAAGGGCTCCAGAAAGAGCACGCCGTTTGCCGCGCAGATGGCGGCGCAGGACGCGGCCAAGAAGGCCATGGACAACGGCATGCGCACGGTCATGGTGTACGTGAAGGGCCCGGGATCCGGTCGGGAGGCCGCTTTGCGGGCGCTTCAATCCTCCGGATTCACCATCAGTCTGATTCGGGACATCACGCCCATCCCACATAACGGTTGCAGGCCCCCTAAGCGAAGAAGGGTCTGAGGGAGGTACCGGTGGCAAGGTATCGAGGTTCCGTGTGTCGGCTCTGCCGGCGGGAGGCGACCAAGCTCTACCTCAAGGGAGACCGCTGCTATTCCGACAAGTGCGCCGTGGAGCGCCGGGCCTATCCGCCGGGGCAGCACGGGCAGAGGCGGCCCAAGTTCTCCAACTACGGAGAACAGCTTCGTGAGAAGCAAAAGGTCAAACGCATTTACGGCGTCCTAGAGAAGCAGTTCCGACTCACCTTCGAAAGGGCCGAACGGCAAAAGGGTATCACTGGCATCAATCTCCTGCTGCTGCTGGAGCGACGGCTTGACAACTTGGTGTACCGGCTGGGCTTTGCGGCCTCTCGCAACGAAGCGCGTCAGTTGGTGCGGCATAGTCACTTCACGGTGAACGGCAGGCGGGTGAGCATCCCCTCCTTTGTGGCCAAGCCCGGCGACGTCGTCGAACTGAAGGCCAAGAGCAGAAAAGTTCAGGCCATCCAGGATTCACTGGACGCTGTCGTCCGACGCGGGGTGCCGAGTTGGCTTGAGCTCGACAAGGATCAGTTCCGAGGGAGACTTCTCGCCCTCCCGAGCCGGGAGGAGCTGACCATGCCGGTTCGCGAGCAGCTCATCGTGGAGCTGTACTCCAAGTAGCCTTGGGGAAGGCGTCCGGCCAGGAATCCGTTGGAAGCGTTCGGCCCGCCCTTCCCCATGGATCGGTCGCGCAGTGGGGATCGGCAAGATCCCTTGTGAATGGGCGGGTGGGCGAGGACCTGCCGATGGAGCAGGGTGCACGCAAGCAGGGGGAATGGATGAATCTGATCAAACCCAAACGCATTGAGTTCGACTCGGAGACCCTGACGCCATCTTACGGGAAGTTCTACTGTGAACCCCTGGAGCGCGGGTATGGGACGACCATCGGAAATTCTCTGCGGCGAATCCTGCTGTCCTCCATCCAAGGGGCGGCCATCGTCTCGGCTCGCCTGGATGGGGTGCCGCATGAGTTTGCCGCGCTTCCCGGAGTCCTGGAGGATATCAGCGACATCATCTTGAACCTCAAGGGAGTGAGGCTTCGGGTTCATGGGGATCAGCCCCGGACGATGCGCATCGAGAAGGCGGGCGAGGGCAAGATCACGGCCCGAGATATCCTCGCCGAAGGGCAAGTGGAGATCCTCAATCCCGACTGGCACATAGCCACCCTGCAGAAGGACGGACGCCTGAAGATCGCCATGCGCGTCAAGAAGGGGCGGGGATACGTACCGGCCGAGCGTAACAAGGAGGAGGACGAACCGCTGGGCACCATTGCCCTGGACGCCATCTTCTCGCCCATCCGCAAGGTTTCATACACCGTGACCAATGCCCGGATCGGGCAGATCACGGACTACGACAGACTGACCATGGAGGTTCACACCGACGGCTCCATCCGGCCGGAGGAGGCGGTCTCCATGGCCGCCCAGATCCTGCGGGATCAACTGACGGTCTTCATACAATCGGAGGCGGGAAAAGGGCTGGATGATTCGGAGTCGCGCCCTGCACTTCTTTCGGACGAGATCAACGAGAACCTCTACCGGACCGTGGATGAACTGGAGCTCTCCGTTCGATCGGCCAATTGCTTGAAGAACGCCAACATCCGCCTCATCGGAGAACTGGTGCAAAAGAGCGAGCCGGAGATGCTCAAGACCAAGAACTTCGGGAGGAAATCCCTCAACGAGATCAAGGAGATCCTGGGAGAGATGGGGCTGTCCCTGGGCATGAAGATCGACAATTTTGACCCCGAGAGGTACTTCCGGGAAAAAAGGGAGAGAGAGGCCGCTGCCAGCGCGCAGGCCGAGGCGTGAGTTCCCGGCCTTCCCTGGGTCATCGCGGACTAGCGAGGAGCAAGGCACGATGAGGCACAGGACTTCGGGCAGAAAACTGGGCGTGACGACCAGTCATCGGTTGGCCATGCTGCGCAATATGGCGACCTCTTTGTTCGTTCACGAGCGGATTCGCACCACGGACACGCGGGCCAAGGAACTCCGCCGAGTGGCGGAGCGGATCATCACCCTGGGGAAACGCGGCGATCTGCATGCAAGGAGACGGGCGGCCTCGGTGGTGAGGGACCCCCAAGCCACCCGCAAGCTGTTCAGCGAGTTGGCGGATCGCTATCGCGAGATCCCGGGCGGATATGTGCGGATCGTCAAGTTGGGTCCGCGCCGAGGAGACGGGGCTCCTTTGTCTCTGGTGGAACTCGTGACCCCCGCCAAGGCGGCGGGCCGTGGGAGAAAGAAGGGCAAGGGCTCAACCCCTAAACGCAGGGCGACCCCTCGGGCATCCGGCCGGGGCAAGGAGACGGCCAAGACAGGAGCCGGTACCGGGTCCCATTGAGAGACGTCTTTCGCCGGTTGGCCTTGTGCCCCGGCGCCTTCCTTCTTCAGCATCAGCGAGGGCGAGCCTGCGCGGTCGGACGGCGAGAACGGAGCCCAACGGTTCTCACCCTCTGAGGGGGTCTGGTGTCACTCTTCCATCGCGACCGGGGCCGGGGAGGAAGTGAAGAGCGGCTCTGGATCGAATGTCCCTTCTGCAACGAGATCAGCTACCGCAGGGAGGTCGAGCGTCACCTGTGGGGCTGTCCCAAGTGCGACTACCACCATCGCATCACCGTGGAGCAGCGACTGCAGCTCTTGGCAGACGAAGGCAGTTTTGAAGAGCTCTTTGCGGACGTGATGTCTGGAGATCCTCTGGAGTTCTCGGACGAACGTCGCTATGTGGATCGCCTTCGCCAGGCTCGAGAGCGGAGCGGCCACGGGGAAGCCATGATCTGCGGCCGGGCTTCCTTGCAAGGCCGGCCAATCCTCCTGGGGATTCAGGATTTCGAGTTCATGGGCGGGAGCATGGGATGGGCCGTGGGCGAGAGGATCTGCCGTCTGGCCGAAGAAGCCTGCGCGGCCCGCGCCCCTCTGATCGTCTTTACCGCTTCGGGCGGGGCGAGGATGCAGGAGGGTCTCCTCTCCTTGATGCAGATGGCCAAGGTGAGCGTGGCCCTGGCTCGACTCAAGGAGGCTGGCGTCCCCTACATCTCCGTGCTGACAGATCCCACCACCGGAGGGGTCGCGGCCAGTTTCGCCATGCAGGGAGACGTCGTGCTGGCCGAGCCACGGGCGCTGATCGGGTTCGCGGGCCAGCGGGTCAGGGAGAAGACCATCGGTGAGAAGTTGCCCACGGGATTCCAGCGGGCGGAATACCTCTTGGAGCATGGGCTCATCGACGGGGTGGTGCCTCGACAGCGGTTGAAGGAGACGTTGGGTCGACTCATCGGACTGCTGACGGACCCCGTCTCCGGGACGGGTTGAGAACATGAATGCGTGGTCGTATGAGACAGCCACCGATTTCTTGTACGGACTGCAGCGGGTGGGGATCAAGTTCGGGCTCGAGAACATAACGCGGGTGCTAGCCTGCCTGGGGAATCCCCAGGAGAGGATCCCCAGCGTGCACATCGCGGGGTCCAACGGCAAGGGCTCCACGGCCGCTCATCTGGAGTCCATTCTCATGCATGCCGGATTCCGGGTCGGGCTGTATACGAGCCCGCATTTCGTGCGGTTCACAGAGCGCATCCGCGTCCAGAGAAGCGAGATCTCCGAGGTGGATATGGCCCGATGGACCCAGGCCATCTTGCAGGCCGTTCCGGAACTGACTTCCCCGGGACATCCCGATGGCGTGCTGCCCATCACCTTCTTTGAGTTCACAACGGCCATGGCCATGGCCTATTTTGCGCAGCAGGAAGTGGATGTGGCCATCCTGGAGACTGGGATGGGCGGCCGTCTGGATGCCACCAACGTGTGCCGCCCTCGGGTGTCTGTCATCACAACGATCTCCTTGGAACATCAGGACTATCTGGGCACAACACTGGCGGCCATCGCCCGGGAAAAGGCTGGGATCATCAAACCCGGAGTGCCGGTGGTCTCCGGGGTGGGGCATCCCCGGGCCCGGGAGACGGTGGAGGGCGAGGCGCGCGAGCGTGGCGCCCCGATCTACCGGCTGGGAAGGGAGTTCCAGGTCCGGGGGGAACCCGGGGCATTCACATACCAGGGGTTGCGCCTCACGCTCCATGGGCTCGCCACAGGGCTCCGGGGCAGGCACCAGCTGCGGAACGCCGCCGTGGCCCTGGCCGCGGCCGAGCTTCTCCAGGAGCAGGGATATGGGATCTTGCAGGGCGCCATGCGGCAGGGGGTGTCTGAGGTCCGGTGGCGCGGGCGCCAACAGTGGCTCCCCGGCCCGCCCCAGGTCTTGCTGGACGGGGCCCACAACCCCGAGGCCATCAGGACGTTGTGCGCCTCGCTCCGGCATGATTATGGCTTTGAAAAGCTGAGGGTCCTCATGGGGATCATGAACGACAAGGATCACGTGAGGATGATCCGATCGCTGTCTCCGCTGGCGCACGAATTCGTATTCAGCCGCCCCAGGATGGATCGATCTCAGGACCCTTGGGTGCTTCGGGAGGTGGCCTCGGGCCTGGGGAGCCACGCCACGGTGGTGGAGTCCGTGGTCCAGGGGTTCCAGGATCTGCTGAAGAGGTCCGCAAAGGAGGACCTGGTCTGCGTGACCGGTTCTCTGTTTGCTGTGGGGGAAATCCTCGCCCACCTGGAAAAAAACGACTTGCAAGCCGGTCGCGGCTTGGCATAGAGTATGGCTCAGGCTTCTCACCCGTGAGAGGGCTTCCATGGGATTCGGGAAGAGGGGGATCTTGGCCGTCTTGGGACTCGTGCTCGGTGTCTCCATGGGAGCGCCGTGCGACGGAAAGGAGATCGTGTCCAAGAAGGGCCCCCTGTCAGGCCCCGCCGCCGATGCCGAGACGCCCGTCCATATTCAAGCCGATTCCATCACCTACGATCGCCAGGCCGATCAATACGTTGCCGAGGGAAACGTGGAGATCGTGCGGGCAGGCATGGTACTGCGAGCGGACCGGGCGGTGCTGGACAACGGCACTCGAGTGGCGACGGCAGACGGCCGCGTTCAGGTGTTCCAAGAGGGATCCCAGCTGTGGAGCGAATCCCTGCAACTGAGACTCGACGACCAGACCGGGCGGGTCGTCAAGGGGACCCTCTTCTTCGAACCGTACAACCTGACCGTGTACGGCGATGAGATCGAGCGTCTAGGCGAGGATCGCTATCGGGTGCGGGGCGCCACGCTGAGCACCTGCGGCGGTGAGACGCCGGACTGGCGCTTCACGGCGCAGGAGATCGATCTCACGGTGGGCGGTGAGGCCCGGGCGAGCGGCGCGACATTCCAGGTGAGAAACGTCCCCGTGTTCTACCTTCCGTACCTGAGCTATCCCGCCCGCACGGATCGCCGCACCGGATTCCTGCTGCCGGAGTACCGCTCCGACTCCCGGGTGGGATATGGGGTGTCCCTGCCTTTCTTCTGGGCGATCCATCGGAGCTACGATGCCACCCTCACCCAGACCTACTTCACCAAGCGGGGTTATCAGCAGGGCCTGGAGTTCCGGTACGCCCCCTGGGACTGGCTCCGGGGCTCGGTGGAGGGAGAATATCTTCGAGACCAAGAGGAACCTGACTCGGCTGTGAACTACCGCGGGGGGCCGAGGGAGACCCGGGATCGGTGGCGGATCCGCATGGAGCACGAAGCCCGGCTCCCCTGGGGGATCGTGTCGCGAAGCGATGTGGACCTGGTCAGCGACAATTACTATCTGGACGACTTCTCCAGGGACCACGACGAGCGGTATGTCCGCTATCTCGGCTCGCCCGTGAACGCCACCAAGAGATGGGACGCCTTCCTGCTGGCGGGAGAGGCCAGGTACTTCAGGAGCCTCACCGCTCTGAACAGCGAGAACGACCGCACGCCCCAGCGTCTCCCCGGCTTGATGTTCCACAAGACGCAGGTGCCCGTGCTGGGACTGCCCGTTGCCCTGGGCTGGGACACAGGCTTCGAGAGCATTTGGCGGCCGGAGGGGAGCACGGCCCAGATCCTGAGCGTGGCTCCCGTAGCATCCGTTCCCCTCCATCTCGGCCCCCACGTCTCGCTGGTCCCGTTCGGCCGGTGGGAGGAGCGGATGTTCCTGGCTCAGGGGGAGCCCGGGGGGCAATCCGACGGGCATCTGGGGGTGTATCACTACGGAGCGGTTCTGGGCACGGAACTGGCTCGCGTCTTTCCCCTTGGGGGCGACCGGTTACAGAGCTTGAAACACACGGTCCAACCCGAGTTGCGCTTCGACGCCTTCGGACAATCATCCAGCGGGGCGTTCCTGGACGAGTTCATGGAGCGGGTGCGGCACGATCGCGTGGTGTCGGCGGCGTTGACACAGTTCCTGACCGGGAAGTTGCTCAATCCACAAGGCAACATGGTTTTCCGCGAATACGGGTGGCTGCGGGTGATCCAACCGTACAGCCTCAGGGAGGCGTTGGATGGCTCCCACGGACGTTCGGCCCTCCTGCCGCTGCAGGCCGAGCTGGAACTGCGTCTGCTGTCCTCTCAGGAGGGGCGAAGGGCTTCGGAGATTCGAAAGGGCCCCTGGCTGGAGCCCCATCCATACCTGAACTTGAAGTTCACCCAGGCGTACGATTGGGATGAGCGGGAGCTGGATAACCTGTCTGCCACGCTCCGGGGAGGAGATGCGCGGGGGGATGAGGCGGCCTTGGGGTATCGCTGGGTGAGGCCCGCCCTTGGAAACAAGAACCTGAGGAAGCAGGTGGAGGCCAACGTGGGCGTCCGAACCTTGCCGTTCCTGGACCTGTTGGGGCAGGTATGGTACGACCACGAGAGCGATCAGTGGGTCCGGTACGGCTATGGGCTCATGTTGCATCCGGACTGCTGGGCCGTTCGTTTTTCCCACACCATCGAGCCGGGCTACGGCGGCCGAGAGACGGACCACGCATTCCGGGTGCAGATTTACCTGCTCGGGTTGGACCGCGTGGCCAAGTTCTAAAGGGTCTTCCCCACAAGCAGCCATTGAGCTCCGGGCGGCGAACGTGCGGGGTTGGTGCGATCTGACTTCGCTTCCCACCTGGGTGACCACCCCATGGTCCACCCGTGGCGGGCCTCTGGACAGGGGCCTGCCACCCGTGCCTGAAGGGTTGCGCCCCACAGGTCAAAATGCCTTGACAACCCGGGCCGCAAGCGGCAATAATAATAAATTCAAGGGGTATGGATTTGAGTGGGGGAGCAGCGGACGCGATGGGTACGCACCGTACGAGAGAGTCGGAGATCCAGAGGGCATGGCACTTGGTGGACGCGGAGAACAAGCCGCTGGGGCGGGTCGCCTCCCAGGTCGCCCGAGTCCTCATGGGCAAACATAAGCCGAGCTACGAGCCCCATCTGGACACCGGCGATTTCGTCGTGGTCGTCAACGCCCGCCGGGTCTATGTCCAGGACCGGAAACGCATCCAGAAGATCCATTACCGGCACAGCGGGTACCCTGGCGGCCTCAGGGAGACTTCTCTGGGAAAGATGCTCGCCCGGAGGCCCGAGGAGGTGATCCGGCTGGCCGTGCGGGGTATGCTGCCCAAGAACAGTCGCGGGCGGCAGATGTTTCGCAAGCTGAAGGTCTATGCAGAGGCCTCCCATCCCCACGAGGCCCAGCAGCCCCGGCCGCTCGGCTGATGGGGTAGGGTGGCCGCAGGCGGAACCCATCCCGGATCCAGGTTGCAATGCCAAAGCGGAAAGAGGTGTGAACCATGAGCAGTGCGGATCGATTTCACGCCACAGGAAGACGTAAGTGCGCCGTCGCGCGGGTGTGGCTTCTGCCCGGGACAGGGCAGATCACCATCAATCGTCGGCCCGTGGCCGATTATTTCCCCCGGGCCACCCTGCTCAAGAGCATGCAGCAACCTCTGGCGCTCACGGGAAACGCGGAGCGCTTCGATGTCCATGCCAATGTGTGCGGGGGCGGCATGGCTGGCCAGGCCGAGGCCGTGCGCCACGGTATTGCCAGGGCCCTCTTGGGGGTGAGCGCGGAGTTCAGGCCGGCGTTGAAGAGGGCAGGGCTGATTCGACGCGATGCTCGCATCAAGGAACGCAAGAAGTACGGCCAGCGTGGCGCCCGGGCCCGGTTCCAGTTCTCCAAGCGATGAGCGTCCTTTCCTGAGGGAATGGGTGGGCCCCTTCGGGGGCCTTTCTCGTTTTTCCCGCCCGCTGGTGTATGGGGAAAGCGGCCCCGAGCCAGCCCCGCGCGGAGGCACCCATTGGGCCCTGCGGCTGGAAAGGCGCGCGACGGGGCGTGGGCAGCCGAAGATGACGCGGGGGCGCTGGAGACACTTCCCAAGAGGCGGGATGCGCGGTGCGACCGTTTCGATTCATCGAACATACGGGGGATCTGAGCGTCCTGGTGCGGGGCGAGACGCCCATCGCCCTCTTCGCGAACGCGGCCGACGCGCTGTTCGCCGTGCTCACGGATCGGCGGCGCATCCGCGGCCGGGTTTGCAGGGAGATCGCGGTGGAGGCGCCGGGCCTGGAGGCCCTCTTGGTGGGCTGGTTGACCGAGTTCCTGTATCTCTTTGATACCGAGGGGATGCTCTTCAGGCGGTTCGCGCTGGGGCAACTCGACGATGGACGCCTCGAGGCCCTGGCGTGGGGGGAACCCATGGACGAGGAACGACATCTGATCAAAACCCCGATCAAGGCCGTGACGTTTCATCAGTTGCGGATCCGGAGCGTTTCGATGGGCTGGCAGGCCCGGGTCGTCTTCGATGTATGACCGCCGCCCGGCGGCCGGCCGCCGCCGTGCGTGACGCGCGCCCCGGTCGCCTCTTCGCGCAGCATGAGAAGCGATGTTCCGACCATGGGTCGCCTGCCGAGCGGGCGGGCCAGGAGGTGGAGAGATGGAGACGAGGCCTTCCATCAGGCTTGAGAAGGTGGACGATTGGCGATGGCGAATCCCCCGGGAGGGAAAGATGCGAGTCGAGGGGATGGTCTTTGCCGATGAACGGATCGCCCGGGACATCCAGAAAGACCAAAGCCTCGTCCAAGTGGCCAATGTGGCCACGCTCCCCGGTATCGTGGGAAGATCCATGGCCATGCCCGACATCCACTGGGGATACGGGTTTCCCATCGGAGGAGTGGCGGCGTTTGACGCCGAGGAGGGAATCGTCTCTCCGGGGGGGGTGGGATACGACATCAACTGAGGCGTTCGCCTCATGCGCTCAGGTCTGAGCCGCGAGGACGTCAGCAGACAGATGGGCCTGTTGGTCGAAGCGCTGTATCGGAACATTCCCTCGGGCGTGGGATCCCATCGGAAGGACCTCAAGCTCAGCCCCAAAGAGCTGGCCAGGGTGCTGCGAAACGGGGCCGGATGGGCAGCGGATGAGGGGTACGGCACGCGGGAGGATCTCGAACAGATAGAGGCCGGCGGCTGCATTCCCGGCGCGGATCCCCAGCGGGTCAGCGATCGAGCCTTGGAGCGGGGAAGGGCCCAGCTGGGCACGCTGGGGTCGGGCAACCACTTCGTGGAAGTGGGATACGTGGAGGAGGTCTTCGACATCGAGGCGGCTCGATCCATGGGCCTGGAGGAGGGCCAGGCCACGGTGTTCGTCCATACCGGCTCACGGGGGTTGGGCCACCAGGTGTGCGACGACTACATCCAGGTGATGATGCGGGCCTCGCCACGGCATGGCATCGAGCTGCCGGATCCTCAGCTGTGCTGCGCTCCGTTGGGTTCACCGGAGGCCCAGGACTACCTGGCCGCCATGGCCGCCGCCGCCAACTTCGCCTTCGCCAATCGGCAGATGATCACCCACTGGGTACGGGAGACCTTCCAGCAGATCTTCCAACTCGGCCCGCGGGGCCTGGGCCTGGAGCTGGTGTACGATGTCTGCCACAACATGGCCAAAGTCGAGTGGCACGAGGTGAACGGCCAGATGAAGCGGCTGTGCGTGCATCGAAAAGGGGCCACACGGGCCTTCCCCCCAGGCCACCCGGACATCCCCTCCGCGTACCGATCCGTCGGCCAGCCGGTGCTCATCCCCGGAGACATGGGTCGGTATTCGTATGTCCTCGTGGGGACCGAGGCCGCGTACCGGGAGACCTTCGGCTCCTCCTGCCACGGGGCCGGCCGCGTCATGAGCCGCCATCAGGCCAAGAAGGCGGCCAGGGGGCGGTCCATCGGGCGGGAGATGGAGGCCCGGGGCATCCTGGTCCGCGGTGCGAGCACGGCCACTCTCGTGGAGGAGATCCCCGACGCCTACAAGGACGTGGAGGATGTGGTCCGCGTGGTCCACGGGGCAGGCATCGGAAAGAAGGTGGTTCGGCTCAGGCCCCTGGGGGTCATCAAGGGCTAGGCCGGCGCCCTGCGGGGCTCGGGCGCCGCGGGAGGCCCCGGGGGAGAGTCCCGCATCCCGCCTGCCGGGAACCCTCGCTCCATCATCTTGACGAGATCGGTCAGAACCGCGTTGACAGGGGTATCGAGGCCCAGTGAGGCCCCCTCCCTCACGATTGCGCCGTTGATCATGTCGATCTCGGTCTTTCGCCCGCTGGACACGTCCTGAAGCATGGAGGATCGGTTCTCCGCCGTGGCACGGGCGATCTGTCGGGTGTGGGCAACGGGATCGGGGAACGGGAGGCGGATCCCTTTGGCCCGAGCCACCGCCGCGGCCTCCCGCACGGCCCGCTCCATCACGGCTGCTGTCTCCGAGTGCTCCAGCAGCTGTCCGTTCTTCAACCCCGTGAGGGCGGTCAGGGCGTTGATCCCCACATTGACCAGGAGTTTCCCCCAGATCAACCCCAGGACATTATCGGATATCCCGGTCTCCAGGCCAGCTGCGTTGAAGGCCTCGGCTAGCTCCGAGATTCGGGCGGAGCGAGAGCCGTCCAACTCCCCGATGGTCGTCAACCCCTTGCCCGCATGGCGGATCTCCCCGGGCCCCAAGACAGTGGCGCCCTGGGCCGTGGTCCCGGCCACGATCTGTGTCCGGGGGATGGTCGCAGCCATCTTCTCCACGTTGCCCAAGCCGTTTTGAAGGGTCAGGGCCAGGGTGCGGGGTCCCAAGAGAGGTTTGGCCTGTAAGACCGCCGCCTCGGTGACCGTGGACTTGACGAAGACGACCACCAGATCCGAAGGCCCTACCTGGTCCGCCACGGAGACCGCGCGCAGCCCCCCCACTATCCGATCGCCGCTAACGCCGCTGATGCGGAGGCCGGAGCTGTTGATGGCCTTCATGTGGGCCTCCCAGATGTCAACCAGCCAAACCTCATGGGCAGCCTCCCGGAGAATCCCTCCAAACAGGGACCCCATGGCCCCTGCCCCCACGATGGCGATCTTCACACCGACCTCCCGCCCCGGCCCTCAGGGTCCCGAGATGCTAAAACAGATCCTTCAGCTCCTCGTCCGTCACGCCGCCGAACACGTGGGCCTCGGACGGGAAGCTCCCGGCCTTCACCTCGGCCCTGTATTGCGCCAGAGCCCTGACCAGCTCGGGCCCCAGATCCACGTATCGCTTGACGAACTTGGGCAGGAACTTCTCGAACAGGCCCACCATGTCGTGGAAGACGAGGACCTGTCCGTCGCAGTACCGCCCGGCACCGATGCCGATGGTCGGGATGCGAAGCTTCCGGGTGATGAGCGCGCCCACCGCCTCCGGCACACACTCCATGACCAGGGAGAAGGCCCCGGCAGCCTCCAAGGCCAGGGCGCTGTCCAGGATGGTTCCGACGGCCTTCAGGTCCTTGCCCTGTACCTTGAATCCGCCCAGTTTGGAGATGGTCTGGGGGGTGAGGCCGATGTGTCCCATGACGGGGATCCCCGCATCCACAATGGCCTTGACCGTGTCGGCCACCTCTGTGCCGCCCTCCAGTTTGACCACATCGCAGCCGCCCTCTTTCATCAGCCGCGTGGCGTTGACGATCCCCTGCTCCCTGGACACGTTATAGCTGCCGAAGGGCATATCGCCTACGATCATGGCGTTGGGTGCGCCCCGGACCACCGGGCGGATATGGTGGATCATGTCCTCGATGGTCACGGGCACCGTGGAGTCGAGTCCGAGAACGGTCATGGCCAGCGAATCTCCGACCAGAATGATCTCGATACCCGCCTCTTCCACGAAATGAGCGGTGGGGTAGTCGTACGCCGTGGTCATGCTGATTCTTTCGCCCTTCTCTTTCATCCTCTGCAGCTGCGGGATGGTCAACTTGGGCATGATGCGGATCTCCTCCTCTTGGCTTGGCCTCACCCGATGAGACCGTGGAATGGCCGGCTTTCGAGGGCCGGCCCAGCTCGACTCCGGGCTATTCTAGCCCAGGGGTCCGGTGCAGGCAATCGGATCCGACCGAGCAATGGATTGAGCGGCCCAGTTGTGTCATACTAGGCGCCGTCCAGATGCCCTGCTTGGGGAGGTCGGCCATGCCACGGGGACGGAAACTCGTAATCAACACGGGCGGCGGGGATGCGCCAGGTCTCAACGCGGTGATCCGCTCGGTGGTCCTGGCCGCGGACCTTCGGGGATGGGAGGTGTTCGGAAGCCGAAACGGCTACGACGGGCTCCTGGACCCGAGCGAGATGGTCCGGTTGACCCCGGAGATGGTGCACGGTATCACGGCCCTGGGCGGGACCATCCTGGGCACCACCAACAAGGGAAATCCCTTCGAGCGGATGATCGAGAACGCCGCCGGGGAGCTGGAGAAGAGGGACGTCTCGGACAGGGTGGTGGCCAACTTCAAGCGCCTGGGGCTTGACTGCCTCATCGCCGTGGGCGGCGACGGGAGCCTGGGCATCGCGCACCGCTTCTCCAAGAAAGGGATCCCGGTGGTGGGTGTGCCAAAGACCATCGACAACGACCTGTCGGCCACCAGCGTGACCTTCGGCTTCGATACGGCGGTCTCCACCGCCACCGAGGCCATCGACAAGCTCCATTCCACCGCGTCCTCCCACGAGAGGGTGATGGTGGTGGAGGTGATGGGGCGCTACGCCGGATGGATCGCGTTGAACAGCGGCGTGTCGGGCTCCGCGGACGTGATCCTCCTTCCGGAGATCCCATTCGATATCCAGAAGGTGTGCAACCGCCTGATGGAGAACGAGCTGCGGGGGCGTCACTACGGCATCGTGGTGGTGGCCGAGGGGGCAACCCCCGTGGGGGGCACCGTGACCACCCGACAGTGCGCCGAGGTTGGCCGGGACCAGGTGCTCTTGGGTGGGGTGGGGGAGAACGTGGCCAGGGAGATCCGCACCCGAACGGCGAAGGACACCAGATCTCTGGTGCTGGGGCATCTCCAAAGGGGCGGTTCTCCCACCACGTTCGACCGCCTCCTGGCCACGCGATACGGGGCCGCTGCCGTCCGCTTCATCGAGGAGGGGCACACCAACTTCATGGTGTCCCACGCCCCCCCGGGGATGGAGCCGGTGCCCATCGAGCTGGCCGTCGACCGCATGAAGCGGGTCCCTCTTGATTGCGACACGGTACAGACCGCTCGGGATCTGGGCATCTGCCTGGGGGATTGACGGCCGAGCGGGGGGGCACCGGCCAAACACGACCACGGCGTCTCCGGGCCGCCGGGGTGCGGTTCACGCCCCCTGGAGCCGGGCCAGGATCTCGCCGGCCACCTGCCTGGCCCGCCGCCCCAGCAGGGGGCCGATGAATCCTTGCCGGCAAAGGATCTCCAGCCTTTCCTGATCCACCAGGAAGGCATCCTCCCCGGCCCGCCGGACCACGTCCAGCTCCAGGTCCACGTACCGTGCCCCGTGGGGGTACAGCTCCACCGGTGTATTGACGTTGTGGAACTCACCCTTGAGAACGCCGGATCCGGCATAATACCGGTGCGTCACCGACCATGCCCCCTCTTGGATCTCCGTGACCGCATAGTCCCCCTGTTCGATGGGCAGATCGAGCCCGTCGTATCGACCGGGAGAGAGGGCCCTCCGCAAGGTCAAGCACCCTTCCCGGGATCCCACCAGATGGGCTTCCCTTGGCCGCACACGCCGCCCGGACACCTTGACGTGTTCGATAATCACGGCCGTGGCGTCGCCCACCGGGACGAGGATCTCTTGCCGGTAAAGGGCTCCTTCCAGCACCGCCCGTCGCTCCGGGTGTTCCCGGAGTTCCCGCTCGGCCCGTTCCAGGGCCCTGGGGTTGACGATGCAAAGGCGGTGGTGCCTGGCCAAAGTCGGTATGACGTGGTCGCGGATCCGGTCCAGGATCCTTTTGGCCTCCCCGGGGAACTCCAGCCTGGCTTTGACCCACCCGTCAGCTTCCTCCCAGGGCTCCAATCCCAGAAGCACCGCATCGCCAAGTCGATCCTGCAGGAACCTGACCAGCTCGCAGACCCGCTCCGATTCTCCGCGGGCTTCAATACCTTGGCGATTCTCCCGATCCCCCAAAGAGACCTCGTGCGGCCCCTTCCCCTCCTTCAACCCCAACTGCCGGCCCAATTCTGGAGAAGGGTCCGAGATGACATAGCCCCACTCCAGCAGAAGGCTGGTCAGGGCCGTGGCATAGCTGCCGCGAATTCTGACCCTGGCACTCATGGGAGCCCTCCTCGCGGTCGTTTCGATCGTCGCCAGGATGCCTCCAGACCCCTGCGACCCGGGCGTCACGGCGTCGGGGCCGCCACCGGCTTCACAATGGCCCGGATATCCCCGGGCCCGAAGATGCCGCCCTTCCAGGAGGGCGCCAACGCCAGGATGTGGGCGCACCGCCCCGGCTCCAGGGCACCCAAAGACCCCAAAGTCCGATCCGACACCAGCTCTCCCCCATGGAGGGTCCCTGCCAAGAGGGCGGCCTGGGCGGGCAACCCAGCCCGCACCAGGAGGCCCATTTCCTCGTACAGGGATGCCCCGGGCTCGATTCCTGGGGCCCCCGCGTCCGTCCCTGCGGTGATCCGCACTCCCAAGCCGTGAGCCAGGGCCACGTTCTCCTCGTGTTTCCCGTAGATGCGGCGAAGGTTCTCCAAGGAGTGAGGCGGCTCCTTGGTGAGAAACGCCGAGGATGCCCCAAGCCGACGCACGGGCAACAGGGTCGGCGTCCAGCATGTCCCGCAGTCGGCCATCATCTTCACGGAGTCGGCCTGCATGAGGTACCCGTGTTCCACGCTTTGCACTCCGGCCCGCACGGCGCTCTGGACGGCCGCATCCGTGTTGGCGTGGGCGGCCACCCTCAGACCCCGCTCTCGGGCATGGGCCACCATGCAAGCAAGGTCCGACGCCGCGATGCGCAGGGGTTCGGACAAACCGGCCGTTCGAAAGTCCACGATGCCCGATACGATGATCTTGACCAGATCTGCGCCCTGGTTGACCAGATCGTCGAGCTCCCGGAGCCATTGGCCAGGATCCGCCACCGGGCGCCCCAGGAACCGGCCGTATCCCCCGGGCCCGCAAAGGGCCCAGCCGGCAGCGGCGATCCTGACACCGAGGCGGCCCAGGGTTCGTTTCAGGCCGATGGTCCGTCCCTGGGCGTCCCCGGCGTCGCGCACACCCCCAATGCCGCACGTGAGGCACCCCACCAGGCGTTGCGCCGGATCCCCGGAAGGCGGGATGCCCAGATGCACGTGGCTGTCCACCAGGGCCGGGAAGAGGATGGCGTCCCCCAGATCGATGCGCTCCCAATTGTCCGGCCGCAGCGGTTGGGAGACCCTCGTGCCCTGTGCCTCAACCGCTTGGATGAGACCGTCGCGGACGGCCAGGATGCCGTTGAAGATCGGCGGGGTGCCAGCGCGCGGGACTATCCCCCGGGCCCGAATGAGGTAACCCCGGTTGGGCTCCAGGGATAGGATCTGCGGTTCTTGGCCCCGCCCGGCACGCCCTGTCATTCCCTGTTCCATGGTCCTCTTCTTCTCGTATACCATGGGAAGGATCTCGGTTGGAAGCGGGGAGCCGCGTCGCACCATCCATTGACGTCACCCGGCGGGCAGGGGAAGATACGTATATGTGGAGAAGGGTCGGAGGTGGTTGACATCGAGCGCATCGGGAGGCGAGCCATGGACAAGGCGGTCTGGAAGGCGGTGGGGGCGGTCCTGTGGATGGCGCTGTGGCTGGCGTCAACGGGGCCCCCGGCCGGCGGGGCCGAGGCCGGGCGCATGACCATCGAGGAGCTCAAGGCGTCCCTCGGGCAGCCCGGGCTGGTCGTGCTGGACGTTCGCTCGGAGGGGGACTGGAAGGGGAGCGATCAGAAGATCAAGGGCGCCGTCAGGGAGGTCCCCGGGGATGTGAAGGGTTGGGCCGGCAAGTATGACAGGGACAAGACCCTCGTGCTTTACTGCGCTTGACCCAATGAGGCCACCAGCGCCCGGGCGGCGCTGCAGCTCAAGGAAGCCGGATTTCCCAACGTCCTGGCCCTGCAAGGGGGGTGGAACGCCTGGGTCAAGGCCGGATATCCAGTGGAGGGAAAGTAGCGGTCGAGGTCCGCCGGCATTCCTCCCTTGGGGCCCTGGATGGGGGGGAGTCGCCGGGAGGGGCCCAGAGGAATCACGGCCGGTCCGAATGGGGTCCGGGGGACAAAGAGAGGAGTTCGTCCACGCGTATGCGCAGGGACTGCCTGGCCTGGGGGAAGGCCACCTCGCGCCCCGCGTCGTCAGGCCCGTACCCGTCGAGGATCTCGGCAGTCTCCCATGCGGTCACCTCGCCGAGTATCTGAATCCCCGCGGTCCCGTCCGGCTCCAAGAGCGCCAGGGCCACTTTGGGGTTCTTCTCGAGATTCCGCAGGGTTTGAAAACAGAACCAGTCGGCGAAGGCCACGTGCTCGTCGTCCGCGATGGCAAGGCCACGCGCGGCCGCCAGGTGGGGCGTGCCGCTGCCATCGGACGTGGCCACAAGGACCACAGCCTCGGGCGACACCGCCTTTTTCAATGCGTCTGAGATCCTCATGGGCGACTCCATCCAGGCGGTTCAAAACAGCTTGGCCATGTCCCTGGCCAGGGCCATGGCGGCCTCCCTCTGCCGGGCAGCGACCTCGGGGCCTTCCTGGAGCGTCGGCTCCACCACCACAGAGCGGATATCCGCGAACCCCATGAAGCCCAGGATCAGCTCCAGATAGCGCTTCTGCAGATCGAACGCCTCTGCGCCGGTCCCTGGCGCATAGGCACCGCCCCGGGAATACGCGACGAACACGGGCTTTCCCGTGACCATTCCCTTGTATCCCGTTTCGGGGGAAAAGGAGAAGGTGTACCCGGGCTGAACGAGGATGTCCAGGTAGTGCTTGAGCCGGTACGGGATGCCGAAGTTCCACATGGGCACGGCCATGACATACTTGTCGGCGGACTTGAAGTCCTCGATAACGGCCTCCACCGCCCGCCACGCCCCCAACTCCTCCGGCGTATGGCGCGCGCCGTGCAGGATCGAATACTTGGCCTGCACGGCCACCCCGTCGAAGGAAGGTAGATCCGCTTTGAACAGGTCCAGTGCGGCCACCTGATCCTCCGGGTGCACGGCACGGTACGCCTCGATGAAGGCGTTGGCTGCCGCCAGGGAGTGGGATCGAGTGCCCCGGGGCGAGGCCTGGATGTACAGGATCTTCTTCATTCCCCACCTCCTTGTCGGGTCCTCCTGTCCGGGCAGGTCCGGGCCCACTCTCTACCATCATGACACGTTCTCGACCTGAATCAAGGGCCCTCATCGGACCATTTCCCGATGGCGTTTCCTGCCGGCCCGTTCGCTGTGCTACCCCGGATCAACTGAACCGGCGCGGAGAGGGTCTCAAGGGATGGACGACAGCCGTTGTGACGTGGTCATGGTGGGTGGGGGGATCATGGGGTGTTCGGTGGCGTACCATCTGGGCCGGGCGTGCCAGGGGCTGCGACCTTCGTCGTGGAGAGGGATCCCACGTACGCCCGGGCCTCCCGGCCCTTTTTCATGGGGAACGTGCGCGTTCCATTCAGCCCGAAGGAGAACATCCAGATCTCCCAGCATGCCGCGCAGGTGCTGAAGCGATTCGAGGAGGAGATGGCCACCAAGCAGAGCCCCAGCGGGCGGTTTCGCGCCGCCGGGAGGGAACCTGTTCCTCGTGGATGAGCGCGGCCGGGACGCGGCCATGCGGAGCCTGACGGTGCACTGGGAGCTCGGATGCACCGTGGAGTGGTGGTCGCCCGAGCGGATCCGGGCGCGCGATCCGCTGTACGAGCCCGGGAGATACGCGGGTGAAACCTCGGGCCCGGAGGCGGCCACGTCGACGGATATGCCCTGCTCATGGGGTACCGGGCCAAGGCCCGCTTGTTGGGCCTGCGCTTTCATGTCGATGGGGTGATGGGGTTGGAGGTTCACGGGGGCGGATCGCAGGGATCTCCCCGGCGTCCGGGGCGGTCCTGCGGGCGCCGTTGCGGTCAGCTGCGCAGGGGCCTGGGCGGCCCAGGTGGCTGCCACCGCGGGGGTCCGGCTCCCCATCCGGCCCGTCAAACGGCAGGTCTTCGTCCTGGACACGGCGGTCAAGCCC
>CAZEPJ010000018.1:0-31140 GCA_964514105.1 uncultured Desulfarculaceae bacterium | reverse complement strand
TCTGTAAGACAGGCCCTTGAGCGAACATGGGATCGTGTGAGGGTCCGGCCTATCCCATACCGAGCCCCCGGGATGCCCCTCGGAAACCGAGGCGGAATCGTGGAGAAAACGGGAAGCGGGCGATGTGGGATCACGTGGCGGGCCCCCCATGTCCCGCCGCATGGCACGGCCCTGCAGCCGGGGATCGTTTCAATTGCCGGGCGGGCGGCTTTGGGGTAAGATCCCACAACGGGGGCAATGTCGGCATGCCGCCGCCAGCGCCCGCACCGGGCCTCCGGGGAGCACGTCCGGGGGGTCCTCGTCTCCCGAGTCGAGTCTTCCCCCGCAAGGAGGGTTGGCCATGGAGCTGAAGAGCGCGGCCTTCGAGAACGGCCAGTCCATTCCCCGCAAGCATACGTGCGACGGTCCCGACCTCTCTCCGCCTCTGGCGTGGTCCGGCGTGCCCGAAGGCACTCACGCCATGGCACTCATCGTCGACGATCCCGACGCTCCGACGGGAACCTGGGTGCACTGGGTGCTGTACGATCTGCCGGGGGAGACCCGTTCTCTGAGCGAGGGGGTCCTCCCCACCGAGACCCTCCCCCGGGGGGGGGCCCAGGGGCGGAACGATTTCGGGCGCATCGGGTACGGAGGGCCGTGCCCGCCGCCGGGCCGCCCCCACCGCTACTTCTTCAAACTGTATGCTCTGGACGCACGGGTCAACCTGGCCCCGGGGGCCGGAAAGGGTTCGTTGCTCAAGGCCATGGAGGGGCACATCAAGGCGGAAGCCCAACTCATGGGGATCTACGCCCGGTAGGGGTGGCCATGGAGATCACCTTTCTGGGGACGGGGCCCGCCTGGGGGCTTCCCGAATTGGGCTGCCAGTGCCTGGCTTGCCGCACCATGCGCCGGCGCGGCGAAGAGCGGATGCGCACCTGCATGCTCCTGAAGGGATCGGAGACCTTGCTCGTGGACTGCGGCCCGGATGTGCGACGGCAGCTCATGGGGGGCGCCGAACGGGCGCCGGACGCCATCCTGCTGACCCATGCCCACGGAGATCATTACCTCGGTCTGGACGAACTTGTGGCGTTTCGCCGCGTGAAGGAGCGAGACGCCTGGCGCCCCATCCCCACGTACGCCACCGGTGAGACCTGGGTCCGGGTGGAGGCGGTGTTCGGCTACCTCCTGGGCAATCTCTTGGAGAAACGGTTGGCACACCCGGGCGTCCCGTTGGAGGGGATCGAGACGCGCGTGGTCCCCATGGCCACGGACCACGGCGAGTCCGCCCGGGGGTCGGTGGGGTACCTCCTGGCGGCCAGAGAGAAGGGGGGGACGGCCAGGGTCCTGTATACAAGCGACTTCAAGGACATGCCCCGGGACCCCCCGTTGGAAGGAGAGCTCCACTGCCTGGTCATCCAGTCCCACTGGCTGCATGAACCCGAATTCAACCGTCCCAGCCACATGAGCTTCCAGCGGGCCGTAGGGTTCATCCGGAGGTGGGCCCCCAGGGATACGTATCTGGTTCATCTTTCAGAGGAATTTGTCATGGAGGGCGATGCCCTTCCCAAGGGACTCAAGGCCGTTGCTCCCAAGGCGCCCCTGGTGAATCCGCGCACGGGGGCGCCGTACCCCAACCCCGCGGGACACAGGGAGTGGCAGGAGGCCGTGGACTTGGTGGCGGCAGATCACGACCTCGCCCATGTTCCCGTGGTGGCCAAGGATGGGCTCGTTGTCTCCATCGCGCCCTCGGCCCCAGAAAATCATTGACAATTTGATCCAGTTTAGCATAATTCAATGTAACGATCCCAAAGTAATGCACAGAAGGCCTCATGAACAACGTCAGGCAATTCAGGGAAGCCCAGATGCTCAGCAAGACGGAGTTGGCCCGCAGGGCAGGGGTCTCTCTGGTGACCCTGGATCGCATCGAGCAGGGCAAGTCGTGCAGGATCGGAACCCAGCGGAAGATCTTGCAGGGCCTGGGCCTGGCCATCCGAGATCGGATCCGGGTGTTCGGGCAGGAGGAGGCCCCGGCCTCGTGGGAGCGGGCGCCTGTCCGTGCAACCGGTGAACGCCCGCCGGATCAGCGGCTCTTTCCCGGGCTCCGGGTCTTGGTGGCGGGGTTTCCCGGGGCCGAGGGAGAGTCGTTGCGGGCTCAACTGGATGGATGGGGATGCAGCCTGTACGCAGCAGCGGATGGGCCTCGATCCCTTGCATTCTACAAGACCACCCGGCCCGATCTGGTCCTCATGGACGCCAACCTCCCATTGGGCAACGGGTTCGATGCCAGCGAGGAGCTCATGGAGCTGGATGGACAAGCGAGGATCGTGCTTCTTGCGGGGGCGGGCGATACGCGCCTGGCCCGGCGGGCCCTGGAGAGCGGTCTCGTGAAGATCGTCTTGCCCAAACCCGTGGACACCGATCAACTGCGGATGGCCATTCAGGAGGCCGCCAGGGAGCTTCGGCCGTCCCACGACGCCCCCGCCAGAAAGACCACCGTGGCCTGAACCCCATCCGGTCTCACGCGAGTCTTCTCAATTCCCGTTTCTGGACCTTTCCCACCAGGGTCTTGGGCAGCGCGTCCACGAAGCGCACCCGGCACGGTGACTTGAACCTGGACACTCGGGTCTGGCAAAAGGTCATGATCTCGGCTTCGGTGACCGGCTCACCGGGACGCCGGACCACGAAGGCCATGACATCCTCCCCATATTTCTCGTCGGGGACGCCGATGACCGCGGCCTCCAGAACTGCGGGATGTTCCGTCAGGTATGACTCGATTTCGCTGGGATAGATGTTCTCCCCTCCCTTGATGATCATGTCTTTCTTCCGGTCCGTGATGTAGAGATATCCCTCCTCATCCAGGTACCCCATGTCTCCGGTGTGGAGCCAGCCCCCCCGGAGGACCGCCGCGGTCTCCTCGGGGCGCTTGTAATACCCCTTCATGACGTTGGGCCCCCTCACCACGATCTCCCCGTGTTCGCGGGGGGGAAGGAATCGGTCCTCGTCGTCTACGATGCGGACCTCCACGTTGGGGAACGGGAGGCCGCACGAGCCCGGCCTGTGCGGCTGGGAGGCCCGACAGAGGGCGACGCCCGGCGATGCTTCGGTGAGGCCGTACCCTTCCAGCATCCGGCAGTGGAACTTCTCCGTAAAGGCCCGATAGAGTTCGGAGGTCACCGGAGCCGCGCTGATGATACATCGTTTCAGGGAGCTGGTGTCGTGCTGACCGGAAGCCGGATGGTTGAGAAGGATCTGGTACATGGTGGGCACTCCCAGAAAGGAGAAGACCCGATACCTCTCGATGAGCCGGAAGACCTCCTCCGGGTTGAACCAGCTCATGAGCACATAGAATCCCTCCTTGTACGGAGAGAGAAATCCAGCGTTCATGGCCACCACGCCGAAGGAATGGGCCAGCGGGAGGCACAGCAGGGTCACCGGAGCGCTGTCCAGTCCATCCCACTCATTGGCCTCCCATCCGCCCTGGGCGTTGGCATGGAGGTTCCCGTGGGTCAACATCACGCCCTTGGATCGGCCTGTGGTCCCCGATGTGTAGATCATCAGGGCCACATGGTCCGGGGGGACCTCCAGGATCCCCAACTCCTCGGGCGCGCCCTCCAAGAGCCGCTCCAGGGAGATGGTGCCATGCGAATCGTCGCCACCCATCACCACCACATGCCGGATGTGGGGGATCTCCGAGCTGGCCTCCAGGATCTTTTCCTGCAGATCCCGGCTCGTGATCACCACCTTGGCGTCCGAGTCATCGAGAATGTGCCGGGTCTCCTCGGGCCCCAGCATGAACATGATGGGGATGATCACGGCCCCCAGTCGCCAAATGCCCTGAAACGCCGCCAGGACCTCCGGGCAATTGGGAAGGCTCACCACCACGTGGTCCCCGGGGCCGATGCCCAGCGACTTGAGGCCGTTGCCGATGCGCATGGCCAGCCGCCGCATCTCCAGGTTGGAATAGAAACGGTCCTGGAATACGACGGAAGGCTTTTCCCCCACTCGGCGGATCTGATCCTCGGCCAGGTTGGACAGGTTCATGGGCGGTCTCCTTTCTCCTGGGCAGGGGTGGGAAGCTCACGTACGCTGCCGTCACGCTCTGGGGAGGAACGGCCCTTTCTTACCACGGTATGATGGGCATGGCAAGCGACGCGAAAGACTTGGACTCCGGCCCGTCGCGGACCGGGCCCACTCACCGACTTTCCCGGGGTGTATAATGGCTGTGCGGCGGGCGTGCCGCCCCACGGACCCGAGGCCCTTGCAGATTCTTTTCAGACAGACTCGCGCAAACCGCTACACCCTCCCGGTTCTCCTCCACGTGGTGGAGTCCTGGGACCCGCAGGGGCGTGTGTCACTGGGGACGGTTCGGTCCCAGGAGGACGCGCTGCCGGCTTTGGGCGAGCAAGGGCCCACCTTGCTGGGATACTCGTTCATGACGCCCCAGCTGGATGAGGTGGCCCAGGAGGTGGCGGTGATTCGACCTCGCATGGGACCGGGGGATCTCCTGATCGCCGGCGGCCCCCACGCCACGGCCGACCCCCAGGGGACGCTGGCCCTGGGTTTCCACGCCGTGGTAGCAGGGGAGGCGGAAACGGCCCTCCCCGAGTTGCTGGAACACTGGAGCCGGGGCGGGGATCTGCGGGATGTCCGCCGCATCTGGAGGGCCCGCGGCGTGGCCTGCCTGGATGACTCCCTCCCCGTATCGGCCCGGTTGAACTGGATGGCCCCCCTGGAGATCTCCCGCGGATGCCCCCACGGCTGCGGCTACTGCCTCACCCCGCGCCTGTATCCCGCTCCGGTGCGTCACCGGAGCCTGGCTTCCATCGATCGCTACCTGACCCTTGCCCGCCGCATGGGGCGGAGACTGACGCGCTTCATCGCCCCGGATGCCTTCGCGTACCGCGATCCCTCCGCGAGGGCCACCACCTTGGAGTCCCTGGAGGCCGTTCTGGGCCTGTGCAGGGAGCACGGCATCCCCCAGATCCACCTCGGGTATTTCCCGTCGGAGGTCCGCCCCGAGCATGTCACGGACGAGCTCCTGGGCCTGGTGCTCACGCACTGCACCAATCGGAAGCTGGTGATTGGCGCCCAGTCGGGGAGCGATCGGGTGCTGGGACTCATGGGGAGGGGCCATTCGGCACGCCAGGCGGAGGCCGCGATCCTCCGGGTGGTTGCCTCCGGGCTGCTGGCCCATGTGGACATGCTGTTCGGAATCCCCGGGGAGGAAGACGAGGATCGGAGCCGGAGCCTGGCCTTCATGGAGCGCATCATCCGAAGGGGGCGCACGCGCATCCATGCCCACGTGTACCTGCCCCTGCCGGGAACGCCCCTGTTCCCCCTGCCCCCCGCGCCGCTGGACGGAGGGTTCCTTGGCCGCATCCGCGAGCTGCAGGAGTGCGGGGTCCTGGACGGGGACTGGGAGCCGCAACTGACCCTCCAACAGCGAATCCTGGCTTGGCGGCGTCAGGGGGTCATCCGCGTGTGACCCGTCCCCTCGGGGCGCGTCCCGGTGGGTCTCATGTGCGTATCCGGTCCGCCTCGAACACGTCTCCGATGCGGCGGACCGCCTGGAGGGCTCCCTCCAGATGCTTGAGATCCTTGACCTCCACCTCGAAGACGCCCATGGCCTTTCTGTCAGGGGTCGTCTGCACCTGGGCATTGGTGATGTTGATGTCCGACTGGCTCAGGGTGTTGGCGATGGAGGCCAGGATGCCCTTCCTGTCCGCACACAGGACACGGACCCGCACCAGATGGCTTCCCCCCTGCTCCACGTTCCACTCCACGGGGATGAGGCGCTCGGAGTCCACGATCTGGAGGTTGGCGCAGTCCCGGGCGTGCACGGTCACGCCCCGTCCCCGGGTGATGAAGCCCGCCACCTTGTCCCCCGGCAGCGGTTGGCAGCAGCGGGCGAAATGGACCAGCACGTCGTCCACGCCCTGGACCCGAACGCCGCCGCGGACCGAACGGGGTTTCACCCTCCCGCCTTTCACGGGGAGGGTCTGCAGGGCTGTCTCGTCGGACTTGGGCTGGGCCTCGGGCAGGAAGGACCCCACCACGGACTTGGGGGATATCTTCCCGTAGCCAACGGCTACGATGAGTTCCTCCAACTCCCCGAATCCCAGGTCTCGGATCACCTCTTCCATCCGGGACGTCCTGGAAAGCTTTCCCAGACTGAGGCCGTGGCGGTGGAACTCCTTCTCGCACAGCTCCCGTCCCAGCGCCAGGGAGCGGTTGCGCTCCTCCAACTTGATCCACTGCTTGACCTTGGCCCTGGCCCGGGACGTCTTGACGAACTTGAGCCAATCGCGCGACGGCTTGTGATCGGGTTGGGTGACGATCTCCACCACGTCACCCGTCCGCAACTCCGTTCGAAGGGGCACGAGCTTGTCGTTCACCTTGGCCCCGACGCACTGGTGCCCCACCTCGGTGTGGACGCTGTACGCGAAGTCCACCGGCGTCGATCCCTTGGGCAGTTGCTTGACCGCCCCCTTGGGCGACAGCACGTAAACCTCGTCGGGGAAGAGCTCGACCTTGACCATATCCAGGAACTCCCTGGGGTCGTCCAGCTCCTGCTGCCAGTCCAGGATCTGGCGCACCCAAGCCAGCTTGTCGTCCGACTGGTCCTGGACGAGGCGCCCCTCCTTGTACCGCCAATGGGCGGCGATCCCCTCTTCGGCGATGCGGTGCATCCGCTCCGTTCGGATCTGCACCTCCATGCGCTTCTTGCGTGGCCCGAAGACCGTGGTGTGCAGGGACTGGTATCCGTTGGGCTTGGGCACTGCGATATAGTCGTTGAACTTCCCGGGGATGGGCTGCCACAGCGCGTGGATGTACCCCAGGGCCGCGTAGCACTCGGCCTTGTTTCTCAGGATGATGCGGAAGGCCACCAGATCGTACAGCTCCTCGAACGGAAGGTGCTGGCTCTGCATCTTCTTGAAGATGCTGTAGTAGTGCTTGTACCGCCCGTACACCTCGGGCTTGAGGTCGTGAACCGTGAGTTCGCTTCGAATGATCTCCACGACCTCGAGGGTGTATTCCTCCCCTTCCACCCGGGCCTGGTCCACCTTTCTGACCAGCTCATGGAAGGCCTCGGGCTCCAGGAAACGGAAGGCCCGGTCCTCCAGTTCCCGCTTGATCCAGGTGATGCCCAGGCGGTGGGCGATGGGGGCGTACACATCCAGGGTCTCGCGGGCGATGCGGATCTGGGCCTCCCGGCTGTGATACTCCAGGGTGCGCATGTTGTGGAGGCGGTCGGCCAGCTTGATGAGGATGATCCGGATGTCCTTGGACATGGCCAGGATCATCTTGCGGAAGTTCTCGGCCTGGTGAGCCTCCCTGGAGCTGAAGCTCATGCGAGAGAGCTTGGTCACGCCGTCCACGAGTTCGGCGATCTCGTCTCCGAAGATCTCGCGGATCTCCTGGTGGGTCGTCCGGGTGTCCTCCACTACGTCGTGCAGGAGACCTGTGGCCACGGTCCCGGCGTCCAGCCGCAGGTCGGCCAGGAGGGCTGCCACGGCCAAGGGATGCGTGAGGTAGGGCTCTCCGGAAAGGCGGGTCTGCCCCTGATGGACCTTGGCCGAGAAGACATAGGCCTTCTGGATCAGATCCAGGTCCGCGTGGGAGTCATACTCAGCGACCCGATCCAGGATCTCGTTCAACCTGATCACGCACGATCTCCTTCACCCGGGCCGCCACCTCCTCCATGGCGAGGAGTTCCACCTCCCCCGTGGCCCGGTGCCTCAGCTCCACCTTGCCCTCCTTGGTCAGGCGGGCGCCGACGTTGATCCGAAGCGGGATGCCGATGAGGTCCGCATCCTTGAACTTGCTCCCGGGCCGCTCGGGCCGGTCGTCCAGCAGGACCTCCACGCCGGCTGCCGCCAGCTCTGCATAGATCCTCTCCGATCCCGCTTCCACCTCCGGCCTCTCCGGCTGGAGGCAAAGGACGATGACGTGGTACGGCGCGATGGGCATGGGGAAGACGATGCCATGGTCGTCGTGGTGCTGCTCGATGGCCGCGGCTACGGTCCGCTCGATTCCGATGCCGTAACAGCCCATGATCATGGGCCGATCCCCTCCCCGGTCATCCTGGAAGGTGGCCCCCATGGCCTCACTGTACTTGGTGCCCAACTTGAAGACATGCCCCACCTCGATGCCACGCCATTCCTCCAGCACCCCGTCCGAGCACCGGGGGCACGGGTCGCCGGCCCGGGCCACGCGGAAATCCCCGTACTCGGCTGCCTGGATGTCCCTGGCGGCGTTCACGTGCACCAGATGATAATCGGCCCGGTTGGCCCCGGTGACGCCATCGACCACGGAACGGATCTCGTGATCCGCCAGGATCCTCAACCGCTCGCCCCCCCGCCCGCTCCCCAACCCCATGGGGCCCGCGAAGCCCATGGGAGCGCCCGTGATCTCCCGCACCAGCGCCTCGTCGGCCAGCTCCAGTTCCTCACATCCCAAGGCCCGCCGCACCTTGGCCTCGTTGACGTCCCGATCGCCGCGCACCAGGACCACGGCCGGCTCTCCCGCTGCCCGGTAGATCATGGTCTTGATCAAGCGGGAAGGCTCCACGTGCAGGAATCCGCAGACCTCCTCAACGGTTCGCATGCCGGGCGTATGAACGGCCTCCACGGGCGCGGGCACGGCCGCCGGTCTCGGATCCTCCCGGCGGGAGGCGACCTCGGCGCGCTCCACGTTGGCCGCGTACTCGCAGCGGTCGCAGCTCACGATGGCGTCCTCGCCCGAGGCCGCCAGGACCATGAACTCATGGCTGTAGCTCCCCCCGATGGGGCCGCTTTCCGCCTCCACCGCCCGGAAACGCAGGCCGCAGCGGCGGAATATGCGGCAGTACGCTTCGTACATCTTGCGGTAGCTCTCCTCGGCCCCCCGGTCCGACGCATCGAAGCTGTACGCATCCTTCATGGTGAACTCCCGCCCCCGCATGACGCCGAAGCGAGGCCGCCGTTCATCCCGGAACTTGGTCTGGATCTGGTAAAGATTGACGGGAAGCTGACGGTAGGACCGGATCTCCCTCCGAACGAGGTCCGTGATCACCTCCTCGTGGGTGGGCCCGAGGCAGAACTCCCGGTCGTTGCGGTCCCGGAGACGAACGAGCTCCGGCCCGAAATGCTCCCATCGTCCGCTCTCCCGCCACAGGTCCGCCGGCTGCAAGGCCGGGAGGAACAGCTCCTGGGCCCCCGCCCGGTTCATCTCCTCACGGACGATCTGGGCGACCTTGCGCACCGACCGGAGTCCCATGGGAAGCTGCGAGTAGACCCCCGCCGTGAGCTGCCGGATCATCCCAGCACGCAGCATCAGCCGATGACTGGCCACCACGGCCTCGGATCGGTCCTCCCTTTCCGTGGGCAGGAACATCTGGGAAAGACGCATCACACCTCCAGGAAGTACGGGGTTGGAAACCGCCCCTGGCCATCGTTCGCCCATGAGAGGGGGGAGGGCCCTTCGCCCGGCGTTCAACGCCCCGCGGATGGGACCGGCGGGCGCCACCCTCGGGCCCGGGCCTCGGCCTCCACCTCCGCAACGAGGACGTCCACAACCTCCTTGGGCCCGATCTTGCCCACCACCTCCCCCTTGCGGAACAGGAGCCAGTTGCGCTTCCCGCCGCAAATCCCCACGTCGGCCTCCCGGGCCTCTCCCGGACCGTTCACGGCGCAGCCCATGACCGCCACCTGCAGTGGGACGTCCACATGGGCCAGCCGACGCTCGACCTCCAGGGCGACCGGGATGAGGTCCACCTGGGTCCGGCCGCAGGTGGGGCAGGAGATGAGCTCCACCCCCCGCCGACGGAGCCCCAGGGCCCCGAGGATGCCGTATGCCACCCGCACCTCGTCCTCGGGGTCTCCGGTGAGAGAGACCCGGAGGGTGTCGCCGATCCCCTGGGCGAGGAGGAGCCCCAGGCCAACGGAAGACTTGATGGTCCCGGAGAAGGTGGTACCGGCCTCGGTGATGCCCAGATGGAGGGGATAGTTCACCCGCTGGGACATCAGGCAGTATGCCTCATAGGTCCGCAGAACGTCGGGGGCCTTGAGGGAGATCTTGATCTCTCCATACCCCATCTCCTCCAAGATGCGCACATGGCGCAGCCCGCTCTCGACCATCCCCTGGGGGGTGACCCCCCCCTCCCTCTCCAGGATATCCTTCTCCAGGGAACCCGAATTGACGCCGATGCGGATGGGGACGGCGCGCTCCTTGGCAGCGGCCACCAACTCGCCCACCTTGCGCCGGCCGCCGATATTGCCCGGATTGATGCGAAGTCCATCCGCCCCCTGCCGCAGCGCCTCCAGCGCCAGACGATGGTCGAAGTGGATGTCCGCCACCACGGGGATGGACACGGCCTGACGGATCGCTCCCAGGGCCCGGGCTGCGGCCACGTCCGGCACCGCGCAACGGACGATCTCGCACCCCACGAGTTGGAGCCGGTGGATCTGGGCCGCGGTGGCCTTCACGTCCCGGGTGTCGGTGTTGGTCATGGACTGCACGATCACGGGGGTGCCGCCCCCCACCGTCACCGGGCCGACGCGGACCGGCCGCGTCTTGCGTCGCTCCCTGAATGCCAAGGGTCACCTCTGGATCATGGGGTCGGACGTGCCGCCGCGGCGCTTCCACCGGGGAATCGCGAGACGCCTTGTGTGAGGCCGACTTCCGTTCCTGAGTATAGGAAACGGGTTTCCTGGGTGTCAAGCCGCAGCCCCACGCCTGGGCCCCCTTGACCCTTGACAACGGGGGGTGGGGTCGTTGTTGAATGGAATGAGGCGCCAGGGCCGCGGCCATGGGTCGAGGTGCTCCGAGGCGGACTGCAGCGTTCACCCGGGCGGGGGGGGAAGGAAGCAGGCATGTGCCGGCGACGGGACGGCTCGACGAGGCGGGGGTTCCTCAAGGGGATGGTCATGGGCGGCGCAGCCCTGGGCGCGGGTCTGTGCGGCACTTCATTCGTTCATGCCCGGACAACCAGGCTTCGGTTCAGCACGTGGCATCCGCCGCTGAGCCGGGAGGTCAAGACCGTCTGGACGCCCATGCTGGAGATGATGAAGGAGAAAGGGGCGGGCAAACTGGACTACACGCTCTTTGCGGGCGGGGCCCTGGGCAAGGGGCCTGAGCACTTCGATATCGTGGCCAAGGGCCTCTCGGACATGGGCTACTTCACGGCCACCTGGACGCCGGGGCGTTTCCCCCTTGCCGATGTCCTGTCGCTGGCCGTCTGGATCGACGGCAAGGACGTGGCCGCGGACATCGGCAACGCCGTCTACGGCCGAATCCTCCGGGACGAGTTCAAGGCGGTCAAGGTCCTGGAGCTGAACGGATGCATCCAGTCCTTCATTTGGACCAAGAGACCCGTGGCCAGGATGGAGGACCTCAAGGGCAAGAAGCTGCGCTCTCCCGGAGGGCACCAGAGCAATTACATCAAGGCCCTGGGTGCGGAGCCGATCTTCATGCCCCTGGGCGACGTGTACATGGCCATGGAGACCGGCGCCGTGGACGGCATCGTCACCTGCCCCCCTTCGATCCTCGCCTTCAAGCTGCACGAGGTGGCCCGGTACGGCACCGTGTGCACGTTCGGGTGCGTCTCCGAAGGCACGGTGATGAACCTGGCCAGCTGGAACAGGCTGCAGGAGGAGCAGCGGGAGTTGATCGATGCGCTGTGCAGCAACCCGTTCAGGACCTCGGGCGGCCTGACCCGGGCGGAATACCCCAAGCTCATGAAGGAGATCGAAGGGGGAGGCGTCCAGTTGGTGGAACTCTCCAGGGGGGAGGCCGAGCGCTGGTACGGCGGGTTTCGGGAGGTCACAAGGGCCTGGGTGGCGGACCTGGAGGCCAGGGGCCTGCCCGGCGGCAAGGCGGTGGCCATCATGAACGAGGAGTGCGAGAAGCGCGGGATCGAACTGGTATCCTGCCCCCCCGAGTTCAGGAAGCCATAGGGACGCGCCGGCCGGAATCCGCAGCCCCGTGAGGGGGGGGATCATGGAGCGGTTCAAGGCGGTGGTCCACGCGGTGAGCTATTCCTTGTGCTTCGCCGGGATGTGCCTGGCCATCCCCTTGATGCTTCTGACCGTGGCCGACGTGGTGGGCCGGTCGTTCTTGGACAAGCCCGTCCCCGGCGCCTTCGAGCTTTCCGAGTATCTGCTCTCCGTGATGATCCTCCTGGGCGCCGCGTACACCCAGCAGGTCAAGGGGCACGTCGGCGTGGACTTCCTGACCAGGCGCCTCTCGCCGCGCGGACAGGCCCTTGCCCAGGCGGTGACGATCCTGGCCTGTCTGACCGTCGTGACGATCCTGGTGGGCTCCGGCTTCCTGGAGGCGGTGCGGGAGCGGGCCGTCTCGGACCAGCTTCGGGTGCCCCAGTGGCCATTCAAGCTCCTGGTGTGCGTGGGCGGCTCCTTCCTGTGGCTGGAGCTGTGGATCGATCTGGTCTCGTCCGTCGGGCGGATCGTGGGGAGGCGGCCGTGAGCCCCATCCTGGCAGGGATCCTGGGCAGCGGGCTCCTGGTGGTGTTCCTGGCCCTGGGGATGCCCATCGCCTTCCTGATGATGTTCGTGGGTTTTCTGGGCATCTGGCACCTGACCTCCCTGGAGGCGGCACTGCCCACCGTGGCGCAGACGGTTTACGGCGTGGCCTCGCACTATCCGTACAGCATCATCCCCCTGTTCATCCTCATGGGGAGCTTCGCCAATGAAGGGGGCGTCACCCGAAGTCTGTACGGGGCATTCCACACATGGTTCCGGCGCTGGCCGGGGGGGCTGGGGGTGGCGACCATCGCGGCCTGCGCAGGGTTCGCCGCCGTGAGCGGCTCATCGGTGGCGGCATCGGCCGCCATGGGCAGCGTGGCCCTGCCGGAGATGCGCCGCCTGGGCTATGCCCCCCGGCTGGCCACCGGGGTGGTGGCGGCCGGCGGGACGCTGAGCTTTCTCATCCCGCCCAGCCTGGGCTTCGTGGTCTATGGCATGCTCACGGAGCAGTCCATCGGCAAGCTGCTCGTGTCCGGCATCCTGCCCGGGATCCTTCTTTCCCTGGGGTACGCCTCGGTGGTCGTGGGTTGGGTCAAGCTGAACCCCGCTGTGGCGCCGGCGGCCGCGGATCGGATCTCCTCCAGGGAAATGCTTCTGGCCGTCAAGGGGATCTGGGAGACCCTCACGGTCTTCCTCATCGTGATGGGCGGGATCTATCTGGGCTTCATCAATCCCACCGAGGCCGGGGCCGTGGGCGCCTGCTCCCTTTGGGTCCTCATCCTGGCCAGGGGGCGGATGAGCTGGAAAGGGATGAAGGACTCCCTGCTGGAGGCCGCCAGGATCTCGGTCATGGTGCTCTTCCTGGTGGCCGGCGCGACGGTCTTCAGTTACTTCCTGGCCCTTTCCACCATCCCGGCGGCGGTCTCCGGCTGGATCGCGGGACTGGCCGTGTCCCGATATGTGGTCCTGGCCAGCATCGTGCTCATCTACTTGGTCCTTGGGTGCGTTCTGGACTCGGTCTCCATGATGGTCCTCACCCTGCCCGTGGTCTTCCCGGTCGTGGCGGCCCTGGGCTTCGACCCCATTTGGTTCGGGGTGATGGCGGTTCTCATGATGGAGGCGGGGCTGATCACGCCCCCTGTGGGGCTCAACATCTACACCCTGGCGGGGGTGGCCAAGGATGTGCCCATGGCAGAGATCTTCCGGGGCGCCATGCCGTTTCTCATGGCCGTGATGGCCGTGGCGGTGCTGCTCGCCGTCTTTCCCGAGATCGCCCTGTATCTGCCCGGCCTCATGGGGAGATGATGCGCCGCCGCGCACGGGGAATGGGAGGGGGACGAATGAACAGAGGATGCGACGGGAGAAGGGCTGCGGCCCGGCCTGCCCCAAGGCCGCGGGGGCCGGGCGAAGGATGCGGGGCATTCAGGATGGCGTGGGGCGGGGCGGCATGGGACCCCCCGGAGACCGCGATCATCGTGGTGGACGTGCAGGGGGATTTCACGATCTGGAAGAAGGGCTCCCTGGCGGTCCCGGGTACCGACCGGGCCTTCGTGAACCGGGTCAGAAGGGCCACGGAGGGTCTGAGCAAGGCCGGCTATCCCATTTACGGGACCCAGGATTGGCACCCCGCGGACCACGTGTCCTTCTTCACCAACCATCCGGGCAGGAAGGCGTTCGACGTCGTGCGGATCAAGGACAGGGATCAGGTCCTGTGGCCCCCCCACTGTGTCCAGGGGACGCAGAATGCCCGGATCCTCATGGACAAGCGGCTCTTTGCGGCCATCGTGAGGAAGGGCCAGGACCGGGCCTGGGACAGCTACTCGGGGTTTCAGGACGACGGCGGCCGGAGGACCGAGCTGGATCCGATCCTCAAGACGAGGGGCGTCAGGAAGCTGATCGTGTACGGCATCGCCGCGGACTATTGCGTCAAGGCCACGGCCCTGGACGCGGTGGCGGCAAGATACGAGGTGATGGTGGTGGACGATCTGTGCAGGGGCGTGGCCGCGGACACCACGGCCCAGGCCCGGGAGGAGATGAAGGCCCGGGGGGTCGTCATAGTCCCCACCCTGGATTCTGCCGCGGGGACGCTCCCCTGAGGCTTTGCAACATCCGCACTAGGAAGGCCCGGCCAGGCGCGACGCCATGCGAATGGCCTCGATCATGGACTGGGGGTTTGCCCGCCCTTCGCCCGCCTTGCCCAAGGCAGTTCCATGGTCCACCGAGGTCCGCACGATGGGGAGCCCCAAGGTGACGTTGACCCCCGCCATGGCGCCCCATGTGCCGGTGTCGGCATCGTACTCGAAGCCCACCAGCTTGACGGGGATATGCCCCTGGTCATGGTACATGACGACCACCGCGTCATACATTCCCCCGCGCATCTTGGAAAAGACCGTATCGGCGGGGATGGGACCCTCCACGCATTTGCCCAGTCGAGTCGCCTCCCTGACCGCCGGGATGATCTCCTCGAGTTCCTCCCGTCCGAAGAGCCCCCCCTCGCCGCCGTGGGGGTTGAGGCCGGCCACACCGATGCGGGGGGCCGAGATGCCCAGCTTGACCAGCGCCTCGTGGGTGAGGTGGATGACCCGGACGATCCGCTCGGCCTTCACCCGGTCGCACGCCTCCCGGAGGCTCACGTGGGTGGAGACGTGGACGACCCGGAAGGCCTTCTCGGCGAGCATCATGGCGTAATCGCTGGCCCCCGTGAGGCTGGCATATATCTCCGTGTGACCGGCGAACCGATGGCCGGCGAGGTGGATGGCGGCCTTGTTGATGGGACCCGTCACCGTGCCGTGAATCTCCCCGGCCAAGGCCAGGCGGATGACCCGCTCCACGTATCTGAAGGACGCTTCTCCTTGAGCCGCCGTCACCTCCTTGTATCGAATGCCCCCTGGGGGGAGGGTCTCCACGTGAAGCACGTCCAGTGTGCCGTGGGCGAAGCGCCCCTGCCCCGGGGCGTCCACGGGATGGATCGCCAGGGGGAGGCCCGTGAAGCGCATCACGTCGTCCATGACCCGGCGGTCTGAGACCACCACGGGGCGGCAGATCTCGTAGATCTCGGAAAGGGCCAGGGCCTTGGCCGTGACCTCGGGTCCGATGCCGCCGGGATCCCCCACGGAGATCCCCAGGATGGGACGATCATCCCGGTCCATGCCGCCGCCCTCCCATGCCGCCCCCCCCGTCTCATTTGGGGGAACACGAATCACGCCTCGCCAAACCAATGGTCGTGCCAGCGCACGAGGGCGTCTTCCCCCCCGAAGGCCCCGGCCTTGGTCACCACGGGAAGCCCCATGTGCGGGCCCTCCATTACCGTCCCCAGGACCATCCCGGGAAGGATCTCCCCGCACAGGCGGATGGCCCCCGAACCCATGGCATGGAGCACGGCCCGGGCCGTGTCTCCCCCCGTGAGAAACAGGCTGGCCAGGAAGGCCCCTGTCGCCACCTCCGCCACCAGGGCCCCCAGGCCGGCCGCCACGTCCCCGGGCCCGGTCCCTGCTGGGGCCTCCCCCGGTCCCGGCCATGCTTCGCCCTCGGTGGTCACCGCCAGATCCCCCTCGTCCAGGGCATCCAGCAGTTGCCGGGCCAGTTCCCCGAGCCGGTTCGTCTGCCCGGGGTCTGCCAAGGCCGCCGCCGGGGCCTGGATCACCCGAACACCGCGAACCGAGGCCAGGGCCGCCACCTGGGCGCGGGATCTCGACGAGAGGGAGCCGCAGACCAGGAGGTGGTGGCCTGGGCGGCATCGGTTGGGCCCGTTCGCCGCCAAAGGGGCAACGGGGGCCGGGCCCAGGGCCCCGGCCACCCCCCGGGCCAATCCTGCGGATCCCACCAGGAGGGCCCCCATGCCCAGGCCCAGGGCCGCGATGCGATCCAGATCCAGCTGATCTTCCGCATCGAAGGTCAGATGGCGGGCCCCCTGCTCCATCAGCCTGGCGACCTCTCGGGCCAGTACCGTGCCACCCTCCCGGATGGTTTGGAGCCCCACGTGGAGCACCGGATCGCGGCACTGACGGCCCATGAGGAGGGGGAGCCGGGACTCCTCGACGGGGGCCGAGGAGTCGCGCCCCATCTCGGTGTCGGACACGGGCACCCCGTGGATGAGGTGAACTCCCTGCCGAGTGGTTCGTCCCATGGCGGGGAATGCGGGGGCGACCACGCTGAGCGGGGCGCCCAAAGCCTCCAACAACGCCTCGGTCTCCGCGCCCGGATTGCCCCGGAGACAGGAATCCACTTTCTTGAAGGCGAGCCGCGGGGTCAGCTTCCCGAGGGCTTCGCCCACGCGGCGCAAGCGTCTGGAAGCCTCCGCAGGCCCAAGGGACCGGGAGTCCGTGTGAAGGGCCAGACCCGAACAGGCGGGGAGGCCAGCGGGTCCCAGCAGGCGCTGGTGAGGGACGAGGACCATGCGCGGGGTGTGTCCCAGGAACTGGACCCCTGCATCCCCCGCCCCGGTGAGGTCATCGGCAATGACGGCTATGTTCAGCATGCCGAGATCCTCGTATGCCCCGCGGGGCAGGAATCGTCTCGGCGAGGGAATCACCCATGAAGGTCGAAGACGCGCCCAGAGTCTACTGCCGGCCGCTTCCCCCATTCTTGTCATGCTATGGGCGGGAGGGGCGGCTTGTCAACCGAAGCTCACCATGGGGCTGGTCCGGCCCGAGCCATTCGTGTTTGGTTTTGTCCCAAAATGCCGTAGACTGGAGCACGGGCTGTCGGACCTGTGTGGTTCTCACGCGTCCTGGGACCGGCAGGGCATACCGGAGGGCGAAATCCGCCCGGGATCGGGGTGAGTGGCCGTGATGGACGAACGTGTGGCAACGGAACTCCGGAAGATCGTCGGCGTTGGGAGTTTCCTCGACCAGCCCGAGGATCTCGTCAACTACTCGTACGACGCATTCACCGCCGAGGCCAGGCCCGAGGCGGTCCTCCTGCCCACGGCCACCGAGCAGGTATCGGAGGTCATGAAGGTCGCCCGCAGGGAGGGGATCCCCGTGACCGCACGGGGCGCCGGGACCAACATCGTGGGCGGGAGCGTGGCCATCCGGGGCGGGCTGGTCCTGGCCTTCACACGCATGAACCGCATCCTCGAGATCAACCCGGCCGACCGCTACGCCGTGGTCCAGCCCGGAGTGATCAACGCGCATCTCCAGGCGGCGGCCGCCCGGATGGGGCTGTTCTACCCGCCCGACCCCGCCTCCCTCAACGTGTCCACCATGGGCGGGAACGTGGCCGAGAATGCCGGCGGGCCCCGGGGCGTCAAGTATGGGGTGACTCGGGACTACCTCCTGGGGCTGACCGTGGTCTTGGCCGACGGCCGGGTGATCCGCACCGGGGGGCGCACCGTGAAGAACGTCACGGGCTATGACCTGACGGGCCTGTTCTGCGGGTCCGAAGGGACTCTGGGGATCATCACGGAGATCACCGTGAAGCTCGTGCCCAAGCCCCAGACCCAGCGAAGCATCCAGGCCGTGTTCCACGATCTGGACGGGGCGGGAGAGACCGTGGCCAAGATCATGGGGGCGGGCATCGTGCCCGTGGCACTGGAGCTCATGGACTCGGTGGTGCTCAACCTCATCGAGGACTCCCACGGGATCGGCCTCCCTCGGGACGCGGAAGGGCTCCTTCTGATCCAGGTGGACGGCGAGGCGGCCACGGTGTCCGGTCAGGTGGAGCGCATCGCCCGGTTCTGCAGGGAGCATGGCGCAGCCGAGGTGCGCGTTTCTCACACCGACGAGGAGGATCAACTGCTCTGGGTGGCCAGGCGGAGCGCCTTCGGTGTCATGGCCCGGGCCAGGCCCAACTGCATCGTGGAGGACGTGACGGTGCCGGTGAGTCAGCTGCCCACCATGGTGCGCGACACCGTGGCCATCGCCCGGAGGCACAACGTGCTCGTGGGGGTCCTGGCCCATGCGGGGGACGGCAACATGCATCCCCTGCTCTTGGGGGACCGCCGGGATCCGGACGAATGGAACCGCATCGAGGCGGCCAGCCGGGAGATGTTCCAGCGGGCCGCGGCCTTGGGAGGAACGCTCTCCGGGGAGCATGGCATCGGCCTGGCCAAGGAAGAGTTCCTCCCCCTCGTGATGGGCGAGGAGACGCGGGAGGTCATGCGCCAGATCAAGCAGGCCCTTGACCCGACGGGCATCCTCAATCCGGGGAAGTTTGTTTGATTGGCATCGGACGGTGGGATTGAGCCATCCGTCCCATAGGTCTTATGGGACCCATGGCCTTCCAGCTCAATGCCGAACCATGCACCCAAGAAGGATGGACGAGCGTGCGGACCCAACCCCTTCTCAGCGAGCGGACGGCCGAGAACATCTTCCACTGCAACAAGTGCGGGCTGTGCATGGCCGCCTGTCCGGTGTACAACGAGCTCCTGGTGGAATCGGGGAGCCCTCGGGGCAAGGTGCAGCTGGCCAGGCACGCCCTGGCCGGCAACCTGGAGCTCTCCCCCCGGATGAAGGAGATCCTCGCCCAGTGCCTGATGTGCGGGTCCTGCGTCGCCGCCTGTCCCAGCGGGGTGCACGGAGATCAGCTCTTCTCGGGGCTGCGATGGCGGGCGGCCCAGCGGCACGGCACGGATTGGCGGAAAAAGGTGCTCTTTCAGATCCTATCCCGCCCCTGGATGACCGCCGGATCGGCGCGCATGGGCCGCTGGGCCCGGGCCATGTTCGGGCGATGGCTGGAGGATGGCCGGAGCGCGGGAAACCTGCCCCTGGAGAGGGTTCCACCCCTCAACCCCACGCCCTTTTCTCGGGAGGCCCCGGAGCGGGTCAGGCCCAGGGGGGCGGTGCGGGCCAAGGTCCTGTACTTCCACGGCTGCGCCACCAACTACCTCTATGGGGACGTGGGGCGGGCCGTCCTGTCGGTCCTGCCGGCCATGGGCGTGGAGGTCCACGTGCCCCGGAACCAGGGCTGCTGCGGCGTGCCCATCTTTCTGTCGGGGGAAAGGGAGGCGGCGCTGGGATGCATCGGAGACACGGTGGAGCGCTTCGCCCGGGAAGAGGCGGATGCGGTGATCGTGGACTGCGCCACGTGCGGGGTCGCTTTGCGCAGGGAGTATAGCCACCTGCTCCGGGAGCTGCGGGATCTGGGCGGGCCGGTGGACGACACCCTCCTGGCTGGCGCCGAGATGCTGGCCGCCAAGACCCGCGACGTGATGGCCTTTGTGGGAGAGCACGAGGAATGGCTTCCAGAACCCTCCGCAGCGGCCGAGCGTGTGCGCGTGACCTACCACGACCCGTGCCACCTGCTCAAGGGTCAGGGTGTGGGCCTCGCCCCCCGGCGCATGCTCCGGAGGTTGCCCAACGTCCAGTTCTTGGAAATGGAAGGGGCCGACGCTTGCTGCGGGGGTGGGGGCTCGTTTCAGGTGGAGTATCCGGACCTGTCGGCCGGCATCACCCGGCGCAAGGTCGAGGCAATCCACGCCACGGGGACCCAATGGGTGGCCACGGGTTGCCCCGGCTGCCGCCTCACCATCTCCGCCCACCTGGACCCTCGGCGGGCCATCGCGGTGGTTCACCCCGTTCAACTGATGGCCATGGCGTTGGGGGCCGGGTGAGTCGCGCGTCCGTGGGCCCCTCCCCCTTCACGGGGGGGGCAGGGGACGTGGGGCGACCGGGGTTTGGCCACGGACGAGGGGCCGTGGGGCGTGGACCCCACGCACGGCCATGGATACCCCATGAGCTACGACCGGCGTAAGCTCGGCGATATCCCCCGGCACCCCGGCGTCTATGTCATGAAGGACGCCCAGGGCAAGGTCCTGTACGTGGGCAAGGCCGTGGACCTCCGCAGCCGGGTTCGATCGTACTTCCGGGAAGGAGGAGATGGGCGGCCCCTGGTCCCGTTTTTGCTCCCCCGCATCGAGGAGATCGAGTGGGTGGTGACGGCCTCCGAGAAGGAGGCCTTGATCCTCGAGAACAGCCTCATCCAGAGCCTTCATCCCCGGTACAACGTCCGTTTCCGGGACGACAAGAGCTTCTTCCACGTCCGCATCGACCCATCTCATCCCTTTCCCAGGCTAGGACTGGTTCGCCGCCCCCACAGGGACCGGGCACTCTACTTCGGGCCGTATGACTCCAGCCGGGCCGTGCGCCAGACGCTCCGCCTGCTCCAGCGATACATGGGGCTCAGGACCTGCACGGACTCCCAATGGGGCCGCACAACGCGCACCTGCCTCAACCACCAGATGGGGCGATGCGCCGGCGTGTGCCTCGGGAAGGTGAGCCGGGAGGAATACGGGGCCCGGGTCCAGGAGGCCATTCTCCTCCTCCAGGGCAAGTCCAGGCAGCTCCTTCGGCTCCTGGAGGAGCGCATGGAGGCCGCGGCCCGGGACCTCAGATTCGAGGAAGCCGCCCGCATCCGCGACCAGCGGCGGGAGGTGGAGCGGACCGTCGAGGGGCAGCGGGCCGTGGCGTTGCTCGGCTCCGACCAAGATGCCCTGGGCCTGCACCGGGTGGAGGAAGGGGGGACCCTGGTGCTGCTCCGAATGCGAAAGGGAAAGGTCTCGGAGGGGATCACCTTCCCCCTGAGGCCCACCCCCCTGGATGACGGAGAAGTGGTGGTCTCCTTCCTCAAGCTGTTCTACCACGCCCAAAGGGCCATACCCCGGGAAATCCTCGTTCCCACGGATCCCGGAGCCGATGGCCCCCTCCTGGAACAGTGGCTGACGGAGCGGGCCGGCCGCCGGGTGCGGATCCGCCGCCCCCTGAGGGGCCAGGCCCGGGGTCTCTTGGAGATGGCCCGGCAGAATGCCCTGAGCGTCCACGGGGGCTCACAGGACGTACGGGGCATGGCGGCTCGACTGGGAGAGAGTCTTCGGCTCACCCGCGCTCCCCGGGTCCTGGAGGGGTTCGACATCTCCACCCTGGGCGGGGAGGAGGCCGTGGGCTCGGCGGTCCGATTCGTGGACGGATTGCCCGAGCGCGGGGCCTATCGGTCCTATAACATCCGGACCGTGGCCGGCGCGGACGACTACGCCATGATGTATGAGCTGCTTGGGCGCCACCTGAGACATCGGCACGAGGCGGGAGATCTCCCCGACCTTCTGGTGATGGACGGGGGCAAGGGGCAGCTGGGGGTGGCCCTGGCCGTCCTGGAGGAGATGGGGCTCCGGGGTGTGGAGGCCGTGGCCCTTGCCAAGGGGCGCGGCCGCGAGGGACCGCGGCACGTCGCCGCGGAGGACCGCGTCTTCATAGCCAACCGCAGGGAGCCCGTCCCCCTGGGCCGGGACGCGCATCTGCTCCGACTGCTCCAGCACGTGCGGGACGAGGCCCACCGCCATGCCCTGACCCATCACCGCAGGAGGCGGGGGAGGAGGCGCCTGCGCTCTGCCCTGGACCGGATCCCGGGGGTGGGTCCCGTGCGCCGGAGGCGCCTCCTGCAGCGATTCGGGAGCCTGCGGGGCGTTGGAAACGCCGGGGTGGAGGAACTGGCCGCGGTGCCGGGCATGACCCGGCCGCTGGCAAAGCGGATCGCGGAGGCGCTCAAGGGGGGCGATGGGGAAGACGCCATGCAGTACGTGGGAGGCATGGGGCGGGAGGTCGAAGGATGAAGACCCGGGGACGGCGGCCGGGACTGGGGAGCGGATGTCCGGTGGGCCTCCGGGAGGGGGCATGGGGACGGCGCCTCGGCGCCCTCCGCTCGTTCCTGATTCAGCCTCTTGTGCTCTCCTTTTCCTCCATGCGGATTGCCTCGGGCACCCGGTACTGCTGGGCCACGATCCTGTGATTTCTGAGGCCCACGGCCTCCCGATGGACCAGGAACCAATGATACTGCTCCAGGGCCTCGTGGCGGAGGGCCTCGTGTCTTTGCAGTTCGGCTCGAAGCTCCCGGCGGACGGCCTCACGCTCCTCGGGGGCTGAGGCCGCCACCAGCTCCTGGCGCAGATCCCCCACGCGCCGGGCGGACGCCTCCACCCGTCCGATGGCCCGGTCCAGCCGCTCCCCTGCGTTCCCCAGGGCCTCGGCGATCTCCTGAAGGAACTCCGCATCCAGCCCCAGCGGATCCTTCAGGCGTCTCTTGGGCCGGATCTCGTCCATGGCGTCAGCGGGATCGGGGATTGAGGAGGTTGGGGGGGTCGCCGGTGGTCAGCGCCGCCACCAGGTTTCGGGCGGCCAGCAAGGCCATGGCGTGGCGTGTGGCCCGGGATGAGCTGGCGATGTGTGGGGTCAGGACCACGTTGTTCATGGCGAGCAGGGCCGGGTTCAGGGCCGGTTCGTTCTCGAAGACGTCCAGGCCGGCGGCCGCCAGCCGGCCGCTTCGCAGGGCGTCCACCAGGGCTGCATCGTCTACCACCCCGCCCCGGGCCGCGTGGATGAGGATAGCCCCGGGCTTCATCTGCGTCAGCTCGGCCGCGCCGATCAAATGGTGGGTGGAGGGGGCGTACGGGACGTGGATGGTCAGGATGTCGGCCCGGGCCAGAAGCTCCTTCTTGTCCACGTACGAGGCGTTGCACCTCGCCTCCGCCTCGGGGTCGGCCCTCGTCACATCGTGGTAGAGGACGGTCATGTCGAAACCCAGGGCCCTCCTGGCAACCCCCTTCCCGATGCGGCCGAAGCCCAGGATCCCCAGGGTGGCGTGGTGCACATCGGTTCCCAGGAACTGCTTGAGATACCAGCCTTTCCATCGGCCGGCCCGCACATGCGCGTCGGACTCCACCAACCGGCGGGCCGCGGCCAGGATCAGGGCCCAGGTGAAGTCCGCCGTGGTATCGTCCAGGACCCCTGGGGTGTTGGTGGCCATGACGCCGGCGCGGCTGCATGCCTCCAGATCGATGTTGTTGTAGCCCACCGCGACATTGCATACCGCCTTGAGCCTCGGGCAGCGGGAGAGCAACCGGGCGTCGATCCGATCCACGATGTTGGTGAGGGCCCCGTCCTTGTCCTCCAGGAGCCGGGCCAGGTCTTCCGGGTCCAAGACCCGGTCCGCCTGATTGTCCGTCACGTGGAAGTGCTCGCCAAGGTAGTCCAGGACGTCATCGAATATCTCCCGGGTCACCAGCACCTTGGGTTTCATGTCCTGCCCCTTGCCCGTTTCACCCTTTGTACACCAAGGAGGGAAGCCACAGCCCGATCTGGGGGAAGATATACAGGAGGATGAGGGCGACCACCTGGATGGCCATGTACGGCATCATCCCCAGAAAGATCTGATTCAGGGAGACGTGCGGCGGGGCCACGCCCTTGAGGTAGAAGGCCGCCATGGCCACCGGCGGCGAGAGAAACGCCGTCTGGAGATTCAGGGCCACCAGAAGGCCGAAGAACAGGGGATCGATCTGGAAGTGGGACAGCAGGGGGATGAAGATGGGCATGAAGATGACGATGATTTCCGTCCACTCCAGCGGCCAGCCCAGCAGGAAGATGATGATCTGGGCCAGGATCATGAATTGGACGGGGGACATGTCAAGGGATCTCACCCATTCGTTGATGATCTCCTGCCCCCCCAGGAGGGCGAAGGCCGCGGCGAAGATGCTGGAGCCCACGAAGAGCCAGCACACCATGGCGCTGGTCTTGGCGCAGAGGAACACGGACTCCTTGACCATGCCGAAGTTGAGCTGACGGTACGCGGCCGCCAGTACGAACCCCCCGAAGGACCCCATGGCCGCGGCCTCGGTGGGCGTGGCCAGGCCCACCACGATGGTTCCCAGGACACCCAAGATGAGCAGGGCCAGGGGAAAGAACGACCCCAGGAGCATCTTGAAGATCTCGAGGCGGACGAAGGTGAAGACGGAGTAAAAGACCGTGAGCCCTGCCGCGCATATCCCCAGGGTGATCCACCACCAAGAGGGGACGGGTTTTCGCTCTCCCTGGCCAACGGACTCGCTTTCCGACTCATCCCATCTCCCCTCGGCTGCCTGGAGGTCCCGGCCGTCGGCCGGCGTCCCCCCGGTCCCCTCGGGGTCCCCCGATGCCTCCGGCTCTTCCAGGCCCGTTCCCTGCTCCTGGGGCGATGCCCCGGACCCCATCTCCTGAAGCTCCGGCGGCACCACATAGTCGGGTGCCGTGGCGGTCAGATAGAGCGAACTCATGAACAGGCCCGCGGCCAAGACCGGCAAGAGCGCGATGAAAAGGTGCTTGATCAGGGTTCGCAAGGGGACCTGGGCGTTGCGTCTCCCCTTGATGGCGCCCAGGAGCCCCACCAGGACGTTCTTGGTCCGCGTCTTGACGATGATCTCGGCGAACCGGGGCAGGTCCACCCGCCGGTCTTCCTCCGATAGGGGGGGGGCCGAGCTGGGTTTGAGCTTGGCGTACACGATATTGTACCCGACATAGAGTGCGGCCAGCAGGATGCCCGGGAAGAAGGCCCCGGCGTACAGCTGCACCACCGAGACGCCCGCCGTTGCCCCGTACAGGATGAGGAGCACCGAGGGGGGGATCAGGATGCCCAGGGTGCCCCCCGCGGTCACGGCGCCCGCGGAAAGCCGGATGCTGTAGCCCGCCCGAAGCATGGCCGGAAAGGCCAGGAGCCCCATGAGTGTGACCACCGCGCCGATGATGCCCGAGGCCGTGGCGAACACGGCGCAGGTCACCACCGTGGCCACGGCCAGGGAGCCGGGTATGCCCGATGTGGCCAGATGCAGGCTCCTGAACAGCCGCTCCACCAGGTTGGCCCGCTCCACCAGGTATCCCATGAAGACGAACAACGGTACCGAGATCAGCACGTCGTTGTTCATCACCGCGTACGCGCGCTGCACCATGAGGTCCAGGGTGCGAACCGCCGCCGTGTCCGGGTTCTGGCTGTGATAGGCGAAGAAGGTGAACATGGTGCCCATGCCCATGAGGGTGAACGCCGTGGGGAAACCCAGCATGATGGCCACGACGATCATGGCCAGCATGAGCAGGCCCAGATGGCCGGTGGTCATCTGGGACGGCGGGGGCATCATCCAGAACACGCCGACCACCACCGCGGCCATGATGGAAAGCCCGAACCAGACCTCCTTCTTCACTTCTTGCCCCCTTGCACCCCGGTCACGATCCGGTCGAGTTTGGCGATGTCCTCGTCCTTGACGTGCACCATCTCCTTGAGCTTGTCGAAGTCCACCTCCTCCACGTCCCACTCCCGGGAGGGCCAGCGGCCGTTCTTGAGGCACAGCACGCAGCGGATCATCTCCACGATCCCCTGCAGCAGGATGAAGGCCCCGGCCACGGGGATGACGGTCTTGAAGGGATAGATGGGGGGGCCCTCGGAGGTGATGTTGGACAGCTCCCGGATGGCCCATGACTCGCCGGCATAGACGTATCCCGCCCAACACAGGGCGATGACGCCGGGCAGGAAGAACACGATGAAGAGCGTCAGGTCCAGGGCGGCCTGTAGCCGCGGCGGGAAAAAGCCGTAGAGGACATCGCCCCGGACGTGGCCGTTCTTGGAAAGGGTGTACGCCCCCGCCATCATGAACAGGGTCCCGTACATCATGAGCATGGCATCGAAGGCCCACGGGTGAGGAGCGTCCAGGGCGTACCGGGAGAACACCTCGTAGGTGATGAGAAACGTGAGCGACACGATGAGCCACGAGAAGACCTTGCCCGCAAACGTGCTGATTCGATCGACGGTAAGCAGCAGCTTCTGCATGGGGGAACCTGCTCGGGAAAACGGCCATCCGAACCCGGCCCGGGGGGGTCCGGATGGCCTTCAAATCGGCCGGGAATGCTCCTCAGCCCTTCTTGGCCGGGGCCTTCTTGGCGCCGAAATAATGATTGTACGCCATGCGCCGGTTGACGTTGGTGTCCTGGTCCCAGGCCACCGCCCGCTTGGCGAAGGCCATCTGCGAGTCCACGACCTCCTTGAACAGGGGGTTTTCCGCCGACTTCTTCTTCACCACCTCATCATAGACCTCGAGCTGCTTTTGCAAAATGGCGTCGGGGGTCTTGTAGAACTTGACCTTGTCCTTGGTCTGGAGCTCGATGTAGTCCTTGGAGTATCGATCCACGGACTTCCACGACATGTCCGCGGAGGCCGCCTCCGCCGCGTTCTCGATGATGGCCTTCATCTTGGTCGGAAGGGCATCGAACTTGGTCTTGTTGAACAGGACCTCGAACACCTCGGCGTTTTGATGGTAGCTCTGAAGCATGCACACCTTGGACACGTCCGGGAAGCCCAGCAGGCGGTCGGAGGTGGCGTTGTTGTACTCGGCCCCATCCAGGAGGCCGCGGTCCAGGGCGGGCACGATCTCGCCGCCGGGCAGGGCGTTGACGGCCGCCCCCAGGCCCGTGAACACGTCGATGGAGATGCCCACCGTTCGGAACTTCATGCCCTTGAAATCCTCCATCTTGCTGATGGGCTTCTTGAACCACCCCAACGGCTGGGTGGCCATGGGCCCGTACAGGAATGACACCACGTTGGCGCCGATGGAGGCGTAGATCTTGGTCAGAAGCTCCTTGCCGCCGCCGTACTTGTGCCACGCCAGCATCATGTTGGCGTCCATGCCGTATCCGGGTCCCGATCCCCACAAGGCCAGGGCGTTCTGCTTGCCGTAGTGGTACACCTGGACCCCGTGGCCGCCGTCGAGGGTGCCCTTGGACACCGCGTCCAGCAGGCCGAAGGCCGGGACCACGGCTCCCGCCGGGAGCACCTCGATCTTGAGCTCCCCGCCGGTCATGTCGTTGACCTTCTTGGCGTAGTCCAAGGCGTATTCGTGGAAGATGTCCTTGGTGGCCCAGGTCGACTGCCAGCGCATGCTGATGGGTCCCTGGGCCTTGACGATGGCTGGAAAGCCCATGGCCGCCGCACCGCCTGCCGCTGCCGCCGTGAGGAACTTGCGGCGGGAAACCCCTGGTTCCGACCCCTTCACGCCTTCCCCATTCCCCTTGCCCGCAACCTTCTTGCCCATGAATGCCTCCTCCGTGGTGTTTTGGACATCCAGGCATTCGGACGAACCTTCCGAACGCCGCACAGCGCGGTACCGGCGGGGACGCACCCCCACATACAACTTCCATCCGGGAGCAGCGGCAATCGTCTGGCCGATACGCCGTATTATCACACGCGCCGCAGAGGAATCAAGATGAAAACCGAAAGAAGGAACAGCGGCGAGTTCAGCCGTTCTTGCCCATGCGGCGAGAGAGCTCGTGGCAGACGCGCTTGATATCGTCCCCAAGGACTGCCACGCGATCCTCGGTGAGGCGGGACGTGGGACCGGTGAGGCTCAAGGCATACTCGGGGTAGTCGGTGAAGTCGAAGACAGGGGCCGCCACGCAGCGGCTCCCCATGACCATCTCCTCCTCGTCCAGGGCGTAGCCCAGTTCCCGGATTCGCTCCAGCTCCCTCAGGAGTCTTGCGGGGTCGGTGTTGGTCCTGGGCGTGAGGGGCTCGAATTCGGTCGCCTTGATGAAGTCGCGCTGCTCCTTATCCGAGCGGAAAGCGAGTATGGCCTTGCCCATGGCCGAGCAGTACGCCGGGACCCTTGTCCCGATGACCAGATCCGTCAGGAGGATCTCCCGGCTCTTGATCTTGTCGATGTAGATGATCTCCCTGCCGTCCCAGTGGCCCAGGTTGACGGTCTCGTTGGAGATCCGGGCCAGCTCCTCCATGAACGGGCGGGCCACCTGGCGGATCCCCAGGGCGTTGACCGTCGCCATCCCCAGCTCGAAGAGCCTGAAGGAGAGGCGATACCGGGTCGACGGGTCCTGGACCACATATCCCAGTCCGCGAAGGGTGGCCAGAAACCGGTGGGCCGCGCTGCGGTGCATGCCCAACTGGGAGGCCACCTCGGATACCTTCAGGCTCCCTTTGGCCGCCAGGAGCTCCAGCACGTTGAGACCCCTCTCGAGGGATGACACGGTGTAGTACGCCCTGTCCTGCATCCGGCTCTTCCTGTCTACGATTCATGACGAAGTCATATATAATGAGACATCCCACGCAACCGCATTATGAGGGGGGTGGGCCGGTCTGTCAATCCGATCCGCCCCCTCTTGGCCTCCCTTTGACTCTTCTGCCTCCGCAGTCCTGCCACCGTCCCGTCACCGTCCCGTCTTTTTCCCTTGACACCCACCAGGGAATGCGGTAAGTATTATACACGTATTATGACGCTGTCACAAATGATAGGACGTAGGCGGCAAGGGGATGGCGTTCACCAGCGTTCTTGAGCTTGTGCAGGAGGAGGGTGCTGGCCGGATTCGCGGGCCGCGGCCCTCCCTGGGGACCACGAAACCGGCCGATATCATGGGGCCAATGACCTGACTCGGGTCATTGGCCCTTTCGTTTGATACCAGGCCGGAACGGGCTGGTACTCGGTTGCGGTTGCTGTGAAATGTGGGGGCGGGCTTTGCGGGGAGGGGGGATGCAGAGATGGGAATAACCATGTTCACCATCCCGTACAACACCACGCTGGTCATCGTCGGGGCCATCGTGCTGGGCGTCGTGGGGTTTGTCGTCTACGGGCTCATCCGGGGCTTCGGGGACATCTTCAAAGGGGAATACGAAGGGAAATAGCCCCGCATCCGGGGGGCCCTCCCCTTGCTCGCCTGCGCCCGTCCCGTCCCGGGGCATGTCGGGAAAAGCCATGGTGAAGAAGGACCGTCTCCGGGGACCGTTCTGACCAGGGGGGGAGGCGCTGGACGCGTGGACCTCCAGGATTCCCGGGCCGCAATTGAGTGATGGCATGGCGCGGGGCGCGGATGGTCCCATCAGGTTTCAGTCACCCTAATCTCAATCGGGGGAAAGGAGCGATCATGAGCGAGGAAAAGAAGAAGGAGAAGAAGGCGTCTCGACGAGGTTTCCTGAAGGCGGCGGCCGTGGCCGGCGGTGCGGCCAGCACCGTGGGGTTCCCAGCCGTGGCGCGGCTCTCGGCCCAGCAGCCCATCAAGATCAAGATGCAGACCGCCTGGGACGCCGGGACCGTGGGGTACAACGAGTTCATCAAGTTCTGCAAGTACGTGGGGGAGATCACCGAGGGCAAGCTCGTGGTGGAGGGATTCCCCGCCGGCGCCATCGTGGGCACCTTCGAGATGTTCGACGCGGTCAAGGCCGGGGTGTTCGACGCCATGCACTGCTTCGACGTGTACTGGCCGGGCAAGGTGCCAGCCTGCACGTTCCTCTCCTCGTATCCCTTCAGCCTGGATCGGGCGGAGCAGTTCGAGGTTTGGTATGAGAGCCTGGGAGGCAAGGAGATCGCCCGGGAGGCGTACGGCGCCCACAACATGTACTATATCGGGCCCATCCAGCACGACGACAACCTCATCCACTCCAAAGTCCCCATCCGCTCCTTCGAGGACTTCAAGGGCAAAAAGATCCGATATCCCGGCGGGATCATCGCCGACATTTACAAGGCTGCGGGCGTGGCCACCATCCTCCTGCCAGGCGGCGAGGTGTATCCGGCCCTGGAAAAGGGCGTCATCGATGCCTCGGACTTCGTGGGCGCCGCCGTCAACTACAACCTGGGCTTCGGGGAGATCGCCAAGTACATCATCATGGGACCGCCCTCCACGCCGTGCCTCCACCAGCCCGTGGACCTGATGAGCATCGAGATGAACATGAACACCTGGAAGAAGATCCCCAAGCATTTGCAGCAGATCTTCGAGGCGGCGGTCAAGGTCCACTCCTGGGAGCATTATTCCCAGATCCAGAAGGCGGACATCGAGGCCTTCGGCAAGTTCCAGACCGAGCAGAAGGTGGAGGTCATTCGGCTCAAGGACTCGGACATCGACAAGTTCAGGAAGTTCGCCCCGGCCCTCTGGGTTTCCTGGGCCAAGAAGCATCCCCTGGCCATGAAGGCCTTCAAGTCCCAGTGGGAGTACATGAAGTCCGTGAAGGTCGGCTATTACACGGACAAGGACCTGGTGGATCCGGAGGGAAAGAAGCTGGAGATCTGACGACGCCCTGTGTTTGGGGGGAGGGGTTCTCGACGACCCTTCCCCCCTTTTTTGCTCCGGCCACCGGCCAGGGGTGTGCAGCCGATCGGTCTTGTGAGGAGAATGGGATGAGCGGGTTGCGAACGTTCATGATGGCAGTGGACAAGACCAACATCTTCATCGGGAAGCTGATGGTCGGCGTGACCATCCTGGCGGTCCTGGTCATCAGCTTCGAAGTGATCATGCGCTACCTGTTCGGTGCGCCGACCAACTGGGGCCACGAGCTCATGACCCTGCTGTTCGCCATCTTCTACGTGGCGGCGGGGGGTTACGCCCATTACTACCGGGCGCATGTGCGAGTGGATGTCTTTTACTCCACTCGGTCGGAGAGGACCCGGGCGGTTCTGGACCTGTGCACGTCGGTCTTCTTTTTCCTCTTCGTCACCGTATTCACATACACGTCCTGGAACTTCTACTGGAGCTCCCAGACCATGGAGGCCGGGGCGGAGATCCTGGGAATGGCCGTCTCCGGGGAGCGGTCTTTCACCGACTGGGGGCCGGCCTATTACCCTATCAAGTTCATGATGCCCTTCGGTGGGGTGATGCTCTTCCTCCAGGGGGTCGTCTGGTTCATCCGCGACGTGCACATGGTCGCCACGGGGAGAAGGCTGCGATGAGTATCGAGCTGCTCACGATCCTGATGTTCGGGTCCATGATGTTGCTGCTGATGATGGGTCTGCCCGTGGCGTTCTCCTGCGGGACTGTGGGGGTGATCTTCACGGCCCTCTTGCAGGGGCCGGCCGCCGTGAACCTGGTGCCCACGCGTATCTTCGGCCTCATGACCAACTACCTGCTGGCCGCCATCCCGCTTTTCATCTTCATGGCGTGCATCCTGGAGCGGGGGGGGCTCATCGCCGAGATCTATG
>CAZEPJ010000017.1:0-62746 GCA_964514105.1 uncultured Desulfarculaceae bacterium | reverse complement strand
TAGCTGGCTCATCTCGTTGTAGGACATCTCCTTGGGCACCCCGCCCACCGTGCCCCGGGTCATGTTCCCGTCGCCGTCGTACTCGAAGGCGTCCCTGCCGTCCGAGACGAGCTGGTTGCCCCCATCGTGGGTTCGATTCTGGATGAGCGACGTGGCCAGAGGCTCCAGGGGCAGGTGCGTCTCCTCCGAGACCCGAAGCCCCGCCGCGTCCAGGGTGTACCGCGTGCTGTAGATGGTGGACCCGTCCGGCGCCACGTCGGTGATGCCGATGAGCCGGTTGGACAGATCGTAGCTGTACGTCACCACCGAGCCGTCGGGCAGGGTCGTGCTCGCCGGCCGCCCCACCTCGTCGTACGAGTACGACGTGGCCCTGCCTTCCCAGTCCGTGACCTTCACCATCCGGTTGAGGGCGTCGTACTCGTAGGCGACCCTCTTGCCGTCCGAGTACGTGAGACCCACCAGGTTTCCCGCGGGGTCGTGCTCGTACCCAATGGTCTTCCCGAATTCGTCCGTCCGCGAGGTCATCCGGTTGAGGCCATCGAAGGTCCGATGGGTGCTCTCCAGATTGCGCCCGATGGTCACCAGCCGGTTGCCGTTGGGATCCAGGTTGTGCCCGATGACCGTCTCGTCCGGGAAGAAGAGGTTGGTCAGACGCCCGGCAGCGTCGTACCCCATCTGGAGCCTCTGTCCCCGGCCGTTGATGAGGCCCGTGAGAAGCCCCCTGGGATCTCCGTACTCGTTCATGACCCGGTTGCCCAGCGGGTCGGCCTCCGCCAGCACCCGGCCCGCCGCATCGTATTCCAGGGCTGTGGCGTTGCCCATGGGATCAATATTACCGGTGCGGCGCCCCGCCAGGTCGTACGTGTGACGGGCCTCGTTGACGATGTTGCCCACGCTGTCCTTCAGGACCACCCGAGACATGCGGTTGGCCCGGTCGTACTGGTGCTGCGTGACCCTCCCCAGGGGGTCGGTCTGGCTCAGGAGGTTGTCCTCCCCGTCGTACGTATACCGGATGGCGCTGCCCATGGGGCTCACGGCACGCACAAGCTTCCCCGTGGGGCTGTACTCGTAGTTCGTCTGCGCCCCGTTGGGCAGGGTGATGCGCCTGGGCCTGCCCAGCACGTTGTGCGCATAGGTCACCGTGTGGCCCAAGGCATCGGTCCTGGACACGACCCGCCCCGCGGGGTCGTAGCCCGTCAGGGTCCTGTTCCCGTTGGGGTCGGTCTGGGAAACGGCCCGCCCCAGGGCGTCGTAAACAAACGAAGTCACGCCGCCCATGGCGTCGGTGACGCTCCGGACGTCCCCGGCCTCCGTGTATGCGTAGCGCACCGTGTTGCCGTTTCGGTCCGTCACCGTCTCCCGCTGGCCTCTGGGGCTGTACGTGAGCGTGACACTCTGTCCCATGGGATCGGTCTGCGTTACGACGTTCCCCCTGTCATCGTAGGCAAAGCTCGTGGTGAATGTGTCCCCCACCGTGTGGGTCAGAAGCCGGTTTCTCGAGTCATACGCCCGGGTGATGGTGCTTCCGTCGGGGTCCCTCCGGCCGATCAGGTTGCCCGAATCGTCATACTCGGCCCAGGTCTGCCCCCCCATCTCGTCCATGCGCCAGATGAGGTTGTCGTCCGCGTCCCAGGCGAAATCCACCCTTGCGCCCTCTTCGTCCACGGTCCACAGCGGTCGGTGGTTGGCGTCGTGAACCGTGGTGCTCGTGTTTCCCCTGCGGTCGCGATGGCTCGCCCAGTTGTAGCTGTACGAGTTCGTGGACAGTCGGTTGCCCCCGTCCCACTGTTTGACGACCCGCCAGGTCTCGTACTGGTACTCGTTGGAGAAGAGCTTGGTGGGAGGCTCACCGTCGGTCGGGTCGTCGATGGTGCCGCCGGTGATGAGGTTATGCTCGTGCACCAGCCACTCGTCCCAGTAAAAGCCGAAGGCCGTCCTTCGACCGTCGGGCTCGGTGTAGGCCTTCAGCCTCCACTTGGGGTATCGGCCGTAGTTGTCCCACTCCCATTCGAGGGAGGCGGTGAGCTCGTCGGCGTAATGGATGCCCGTCAGGTTCCAGGCCGCATCGTACGTGAAGGTCGCCGTGTTTCCCCGGGTGTCCGTGATTGCACTCATTGTGCCCCAGGCATCGTAGGCCAGCTGGACCTGGTTTCCATTGGCATCCTGGATCCTCTTGAGTTTCCAAGCGCTCCCGACGGGCTTGAAGACGTATGTCAGCTGGTCCTTGGTGGCATATGTGCAGCTCGATTCTGCAAGGTTGCCCCAATCGGTATGACAGGCCAAGGAACTGAACACCCCGCCGTACTGGGGCCGGTATATCGCATCTACAAGAAACCCTCCTTCTCCCCATGCGTCGAACTCGAAGTACTCCCTCGCGCGGTCCCCTCGTTTCACCACCGGGCCACTGCTCGGGAACTCGATGCTCCAGTCATAACTGTGGGACCATTCCCGGAAGTACTCCACATGAGGCCAGCTGAAGATGGGGATGAAGAGGAACCAGACCGTCTCGCCCCATGCCTTGTAGTCCGTTGGGTACGAGTTGTAATACAAGGAGAAGCTGAAGGGGAGTTGCTCGGTGACCCCCGGGACGTGGATGAGTTCCTTGGCGTAGCTGAAGGTCCCCGTGACCAGCATGGAGTCGGACGGCTTGGGGCTTCCGAAGTACGAGGGATCCTGGTCCGAGAAGAAGGCCCTGGATATGCGGAGCGCCGAATCCTTGAGGCCGTCTCCCCCGTCGCAGGCCCGGAACACGATCCGATGGTACGTGGATCCCGTGAGTTTCACGACCCGTGTGACTCCCCCGGCCGTCCCAGCAGGGGCCCTGCCCGCGCCCATGACCTGAGGCACCCCCCCCGCCGAGGAGTAGGTCAGGATCTCGGCGAAGTCCTCCTCCCCCGCCGGCTGCCCGGACTCGGTGGTGACGAACTGGGTGGTGAAGACCAACGACTTGGCCCCTTCCGGGGGAAAGATCCTGAGGTCCAACTCGGTGCAATCGGGCACACTGTCCCCCTCGAAATCCGTGCTCCCGGTCCCCGCCTCCACGCCCCGGCCGGAACTGAGGACAATACCCCCCCCCTCCGGGTCGGCCAGGGCGCTCGTGACGTCCGTTGTGCGGGTGACGGCACCCGAGATCATGCGGAGGCTTGCTGCGTTCACCTCGTACGTGGCCGGGTCCGGCAGAAGGGCGTCCGCCAGCTCAGAGGCCGTGACGACCCCGGCGTTGGAGAAGTGCAGGAGGGAGACCACGAGGGCCGAGTCGCCGCTGCCGTCTCCCACGTCCAAGGCCTCGAAGACCAGCTCGACGGTGTTGGCCCCGCGCAAGTCGATGGTCCTGGCCACAGGGCCCGGGCTGCCCGTGCTCTCCCAGTCCGGGCCCCCTCCCACGTGCAGGGTGGACCATGCTCCGGACCCGTCCCGCCGGTACAGGACCTGCCCCAGATCCCCCGACGGCGCGCCCCAGACCCACTGGGTGGTGAACATGAGGGTGGGCCGGTCCGCAGGGACCAGGAGGGTCAGGCTCAAGGCCGTGGCGTCGGCCAGACCGTCGCCGAGCAGATCGCTGTTTCCCGTCCCCGCGTCGGCCGCCAGCCCCGTGGCGAGCAGGACACTGGGCGGGATGGGCGGGTCCTCGCTGCCCGGGTCGGCCGAGGCGGTCTCAACCCCCGCGACCAAAGCCGCCCCCGAGGTAACCACCAGGCCGTGGTCCAGCACCACGTCGTCGGGGTCCACGACCAGGGCGTCGGCCAGCTGCTGGCTCGTCACGGCGCCGGCAGTCCCGCAGGCCAGCGTCGCGGCGAGCAATACCCCCAGGAGGGCGAGCATGGGACGGGAAGGTCTCGTGGGGCAGTGGGCGTTCGGCATGGCGGCCTCCGTGGCTGCTGAGCGGCAAGGGCGTTTCGGCGGCTGTCCCGTCTTTGCGAATGAGGGAGAATACACCCGTTTGTTCTGGGGGGAATATCAGGGCTGAGGAAGCAAGTCAATCGGGAAAAGACTGAATCGGGCTGGAGCGGAGGCAGAAACACGCGGCGCAGTCCGGCTCCGATCGGACGACGCCAGCGGGGCGGCTGGCACCGCCAGTGTCAAGGGCTCTTGGCGGGCTCGGGCGCCTTCTCCTTGTCCTTGGCCCGCTTCTTGGCCCCCTTTCCGGCGCAGAACTCCTGCTGGGTGAGTTTCCCGTCCCGGTTGGCGTCCCTCAGGCCGAAGAGCCATTCGGGCTTGCCCTCAGGATGGGGCACGCTGTTGAACTCCTCGAAGGTCACCTTGCCGTCCCCGTTGGCGTCGAGCTTGGAGAATCGCCCCTCACAGCCCATGCCGGGCATGCGCACCTGAGCCCAGGCATCCGCGCCGCCCGCCAGGATCATGACCGCCAGGGCCATGGTCAACGCCGTCCCTCGGATCCTCATGCTCCCCTCTCCTCGATCAGTGCCACCCGCCCGTCACGCACATTAAAGGGGGAAGCCCCGCCAAAGTCAAGGAGGCGGGAGGAGCGGGGCGGATCAAGGCCCCGGCTCGCCGCCGGGGTCTCCCTCCAGCGGCGGGAAGTTCACGGCCATGGGAAACTCCGTCTGGAAATCGGGCTCTTCGGCCAGTTCGATGACCCGGGTGGACTCGGCCAGACGCCATGCCTCCTCACGCTGCTTTCGGTCCAGGAGGGCCATGATGCCCCCCACGCCGGCGGCGTTCTCCACCACCTCCACCCGGGAAAAGCTCGAGGCCTCGGGCAGCATGCCGATGGCAGCGGCATTGCGCCAGTCGAACCGGGCCCCGAAGGCCCCGGTGAGGACCATGCGGTCCACGCGGGCGATGCCCGCCCGGCGCATGAGCAATTGGATCCCCACGGACAGGGCGGCCTTGGCCAGCTGGATCTGACGGATGTCCTGGAGGCTGATGAAGAGATCATTGCCCGTGGCCGTCCGCTCCGCCGGGACCAGGAGAAACCGGCGCCCCACGCCCTGGTCGTCCACTTCCACCCCCGGCATCCCCTCGGCCATGCGGCCGCTTGGCAGCAGCAGCCCGGCCCTTCGCATGGCGGCCACGGCATCGATGATGCCCGATCCGCACAACCCCCTGGGCTTGGGGACGTCGCTCCCTCCCAACACCTCCCACCGCATGCCCGACCCCTCCCGGGCCACGCGGTGAATGGCCCCTGCAACGGCCCGCATGCCGCAGCTCAGATGGGCACCCTCCAGGGCCGGACCCGTGGCGCAGCTCGTGGCCCAGAGCCCCTCCCAGTTCCCCAGGACCAGCTCCCCGTTGGTCCCGATGTCCACGATGAGGGTGACCTCGTCCCGCTCGTGGGGCCGCTCGGCCAGGATGGCCCCCACCGTGTCCCCTCCCACGAAGCCGGTGATCACCGGGAAGACGTGGACGTTGGCGCCGGGGTTGAGCTCGAGGCCCAGGTCGGCCGCGCGGAGGTCCATGGGCGAGCGGATCGGCGGCAGGTACGGCGAGACGCCCAGGCTGTGGGGGTGAAGCCCGGCCAGGAGCGTCAGCATGGTCGTGTTGCCCACCACGGTCAACTCGTCCACGTCCCCTCGCTCCCCGCTCACCCGGGCCAGGCAGCGACCCAGCAGGGCGTCGATCTCCCCGACCACCAGCCGTTGGAGCACAGCGGTCCCGGCGTCGTCCTCGTTGGCGTACGCGATGCGGCTGATCACGTCCTCGCCGAACCGCCGCTGGGGATTGGCCGAGCCGGCCGAGGCCAGCACCTGCCCGCTCCTCAGGTCGCACAGGTACACGGCCAGGGTGGTGGTCCCCACGTCCACGGCCGCGCCCAGCGACCTGCGGCGCTCCCCCTTAAGGACCGCCGTGACCCCCTTCTTCCCATGATGAACCAGGGTGATCCCGCCGTCCCGGGCCCAGGGCCGGGCCAGATCCCGCAGGGCGGCCGGCTCCAGGAATGGGATCTCCCCCCGCCAGAGCCCCCGGGCCCGCCCCCGGACTTGCGCCACCAGGTCCCGGGCGGGGGGGGAGTCCGCGGCAACGGGCGGGGATGGCGGGGCCAGGACGAGGCGCTGGACCATGGGGTCCACGGGGTACGTGCCCCGCACCTCGATCTTGCCCACCGATGCCCCGGTCTCCAGCGTCTCCAGGGGGACGGTCACGGCCACCGGGCCCTGGATGCGGGCCTGACAGGCCAGGCGCTCATCCGGCCCGATCTGCCCGGCCTCCCGGGCCTCCATCTCGCACTGGGTGGCGGGCGCGAGGTTCTCCGCGGGGTGGACCGAGACGCGGCACTTGCCGCAGGATCCCTGGCCGCCGCAATCGGCGCGGAGGGCAATTCCGTGGCGCGCCGCCCCGTCCAGGATGGTCTGGCGTTCATCCACCGGGCCCGCCACACCCATGGGCTCGAAGGTGACTCGATGATTGGGTCTCTGTTCGCCCATCTCAGGGTTCTTGCAGGAGGACGATCCGGTTGGTGTTCGTCCCCCTCCTCAGATTGTCGATGCCCCAGCAGTTGGATGTCTTGGTGAAGACCTGATCGTTGATGATGACCATGACTGGAGCGAGGCCGGCGGCAACGGCCGCCGGGACCACCAGGGTCTCAAGCAGCAGCCTTCCCCCCCGGACCTCGCCCACCTCGAAAGCCACATACCCGCCGGGCGCCAAGACGCGCCTCAGCTCGGCGAACACGGACTGCATCTTCGCCTGCCAGTGAGCCGGCTTGCTCAGTTGCCATACTTCGACCTCGGCGGCGTCGATGCCGTTGAACCAACAGCGGAGCCAGTTGTCGGTCTGATAATCCACGATGTCCAGGAAAGGGGGGGATGTCACCACGAGGCGGACGGAATCGTTCGGGATCTCGGGTGTACGATCACAGGACTCCGTGAGGAGCAGCGGGGCCCCGGCCACGCGCCGCATGAGCTCGCTCTGGCTCGCATCCAGCTTGCTCAAGAGGGAACGGCTCTTGGCCATGATCACCTCGCGCACATGCCTTTCCGGGGGGACCTGATTCCGGGCCTCGTTGATCCGGCGTTGCGAATCGATGGAAACGGCCTGATTGGGCGGAAGCGTGTACACCGATAAGAACCCCCTGGAGTGGCCGGTGAGCCTGTTCGTCGCGACCATACGGATCCACTGATCGACCTTGTCCAACCGGCCGGACGCTGCACGGTCCAGCAGATAGGATCGAAGGTTCGTGATCGCCCGGAGCGTGGTCGGGTGGTAGAAGACGAGCAGCTCCTCCCAACTGGAAGCCTCCCGGTCCAGGTCGATGGTCTTGAGCCGATCGCCGATTTCCGTGATCCCCGGCGGGTTCAATCGGGGGCGCACGAGGATCTGGCTCAAGGGGTTGATGTCGCATCCCACCGGGATTCTCCCCTGCAGGGCGGCCTCGATGACTGTCGTCCCGCGGCCCATGAAGGGGTCGTACACGATCTCCCCCGGAGAGGTGAGCCTCTCGATGAAGAACCGGGGGAGCTGGGGCTTGAAGCACGCCCGATAGGAGATCTCGTGGAGCGAGTGCGCCGCCCGCTGCTTGGAGGTCCAGAATTCGTTGACGTACACCGGAAGCTCGATCGATGGATCGGGGAATGCCGACCGGGTGGTCCGTCTGCCGAACTCCTCAAATCCTTGGATATCGGACAGGAATCCGGACAAAGAAAGGGCTCTCCTCGGGCCAGGAAACTCGGAAAACAATCCAAGCTGTGTCCCCATTGATCGAGGTCCCGTCCGCTCCTTCGGGTCAGGAGAGGCTGCGCGCCACGTATCGCGGCACCACGTAAGGCCCTTCGGGCACAACCGCCACACGGGTGTCCCCGCTTCGCGAGACGCTCTCGCGGACGGCCGCCTCCAGGTCGGGGACGATGTTCACACCCGTGATGGCCCTCTCCTCTTCGGAAAGGGCCTGGGTGTACAGGTGAATGGTGCCGATGCGCATGGGTTTCAACTGCATCTCGGTCTGCCACTCGTCGATGGCGGCGTGCTCCTTGGGCAGGATCTCCTGGAGGAAGCCGTCCGCACCAAGTTCGATCAGGCGGCGCTGGGCCTGCCGGTACTCGGCGGATCCAAACCCCTCCGAGATCTCCGAGACGATGAAGAGATCTCCGCCGGGGGCCAGGATCTCCATGGGGCCCACCATCCCCTTCACGGTCTGGTAGTACGTCTTGTCCAGCGGGTACCCGGCGCTGCTGGTGATGACCGTCTTGAACCGCCGCTCCACGGGGACCACGGCGTACCGGTCCATAAAGGCAGCGGCTTGAAGATGACTCGCCTCGACCTCCCCGAAGTTGATGAAGGAGAGGTTTCGGTGCTCGTCGATGACGGCGTTGACGGCCAGGATCCGGCCCAGCATCCGGACCACCTCCATCTGCTCCTCGTGCAGGGGGTTTCCATCCAGGACGCAGTTGGCGGAGCGAGGGTGCTCGAAGTACCGGGCCGTGTGCAGGTGGGTGATGGTCTTCTCGTGGGCCACCCCCGGGGTGACGACCTTCCTTCCCCCCGAGTAGCCCGCCATGAAGTGGGGCTCTACCAGCCCCGTGGCGATGCGCAGCTCCGCCTGGACGAAGCGGCGGTCCAGCTGGACCGCGGTCCCCCGGCTGGTGGTGCCCACGGCCACGTGATCCGCCTCGTTACGGGCGAAGTGGTTGGCCACGGGGACCGTCTCCATGACCCACGGGTCGCCCACCAGCTCCCGCAGCTCTTCTCCCTCGTTGGGGCGGTGAAGGCCCGTGGCCACCAGGATCTGGATGTCCCGGGGGGCCATCCCGGCCTCCATGAGGGAGCGGACCAGGGCGGGAAGGATGATCGCGTTGGGCACCGGGCGGGTGATGTCGCAGATGAGGATGCAGGCCGTGCGCTTTCCCTGGGCCTCCCGGGCCAGGGGCGCCGACCCCACCGGCGCGTTCAGGGCCGCCCGGACCGCCGCTGCGGGCTCCGGCAACACGGGCATGGGCCTCTTGCGGACGACCGTCACGTCCCAGTCGTCGGGCAGATCCAGGGGCAGGCCTGCCCGTCCGTAGTTCAGGAGGACGCGCATGCCAGCGCCTCCGCCAGATAGAGCTCCTGGGTGACCTGCTCCCCGGGGGCCAGGAAGAAGAAGTCCTCGGCCGTGTACGGGCCGCGGACGAGTTTTTCGAAGTACTCGGGACTCCCCTGGACCTCCTCGTAGGCCTTTCCGAAGAACCGGGCATTGTGCCGGGCGCGCTCCCGAAGGGGGGCCAGGTCCCGGACGCCCGTGTCGATGAGGACGATGTGGGTGTAGTGCTTGAGCTCCTCGTCCATGACCCACCTGGAGGTCTCCTCCCCGTACTTGGGGAGATATTCCTCCAGGATTCCCAGGGGATCCTTCTTCTCGGCGATCCACCCCGGGGTCAGGTAATAGGTCCCGGGACGGGCATCGAAGACCTTCTTGTACGCGTCCACCGAGCCGAAAAAAAGCGAGATGCAGTCGTGGGCCCGGGGGACGACCAGCCCTTGCTGCCTTGCCGTCACCCCCACGATGCCGTTGGAGCACAGGCCGTAGCCCAGGACGATGCGGCCGGCATAGGGCGCCGCGGCGTCGATGTGGGCCTGGACCTGGTCGGCCATCTTCTGGGGGACGCGGTGGAGCCCTTGGTCCAGGTACCGGATCTCCACGCCCCCGTCGCCCGCCCCGATCCTCTCCAACTCGGGCTCCATGACCCGGCAGGCTACAATCACCCGGGGGCCCTTGTTCCGGTCTTGTTCATCTCTTGCCATTCGTCGCTCCGATCCGTGCCCGGAGTGCCCAAGGCGTCTCAACCGCTCGAAGTATCGGCAGGGTTCAGGGGGCCGAAGCCTCGGAGGACATCAGCCGCCGAGCCGCGGCGACGGCATCGCCGGCATCTGCCGCGTACGCATCGGCGCCGATGTCTCTCGCGAACTTCTCGTTCACCGGGGCTCCTCCCACCATGACCTTGACCCCGTCTCGAAGCCCCCTCGCCTTCAGGGCCTGGATCACCCGCCCCATCTCGGGCATGGTCGTGGTGAGGAGCGCAGAGAGACCCAGGATATCGGGCTTGTACGCGGCGACCTGCTCCACGAAATCCTCCATCCTGATATTGATGCCGAGATCCCTGATCTCGAAGCCCACCCCCCGAAGCATGGTGGCCACCATGTTCTTCCCGATGTCGTGGAGGTCCCCGCGGACCGTCCCGATGAGGATCTTCCCTCCCCCCTTCATTCTATCCCCGGCCAGGTGGGGTTCCAGCACCCCCAGGGCCTCGTTCATGGCCCGGGCCGAGAGAAGCACCTCCGGGATGAAGACGTCCCCGCTCTTGAATCGCTCCCCGATCACCTCCATGGCGGAGATCATGCCCCGCTGGAGGATCTCGCCGGCCGGGATGCCCCTCTCCAGGAGCGCGTGGACCTGGTCACCGATGCCCAGATGGTCCCCCTGGAGGACGGCCTTCTGAACCGCCTGGAAAGTCTCGTCCGCGGCGGCCAGAGCCTTCGGGGCGGCCCCGCCCCCGGCCCGCGCCTCCACGGGGACGCGAAAGGCCCCCGCCTGGAGGGGCAGCCTCCCTTCCCGCTCCACCCGCTCGCCCAAACGCCGCAGCCGGTCGAACACGGCGTTGGGGGGGGTGGTGTCGGCGATGCCCACGATGAGGCGGCGCCCCGGGGCCACCGCCTTGAAGAAATGGTCCAGATAGGCCTCGAAGTCCTCCTCCGACGCGGTCTCGGCCAGCAGGAGGCTCTGGGGGATGCCGCCGAATATGGTCAACCGATCCCCCCACCTCCGGTAGTATTCCTCGATCCTGACCTTGGTCATGGGGTGGGGACAGATGGCCTCTGCGATGTGCATCCCCGAGTCCCGGATGAGATCCAGGAGACCCAGGTTCTCCCCGTCGCAGTGGCAGATGAGCAGCTTTCCTTTGGCCGCCATGGCCGTCGAGGCCTTCCGAAGCCACGGCAGGATCTCCTTCTCGAAGTACGGGGGATAGGTGATCATGTCATCGTAGTTGGCCCCCCAGAGGATCACCTCGGCCGGGGATTCGCACACCACCCTCAGGAGCTGGTCGTACACCCCCTCCAGGCTTTCGGCCAGCCGCCGCATCTCTCGCTGGTGGTCGTTGTACTCGAGAAAGAACCCCGTGGCCTCTAGGAAGTCCCTCTGGATGTGCTGCATGGGCGAGGCCGCGAAGCTCCCCATCATGCAGGCCACCCCGTCGTCGCCCACCGCCGCCTGCCACCGGGCGTACCGATCGTAGTCCGGCACCACGGTCACCTGCTCGAAGAGGTACGCCAAGGTCTCGTAATCCTTGACCCCCTTGATGGCGCGCTCGTCGATCCAGGTGATGGAGGCGCCGGCCCTTCGCATCTCCTCGGTGATGACCTCCCGGGTGCTCACGACCCCGACGGGCGTGTGGTACTCCACACGGACGGAATCCGGGGTCCGCTCCACCCGGATCTCCACGTTGGGGGAGAACGTGATGCGATACCCGTTCTCCTTGAGGCCGTAAAGGCCGATGGCTCGGTTCAGGTTCTCCTCCTCCTTTTCCACCTGGAGGAGCTCCGGCACCACCTTGTGCAGGGCCCACCCCTCGGCCCGCCCGATCTCGTCGGCCGTCCGGCCGCGGTGGATCTCCGGCAGGGTCCCCGCGTACGAGTTGGCGTTGTACCAGAGATCGAAGCGGGGCACGTAGGGGAGGACGTCGGGCATCTCCCCCCTGGCCGCCATGAGGATGCGCTCTTTACGGGTCATCTGCAATCGCTCCTTTCCGCCCGCGCAGGGCCCTGGGGACGGACGTCACTTGAAGGCGCCCCCCATGAGGTAGTTGGGCAGCCACAGGGAGATCCATGGAAAGAGCATCACCAGCCCGGCCCCGATGGCCTGAAGGGCGATGTACGGCACCACCCCCCGGAACATGTCCCGGGTCTGGATCTCCGGGGGGACGATCCCCTTGAGGTAGAAGATGGCCGGCGCCATGGGGGGCGTCAGGTAGCTGGTCTGGATCATGATGAAGAACAGGGTGGAGAACCAGATGGGGTCGAAGCCCAACTTGGTGACGATGGGCACGAAGATGGGGACGAAGATGAGCAGGATGCTGATCCAGTCCAGCACAAAGCCCGCCAGGAAGGCCAGAAGCAGGAAGAAGCCCACCGTGATCCAGGGGGTCATGTGCATGGCCCGCAGGAGCTTCTCCGCCACATCCGCCCCACCCATGCCCAGGAAGACCCCCGTGTACATGGTCCCTCCCGTAAGCACGAGCATGATCATGGAGCTGATCTTGATGGTGTCGATGCACGCCTTGTACAGGGTCCGCCATGTGAGCCGTCCATACAGGAGACACAGCGCGGTGCCGCCGAAGGCCCCCAGGGCCGCGGCCTCGGTGGGGGCAGCCCAGCCCAGCAGAATGGTGCCCGTCACCGCGAAGATGAGCGCCAGGGGAGGAAGAAGCGCCGTGACCACCAGCTTGAGCCTGGGGCCCAAGGGCATCATCTCCTCCGGGGGAAGGCCCGGGCCGTCCTGGGGCCTCAGGAGACAGCGGATGATGATGTACACGATGTACAGACCAGAAAGAAGGATGCCGGGCAGCACGGCCGCGGCCAGAAGCCGGCCCACCGAGAGGCCCGCGGCCGGGCCGTACACGACGATGACCACGCTGGGCGGGACGATCGTGCCCAATGACCCTCCGGCGCAGATGGTGCCGCAGATGAGGGACTTGTTGTACCCCCTCGAGAGGAGCACGGGGATGGCGAGAAGGCCGATGACCACCTCGGATGCGCCGATAATCCCCGTGGACGCTGCGAAGATGGTGCACATGAGGGTGGTCCCCACGGCCAGCCCACCCCGGAGCCGGCCCGTGAGCTGCATCATGGCGTCGAACAGGCGCTTGGCGATGCCCGATGCCTCCAGCACGGAGCCCATGAACACGAACAGGGGGACGGCCGCCAGGACGTAGTTGTTGGCCACGTCCCACACCCGGCGGATGAGCATGTTGCCCACGGCGTCGCCGAAGCTCACATACCCGAAGATCACGGCCACGCCCATGAGGGAAAACGCCACGGGAAACCCGATGAAGATGAAAGTCAGGACCGCCCCGAACATCACCAGGACGAAATACTCGGAACCCAGGAGGGATTCAATCATGGGGCACCCCCCGGACCAGGGTCGCCACGCTCCGGGTGAACTCCGCCAATCCCTGGATCAGCAGGAGGGCGAAGCCAAGGAAGATCACCGTCTTGTACGGCCACAGGTAGGGGGCCCACGGCGTGTACTGGGAGACCTCTTTCGTGCTGAAGGACTCCCAGGCGTAATGAAATCCGCTGTACGACAGCAGGAACGTCACGGGAAAGAAGACGATGAGATAGCCCAGCACGTCCACGGCGGCCCGGGCCCGCTGGGGAAACAAATGATAGATGACGTCGATGCGGATATGTCCTTTGTAATACAGGGTGAAGGCGGCCCCCAGGAGGTAGTGGGAGCCGTAAATCATGTACGTGGTCTCGTACGACCAGATGGTGGGCCTCCCGAAGACGTATCGGGCGAGCACCTCGTAGACGAGGGCCGCTACCATGGGCACCGCCAGGAATGCCGCCGCCTTTCCCGCCGCCAGGCTCACCGCGTCGACCCCCTTGAGGGTCCGTGTCAGTCCTCTCATGGTCCGCCCTCTCGTGCACGGGGAGGGGGCCGGCCTCGTTGGGGCCCGCCCCCTCCATCCCGGCGCTCCTCACTTGTACTGGAAGAACCTCGTGGGACCGACCAGGTTCCAGGCCGCCTCGAAGGCCTCCTGGGAGTCGAACACTTTCTTGAACCACTCATTGGTGGCCGCCTTCTCCCTGGCCCACTCCTTGCCCAGCTCATGGCATCTGGTCTGGGTCTCGGAATCCAGGAAAATGACCTCGTTGCCCTTCTTCTTGAAGACGTCCATGGCCCCCATGTCGAGCTTGCCGATGCGCGCCCACGACTCGAAGCTCACAGACTGGGCCGCGTACTCGATATACGTCTGGAACTCCTTGGGGAGGGCATCCCACTTGGCCTTGTTGATGACCACCTCGAAGGGGGCGCTGGGTTGATGGGCCCCTGGCACGATGATGTACTTGGCTACTTCGTGAAACCCGCTGATGACGTTCTCCCCGGGCGTTGCCCACTCGGTCCCGTCGATCACCTTGCGCTCCAGGGCCGGGAAGACCTCCGCCCCGGGCAGGGACACCACGGCCGCCCCCAGCTTGGGGAGGATCTCGGCCCATGCCCCCACCGTCCGGATCTTCATCCCCTTGAGGTCATCGAGCTTGCGGACGGGTTTGTGGGAATGAAGGAATACCTCGGTGGGCCGCATGCCGCAGGGGAAGGCCACCACGCCGAACTTGGCCATGCGCCACTCCTGCCAGAGCTTGACTCCTCCACCCGTGTACAGCCAATGGAGCATGGGCACCGACTCCATGCTCCCGGCATACCCGCCGATGATGGCTGATGTGGGGTCCCGACCGATGTCGTAGCCTGGCCACAGGTGGCCGATCTCGCAGATACCCTTCTGGACGGCGTCCGTCACCTCCAACGCCGGGGCAATGGCCCCTCCCGCAAGGGTCTGGATCTTGAAGCGCCCGCCCGACAGGGCCTCCACGTTCTTGGCGAACAGCTCGGCCATCTCCGTATAGAGAGGGATACCCGTGGCCCAGGACGTGGTCATCCGCCAGCGAATCGTCTTCTCGTCCGCTGCACCGGCCACCCCCACGGCCCAGCCCAATCCCATGACCAGAGCCCCCACCAAAGCCACCACACCATGCGCCCTTCCCTTCATTGTCCACCTCCCCTGGATGTGCGTGCTTTGGCGACCCGCATCGGGCCGCCCGCCTGTTGTGCGCCCCTTGAAGCCCCCCCCGGAAGGAGCGTATCTAGTTTCCGGCCACGAGCCTTCGGGCCAGCTCCACCGCCGCCGTGGCGTCCTTTCCGTATCCGTCGGCCCCGATCTGATCGGCGAACTTCTGGTCCACCGGCGCCCCGCCCACCATGACCTTGACCTGATCCCGGAGTCCCCGGGCCTGGAGCTCCTCGATGACCCGCTTCATCTCGGGCATGGTGGTGGTCAGCAGGGCCGAGAGCCCCAGGATGTGGGGACGGAGGGCCTCAACCTTCTCCATGAGCTGCTCCACCCCCTGGTCCACCCCCAGGTCCGTCACCTGGAAGCCCGCCCCCTCGAGCATCATGATGACCAGATTCTTCCCGATGTCGTGGAGATCCCCCTTGACCGTGCCCATGAGGACCTTCCCCTTCCCCCCTCCGTCTCCCTTGAGGAGGGGTTTGATGAGATCCAGCCCCTTCTTCATGGTCACTGCCGAGACGAGCATCTCGGGCACGAAGATGATCCCCTCGCCGAAGCGATGCCCCACCACGTCCATGGCAGCGATGAGGGCGTCGTTGATGACCTGGTTGAGGTCGGCGCCGCCATCAATGGCGGCCTGCACCAGCGCCTCGATATCCTTGTGCTTGCCGCCGATCACCGCCTCCTTGATCCGGGTCAGATGGTCCATCGTGCCTCCGTCTGCGTGGCCCGTGTTGGGGATTCCTGTCCGGAAGACAGATCTCCTGGTCTTCGTGCCCTATGCCGCCCCATCTCCCCGCTCCCCCAGCGCCCCAACTCCCCCGCTCTTTCTCCGCATCTCATCCGCGCCGCGTCCCCGCGATCCTCTTCTCAGTATCCCTCCCTGGCCGCCTCCACGATGGCCCTGAGGTTCTCCATGGGCGTGGCCAGGGGGATGGCGCACTCGGGCCCGATGATGTGCACCCCGGCCCCGATGGCGTACCGGGCCTGCTCGTGGACCTCTTCCGGCGTGCCCTGGAGCAGGACCCGGGGGTTGTTGACGTTGCCCACCAGCGACACCCTGTCCCCGATCTGCTCCACGGCGAAGCGGGCGTCCACCTGCCACTCGAAGTGATACGCGTCTACCCCGGATTGGGCGAAGAGGTGCAGGCGATCCGAGCAGTTCCCGCACACGTGCAGGATCACCGGCCCGTGGATCCGCGCCATGACCTCCTGATGGATGGGGAGCAGGTACTCTTCGTACGTGTAGGGCCCCACCAAGTTGCGGGTGACGTGGTCGGCCACCACCACCGCGTCCGCCCCTGCCCGAAGCTGGGCGTTGGCGTAGGCCACGGTCACCTCCATGAGCTGCCGGAGCATCCGCAAGACCTTTCCCTTCTCCCCCATGCCCACTGCCAGAAGAAGGTTCTGGGTGCCGGCCATGTGGTACGAGAGCGTCCAGGGCCCCATGACCTTGCCCCAGATGGCCACTTGGCCGCCCACGTGGCGGCGAAGCGAGGAGAGGGCGTCCAGGACGACTTTCATGGAGGGCTTCTCCAGGAGGTTCTCGGGCACTTGGATGTCCGAGAAGTCCGAGTGGGGGAAGTTCCTGGCGTCCGGCATGCGGTCCCGCCCCCCCCAGTCCACGTCGCACCCCAGGGCCGCCGACTCCTGGTGCACGCTGTACTCGGGCATGACCGTGTCAAAGCCCAGCAGTTCGTGGCCGGCCAGGGCCAGCTCGGCCATGGCGTTGGCATTGAGATGGGCGTCGGGAAAGGGCACACCGCAGGCATCCATCAGGCCATGGCAGACGATGGATGTGGGGTTGCCCACCGGCGGTCGGGAGCCCTTGCGCCCGTTGAACAGGGCCGACATGACCAAGCTGTACGAGGTGTCCTTCATGGCCTCCCACCCTCCCCCCGTCGGGGCCGAACCAAGGGACGGACTCCGAAAAGAACAAGAAGGCAAATCGGGACGATCTCCGTCCCCACGAGGTTACCTCAGGCAAAGGGATCCGGCAACCAGGGCCGCACCGCTGGGATCCGCGAGCCTGTGGGGCCACGCCTTCACGGGATCGCGAGCAGTTCCTTGCACTTCTGGGCCGCCCCCGGGGCGTCGTACGCGTATCCGTCGGCGCCCACCTGGTCGGCGAACTTCTGGGTCACCGGCGCCCCCCCCACCATGACCTTCACCTGTTTGCGCAGCCCCGCCGCCTGAAGCGCCGCCACGACGTTCTTCATCTCGATCATGGTGGTGGTGAGCAGCGCGCTCATGGCCAGCACGTCCGGCCTCTGGTCCTGGACGGCCTGGACGAACTTCTCCGGCCCCACCGATACCCCCAGATCCGTCACCTCGAACCCCTGCCCCTCGAGCATCATCCCCACCAGGTTTTTGCCGATGTCGTGGAGGTCCCCCTTGACCGTGCCGATGACCACCTTGCCCTTCTTCTGGGCCCCCCTGGACACGAGGACGTCCTTGAAGTGGGCCAGGGTGGCCCCCATGGTCTTGGCGGCGATCATCATCTCGGGGATGTAGATCTGCCCGCTTTGAAACTTCTCCCCCACCACGGTCATGGCCGGGATCATCCCCTTGCCCACCACATCGCCGGGCGCGACGCCCGCCTCCATGTCCTTCTTGAACAGCTCGACGACGCGCTCGACCTTGGCGCTGAGGAGGGCGGCCACATACGCATCCACGTCCAGATCCACCGGGGCGGCCGCGGCGGCCTTGAGCGGCCCCTTGCCCTGATACGTCCATACCTTTCCCGTCACCCGGCCCGCTTCCAACTGGATGGGGTACTTGCCGAACTCGAAGGTGGCGTCGAACATGGCCTTCATGTTGGCCAGGGGAACGTAGTCCGTGACAGAATTGGAGGAGGAGACCATGTACCCGCCCCCCGGGCCGATGGTCCGGATCCGCTCGTACACCTCGGCCCGGACATCCTCGGGCGTCCCCAGGGTGAGGGTGGAGTCCAGGTTCAGGTTCCCGATGAGGCAGAGCTTCCGGCCCCAGCGCCTCTTGACCTCCACGATGTCCATGGCATTGGGCTGGATGGGATGAAATCCGTCGAACCCGCAGGCGATGAGGTCGTCCATGGCCTCGGTGCAGTCCCCGTCGCTGTGGAACACGTGGCCGATCCCCCGCTCCTTGCACACATCGCTCATCTTCCGGTACCAGGGGAACAGGTATCGGCGCAGGTGCCTGGGGTGGACCAACAGCCCCGTGTTGTGGGCGATGTCGTCGGGATGGAGCACGGCCCCCACGCAGGGATGCTCCACCACCCGGAGGAACGTCTCGTACTGGATTTGCCCCACCTTTTGAAAGATGGCCTCGACCAGCTCGGGGTTGGTCTCCAGGGCGTTGAAGAAGACCTCTGCGCCCATGTACATCCACACCGGGGTGTAGATCTTGCCCAGCAGCAAGATGGCCTTCATCCCCTTGGGGAGGATCCTGTCCAGGACGTCCCACTTGGACAGGTCGAAGTCGTCCACCGACGGCCATCGGTACTTCTCGAACTGCGCCCAGCTGGTGATGACCCCCTCGTGCTCGTGGGCCCACTCCCGGGAGACCCGGTCTCCATACTCCGTGTGCACGGCCTCGCCCCGGGTGGTCATCCCCTCGGGGGCGCGCACTGGCTCCAGGATGCCTGAGGACGCCGTGACGTAGTCGAACCCTGCCGTGTGCCAGAAATCCACCAGGTCCTGGATGGTAACCAGTTTGCGTCCCATGAAGGCCTCCTTGGGGCGCTGGTCCACGTGCCAGTCCCCCAGGGGAACCCGGTCGGGTTCCTCGCAACGCAGCGCCGTCATGTAGCGCTCGAAATCGGGCTTGGGTGTCCTGCTCATCTCTCGAACCTCCTTGGATGGACGAAAAGCGGTTTGCTCACCAAATGTTCAATGTGGAAGATCCAATGTCCAGTGAACGTCCGATGGCTTAGCCGACGCGGGCGATTGGGGGCCGGCCCCTGGGACATCGGCGATTGGTCCTTAATCTTATACACTCCAACTCGGTCATGGATCGCGCACGCCGAGTGCAGCTTCATCTCCTCCCATGGGCCCACGCATGGTCGGGTCGACCTGCTGGTCACGTCGTTCCCGCGATGATCTTGAGGACCTCCCGCTCTCGGGCCACGTCCTCGGGTTTGCCCGTGAAGATCACCTCCCCCCGTTCGATCACGTACAGCCGCTGGGCGAAATCGGGCACGTGATAGATGTTCGACTCGGAGATGAGGATGGCTGGCCCCAGCGTGGCCATCTGCTGGATGCTCCCGGCCACCTGGATCACCAGGGCGGGGGCCAACCCCTCGAACGGCTCGTCCAGGAGGAACAGCTCGGCATCCAGGGCCAGGGCCCGTGCGATGGAGAGCATCTTGCGCTCGCCGCCGCTCATGTGGGTCCCCTTGCGCTGCCGATACTTCTGCAGGACCGGGAACACCTCGTAGGCCAACTTGAGCCGCTCCTCCTGGGTTCTGCCCGTCGTGCGGGTCCACGTGGAGATCTCTATGTTCTCGTGGGTGGTGAGGTCCGGGAAGATGGCGCTGTCCTCCGGGGCGTAGCCGATGCCCATGCGGCCGATCTCGTGGGTGGGTCTTCCGGTGATATCCGCACCCCTGAATCGAACCCATCCCTTCTCGGGCTTGAGAAAACCCATCACCGTCCGCAGCGTGGTGGTCTTCCCTGCGCCGTTGCGACCGATCAGGCACACGACCTCCCCGGCGTCCACCGCCAGAGACACCCCCCGGAGGATTCGGCTTGACTTGATGAAGACCTCAATGCCATCCACGGCAAGCAGCATCTCTCAGACCCCTTTTCCCTGGACCCCCATGATGCTCTGGAAGGTCTGGAAGCACTCCTTCTTCCCCATCACCGTGCAGACCACGTCCTCGTTGGTCTCGATCTCCCCGGGGGGGCCGTCCGCCAGGATCCTCCCCTGCTGCACCGCGATGATGCGGTCCGAGTACGAGAAGACGATGTCCATGTCGTGCTCCACCTGGAGGATGGTCTTGATGCCGATCTTCTTGGAGGCCTCCACGAGCACCTGCATGATGCGGTTCTTGTCCCCGGTGCTCACCCCGCTGGTGGGCTCGTCCAGGAGGATGATCTCGGGATGGAGGGCGAAGGCCGAGGCCACATCCAGGAGTTTCTTGGCTCCCTGGGGGAGGTTCTTGGAGGACTCCTGCAGCCGGTCGGTGAGCCCGAAGATCTCCGCCACCTCCAGCGCTTGCTCGTGGACCTCCTTGTCCCGGCTCAGCCTCCCCAAGACCCGCATTCCTTTGCCATGGCGGGAGATGACCGCCACCCGGAGCGTGTCCAGGACGCTGAGCTCCGGGAACACGTGCACCAGCTGGAAGCTTCGGGCGATGCCCAGCCGGGTCAGCGCCACGGGCCCCTTGCCTGCGATGTCCTCGCCCTTGAACAGGACCCTGCCGGCGTCGGGCTTCAGGAATCCGGTCAGGACGTTGATCAGGGTCGTCTTGCCGGCCCCGTTGGGCCCGATGACCGAGACGAACTCCCCCTCCCGGATGCCGATGCTCACGCCGTCCAGGGCGCAGAAGCCGCCGTAGAACTTCTTGATCTCCATGGCCTGGAGGATCATCATGCCCCCTCCCCAACCTTGGCTCGGCCGCCCCGGGAGCCAAATATCCGAGAGAGGAGCTCCATGACGCCCCCCGGGGCGAGGATGACCAGCGCCGCCAGGATGGCGCCGAAGATGAGCCGCCAGTAATCCGTGAGCGAACTCACCGCGTCTCGCAGGAAGATGAATATGAGGGAGCCCAGCATGGGCCCGAAGAAGTTGGTGAACCCGCCCAGGAGGGCCATGAAGACCATGTCCCCCGAATGGGTCCAGAAAACCATGGCGGGGTCCATGTGGCCCGTGGCGGGGCCCATGAGGGCCCCCCCCACCCCGGCGAAGCACCCCGAGATGACAAAGGCCACGAGGCGGTATCGTCTGATGGAGACGCCCAGGTACTCCGCCTTGTCCGGGTTGTCCCGGATGGACTGAAGGCACAGCCCGAAGGGGGAGTGGACGATCCGCCACATGATCACGGCGGCGATGAGAAACAGCGCCAGGCTGTAAAAGTAGAACGGCCCGTTGAAGAAGGCCATCTTGCCCATCTTGCTCAGGTCCAGGCCCAGGAGGAAGGGCTGCAGCACGCGCATCCCCTCGTCTCCCCCGGTCAGGTTATAAGTCTTCATGAGAAAGGAGTGAAAGAGCATGCCGAAGGCCAACGTCAGCATGGCGAAGTAGATCTTCACGTACCGAACGCAGACCAGGCCCACCAGCAGGGCGATGAACCCGCTGACCGCGATGGAGACCAGGAGGATCAGCTCCATGGAGTGGATCTGGTGCTTGGAGGTGAGAAAGGCTGCGCTATAGCCGCCCAGGCCGATGAACAGGGCGTGGCCGAAGGAGATGAGCCCCGTGTAGTTGAACAGCAGGTTGATGCCGAGCAGGGCGATGGAATACGAGAAGAACGACAGGCTCAGGTAGACCTGGTACTCCCTGCCCACGAACGGCCACGCCACGGCCACCGCCAGAAACAGCCCGATTCCGACCTTCCACTTTGTGCTCATTGGGTCCGTCCCAACCCTTTCAGCCGGCGCTTCCGAACAACCCCTGGGGCTTGAAAACCAGGACCCCTATGACGATGAGGTAGATGAGCAGCATCTCCACCTCGGGGTATACGGCGATGGAGATGGACTTGAGGATGCCCACCAGCAGGGCCCCCACGAAGGCCCCCTTCATGCTCCCCAGCCCCCCGATGACCACCACCGCGAAGGCCAGGACGATGAGATGCACGGCCATCTCGGACATGGCGGCCGTCGTGGGGATCACCAGGGCACCCCCGATGGTCCCCAGGACGGTCCCCAGGGTGAAGACCTTCACGTAGGTGACGGCGCTGTTGATCCCCAGTGCCTGGGCCATGTCGTTGTTGGACGAGGTCGCCCGGATGATTCGCCCGAATCGGGTGCTGGCAATGACATAGCCCATGATCAGGGCAATGGCCAGGGAGGCGGCGATGACGATGAGATTATACACCGGGATGGACGCGTCCAAGAGGCTGACGCTTCCGAAGGCCACGTACACCCCTTTGGGCGAGCGCGGATACGTCCCCCAGATGAGCTTGATCACATCCTCGAAGATGAGCACGATGGAAAAGGTGAGCAGGAGTTGAAAGCTCTCGTCCCGGTCGTACACGAAGCGAAGGAGGCCCCGCTCGACGATGGGCCCGATGACCGCCAGGACCAGGCCGGCGGCCACCAGGGGGATGAGGGCCAGCAGGGGGGAGAAGCCCGCACCCACGAACGCGTCCACAAAGACGATGCCCAGATACGCCCCCAGGGCGTAAAAGCTGCCGCAGGCCAGGTTGAAGACCTTCTGGACGCCAAAGACCAGCTGCAGGCCCGCGGCCACGAGGAAGAGGATGGCGGCGTGAAAGGCCCCGCTGGTCAGGATGTTGACGATGGTGGTCATCATGGTTGCCTCGACACGGACCTGAACCCGCGGGGGCGCACGGCCGTGCGCCCCCGCGCATTCCGACCTCACCTCACGCCTTCTTCATGGACTGGACCTGCTTGCCCCACTCATCCAGCCACTTGTCGAACTCGTACCCCTCAGGCTTCTGGATGCTGGCCGACGGGAACACGTGAACGGGGTCGATGGTCACGAAGTCGTACGGATTCTTGTGGGTGGTGACGCCCTGGAAGAAGCAGCACTCCTGCTTGTTGTCCTGCCGATAGCCCCGGTAGCCCGACAGCGACGGCACCTGGATCCCCCGAAGGATGGGGATGAGCTGCTCCTTGGTGGGCCACTTATTGGTGATGGCGTAGCATTTCTCCACGGCGGCCTTGTACGCCTGAAGGGTGAACCAGGCGTGGTCGCACTCGTAAACCGGGTATGTCTTGGCCTTTTCCAGGTAGACCTTGGTGAAGGCATTCAACATGGGCCAATTGTCGGTCCAACGGAAGTACATGCTGTTGTAGCCCAGGATGAGCCCCTCGGGCGTGAATTCCTTCTTGAGGGTGTCATGGACGCCCCCGCCCGTTGTGAAGACCCCTTTGGTCTTCTCGAAAAGCTTCTTGGGCGCCGCCTGTTTCAGCAGGATGGTCGTGTCGCCGGACCAGAAGCTGCACATGATGAGGTCCGCCTGCTTGGCGGCCAGGGCGTCGATGGCGGCGGAGAACTCCGTTTCCCCCAGCTTGAGGAATATCGATTCCTCGAAGGTCACGTTGGGGTTGTAAAACTTGACGATCTTGCAGTACTGCTCGTAGCAGTCCCGGCCGTACGAGTAATCGTTGTTGATGCCGGCCACCTTCTTCACGTTGGGGAAGACTTTGGCCGTGAGGATGGCCGACGCCACGGCCTCCACCTCGTTGTCCAGGCTCCTGAAGGCGTAGTTGGCCACGGGCTGCCCCTCGGCCACGCCCTTCTGGGTGGTGCCGTCCCAGCTCAACCAGAGCTGTTTGAGGGCCTCCGCCTCCTGGCCGATGGCCTGTCCGTTTCCCGTGGACATGATGCCCGAGACCACGTCCACCTTGGCCTGAAGGGTCAGCTTCTTGAATTTCTCCACCGTCTCCTTGGCCCCGGTCTCCTCCTCCACCACCAGTTCCACATTGCGGCCCAGGATCCCGCCAGCCTTGTTGACCTGCTCTGCCCAGATCTGGCAGGCCGTGAGGGCGGCGACCCCGGGGACGGCCATGACCCCCGACTGGGCCGCCATGACGCCAATCTTCACCGGCTCCTTGGGGACCCCCTCGGCGGGGGCTCCGTAGACCTTCTGCCCTCCCAGGGCCATGGCGGCCCCCGCCCCGATGACCCCTGCACCAGCCGCCTTCATGAAGTCCCTTCTGCTCTTGCTCATTGCCGCGCCTCCTTGTTCTGGGTGATTTGAACGTCGGCGGACCCGATCCATGGACCCGGATCCCAGGGATGTCCCGCCGGGGCCTAATCGAACCTCCCCTCCCGGAATGCCGTGATGTACTCCATGCAGAAGTCGTCCTTGCCCACCACCATGAGGGCAGCCTTGAGGGCCCCGTACAGCTGCTTGTCCGTGGGGTCCAGGATGGCGGAGTCCAGCCCTCTCACCACGGCGGCCGTGAGGAATGTGCGGTTGACGAGCTTGCGGCTGGGAAGGCCGTGGGAGACGTTGGTGAGGCCGCAGGTGGTGTGCACCCCGGGGAACGCCTTCATGATCCCCGCGATGGCGTCCAGGGTGGCGGTGGCCGACTGGGGGTTGGTGGCCAGGGGATAGACCAGCGGGTCGATGTACAGGTCGTCCAGGGGGACCCCCGCAGCCGTGACGCGCTCCACCAGTTTGCCGGCCAGCTCCAGCTTCCCCTCGCAGGTCTCCGCGATGACGTCCTCGGCCTGGCACAGGGCGATGACCTTGGTCCGATGCCGGGCCACCAGGGGCAGGATCCCCTCCAGCCTCGACGGCTCCAGGGTGATGGAGTTGATCAACGGGGGCTTCTTGACCAGCGGCAGGGCCGCCCCGATGACCTCCGGATCCGGGCTGTCGATGCACAAGGGGAGGTCGGTTACCTCCTGCACCACCTGGATGACCCATCGGAGGCGCTCCGCCTCCTCTCCCACGAAGGTCCCTGCGTTCACATCGATGTAGTGGGCCCCGGCCGCCGCCTGGGCCTTGGCCTCGCTTTGAATGAACGCGGCGTTGCCCGACGAGATGGCCTCTGCGATGTACTTGCGGGATGCGTTGATTCTCTCGGCGATGATCAACATGGCATTCTCTCCCCGGTTGAGGTGGGCGGATTCCAGAGGCTGTGCACCGAAGACGCAAGAAGGGTGCCCGGGCCTTCCAGGATGGAATGCATTCTGATTTCAAGGCGCTGTCATGAAAAGAAGCGGCGTTGTCCAGGGCCCGGTGCACCGATCGGTGCACCGTGTGGTCTTCGGTGCCCCAAACCGTGCCATGGGGCGGAGGCCGGGCCTAGACGTCCCGGATCCCCGCCAGGTACTTGACGATCCGCTTCTTGGACTCCAGGTCATAGGTCTTGCGGATGCCGATCTCCTCCATGATGGGCGACCCCCCCCCGTGGACCCCCGCGTACTGCCAGACCCCGCTCCAGGCCGAGCAGGAGAAGTCCGACAGGAAGCGGAACAGCCGGTGCTGGTTCTCGGCCGACACCCGGGGATTGCGCATGATGTACTTCTCCAGGTAGCCCCGGGTCTCCGGGTTGAGCCAGTCCTGCTCCAAGGGGAGGGTGGCCGGGAGCCCCCCGGCCGTGGCCGCCAGGATGTCGTATTCGTGGTAGATGTTCTTGCCGGCCAGGTACCGGCCGGTGTTGGAATAGAGGGCCTCGGGCTCGAAGATCCCCGAGGAGGTGGCCCTCCCCTTGACCGCCGCTGCGATGCCCGAGGCATAGACCGATTCGGCCACGATCATGAGCTGGGTCAGGTCGTCCTGGACGCGGTGGGCGGTGGGGACCCCGTTGTACTCGGCCACCAGCGCCGTGGCCCCCAGGATGACGTCCGTGAGGGCCGGCTTGCAGCCGCAGTAGCTGTGCCGGTGGTAGTTGGCGAAGAGCAGGGCCAGGCGGCCCGCGAACTCCCACTCCCCGCACATGAAGACGCGTTCCCACGGGACGAACACATCGTCGAACACGGTGAAGGAGTCCGACATGCCCAGTCGGTTGAACGGGGCGTCGAGTTGGACGCGGGGCCGCACGTTGTTCACCCGGCAGATGAGCTTGACCCCCTCGGCGTGCGTGGGGATGGCGAATGAGACGGCATAGTCCGCCTCCTCGGGCCGCATGACCCGGGTGGGTACGGCCAGGATCTCGTCCGAGTAGGGCCCCATGGTGTTGTGGATCTTGGCCCCCCGCACCACGATGCCGTCCTTTCCCCGCCGGACGACCCGCACGTACAGGTCCGGGTCGGCCTGATCCCCGGGGCGCTTGCTGCGGTCGCCCTTGACGTCCGTCTGAGCCGCGTTGCCCACCAGATCGTTCGCCTGATAGTACTGCAGGAAGCGCAGGAATCGAGGGTGGTACTCGGTCCCCTTGGCGTCGTCGATCTCCTTGGAGACCACGCCCATGGCGTTGAGGGTGTCCGTGGCCATGCACCGCTGGATGCAGCCCCCCACCCGATGGCACAGGGTGCGGGTCATCTCCTGCTTGGCCAGGAGGTCCTCCACGCTCTGGTGGACGTGGGTGTAGCGGCTGATCTCGTCCCCGTTGAGGTGGGAGCGGGTCACCACCAGGGGGCGGACCTCCGGGTCGCCGGCCGCCCGGTACGTCTCCTGGACGCAGTGGATCCCGGGAAGGAGGATCGGATCGTCCCGGTCCACCAGACGCCCGTTGATGTACACGTTGCTTGGGTAGCCCTTCAGACGCTCCAGATACTCCTCGGGGGACACGACGGCCATGGCGGACCTCCGGGCCTCAGGGATGAGATTTCGGCATCGCGGGAAACGAGATCATGATACCACAGGACGCGCCTGATCTCTCGGCGCACGGGGCCATGGCGCGGCCATGCTCCCAGCCGGCCCCCGGGGAGGTGGCGGACAGATCTAGCGCACATCCAGCTTCTTCAGCCGCCCCTGAAGCACCCTGCGCGACAGGCCCAGGTATTGGGCCGCCCGGGTCTGGTTCCCGTGGAAGCGCTCGATGACCCTGCGGATGATCTCTTGGTTGAGCCTCTCCAGGGGCAGTCCGTCCGAGGGGAGATCGAACGCATCCAGGCCCAGGACCCGGGGGGCATCGGCCGCGTAGACCCCCGAGGACCGCGAATCCAGAAGGGGGGTGAGGTCCGCCTCGTCCACCCGGTCCCAGGGGCCCAGCAGGGCCAGGCGCTCCATGACGTTCTTGAGCTGTCGGACGTTTCCCGGCCACGGGAAGCCGGTCAGGAGCGCCTCCGCCCCCTGGGAGAAACCCCCGAAGCGCTTGCCATGCCTCGAAGCGGCCCGGTTCGCGAAGTGCTGGGCCAGGGGCACGATGCCCTCCCTGCGCTCCCGCAGGGGGGGAATGCGGATCAATCCGGCGTTGATGCGGTAGTAGAGATCCCGGCGGAACCTCCCGGCTGCCACCTCCTCCCCCAGGTCCTTGTTGGTGGCCGATATGATCCGGACGTCCACGGGGATCTCCTTCACCCCACCCACGCGGCAGAGGCGCCTGTCCTCGAGGACGCGAAGAAGCTTCACCTGCGCGGGGAACGGCATCTCCCCTATCTCATCCAGAAAGAGGGTGCCGCCGTCGGCCGCTTCCAGTTTTCCAGCGCGCCCCCTGGGCGCCGCCCCCGTGTACGCCCCGGCCTCGTGCCCGAAGAGCTCCGACTCGAAGATCTCCTGGGCGATGGCCCCGCAGTTGACGGCCACGAACGGGGCGCAGGCGCTACCGCCGGCGCAGTAGTGGGTGTACCGGGCCACCAGTTCCTTTCCTGTGCCCGTCTCCCCCTCGATGAGCACGGCGATGGAGCGGTCCGTGCTGTACCGCTCGGCCAGGTCGATGACCTTGCGCATGGCCTCGGAGCGGACCACCAGGTCCCCCAGGCCGATCTCCCGCAGGTACGCCCCCCGCAGCTGCTCGGCCGCGCCCCGGCAAGCGCGGGTCTCCAGGTCCACGCGCTCCTTGAACTCGGCCTTGAGCTGGGAGTAATTGTCCCGGAGCCTCCGGTACTCGGCCGATCGTTCGATGGTGATGGCCAGTTCCCGGACATTGACCGGCTTCTGAAGGTAGTCGAAGGCCCCGTACTTGAGCGCCTTGATGGCGTTGTCCACGTCGCCGTGGCCCGTGATGACGATCATGTCCACGGGCGAGCGCTCGATCTCCTTGACCCGCTGGAGCAGCTCCAGCCCGTCCATGCCCGGCATGCGGATATCCGTGATGACCAGGTCGAAGGGCCGGGAGTGGAACTCCCTGAGGCCCTCCAGCCCGTTGGCGGCGCCGGTCACCCGGTGTCCCAGCTTGGACAGGAACCCCGAGAGGCTCGCGCGCACGTCCTGCTCGTCGTCCACCAGGAGGATCTCCACGGGCTCACGCCCTCCCTGCGGGGGCGGACACCACAAAGGTGGCCCCCCCTTGCTCGTTGTTGAACGCCTCGAGGCGCCCGCCCATCTCGGCCACAATGGACTGGGTGATGGTCAATCCGAGGCCCGTCCCCTTCCCCACCTCCTTGGTGGTGAAGAACGGATCGAAGATCTTGTTCATGAGCCCTGGGGCGATGCCCGTGGCATTGTCCCCCACCTCGATGGTCACGTGGCCGTCGCGCAGCGCCGTCCGGACCCACAGGTCCTTTTCCCCGTGGCCGCAGTCGTCCAGCGCCTGGCGGGCGTTGACCACCAGGTTCATGATCACCTGCTCGAGGCGGCTCATGCGGGCCCGCACGGCGGGGAGCTGGGAGGCCAGATCCCTGCGCACCCGGATCCCGTGGGCCTCCAGTTGGCGCCCCAGCATGGCGAAGACATTCTCCACGGCCACATTGGGGTTCACGTCCTCCTCGTCATGACCCCGGTCCTCCCGGGCGAAGTCCCGGATGTTCTGGATGACCTCGGCCATGCGTGTGACCTGGCGGGAGACCATCTCCAGGTTGTCGTACAACTCCTCGGCGTCCACGGCCCACCCTGCATCCCTCCCGTAGAGAAGACCGTCGGTGACCACCCGCACCGTGTTGAGGGGCTGGTTCAGCTCGTGGGCGATGCCCGCCGCCATGATCCCCAGGGCCGTGAGGCGGTCCTCGTGGTACATGCGCAGCTCGTTGAGACGGGCCTTGTGGGCCAGCTCCTTCTGCTCGCTCACATCGTCCAGAACGAAGTGGACCGTCGGGCGATCCTCGTACTCGATGACCTGGGCGAACCCGCGATAGTGGCCCAGCCCATCGTCCCGCCGAGCCCGAAACTCGAATCGAAGCGCCTCGGCCTGTCCATCGAACAGGGTCTCCAGGCTGCCGGAGACGGCGTCCCGATCCTCGGGATGGACCCACTCCAGGAGGTCCTCGATGGTGACCTCGCGATGGGAGATTCCCATGAAGCGACCCACGCGCTCGTTGGCGTAGAGCACCCCCTCGTGGCGCAGGAGCATGATCCCCACCCCCGCGAACTCGGCGATGGTCCGGTACATGGACTCGGAGCGGTGGAGGCTCTTCTCCATGCGCCGCTCGCGGCTCACGTCCCGGACCGTGTGGATGGCCCCCCAGAGGCGGTGGTTCAAGTCATAGATCCGGGACGTCTTGGTCGTGAGATAGGCCCCGCCGTCGGGGAGGGCTGGGCAGAACGACAGGGTGTACAGATCGTCCCCCTCCCGGCGGAACTCGGGATAGGTGGCCTCCCACTTGGGGTCGGGATGGAGGATGAGGTTGGAGAGGATGGGGCGGCGGAATCCGTAGTATGGGATGGCGTGTTCGTAGTTCCCCCTGCCCACGACCCGGTCGGCATCCCAACCCGTCATCTCGGCGGTGGCCCGGTTCCACATGGTGATGGCCCCGTCCCGGTGCATGACGAAGGTGGCGTTGGGGATGAACTCCACGAAATCCAGAAGCCGCTTCTCCAGGTTGAGCCGGGCCATCCATATCTCGAGGATGGCCCGCACGGCCCGGAGAAACGGGCCCGGGAGCGCCCCTCCCCGGTCACCCCCCCAATCCCAGAGCCCCAGGAAGCCCGCCGTCTCTCCCTCCAGCGAGGCGGGGACCAGCGCCAGGCGGCGAAATCCCCCAAACAGGGACGTGGAGGCCCGCGTGGAGATCACCGTCTTTCCCTCCTCCAGGCGCGTTCGCCACATGGCGGGAAGATCCCCCCACCCCTTGTCGGCCGCCTCCCCGTCCTCGCCCGCCTGGCCCTCTGCTCCCTCCGCCGTCCAGCCGCCTGCTTTGCACAAGGCGAAGCCCGATTCCCCGTCGAACCGCTTGAAGAAAAAGAGGGCCCGTCGCGAGGCAGTGGCCCTCCCCACGGCCCCCAGCGCCTGTTCCACTGCCGGGCCGTGAGGACCGGCCAGGCGGAGGGCTTCTGCCATCTCAGCCACGGCCTTGAGGGCTCCGAGGTCCCCCCCATTCATGACCCGACTGCGCCTCTGTGCCCGACGTTCTGCCGGTCCTTTCCGTTGCCCGTGGTCTGTGGCCCCTTGCCGCTTGCCCATTGCCGCCTCTGTGCCCCCTTGCGCCGATTGCTTATCATCCATCGCCTCTTGCCCATTGTCTGGCGCCCGTGACGGTTGCGTCCCGCCGCCTTTTGATCTAATCTCCGGTCTTGATGCGGATGCAGGTTCCCAATTCCATATCCAGGCAGCACAAGGAGGCCGACCATGGCGCAAGGCTATAACGGGAAGATCCTGCGGGTCAACCTCACCACGGGCGCGCTCACCGAAGAACAGCCGGACGAGAGGGTGTATCGGCTCTACATGGGTGGCTCCGCCCTGTCCCTGTACTTCCTGCTCACGGAGATGCCCGCGGCAGTGGACCCCCTGGGCCCCGACAACCGCCTGCTGTTCATGTCCAGCGTCCTGTCGGGCGCGCCCATTGCCGGACTGACCCGGTACACCGTGGCCGCCCGCTCTCCCCTCACTGGCGCCCTGGGCGAGGCCGAAGCCGGGGGGTTCTGGGGCCCCGAGCTCAAGATGGCCGGCTTCGACGGGATCATCGTGGAGGGGGCCTCCCCCCGGCCGGTGTACCTGACCATCCGGGACGGACAGGCGGAGCTTCGGGACGCCGCCCATCTTTGGGGCAAGGACACGGGCGATGTGCAGCGCCTGATCCGGGAAGAGCTGGGCGATGCCCGCGTGCGCGTGGCCCAGTGCGGCCAGGCCGGCGAGAACCTGGTGCGCTATGCGTGCGTGCTCAACGAGCTCAAGCATGCCAACGGCCGCACGGGCATGGGGGCCGTCATGGGCTCCAAGAAGCTCAGGGCCGTCGCCGTGCGGGGGACCGGAAAGCTGCCGATGGCCGATCCGGAGCGGATCCGAGAGATCGCCAAGCAGGTGGCCGACCTCATCCCCGAGTCCCCCATGGCGCGGAATTTCAAGAAGTTCGGGACCCCCATGTTCGTCATGCCCCTGAACGACTCGGGCATCCTCCCCACCCGGAACTTCCTGTCGGGGCAGTTCGAGGGGGCCCCCGCCATCTCGGGCGAGCGCATGACGGACACGATCCTGGAGTCGGACAAGGGATGCTATGCCTGCGGCGTCCACTGCAAGCGGGCCGTCCGGGTGGAGGGGAAGTACGCGGCCAGTCCCGAGTACGGAGGCCCGGAGTACGAGACCCTGGCCTCGCTCGGGTCGTACTGCGGCATCGACAGCCTGGAGGCCATCGCCCACGGCAACGAGCTGTGCAACCGCTGGGCCATGGACACCATCTCGGCCGGGGTGTGCGTCGCCTTCGCCATGGAGTGCACGGAGCAGGGCATCCTGACCCGAAAGGACACCGACGGCATCGACCTGCGCTTCGGCAATGCCGACGGGATGCTGGAGATGCTCCGAAAAATCGCCTTCCGGGAGGGGTTCGGGTCCGTTCTGGCCGAGGGTGTGATGCGGGCCGCCCAGATCATCGGCAGGGGAAGCGACCGACTGGCCATGCACATCAAGGGCCAGGAACTCCCCATGCACGACCCCCGGGGAAAGCAGGGGCTCGTCCTGAGCTATGCCACGTCCCCCACCGGCGCCGACCACATCGAGGCCCCCCACGATACGTCGTTCCTGTCGCAGACGCCCATGCTCTATGCGGCCAACCCGGCCGGCGTCCTGGACCCCATGCCGGCCCTGGAGTTGAGCCCGAGGAAGGTGCGCACCTTCTCCCACACCCAGCAGATCTGGAACTTCTTCAACTCGCTGGGGATCTGCAACTTCGCCGCGGCGCCGTACTCCGCCTTCACCCTGCCCCTCATCGCCGATGCGCTCAAGGCCGCAACGGGGTGGAATACGAGCCTGTACGAGCTCATGGAGCTGGGAGAGCGCACCGTCACCATGGCGCGCATGTTCAACGTACGCGAGGGGTTCTCCAGCAGGGACGACACGCTGCCCGAGCGGCTGTTCGATGTGCTGGAGGAGGGGACGCCTCGCGAGAAGAAGCTCTCGCGCCAGGACGTGCAGGACGCCCTGAGGACTTACTACGAGGCCATGGGATGGGACCCGGACACGGGCGTGCCCACCCGGGGGCGGCTGGCCTTCCTGGGGCTCGACTGGCTGGCCGGTTGAGAGCCGCTTTCCGACGCCCGGCTCAGGGCCCACCGGCGGGCGCTTGGCGTATCCTGGTTGGACCCCTTGCAACCGGGGGGGGGCTTGATCACGAGAGACCGGGGACGGGGTTCGCCGCCGGGGGGGGCATCCGCCCCGCCGAGAGGCCTCCGTCCACGGCCAGGACCGCGCCGGTGATGTATTCCGCTTCCCGGGAGCAGAGCATGCGCACGGCGCCGGCCACATCCTCGGGCCGGCCCAGCCGCCCCCAGGGGATGACGGAGAGCGTCCCCTGGAGGTGCTGGGGCAAAGAGGGAGTGACCGCCTCGGGCACGTGGATCAAACCGGGCGCCACGGCATTGACCCGGATCCCGTGCGGGGCCAGCTCCATGGCCATGACCTGGGTGAGCATGACCACCCCCGCCTTGGACGCGCAGTAGTGGCCGCAGCCCAGGCGGGCGATCTTGTGGCTTCCCGATGAGATGTTGACCATGACCCCGCCGCGGCCCCGGGCGACCATCTGGCGGGCGGCGGCCTGGGAAACGAGAAACACGCCCTTGAGGTTCACGCCCAGGACCCAGTCCCACTCCGCCTCTGACATCTCCAGGACGGGGGTGACGGGGTATACCCCGGCGTTGTTCACGACAACGTCCAGCCTGCCCAGGACCCTCAGCGCCTCCCCCACCATGGCCTCCACCTGATCCCTGCGGGTGACGTCCGCGGCGCATCCATGGACCCGCGAGGAATCTGCCGCCAGGCGCTCGATCCCCCGCGCCACCTGCTCCTCGCTTCGGTCGTTCAGGACGACCCGATCCCCGGCCTCCAGGAACGAGCGCGCGATGGCCAGCCCGATGCCCTGGGAGCCCCCAGTGACAAGGACGACTCTGTCCATGGCTTGTCCCTCTCTCCCTTCTGCCGCCCCGGCGTGGTGAAACGGTACCCCATCCGGCCCCGGCTTCGCAACCCCATGTCCCCGAAGGCGGCCCGAAGCGCCTCCATGCCGTCCGACGAGCCACCCCCGTCGTTGGAGAAAGGACCCTTGGGGTTGACGCGGCCCGAAGCCCTCGGGTACAGTCCCTCTCTGGCAGGGCGAATGCCTTCTGCCATGTCGTGGCATGAAGGGGGGGAATGGAACGTGGAGGCCATGCCCATGGAAGCCATGAGGACCACGGTGAGGGAGATCCTTCGGGACCAACGAAGGCAATGGCGAAACGTCGTAGCGGGGCTCGACGCCGAGGCGTTGAACTGGAAGCCCGGTCAGGATGCCAACTCCATCGCGGTCCTCGTCGCGCACACCTTCGACGCTGAGCGCTTTCTCATGGCCCACGTGGTGGGGATCCGTCTGGACCGGGACCGGGAGGCCAGGTTCCGCACCGTCGTCTCGGGCCCCGACGAGCTCCTCACGATCATCGACGGGGCGGAGCGGGAGGTGGACGGGTACGTGGAGCTGATGAGCGGGGACGCTCTGGCCGCGGACATGCCCCATGCCACGGGCCCGCACCTGGGGGCGTGGTGGCCGCTCCACGCCCTGGAGCACTCCCGGGAGCACCTGGGCCAGGCCCTCCTCACCCGCCAGATGTACGAGCAGGGGCGAAGATGAGGGCATCACCCGCGGGCCCGTGCGGGAAGGGCGGGGGAGGAGCCGCGTTCTTCCGACCCTGCTTCCCGAGGGCATCCCTTCCGCCCCCACGCCATCCTTGGCCGTTGCTCGAGAGGTGCCCAGCGTGAACAATGTCTTGATGACCGTCGAAGGAGAGGCACCCCCGTGATCCAGGTAGGCCTGTCCAAGGCTGGAGGAACGCTCCCATGGCCTTGGCGTGCCGCCCCCCCACTCGCCATAGGTCCCGCCCGGACTCATGCGCGCAGCCAGCGCTCCGGCTTGGGGCGGCCGGTTTCCAGGCAGTCCTCCGTTGCACCGGATCCCTTTCCAGCGCTGACACAGGCATCCCTCTTGTCTTAGGGGACGCCTTTTAATCGTTTTACATTTTTCCTTTACTGCGCCCAATGGCATGCCAGATGGCCGAGGTGCATACCCCCAGGAGCCTCGCCGCCTCGGCCAGCGAAAGACCCATCTCCTCCACCAGATGGCGGGCCACCTTCGCCCGACAGCGGGACACCAACGCACCCCTTGCCCCGGATCTCAACCGCTCCACCTCAACCCCGTCCTGCGCACAGACCGCGCTGACATACTGCGCTGCCCGCGCCAGACCTTTGCCCACGGGGATTTGCCTGCGCAGCGCCTCGTCTGCTTCCCCTATCACCCGCTCCACAAACTCCCCCGTCCCCAAGATCCGCTCGTCCGCCCGAACCCGTTCCCCCGTCCTGCGCAGGGCCTTGACCTGGGACCACCCTCCCACCGAACGCACCAGGCCTCCACCCACCAGCTCCGGCCGCCTCCCCTGCCCCAGACCCTCTTGCATGAACCGTCCGTATGCCATCACCGCCTCCGCCTCCCCCCGCCCAAACCACGACAGCACGTACCGGCGCCCTTGCCATGGACATCTGACCCCTCCCATGAGTACCCGATGACCGCTCCAGGCATACCGAGCCAATCCATCCAGGTCCTTCACAAGACCGGCGCGAACGGGGTTGAGATGTATATACCGAACCAACTCCTTGAAATACGGCTCCTCCTCGCACACGATTGACTTGTAACGGTTTTGAAACAGATGACCGTGGCGTCCATGGCGCAGATTGTAGCGGATGGCGTACCCCGTCAGGAACCGCCGCATGAACCCAGCCACCCCGGCCTGCCCGCTTCGAAGCAGCACATGCACATGGTTCTTCATCAGGGACCACGCAAATATGACCGTCCCCGTCGACAGGGCCACATCCCCCATCCGCCTCACCAACTCCTGGCGATCCCTGACATCGTCGACGATCCTGCGCTTCTCGATCCCCCGCACAATCACGTGATGCACCGTCCCCGGAGCATCCAGTCTCGCCCCCCTCGGCATCACACCCTGCTCCTTCGCCTTGAATTCACCATCCTCCCGCAAATGCTATCCTCCGACCTCCACCTCCGTCAACTCATTAAAAGGCGTCCCCTAAACTCTTGAGACGAAAAAGGGGTCGGCCATTGTCAGCTAACCCCTTGATATCAATGGCGCGCCCAGGGTGATTCGAACACCCGACCTGCGGATTCGTAGTCCGACGCTCTATCCAGCTGAGCTATGGGCGCCTGATGGGATGGATGAGAAAACGGACTTCAAGGATACGGCCCACGGCCGTTCTTGTCAAGGACTCCCCCAGCGGGAGGGTCCGTTGTCCGTGGTTTGGGGCCCGCTGTCCGTTGCGCCTGGCCCAGATCAGAGACGACCCAAGTGCCACGGGCGTCGTCCTCCTGCCCGTCAGCGAAGCTTCTGGCCCAGAAACGGCTGCACCTTTCCTTCCTTCAACGCCCGGCAGAGACCGTCCACATCGCTGCCCCACGCCTGCTCTGCCACCGAGTCGAACCACTCCTTCTCCAGGCTCTCCAGGGACCGGCCCAAGCGCTCCTGCAGGACCCGATCCAGGCTGGCCTTGCGGGTCCTGCGGGTGTATTGCAGCGTCTTGACCACTGCGTCGGTCCCATATCGATCCATGAGGAACCGGATGAAGGAGCCGCTTTGCACGTACGCGATGATGTTGTTCTCCCAGGGGCCGGCTCGCCAGTCCCGAGTCTCCCACTCCGACAGCGGGTAGAGGCGGTCGGCGCACCGCAGGGCCGCCATCCAGTCATCCAGGCCGATCCCGTACGTGGGATGGGTCCGCAGCGTTCCCACCCGCTCCTCCATGGCCGTGGCCAACCCCTCGATGAGGATTGCGTGCGGGGAGTCCGCCAGGATGTGGGTGGTCTCGTGGATCAAGGGGGCCTCGACGCCGTGGATGGGCCTGGCAAAATACAGATCGATGGCCTTGTTCTTGTGAGGCAGCGTGCTGCTGATCCCCTGGCCGGCCTTGAGGTACACGGGGATGGCTTCGGCCGGGGCGCTCCCCAGGACGCCCTCCAGGGACCGACACCGCTCCTCCCCCACTTCCGCCAGGGCTTCCACCTCCGCCCGGTTGAACTCCGACGGGTCGTACACGAAGCGGTAGCAGCGGCCTGGCCGTTCATCGGCGCGGCCCCAGGCCAGGGGGAGCGCGAGCGCCAGGGTCGCTCCCAGCGCCGACCACCGTGTCCACCACACCTTGCCTCTCATGACGCATCCTCCGGCCGTTGATCTCGGGGGGGGCGATCCCCCTGGGGCCCCTGCGGGGCCTCTGTCGAGCCTCCCTCCGGGACCTCATCGAAGCAGCGCCAGACCCGCAGGATGCCCCCTTCCACGCGCTCACGATGGTACTTCCCGGGCCGGGCAAAGACCTTGACCATGGGCAGGTTGTCCTGGATCAGGTAGCCGGAGACGCCCTTGAACCCCATGCGGCGGGCGTAGTCCTCCACCCGCTTCTGGAGCAGCGTGCCGACGCCCAGGCCCTGGTAATCGTCGTGCACCGTATAAGCCACCTCCACCATGCCGGGTTGATCCTTCTCCGCCGCGTACCGGCCCACCCCGATGATCCGCTCCAGCCCGATCTCACCCAGCGTGGCCACGAAGGCCATCCGCTCCCCATAGTCCAGGTTCACCAGGGTCTGTGCCGTGGAGTGGGGCATGGCGCGCACCGCCCTGAAGTAGCGCCGGTAGATGGTCTCCTCCGAGTGGGAGTAGAAGAAATCCTGGAGCAGCGGTTCGTCCGTCGGGCGGATGGGGCGGATGGTGACGCCGGTCCCGTCCCTGAGTGTCTCCCGGCTCTCGGCCTCCTCGGGGTATTCGCGTCCCGCCGTCTGGATGAGGATCTGGTCCGGATACACGTACGCGCGGCGCTTGGCCTCCTCCAGCAGCTCCTGCCGGAACTTGGGGTGGGCGATGCTGATCAGGGCCATGGCCCGCTCCCGGATGGACTTGCCGTGGAGATAGGCGATGCCGTACTCGGTGACCACGTACTTGACGTCCCCCCGGGTGGCCACCACGCCGGCGCCTTCCTGAAGGTACGGCACGATGCGCGACTGGCTTCCGTCCACCGAGGTCGACGGGACCGTCACGATGGAGCGCCCTCCCTCGGACATGGCGGCCCCCCGCACGAAATCCAGCCGCCCTCCGATGCCGCTGTAGAAGTGGAACCCCCGCGACTCGGAGCAGACCTGGCCGCTCAGATCCACCTCCTGAGCCCCCACCACCGAGACCATGCGGTGGTTGCGGGCGATGACCAGGGGATTGTACACGTACTCGGCGGGGAAGAACTGGAACATGGGATTCTCCCGCACATAGTGGTACATGGCCTGGGTCCCGATGCAGAAGCTGCAGACCACCTGGCCCGCGTGCAGGCTCTTGCGCTCTCCCGTGACGACCCCCTCCTCGATGAGGTCGATGAAGGCATCGGACACCACCTCCGTGTGCACCCCCAGATCCCTCTTGCCCCTGAGAAACCCAAGCACGCTGTACGGGATGTGGCCGAACCCGACGTGGATGGTGTCCCCATCGTTGACGAGCTTGGCCACCTGCCTGGCGATGCGCTCCCCCGCCTCCCCGGCCTCGGGATACTGGAACTCCACCAGAGGCTCGTCATGCTCCACGACCCAGTCCACCTTGGTCAGCGGAATGAAGGTGTCCCCGAGGGTCCTGGGCATGTGCCGGTTCACCTGGGCGATGACGACCGACGCGGACTCCACCGCGGCCTTGACGATGTCCACGGAGATCCCCAGGCTCAGAAACCCGTGGAGGTCGGGCGGTGAGGTCTGGACCAGGGCCACATCCACGGGCACGATTCTCCGGCGCAGGAGCCCCGCGATCTCCGAAATGAAGACCGGCGTGTAGTCCGCCCGCCCCTGGTTGATGGCGTCCCGGGTGTTGGGGCCGACGAAGAAGGCGTTGTGCCGGAAGCGGCTGTCGAACCGCTTGTCCATGTACGGCACGTTGCCCAGGGTGATGAAGTGCATGAGCTGAACGTCCTGGAACCGGTCCGCCCGCTCGATAAGCCCCTGCACCAGGTGCTGCGGCTCGGCGCAGGCCGTCCCCAGGAAGACCTTGGCCCCGCGTCTCACCGACTGCAGCGCCCTGTCCACGCTCACTTTCTTCTGGGCGTACTGGGCCGCCCATCGGATGGCCACCGCAAACCACCTCGCTTTCCCGGCAAAGTGGGGTCACTCCCGGTCCCTCGGAAGATCCTCCCTGCCCCGCGGGGGCCGCAGGCCCCTCCAGACTATAGGGGATTTGCCCCCGGTCCTCAAGCGCGCCGCGTGGGTTTGTCTTTACAACGGGCCGGGAACCGGATATTCTGCCCGGAAAGTCGGGTCGGGAGGTGGAGTTGGCTTATCCGGCGCTGCTCGTCAAGTCCGGCCTGTTCCAGGGTTCCCGTTACATCCTTCGCGGCCCCTTTCGCATCGGCCGCCATCCGAGCAACGACCTTCAGCTCACGGACAAGCAGGTGTCGCGTTTCCACGCCATCGTCGAGGGGGGGGACTCCTGGGCCCTGCTGCGGGATTTGGGGAGCCGCAACGGGACGTGGGTCAACGGCCAGCGCGTGTCCGAGGCGCAGTTGCGCCCCGGGGACGAGATCCGCCTGGGGACTGTCCGGATGGAGCTGCTGGAGGGTGTGTCGCTGGAGCCGCCCAGCGCCAAGGAGGAATCGGCCGTCTCCATCGCCCCCGAGGCGTTGACCCAGGTGCGCTTCCGGACGCCGGCCAAGCCGGGAGGCGCCCTGTCGGTCCCGCCGCCCGGCCCTCTGCAAGAAGCCGCCCTGCAGGCCCATCTCTCTCGCCTGCAGACCCTGTACCAGGCCAACATCATGCTGAGCAGCGAGATGGATCTGGACGGGGTCTTCCTCCGGACCCTGGAGCAGCTCCTGTACATCCTCCCCGCGGACCGCGGCGTCATCCTCCAGGTGGACCCCCACACGGACGAACTCAAGGTCAAGTACTCCCTGGCCCGCACCGGACATGCCGCCCAGAGCGACATCCTGGTGAGCCACGCCATCGTGCGGCAGGTCCTGGACGAGGGCTTCGGGGTCCTGGTGGACGACGCCCAGATGGATCGCCGGTTTCAGCTCAGCGAGAGCATTGTGGAGCAGGGCGTCCGGGCCGCCCTGTGCGTCCCCCTGGCCCACGGCGGGGAGACCCTGGGCATGATCTACCTGGACGCCCTGGGGGCGGCGTCGGCCTTCGAGGAGGCGGATCTGCAACTGCTCACGGCCATGGCGGCGCCCGCCGCGGTGCAGATCCGGAACATCCAGTATTTCAAGAAGCTGGGACAGGCCTATGTCGATACCCTCCAGGTGCTGGCCAACGCCATCGAGGCCAGGGATCACTACACGGTGGGGCACACCTGGCGGGTCACCCGCATCGCCACGGCCATGGTGGAGCAGATGGACTGGCCCGCCGAGCAGCGCCGTCACGCCGAGATGGGCGGGATCCTTCACGACATCGGCAAGATCGCCGTGGAGGACGCCATCCTGCGGAAGGTGGGCCCGCTGACCCCGGAGGAGTACCAGAAGATGCAGCTGCACCCCGAGCACGGGGCCCGGATCCTCAAGGACATCGAGTTCCTCAAGCCCGTGATCCCCTATGTCCTCTTCCATCAGGAGCGGTGGGACGGCAGGGGCTATCCGTTCAGGCTCAAGGGGGAGGACGTCCCGCAGGAGGGCAGGCTCCTGGCCGTGTGCGATGCCTTCGATGCCATGACCAGCCACCGGCCCTACCGGGCGAGCCGCCCCCCCGAGGAGGCCGTCAAGGAGATCTGGAGAAACCGCGAGAAGCAGTTCGACCCCGCCGTTGTGGATTCCTTCGTGAGCCTGTGGCACAAGGGAAGCATCGCGGCCATCCTTCAGGACTTCGCCAAGGGGGAGAAGTCCATCCAGTGCCCGTTCTGCAGCACCCATATCCCCATGGGAGAAGAGCCCAAGGAGGGAGTGATCCTGGAATGCCCGGTCTGCTCCAAGGAAAGCCTGATTCACAGAGAGGATGGCGAATGGAAGGGGGATCTGGTGTGACCCCTGCGCCCGTCGTTGACTGGGGGGGGCGCTGATGCATGTCCGGCTTTGGGGGACCCGGGGCTCCATTGCCGCCCCCGGGGCGGAGACGGCGGGCTACGGCGGCAACACCACGTGCGTGGAGGTGATCCTGTCCCGGGGCCACCGCATCGTCATCGACGCAGGCACGGGCATTCGCCGCCTGGGCAACGTCCTCATGGCCGCCGGGGACCCCGTGGAGTTCCATCTCCTCATCTCCCACATCCACTGGGACCACATCATGGGCTTTCCCTTTTTCCTGCCCATCTACCGGAGGGGCACCCGCATCCACCTGGACGGTTGCGCCAGGGCCCTGCGCGGGATCCAGCTCACCTTGAACAACGGCATGGTGGACGGCGTCTTTCCCGTCGCATTCGAGGAGCTTCCGGCCCGCATCGAGCCGTTGGGCGCACTGGGCTCCGGCCCCCTGGAGGTTGGCGCGGCCGTCGTGCAGGGCATAGAACTGCAACACCCCCAAGGGGGCATGGGCTTCCGGATCCGCGAGGGGGGAAGCAGCCTGGTCTTTCTCACGGACAACGAGCTGAGATCGGATGCGTGGGTCGGCCGAGCCCCGGAGGATTACGCCCGGTTCTGCCGGGGGGCCCAGCTGCTCATCCACGATGCCCAGTATCGTTCCGAGGAGATGGCGATCAAGCGGGGATGGGGGCACTCGGACTGCAACGCGGCGGTGGATCTGGCCCTGGAGGCGGGCGTCGAACGGCTCCTGCTCACCCACCACGACCCCGAGCGCAGCGACGCCCAGGTGGATGCCATGGTCGACGCCGCCCGGGAACATGCCTGGGTCCGGGGAGGCCAGGGGCTGATCGTGGAGGGCGCCCGGGAAGGGGACCGCTGGTCGCTCTGAACCCGGCCGCCCCGGGGACGTTCAGCGCCCCAGGCCCAGGAGCAGTTCCTTCAGCTCTTCGTACTTCCCGGCGATCTCGACTACATGGGACGCCCTGGCGTCCAAGCCCGCCATGCTGGGGGGGAGGGGGATGCTCACGCCCAGCTCCTCCAGGACCTCGGGGAACTTGGCCGGATGGGCGGTCTCAGTGGCCACGGCCAGGGGCTCGTCGGCACGATGCCCCAGGTACCGTTTGAGGGCGGCCCACGCCACGGCGCCGTGGGGCTCCAGGATGACCCCGTGCCGCTCGTAGGCCTCCTGGATGGTCAGCCGCGTCATGTGATCCGACACCGAGATGGCCGCCGCGTCCCGCCGGAGGCTCTCCATATCCGGCATGCGCCGCACCACGCCGTCCCGGTCCACCCGCCCCCCGTACAGGTCGAACAGGCGCCTCAGGTTGCTTGGATTCCCCACGTTCATGGCGTTGGACAGGCAGGCCCGGGAGGGACGGACGGGCCGGTAGATCCCCGTCTCCAAGAAGGCCGGAAACTCGTCGTTCTCGTTGGTGGCCACGATGATCCGTTCCGTGGGTTTGCCCATGCGGCGCGCGATGAAATCGGCCGTGACGTTCCCGAAGTTGCCCGAAGCCACCGAGTCCACGATCCTCTCGCCGGGGTGCTCCGCCAGGGCGGTGTACGCGTACAGGTGGTAGCCCACCTGGGGCATGAGGCGACCCCAGTTGATGGAGTTGGCAGACGTGAGCCGAAGCCCTCGCAAATCGTCGTCTTCGAAGGCTCGCATGGCCATGGCCTGGAGCGCGTCGAACTTGGTCCCGGCGGCCACGGCCACCACATTTCCCCCCAGGCTGTTCATCTGCTTGGCCTGGCGGAGGCTCACCTCGTCTCTCGGATACAGGACCACGATGGTGAGTCCCTCCAGGTTGTGAAATGCGTTGGCGATGGCGCTGCCGGTGTCGCCCGAGGTGGCCACCAGGATGATGCGCCTCCCCTGGTCCCGGGCCGCGAAGAACTGCATGACCCTGGCCATGAAGCGGGCGGCGAAGTCCTTGAAGGAGGCCGTCGGTCCCTGGTCCAGGCGGATCAGATACTGCCGCGCGGTGACCCGTTGGAGGGGCACGGGGAAGTTGTACGCGTCCCGGGTGATTCCCCAGAGGTCCTCCTCCGGGATCTCGCCGGCCATGAACCGGCCGATGGCCGCAAAGGCCACCTCGGGGTACGGGCGTCTCCTGAGCCCCCAGATCTCATCCGGGGACAGCGTCGGGATGCGGGTCGGCATGTAGAGCCCGCCGTCGGGCGGCTGCCCCTGGAAGAGGGCCTCCCTGAAGCCCACCACCGGGGACGCATCATTGGTGCTGTAGTAGCGGACAGGCTCCATCCCGGCCTCCGACACCCATGGAAAGCGCAGCGAGGGACGGGCCCACCAGCACCGTCCCTCGCAGACATACTAGACCGCGCCGACCCCCGGGTCAATCGGCCTGGGCGCGCCCACCGCCTCCCCGCGCGGACGCCCCGTCACCCGGAGCCCTTCCCGAACTTGACGGGGATCTCGATGGGGGCCCCGCCGTCCCGCTTGACCCCCTTGAAATACTGGCGGTTACGCTCGGCCGCGCGCTCGGCGAACCGCTCGACGCCTTCCTTGCGGATGAGCAGGAGGTTGTAGAGCTTGGTGTTGTGGGGCAGGCGGTCGGCCTGGTGGGCGCACGGGGCCAGCTTGTCGCATGGGAAATCCGGGCAGTCGCTGCAGGACGTGAGCCCCCTGCCCTCCAGGCAGACATAGGTCGCGCAGGCCCTGCCCGCCATCACCGAGGGACGTCCCCGGGCCGGGCGGCACCCCGCGCAGGGAACCGACTCCACCGGGGCATCGAGCTGGCGCGCGATGCGCTCGGCCAGCTGCGGATCCCGCCCCGCCTGGAACATGGGACAGACCCCGCAGTGAAGACCGCACGGAGAGATGAGTCGTTCGATATCGGGCACGTCGCACCTCCCTGATCCGTTTGCCCGCCCCCCGAGGCGGCGGTTTCTCATCCAAAATCGATCACCTGGAACACCTGCACCGAACGCGCCAGCCCCTTGAACTGGATCTGCCCCACGTCGTGCATGGGGACCCCGGCCGGCAGGGTCCTGCGGGTGGCCTCGCACAGCAGGATCTGCCCGCCCTGGGCCATGTCGCAAAGCCGCTTGGCCACGTTGACCTCCTGGCCGATGACCGTGTAATCGAAGCGCTTGGCGGATCCCACGTTTCCCACGAAGAGGCGCCCGGTGGAGATGCCCACGCCCAGGGAGAGTTCTGCCAGGGCCGGGTTCTTCCCGACCCACCCGGCCTGGATCTCCCGGAAGGCCCGGAGCATGGCTCGGGCGGCCTTGACCGCCTGCACCCCCGGGGCGTTCATGGGGAGGGGGGCGCCGAAGAAGGCCATCACCGAGTCTCCGATGAACTTGTCCAGGGTCCCGTGGTGCTCGAAAAGGATGTCCGTCATCTCCGTGAAGAACTGATTGAGAAAAAGCCGGGTCTGCTGGGCTCCCAGCCGGTGGACCACTTGGGTGAACCCGCGGATATCGGCGAACAGAACGGTCAGGTCGCGCATCTCCCCCACGTTCATCCATCCCTTGGGATTGCGCGTGAGCACGTTGGCCACCGCCGGGGAGACGTACCCATCGAGGATGGACCGGATCTTGGCCTTCTCCCGGGATTCCTTCAGGAGGGCCGCGTTCCGGATGGCAACGGCCGCGTGGTTGGCGTACAGCATGAGGAGGCGCAGCGCCTCATCGTCGAATCGGCGGTCGCCCTCCAGCAGATTGACGTTGAGGACGCCCAGGATCCGGTCCTGGATGAGAAGGGGTGCGCACGCCGCCGACACGATGGTCCTCCCCTTGGTCTCATACCCCAGGAAATCCTTCTCGTCCACCGGCCCTTGCAGAAGCCTCGGTTTGCGGTTCTCGGCGACCCAACCCGCCACACCCTCCCCCAGGCGCACGCGCGCGCGCCGCACGCCCGCCACCTCCAGGCCGCCGGTGGCCACGGTGCGCAGCACACTGCGGCTGGAATCCAGGAGCATGAGGGAGGAATGCTGGGCGCCCAGCACGTCCACGGCCTCCCGGGCGATGAGGCCCAGCAGGGAGATCAGCTCCCGCTCTGCGGCGATGGAGGCCGTGACCTTCAGCAGGCTCCTGAACGTCTCCAGGGATAGGGCCATGCCCCGGAGCTCCCTGCGATTCTCCAGCATGCGGGAGCGCAGCCTGCTCAGCTCCCGGAAGGAGCGCAGGAGGTAGAGGCACAGGAGGAATACGAGGACCACCAGTCCCAGGTAGTACACGGACAGCCCGGCCTCGTTCTCGATGGGCAGGGCCGCCACCCCGAGCCAGCGGACCAGGGGCGTCACCAGGATCCCCAGGGTGAGCCACAGGATGGTGAGGATGGCCAGGCTCCAGAGCCGCCACTCCTTGCGCGCCAGCCGTTGCTCTTCGGCGACCTCGCCGTCGGAGGGCCCCTGGCGGACCTCGCCTTCCGTGTGGCGGAAGCCCGCCCCGGTGCCCGGATCCCCGTCCTTGATACGTCCCTCAACCATGGCGTCTTTCCCACCCCTCCTCCTGAAGATGGGAACGGTCGTCGACACGCTCCGCCCAGAGTCTCTCGCCCTGCAGACACAACCGGGTGAGGGCGGCGGTCCCTTGCCGCACTTCCCTGAATCGATCCAGGGGGATTTCCAGGGCGCGGCACAAGAGGGTGAGGATGACGAAGTTGTGGCTGGCCAGCAGCAGGCACTCCCCCGGGGCGTGGCGCCCGGCGGCCCGGGCCAGCGCGCCAAGGGCGCGCCTCTGGACGTCTGCCAGGCACTCCCCCCCGGGCATCCGAACTTGGGAGGGCCTGTCCCGCCATGCCCGCATGAAGTCGGCGTGGCTCGCTGCCCAGGTCTCGGCCTCCATGCCGTCGAAGTCCCCCAGGTCCATCTCGGCCAGGTCCCAATCCGTGAGAAGCGGGGCGAGGGGATGGAACCCCCCCACGATGCGCGCCGTCTCCAGGGCGCGGATCAGGGGACTGGAGTAGATGGCGACCAGCGGCTCGTGGCGGAGGGCCAGGGCCAGGGCCTGGGCCTGGGCCATGCCCCTGGCATTGAGGGGGATATCGCTCCTTCCCTGGAATCGATGTCCCCGATTCCAATCCGTCTCCCCGTGTCGAACCAGCAGGATGCGGATGGGCCCTTCCATGCCCTTGGCCGCCTTCCCCCTCACAGGCCGTGAACGGGGAAGATGGTCCGGCGAATCCGATGGAGGGTGGTCTCCAACGCCTCCTCGGCCACCTCCCGGCGCACGCTGGGCCAGAAGTAGTCGTCCCGCAGGGTGCCGCGCGGGTAACCCAACTCCTTCAGCACGTCCGCCATGGAGGCGGGGATCTCGTCGGATGGCTCCCGGCCGATCATGATGGCCCATGCCAGGGTCCAGGCCCGCGCCACGTTGGTCATCTCGTACCCGCCGCCGCCCAGGGCTATCCACCGGGGGATGATGGCCTTCATCTTCTCCATGACGCGGACGAATCCCTGGGTGGTGAGATCCATGGCGGCCAGGGGATCCCCATGGAAGGTGTCAACACCCAACTGGGTGACCACCACGTCCGCCCGGTACCACTGCACCAGGGGGATCACCACCTCGTCGAACGCCCGCAGGTAAAGCCAGTCGTCGGTCCCGGGCCAGAAGGGGACGTTGACGGTGTATCCCTTGCCCTCGCCCCGGCCCATCTCCTCCACGGCCCCCGAGCCCGGAAAGAGGGTCCGCCCGTCCTGATGCAGGGAGATGGTCAGGACCCGGTTGGTATCGTAAAAGGCCCATTGGACCCCGTCTCCGTGGTGCACGTCGATGTCCAGGTAGATGACCCGCAGACCCCTGGCCAGGAGATCGAGGATCACCAGGACCGCGTCGTTGACGTAGCAGAATCCCGCCGCCCTGGCGGCCCGCCCGTGGTGCAGGCCGCCCGCCATGTTGAAGGCCAGATCCGCCTCGCCGTCGGCCACGATCCTGCCCGCCGTCAGGCTGGCCCCGACGATGAGGCGGGACCAGTCGTACATGCCGGGGAACACGGGGTTATCCCCCGGGCCGATGCCGTAGCGCTCCAAGCCGGGGAACGGATCGCCGGTGTTGGCCGCCTGAAGGACGTCCAGGTACTCCGCCGTGTGAAACCGCAGGAGGTCCTCGCGCGTGGCGACGCGGGGCTCCTCCAGGCGCACTTCGGCAGGGTCCAGGAGGCCGTAGGACTGCATCAGATCTCGGGCCAGCTTGAGCCGTTCCACCCGCATGGGGTGCTGGGGGCCGTAGTCGTATTGATGCAGGGAATCGGAGAAGATGAAGGCCGGTCTCATGCGCGCCACCCCTGGTTCAGGTCCGCTTGTACCATGCCCCCTCCCCCGGTGTCAACGCCCATGGGGCGACGTGCGGCGGCCGCGCGGGAGGCGCGTGGCAAAAAAAGAGGGGCCATCCGGGTGAACGGATGGCCCCTCCCTGCTCGGATCTCACCTGGCCAGGAGATACTCATGCATGGCATTGGCCGCCTTGCGGCCCGCCCCCATGGCCAGGATCACGGTGGCGGACCCCGTGACGATGTCCCCCCCGGCCCAGACGCCCTCCTTGCTCGTCTTTCCCGTGTCGTCCGTGACGATATAGCCCCACCGGTTGGTGTTCAGGCCCGGGGTGGTCGCCGGGATCAACGGGTTGGCCGATGTGCCGATGGATACGATGACCATGTCCGTCTCCATGACGAACTCCGAGCCCGGCATGGCAACCGGGCGCCGCCGTCCCGAGGCATCGGGCTCGCCCAGCTCCATGCGGACGCACTCCATGGCCTGGACCCAGCCTCTGTCATCGCCCAGGAACCGGACCGGCGCGGTCAGGAGCTCGAAGATGATCCCCTCCTCCTCCGCATGGTGGATCTCCTCGGCCCGGGCGGGCATCTCCCGGCGGGAGCGGCGGTACACGATGCGCACGCTCTGGGCCCCCAACCGCAGGGCCGTGCGGGCCGAGTCCATGGCCACGTTGCCGGCGCCCAGGACCACCACGTGTCGGCCCACGGCGATGGGCGTGTCGTACTCGGGAAACCGGTAGGCCTTCATGAGGTTGGACCGGGTCAGGTACTCGTTGGCCGAGTAGATGCCGCAGAGGTTCTCCCCGGGGAGCCCCATGAACACGGGCAGCCCCGCCCCCACCCCCAGGAACACGGCGTGGTATCCCTCTTGCTCGAAGAGCTCGTCCACCGTCACGGTCTTGCCCACCACCACGTCCATCTCCAGCTTGACGCCCAGGCGGGTCAGGTAGTTCACCTCGGCCCGCACGATCTCCTTGGGCAGCCGGAACTCGGGGATCCCGTAGATGAGCACGCCCCCCGGCTCGTGGAGCGCCTCGAAAATGGTCACCTCGTGCCCTTTCTTGATGAGGTCCCCCGCCAGCGTCAACCCGGCAGGCCCGCACCCCACCACGGCCACCCGCTTGCCCGTGGGTGGATCCATCCGGGGCATCTCGAACCTGCCGTGGATTCTGTCGTAGTCGGCCACGAAGCGCTCCAGGCGCCCGATGGCCACGGGGTCCCATTTCTTTCCCAGGATGCAGCCGCTCTCGCACTGGTCCTCCTGGGGACAGACGCGGCCGCAGACGGCCGGCAGGGAATTGGTCTCCCGGATCTTGGCCGCCGCCTCCATGAACTTCCCGTCGGTCACCAGACGGATGAAGGCGGGGATGTCCACCTCCACGGGACAGCCCGCCACGCAGGTGGGCTTCTTGCAGTTGAGGCAGCGGCTCGCCTCCAGGCGGGCCTGCTCCGGGCTATACCCCAGAGGGACCTCCTGGAAGTTGCGGGCCCGCACCTTTGGCGGCTGCTCGGGCATGGGCTGGCGGGGGACCCTCTCCTTCTTGGGCTTGGGCGCCCGGTCCTTGGTCTCGCTCATGGCGCCCCTCCTCCCTGCCGCCCCGCCTTGTACGCGTCGTAGGACTGCCGTTCCTGCGACATGTACATCATGAGGCGCTTGGTCAGCTCCTCGAAGTCCACCTGATGGCCGTCGAAATCCGGGCCGTGGACGCAGCAGAACTTGGTCTCCCCGCCCACCTTCACCCGGCATGCCCCACACATCCCGGTCCCGTCCACCATGATGGGGTTGAGGCTCACCATGGTCTTGACCCCGAAGGGCTGGGTCGTCTTGCACAAGAACCGCATCATGGGCACGGGACCGATCCCCATGACCATCCCCACGTCCGTGCGCTCCTCCAGGATGCCCTTGAGCACGTCGGTCACGAATCCGTGGTGACCGTAGCTCCCGTCGTCGGTGGTCACGCGCAGGTCGTGGCACACGGCCCGCATCTCCTCCTCCAGGATGAGGAGGTCCCTGGTGCGGGCCCCGATGATGCCGATGACGTGGTTGCCCGCCTCGAAAAACGCCCGGGTGATGGGATAGATGACGGCCACCCCCAGCCCGCCGCCCACGCACACGACGGTCCCCGCGTTCTCCACGTGGCTGGGGATCCCCAACGGCCCGATGACATCCTGGAGGGCGTCCCCCTCCCCCAGTGCGGCGAGCATGGCCGTGGTCTTGCCCACCACCTGGAAGTAGAGGCGGATCCACCCCTCGGCCGGGTTCGCCTCGGCCACGGTCAACGGGATGCGCTCCCCCCGTTCGTTGGCCCGGAGGATGATGAACTGCCCGGGGCGGGTCTTCCGGGCGATCCGCGGCGCCTGCACCCTGAACATGCACACCGTTCCCTGGGCCATCTCCCTCTTTTCCAGAATCTGGAACAACGCCAACCACCCCCTTCCGCTGGAATCGCGTCCGCTCGCGCCATGGCAGCCGCTTCTGTGGGGCAAGGGCCGTCCCCTGCGCGAAAAAGCCGGCTCATCATAGTCCCGATCTCGCGCCGTTGTCCAGTCCCTCCCGGCCGTCTCCGGACCGGGCCGCCAGGTACCTTCCCCGTCCCTTGACAGCCCATTTCACAGCCCCGTAGACTCGGGAAGGAAGCATGAACGCGGGCGCGCGCCTGGAGGACGGCCATGGCCGAGTGGACCCATCTGGACCCCGAGGGACGATCCCGCATGGTGGATGTCAGCCCCAAGAAGCCTACCCATCGGGTGGCCGTGGCCACCGGCGCCGTGCGCATGAAACCCCAGACCCTGGAGGCCATCCAGCAACAACACGTGAAGAAGGGCGACGTCCTGGCCGCGGCCCAGCTGGCCGGCATCCAGGGGGCCAAACAGACCGCTCACCTCGTCCCCCTGTGCCACCCCCTGCACCTCACGTCGATCCAGGTCCGCCTGGAGCCCGATGCATCTCTTCCCGGGCTGCGCATCCTGGCCCGGGTGGAGGCCGTGGACCGCACCGGCGTGGAGATGGAGGCCCTCACCGCCGTCTCGGTGGCGGCCCTCACGGTCTACGACATGTGCAAGGCCCTGGACCGGGAGATGGTCCTGGGGGAGATCCGGCTGGAGGAGAAGTCCGGCGGGAAGAGCGGGACGTACAGGAGGAGGGCATTGCGCCAAGCGTAGGGGGCGGCGCCATCTATGCCAGGCCTGTGGCTGCTGTATGGCCCCTTGCGGACGCCCCGAGCGCCCTGCGGCCCGCCATCTCCAGATCGCCTGTAGCGCACAGACCAGCGCGGTTGCCCCAAGAGGACCCCCGTGGGATGAGACTTTGCGGGAAATCAGAGACCGGATCCGCCCCTTGCGAGGAGGACAGCATGAAGGTGGTCGCGTTCAACGGCAGCCCCAGGAAGGAAGGCAACACGGCGATCCTGATCAACAGGATCTTCCGCGAGTTGGACAATGAAGGCATCGAGACCGAGCTCGTCCATCTCTCTCACAAGGAGATCCATGGATGCATCGCGTGTTACAAGTGCCTGGAGAACAAGGACGGGCGATGCGCCGTCGATGACGACGCCCTCAACGGGTACATCGAGAAGATCTCCGTCGCCCAGGGCGTGGTGCTCGGTTCCCCCGTGTACTTCCTGGATGTGACTCCCGAGATGAAAGCCTTGATAGACCGCGCCGGCTTCGTCTCCAGGTCCAACGGCGGGATGTACAGGAACAAGGTGGGCGCCCTGGCGGCCGCCTTTCGTCGGGCCGGTGCCATGCACACGCTGGACACGATGAGTCACTTCTTCATGAGCATGGAGATGATCATCGCGGGCCGCGCCACCGGGATCGGCCTGGAGAAGGGGGATGTGGAAAAGGACAAGGAAGGACTGGGGCTGGCGAAGAACCTGGGGCAGAGGATGGCCTGGCTGTTGAAGCGGCTGTACGGATGAGCGTTGTCATCGCCTCTCCCCCCATGGGGTTGCCTGCGCAGGAAGCCGAGGGCGGAGATGGCCGACGGCTGACCAGGAAGGGACGGCAGCAAGAACTCGGGAGGTTGCCAGGGCCTTGCGGATGACGTCCGGGGGGAAGGGCTTTGCGTGGGCCGGATAGGCGGCCCCTCAATCCCCGCCACTGGAACTCCAGGTGCGCGCTCCAACCTCGTGCCATCCGCCGCACGTCCAAAGGCGCACCGAAGCGGCAGCGAGCCCCGCACTCCCCAAGCACAGAAGCCACGTCCCTCATGGTCCCGGGGTCCTCGCGCAGGATCCAGTCTCCATCCCGCTCATGGGCACCAGGGGATGAAGCATCACCCGCCCGGCCACCCGCAACGCCTCGAACCGATCTTCCTTACGCCGCACACGGTCAAAGAGAAAGGCCAGGTCGATATCCGAGTCGGGCCGATCCTGTCCTTTGGCGCGAGAGCCGAGAAGGCACGCGGCCACAACTCCCCGGATTTCCTGGCAGGGGTCGTGCACAGTCTCGCGCAACAGCCAGATCGTCTCTCGCTCCTTCATCTTGTCCGCTCGAACAGGGGACAATGCCCTCAGGGTCTTGTATCAGGAAACGCTGCGGTTTCAACCCGCTCACACGGGCACCGGGGCGATGACCTGGGAGGAGACGAGCATCCAGGTCACCAGAAGGGCGTTGAGGACGGCGCCCACATAGATCGTCCCCGTCCGCAGGTGGAACCAGGTGGAGATGGGGACGGTCAGCAGCAGGATCCCCATGACGTGAAAGAGGGTCATGGTGAAGTTGGCCAGCATCCCCCCCGGGCCCACGAAGGGGATGAACCCGGTGGTGAGAAGCGGCACGTACTGCACCAGCAGGAGGATGACCAGCGGCGCGATCAGGGCCAGGGCGTTCCACAGGGACCAGGACGCGAAGGTCCCCAGGACGGACGCCCGGGGACGCCTTCGAATCTGGCCGTGGAGGAAGACCCCGGTCTGGAGAAAGCCCACCAGGAAGAACGGCAGGTACAGAAAGAACATGGCCGCCCGATGCGGGGTCAGGTCGCTGGCGAAGGGGAAGATGAAGCGGTAATCCACGATGAAGGACGCCTCCAGGGTGTGCTCCGCCAGGTAGGCGGCGCCGAAGAGGATCACCGCCAGGAGAACGGCCCTGCTCAGTTCGGCCCCGCCCGGGGAAAACCGCTCCGCGCCGAACGAGATCCCCAGATCCGCCAGGGTGACCCCTGCGGGCCCGGCCTCCCGCTTGAACCATCGCCGGAAGATCAGGAACCCCAGGACGTTGATGCAGAGAAACCACCATGCCAGGGCGTTGAGCAGCATCATGGGGAAGGCGCCGTCGATGCGCACCACGAAAATGTGAAAGCCGAACAGGGCGAAGATCAGGGGAAGATAGAGCCACATGAGGAGGGCGTTGACCCCGGCATGGCGCAGGTAGGCCTTGCCGGTGCAGGAGTATGCGCCCGAGGGCGCCCCCTGCAGCCCCCGGAAGAAGGGACACCTGAGGAGCAGCGTCCCCAGGGGGAGGAGGAAGGCCAGCCCGGCCACCAGGGCCGCCAGGGTGGCCCACTCCTTGATGGGCCAGATCTGGCGCCGGGCGTCCATCCAGAGCGCGGGATCGGGCTCCAGGGCCTGGCGTATCCACTCCAGGGCCTCGGCCACCGCCCCTTGGCTGTGGGAGACCTGGAGGTGGATGGCCCGGGGCACGATTACCCTTCGGGCCGTGCCCTGGGCGAACTCCCCATAAGTCTCGCCGATCCTGGGGTCAGCCACGGGGAATACCTTGCGGGACCGGGGGGTCTTCATCCACTCCCCCTCGATGTCTCTCACCCCGGTCATGCGCTGGCGGTACTCGTCCCACTTCCCCATGATCATGAGCATGTTCCGGGGGGACGCAGCCGAGGCGGCCTCGGTGTATGCGAAGCCGCTCACCACCAACGCGCGGACGTCGGAGTTCTCGAGAGCCACGCCATACGCCATCTCCCCGCCCAGGCTGTGGCCCATCATGCCCACGGCGTCGGGCAGCACAAAGGGCAGGGCCCGCAAATACTCCAGGGACCGGCGGCCGCCGTACGTGGGATCGAAATCCGGGGCCTTGGGGTCACCCGGCTCCCCCGAGTTCCCCCGCCCGATGGCGTCCATCTCCAGGACCGCCAATCCCCGCCGGGCCAGCTCGATGCAGTACGGGTCGCTGGTCTCCCGGTTGTTCTGGTACCCGTGGATGTAGACCACCCCGGGCACGCGGCGCTCGGGGGCGGCCTCAAGGGGCCTGAGGAGCTTGGAACGAATGAGGATGCCGTTGGGGTTGGTGTAGGTGACATTGGTGACCTCGACCCGGCCGAAGTCCCTCTGAACCAGGGAGGCCAGCCACATGGAGCCCACCAGGACAGCCAGGCAGAGGACCAGGCCGATGACGGCCGTCCGCGCAGAACCGTCTCCCGACGCCGAGACGTGGGCCATCTTCCCCTCCGCCGAAGGGTGATCGGCCGGGAGCTCCGAGACGATCCCCTCAGAACCCCGGCTTCTTGGTCCGGGCGTAGTACGAGTGGCTCGTGTACAGCGCGGCCGCGGGGTTGTGCCCCGTGACCCGGTCCTTGGCCACGAGGACCGTCACCGGCGCCTGGCTATATTGGATGAACAAGGAGTCGTGGCCCACGCACAGCCCCACCAGGACGTTGAAGTCCGTCTTCTCCCCGTTGAGGAGCTTGGCCTGGGCGATGGGGCTGCACAGCGTCTCGAACTCGCCGATGTGGATCTTCTCCTCCTCCTGGATCCCCAGGGTCTCCTTGGGGGTCGCCCCCACCTTGCACACCACCGAGGCCACCTCGAAGCCCTGGGCCTCCAGGATCTCGGAGAAGACCCGGGCTTCCTGATGCAGCCCCAGGCAGAAGGCCACCCCCAGCTTCCTGTAGCCCATCCTGTGGGCGAACTCGCAGATCTCCTGGACCCTGGGTTTCACCGGGTGCATCACGTAGGGCTTGATGTGGCGGTTCGCATAGCATTCACTCTCCTGGATGGAGGCCTGGCGGGCGAACTCCCGGATCTCGGGTTTGGCATACTCCCGGTTGGCTTCGCCCACGGTCTGCCCATGGTTCACCGTGGGGCAGAACTCGGGCCCATGGCCGTCCTCGGCCCTGCAGATCCGATCCTTCACGCCGCACTTGGCGCATGTCGGTCGCATGATCTCCTCCTGCGCTGGAGTGTGCATCTGAGTGATGGCATTATACAGGGCCCCGGGCCGGGGCTGCAAAGGGGTCCCAGGCCGGGACTGGTTTTCCTTCGAGCCCCCATATGGCACAATGTGCGCGCTGACCCCGCTGGTTCCTGGGGGCGGCGCCTCATGGCCCTTCACCGAACAGGAGGATGGCGGAAATGGAATCGTCCCTGCCGTCTGGCGGGCTCCCTCTGGTGGACGCCCACGCCCACCTGTGCGCTGAGCCCTTCGCCCACGACCTGGTGGCCGTGCTGGCCCGGGCCCGGGCGCGAGGGGTCCTGGCCGTCCTGGCCGTGACCGAGACCCTGGTGGACGCCGAGGAGACTCTCGCCCTGGCGCGGCGCCATCCCCTGATCCGGCCGTGTGCGGGGCTTCACCCCACGGTGGTGGATCGGCAGGAGGCCGCGGAGATGGTGGCTTTCATCCGCGCCCATGCGGACGAACTCGTGGCTGTGGGCGAGGTGGGGCTGGACCGCTGGGTGATCCAGGATGAGGCCCAGCGGGCGGTGCAGAGAGAGATCCTGGCACGGCAGATCGCCCTGGCCCGGGAGCTGGACCTGCCCCTGAACGTCCACTCCCGCTCGGCCGGTCGTCACACCATTGCCTTCCTGCGGGAGCAGGGGGCCCGGCGGGTGCTCCTCCACGCATTCGACGGCAAGGCCTCGGCGGCCCTGCCGGCCCTGGAAGCGGGCTACTTCTTCTCCATCCCCCCCTCCATCGTGCGCTCGCCCCAGAAGCAAAAGCTGGCCCGGCAGGTCCCCCTGGAGCGGCTCTTGCTCGAGTCCGACGCTCCGGTCCTGGGCCCCAGCCGGGAGGAGCGCAACGAGCCGGCCAACATCCTGCTGGCCTGTGAGGCCATTGCAGCCATCAAGGGGGTCCCGGCCGAGGACGTGGCCTGCATCACCACGCAGAACGCCCGGCGGCTCTTTCCGGGGGCGCTGCCCCCTTGATCAGCGCCCCGAGGGAACCATCTCCAGGCGGTACGCGGCCTCGGATCCCTCCACCGAGAAGTAGTCTCCCCGAAGCCAGAGCCGGGTCATGTCCTTGTAGTGACGGCTCATGAACCACTCGTTCTGACCGGTGATGAGCATCATCTCGCCCCGGGGCTGGGGGTCGAAGACCACGATGAGTCGCAGCCCCGCGGCCAGGGTGGCCGTGAAGGGCGGTGCGACCTCCGTGAAGTGAGCGCGGTTGTTGGTCTCGCAGTCGCCCTGGAAGGGGAAGGGGCCCTCGTTCACCAGGCGCGCCAGGAGCCGGGATCGGCCCAGGACGTGGTCGAAGCGGATGGCGTGGAGCTTCCCCCAGGTCCACGCGGCCGGGTCCCGGCTCCCTGTGTGGCGGGAGAGCAGTTCCAGGGTCTCGTGGAAGGCCCGGGTGGCGATCTCCCCCACGCCCTCCCGCCGGGGGGTCCGGACGTCGTCGAAGAAGTCGCTCCCCTCGTCCGCGAGGCTCAGGAACCGCTCCAGGCTGGCGTACCGCTGCCCCACGAACTCCTGGGCCAGGTCCTCCCCCAGCTCGTCCACCAGGGTCTGAAACATGAAGCGCACCAGAAACGTGTTGTAGACGGCCGCGGCCGTCGAGTCGGTGCCCGCCCATCCGTCCCACCCCAGGACCATATCCAGGACCCGGGCTGCCCGTGCGTCCCGGGGCGTGATGTGCCTCTTCATGAGCAGGAGGACCCGGCCGGCCAGCTCCGTGCGGCTGTCGGTCTGCATGCGTTTGATGTACGCCGCATCGATGCGGTCCCGATCCAGGAGCATGCGGTGGATGCGCTCGTACCGGTACCGGGGCGCGTACGTGCCGTTCATGTCCGTTGGGAAGTCACTGACCACCTTGTTGTTGGCCGTGATGATGAAGCCCTGTTTGGGATTCAGGAGGCTGGGGTTCTTCTCCGCGGGCAGGGGCCCATCCCAGTTGCCCCCCCCTGCGGCGGCCTGTCGGGGAAGATTGCCCGTCCCCCGTTTGCGCTCCGGGAGAAGGCCGATGAGCTGATAGGCGATGTTGCCTCGATGGTCCGCATACACCATGTTCTGGGCCGAGATGCCGATCCTGCGGGCCGCGGCCTGGAACTGCGCGTAGTCGCGCGCCCCGTTGAGATGGAAGAAGCCCTCGATGGTGGCCCCCTCGAAGCCGATCCAGTCCAGGCTCACCGGGGCCCCCAACTGGGGGAAGACCTCGTTCAGCAGTGGGCGCCTCCCCGCCCACCGCAGGGTCCTGTCCACGGGCCCCTTTCCTTTGACCTGAAAGACCTCCTTCTTGACGGTGAGGGGCTGGGGCTTGCCTCCCGAGAGGAATGTCCCGTGGCGTTCGTCCACGGTCTCGAGGAACAAATCGACGATATCCGCCCCGTTGTTGGTGACCCCCCACGCCATGTGCTGGTTGTACCCGAAGGGGATGAAGGGGAGCCCGGCCACCTGGCCGCCCGCCACCTCGTAGTCCCGGGTCTTGAGCCGCACCAGGCAGAAGTCCGATGGGATCTTGGAGTCGTGGACGTGGGGGTCGTTGGCCAGGATGGGCCCCTTGTAAGCGCTCCTTCGTGGCCCCACCACCCAGTTGTTGCTTGCCGAGCGGGAGCCCGCCATGGGTCCCAGCGCCCCCATCAACGCGGGTAGGGCCGTCGGGTCAGGTCCCCGGGCGGTGATCCCCTCCATGATGGTGGGGGTGTGCGCCGGTGACAGGTCGAGAAGCCTCTCGCATCGCTCCCGGCCCAGCCTCTGGGCCATGCCGTGATAGAGGAGCTCCAGGCGCATGTTGCCGGCCAGGGTCCAGTTGAGCATCATCCCCACCGCGATGGGGTCCGCCGGACCCCAGGGCTCCTTCTGGAGGCCCAGCATCCGCATCTGGAGGGGAACGCCGCGGGTGCTCAGATGGAGGTTGACCCCGTCGGCATAGCGCTGGAGGTTCATGCGGATCCATTGCGGGAGCCTCTCCGCCTCCTGCCGCGCCAGTTCATAGAAGCGCATGGCCCGCAGAAACAGGTCCTGGGTCAGGGCGCCTTCCCCGGCGAATTCCGAGAGCCGCCCCTGGCTCGCCCTGCGGATGACCTCCATCTGGAACATGCGGTCCTGGGCGTTGGCATATCCCCAGGCCAGGAACAAGTCCTCCTCGCCCTGGGCCTGGATGAAAGGGACGCCCAGTTCGTCTCGCTCAATGACAACCGGATCCTTCAACCCCTCCACCCGGATTCGCCCATCGTAGTCGGGGTTGAACCCCCGGAGGTAGGCCACGGAGCCGATGACGACGAAGACCAGAAGCAGCAGAACCCCGAGCATGACCCTCCTGCCCATCTCTCCCCTCCCCGGATGCGGGTCCGGACCGCAGATCCAATGGTGGCGCCCCTGTCCACGGCGCAGCCGCGGCGGCATCGGTTATCCGTCGCCGGCAACCCACGCCAACTCCCACGGACCGTGCGCCGCCCCTCAGCTGGAACCGTCCCACGAACCTGTGTCTGGCCGGCCTCCCCCACAGATGACGGCCCCTGGGTGCTTCCTCCCCGGCGTTCCCCTTCTTGTAAGAGACATTGCCCGCAAAAGCAACAGGAAAAAGAGGGCCAGGACCCACTTACCCGGCGGTCTGTTGCCCAAATCGGCCCAATCGTCTCAAGGACGTTTGGGGTGATTGCGGCCGGGGTTGATTTGCTGGGATGGCTCCCTCTACCATGGAGGTCTGCAATGCCCCCCGGCAACGGCTGGGGAGACGGCGGCGGGAGGGAGACTCCATGATGGAGATGGCCGGGATTGTGGGCGTGGTCACCGGCGGGACCCGGGGTATCGGGCTGGGCCTGGCCGGGTCCCTGGCGAGGCGGGGGGCTTCCGTGGCCCTGACCTACGTCTCCGACGATGCGGGGGCCAGGGCGGCCGAGGCCCGCCTGCGGGGCCTGCTGTCCGAGGGGGGGCGCGTCCTGCTCCTCAAGGGCGACGCCGGGGACTCCGGGACCGTCTCGGATCAGTATCAGCGGGTCCGGAGCGAGCTGGGACCGGTGACCGTCCTGGTCAACAACGCCGGGATCATGCCCAGGCGCTCCTTCGACGAGATCTCCATCGCGGACTGGGACGAGACCGTGCGGGTCAACCTCAGCGCGGCCTTTTACTGGTGCGCTCAAGTGGTGCCCGACATGAAGGCCGCGGGCTTCGGACGCATCGTGAACATGGCCTCCATCGCGGCCCGGGGGGGCGGCGTCATCGGCCCCCATTACGCGGCCTCCAAGGCCGGCATGGTCGGGATGACCAAGTACGCGGCCCGGGAGCTGGGGCCGTGGGGCATCACGGTCAACGCCATTGCCCCGGCCTTCATCGAGGACGCGGGGCCCTTCGTTGCCTGGTCCGAGGAGCAGAAGGCGGACCTCAAGGCCAAGGTGGTGGTCCCCGGCCTGGGAAAGGTGGCGGACGTGGCCCGGGCCTTCGAGTTCCTCCTGGACTCCCCCTTTGTCACCGGAGTGACCCTGGACGTCAACGGAGGGGCGTTCATGGCATAGGGCGGCCATTGGCCGCAACCCGCGTATCCGTGTCAGGGGCGAGCGACCCGCAGATCATCCGAATTCATGCGCGCATGGGCACCCCATCTCCAGACGGATCGATCTGACATCAGGAGCCAGAGGGGAGAGCTTGGCTGCGGATTGGGGATTGTGCCTCCTGGCTCCTGTCTCCCCGTTTGTTCAACTGAGCAGTTCAAGGGCCACCCGGCAATGGATCTCGGCGCCGATGAGAAGGACCGCCTCGTTGAAGTCGAACCGGGGATTGTGGACCGGCGCACCGCCCTCTTTTCCCACGCCCAGGAAGTAATAGCATCCCTGGGCCCGCTCCAGGAAGCAGGACATGTCCTCCCCGCCCATGGTGGAATCGGGCGCCGCCACATGATCCTCTCCCACCGCGGCCACGGCGCAGCGGCGCACCAGCTCGGCCATGGCAGGGTCGTTGACCGTGGGGGGGCAGCCGTACGTGTACCGGAAGTCGTAGCGGGCGCCCATGGCCTCGCACACGCCGCGCACCACCCGCTCCAGGCGCTTTGGCCAGCTGTGCCAGATGTCCCGGTCAAATGTCCTGGTCGTTCCGCACATCTCCGCCGTCTCGGGGATCACGTTGAACGCGGTGCCCGCGTGGAAGCTCCCCACGGTCACCACCGAGGGCTGGAGCGGATCCATCTGGCGGCTCACCACGCGCTGGAGGGCGCTCACCACCTGGGTGCCCACCTCCAGGGCATCCACGCACAGATGGGGCATGGCCCCGTGGCCCCCCCTCCCCAGGATCTTGATGTCGAAGCGGTCCATGGCCGCCATGAGAGGACCCGCCTTGACGCCCACATGCCCCTCGGGCATGCCCGGCCACAGATGACAACCGATGGCCCACTCCACATGGGGGTCCTCCATCACACCGGCCTCGATCATGGGCTTGGCCCCGGAGGCCCCCTCCTCCGCGGGCTGGAACACGAACTTGACGCTCCCCTTGAGGCGATCCCGGACCCCGGCCAGGACGGCCGCCGCCCCCAGGACCATGGCCATGTTGGCGTCGTGGCCGCAGGCGTGCATGGCCCCCGGATGCTCAGAAGCAAACGAAAGCCCCGTCTCCTCCTGCACCGGGAGGGCGTCCATGTCCGCCCGGATCATGAGGGTCTTTCCCGGAGAGCCCCCCTTCAGAAGGCTCACCACCCCGGTGCCCCCCACTCCGCTCTGGACATCCAGCCCAATCTGCTGGAGCCATCCGGCCACAAAGGCGGCCGTCTTGTGCTCCGCATGGGCGGCCTCCGGAATTCGATGAAGGGCCCGGCGGGCCTCCACGATCCGTTCTTTATGCGCCTGAACCAACGCCTTGACGTCTGTCATATCTCATCTTCCTCCTCGAGCGGATTGCCGTGGATCTTCGCAGGCCGCCTCATGATCCCACGATTCGCCGCCTTGGTAAATCCGATTCGGTGTCCCTTTCGCTCCTTGCCCAGGACGGATATACTGGGTGGGCTCGGGGGGGCTGCCCACGGGCAAGACCTGGTGAGGAGGATCGGGCGTGACGGACCAATGGGTCAAGGCGATGAAAGAGGTGGCGGCCGCCCTGGGCGGCACCCTCAAGGAGAGGAAGGGCGTTTACACCCTGGAGGCCGTCTTGGCCGAGCGCAAGGCCTTTCTGTCCAGGAAGAAGGCGACGTACGTGGCACGTTTTCGGGTGGACGAGACGGCGAAGGAGGTCCGGTACAGCGAGCGGCTGGTGGAGTCGGGTTCGGGGTTGTCGGGGGGCGATGCCGGATTGGGCGTCTGCGTCGAGTCGTACAAGACCGGGTCCGGCCCCAGGGAGGGTACCATCCAGGAGAAACTCGTCGGGCTGGGCCCCAAATTCCAGCTGCGGTTGGACTACGGCCATGTCCGACAGAGGCTGGAGGCCGCGGCCCAGGGGCAGGGATATCGACTGGTTTGCGTTCTTTCCCTCTGAGATCCCGGGGAGCGCCAGGTGGCCGCAAAGCGCCGCAGCAGAACCAAGGGAGCTGACAATGGCGGGCGGTCCGCCGGGAGTGGGTGGCCTCCGGACCCCGGGCCCCTGACCCGGCGCAACGCCCTTCGGGCCATGGCCGCAGGAACGGCCGCGGCCCTCAGCGGGCTCCTTCCCCCGTTTCCGACCCGGGCCCAGGGCCGGAGCCCCAATCGACCCAACGTGGTATTCATCCTGAGCGACGACCACCGCTGGGATTTCCTGAGCTGCGCGGGCCACCCCTTTGTGGAGACCCCCCACCTGGACCGGCTGGCCGACCAGGGGGTTCGCTTCACCAACGCGTTCGTCACCACCTCTCTGTGCAGCCCCAGTCGGGCCAGCTTCCTGACGGGGATGTACGCCCATACCCACGGGGTGCGAAACAACCTCACCCCGTGGAACGATGCCAACGTCACCTTCCTGGAACTCCTCAAGGCCGTGGGATACGACACGGCCTTCATCGGCAAGTGGCACATGCCCGGCCGGCTGCCCAGGCTTCGCGGCGTGGACCACTTCGTCACCTTCACGGCCCAGGGAGGGCAGGGGCAGTACTGGGACTGTCCCCTCATCGTCGACGGGGCGCCGGAGCCCTCCCGGAGGCCCTACATCACCGAGGAGCTCACGGATCGGGCCCTGGTCTTCGTGGAGCGAAGGCGGCGGAACCCCTTCTGCCTCTTTCTGTCCCACAAGGCCGTGCACCACGAGTTCAGCCCGCCCCGCGACCTGGCCCTCCTGTACGAGGGACGCAAGCCTCCCCTGCCCAGGGAGGCCGACCCCTGGGTCACCTCCACCCGTGGGGCCATCTGGGCCGGGACCCTGGGACACCTGCGAACCCTGTACCTGAACTACGCCCGGGTCGTGGTGGCCCTGGACCGGGAGATCGGCCGGTTGCTGAGGCGCCTGGAAGAGCTGGGAATGGCTCAGGACACCGTCATCGTGTATGCGGGGGACAACGGCTACTTCTTCGGGGAACATCGCCTCGTGGACAAGCGCTGGGCCTACGAGGAGGCCATCCGCATCCCGCTCATCGTGCGGTGCCCCGGCCTCATCCCGGATCCCGGCCGCCAGGCCCCCCAGATGGTCCTCAACATCGACCTGGCCCCCACGCTCCTGGAGCTGGCGGGCGCTGCGCCCCATCGGGTCATGGAAGGGGAGAGCTTCCTGCCCATCCTGCGCTCGGCCGCGGCCCCTGGGCGCAGGGCCTGGCTCTACGAGTACTTCAAGGACTTCCCGTACAACGCCCCCGAGACCAGGGCCGTGAGGACGGACCGCCACGTGTACATGGAGTTCATGGGGCGGCGCACGCCGGAGATGTACGACGTGCTGCAGGATCCCCGGCAGCGGAACAATCTCATGGGCACCCCGCAGGGGGCGCGGCTCCTGCCCCAGCTCAAGGGAATGCTGGAGGCATTGAAGAGGGGAGATCGGCTGTGAGGGAGATATCTCAGGCCAGGACCCTCTGGCCCCCGGTCCTGGTCTTCGTGGCCATGGCCGGAAGCAGCCTGGCCTACAACGCCTCGTGGCGGCTGGAGGAGCCGGCTCTCCATCAGGCGGTGGCCTGGGCCTCGGGGGTTGTCCTCTGGGCGGCCATCGCCCATGGCCCGCTGCTCATCTATCCCGTGGCCTTTTTCGGCGGGGCCTCCCTCCGGACCCGCTTGCTGGCCTGTCTGTTCACCCCCGCGGCCTGGGAGGTCAAGGAGCTGCTCCGCGTGGGCGAGTTCTTCACCCCGGGTGAGACCCTCTATTATGGGCTCAACTCCGTTTTTCTCCTGGCGTTCATCGGCACCTTTGCCCAGGCGGGGCTCTGCGAGATGGCCTGCCGCTGGCGGCTCAAGCGGCAGGGGGAGCCCGTCCGGGTGATCACGCCGTGGCCCGTCCTGGCCCTCCTGTCGGGACTCCTGGCCCTGTTCGTCTTTTTCCTGTGGGGCATGGGCGTTCACTGGTTCTACGTGTACATGGAGGGGTACAAGATACTGTTCATGCGGTGAGGTTGCCCGCCATACGGCCACCGACGTTGATGGCTGCACTCAAGGCGCCCCTTGGGCGACGGAGGGACAGGATGGCTGATCTCTCAGCGGACCTCGTTGGATTGCTTCCCCATGTCCTCGACCAGATCCCCGTGGCCGTGACCTTGGTGGACCCCGAGGGGACGATCCGGTACTTCAACCGGTACGCCCCGGAGATCCTCGAGCGCAGAGCCGAGTTCATCGGCACGGACGTGCGCGCCTGCCACAAGCGAACCGAGAGCAACGCGCGCATCGATGAGATGCTCCATGCGTTCAAGGCCGGGAGGAGGGAGCGCTATGGCTGGGAGGTGGAGCGCTTTGGCCGGCGGCTGGTGGTCACCTTCTCCCCCCTGGTTGTGGACGGCCGCCTGGCCGGGGCCATCCACAGCGTCATGGTGAAGCCCGTCTGAATCCCACGGCCCTCTGTGCCCCTCCATGATCTGCGGGAAAGACAGGGGCCCGTTGATCGCCCGGCGCCTCATTCCTCCATGAGCGTCACGGGCTTGACCCGGGCCAGGTCCCGCTCGTACGATCGCGACCCCCAGAACAGGAGCCCCGCGGCCAAGAGGCCCAAGACGGGCATGACCCACAGGGCCTTGTCCAGCCCCACCCGGTCCGACAGGCCGCCGATGATCATGGGAGACCACGCCCCGCCCAGCAGGTGCTGGCACACCACGCACAGGGCGTACGAGAGGGCCCGAAGCCCGGGTTGGACCACGTCCTGGGTCACGGCGGCCGACGGGGCCACATAGCAGACCGTCAGCACCCCGAAGGCCACCAGGAGGGGTGCGAAGGCCGGCGTCTGGGCCAGAAGCAGGGCCCCGGCCAGGAACACGGCCGCCAGGAGGGAGGTCAGGCCCGAGAAGACCAGCCGAGCGTTGAGGCGACGTCTCCGCCATCGATCGGCCAGGAACCCGCCCAGGGGTGCCCCCACCAGGACCAACAGGGCCAGCCCGGCCGCCATGGTGCCGGCCCGCTGCTCGCTCATGCCATGGAAGCGGTGGAAGTACGAGGGAAGCCACGTCATCATGGCCGTGGTGATGGCCGTGTTCATGGCAAAGGCCACATACACGAACCAGAGGGTGGGGAT
>CAZEPJ010000016.1:57354-66426 GCA_964514105.1 uncultured Desulfarculaceae bacterium | reverse complement strand
GCGGCATTGCCCATGTGCCGCGATCATGATAATATTGTTTGAATTTAGGGCCTGCTGAGCCGGCGCGGGGCGCGGTCCCATTCGGAGACCATGGGCAAGCAGCGGAACATCCGGTTGGTCCTCGAGTACGACGGCGGTGCGTACCACGGGTGGCAGATCCAACCCGGCGTCGTAACCATCCAGCAGGTCTTGGAGGAGCGAGTCCTTCGGATCACCCAGACGGCCGGTCGCGTCGTGGCTGCGGGCCGCACGGACGCCGGGGTCCACGCCCTGGGGCAGGTGGTGCATTTTCATACCCCGTGCGCGCTTCCCGTGGAGGCCATTCAAAGGGGCGTCAACGCCTTGCTGCCCCCGGATATCCGGGTCCTGCGAGCCGAGGAGATGCCGTGGGCATTTCACGCGCGATTCAGCGCCCGGGGGAAGCGGTACGAGTACCGCATATGGAACGGCGCCGTGGTGTCGGCCTTCGGCTACCGGCATGCGTGGTGGATATCCCGGCCACTCGATCTCGAGGCCATGGAGGCGGCCTCCCAGGCCCTTTGTGGGGTGCATGATTTCTCCTCGTTCCGGTCGGCGAATTGCGACGGGCGGCATGCGGTGCGGGAGGTCACGGGGTGCGGTTGGGTGCGGCGGGGCGACGGTTTGACCTTCTGGATCGAGGCCAACGCCTATCTCAAGTACATGGTTCGCTCCATCGTGGGCACCCTGGTGGAAGTCGGACTGGGCCGCCGGCCGGCCGACGGCATGGCCGGACTCATGGAGGCGCGAGACCGGTCTGCGGCGGGAATCACGGCGCCTGCAAGGGGGCTGTTTCTGGCGGAGGTCATGTACCCGGCCCCTTGGGGTTTCAACAGGCGGACGGGCGGGGATCGGGCCGGCCATGAGCGCGAGGCGACCCCCGCGGCGGGAGACGGGGTCTTGGGCCCTGCCGCCGGGGTCGGAGATGGGTGCATGGGCGTCGAGCCGACGGGAAGGGCCCTTTGGGAGCCGATCCCTGCACCGGCGGGGGGATTCCTGCGGGGCTGCCCCCAGCGGTCGTGAAAGGAGCGTCAGGAAGACTTCGATGGACATGTTCCTGGTGACCGGCGGCGCCGGTTTTATTGGATCGCATCTGGTGGACCGATTGGTGCGCGACGGCCATCGGGTCCGGGTCGTGGACGACTTCTCCACCGGGCGGCGCGAGAACCTCTCTCATCTGGCCGGGGATCCCCGCCTCCAGGTGGCCGAGGGAGACATCTGCGACGAGGCCTTTCTGACCGAGGTCATGGGCGGGGTTCAGTATGTGCTGCATCAGGCGGCCATCCCGTCGGTGCCCCGATCCGTCAAGGACCCGCTGAGCAGCCATCGGGTGAATACGGAGGGCACCATCAAGGTGCTGCGATGCGCCCGCGAGGCCGGGGTTCAGCGGGTGGTCTTCGCCTCCTCCTCCTCGGTGTACGGGGATTTGGAGGGAGGGAGGGGCGAGACGGCGCGCAAGCGGGAGACCATGGCCCCGGGGCCTCTTTCCCCCTATGCGGCGACCAAGCTGGCGGGCGAGGGGTACTGCCGGGCGTTCTATCACTCGTACGGGCTGGAGACGGTGGCGCTCCGGTACTTCAACATCTTCGGCCCCCGGCAGGACCCGTCGTCCCAGTACGCCTCGGTGGTGCCGCTGTTCGCACAGGCCCTGCTGGAGGGCCGACGTCCGACGATTTACGGCGACGGGCTCCAGACCCGGGATTTCACGTACGTGGAGAACGTGGTGGAGGCCAACCTCAGGGCCTGCTTCGCGTCGGGGGCCCCGGGCCGGGTGTTCAACGTGGCTTGCGGCAAGAGCGTGAGCGTGCTCAGTCTCCTGGCGACCATGGCGCGGGTCCTGGGCGTCAAGGCCGATCCCCAGTTCGCCCCCCCCCGGGCGGGGGACGTTCGCCACTCCAGGGCGGATATCTCTTGGGCAAAGGGGCTCCTGGGGTATGAGCCGCGGGTAGGCTTTCCCGAGGGGATCCGGCTGACCCTGGGATCTTTCCGGATGTGACGCGGCCCGTCCAAGGGCCAAGGCCGACGGGGCGGGCCCCGGAAGAATGCGCCGGCAAGGCCCGGCGATCCAGCGGCGGGCAGAGTCGGCCGCCGACGGGGATGATCCTCTGTGAGGAAAGGAGATGGGGCGGGATGAACATCTGTGTCGTCGGGGCCGGCTATGCCGGGCTTGTCACCGCGGCGTGCTTCGCGGAATTTGGTCTGCGGGTGACTTGTGTGGACAAGGAGCAGTCCAAGATCGAGAGCCTTCAGACGGGGCGCATTCCGTTCTTCGAGCCCGGCCTGGAGGAGATGGTTCAGCGCAACATGGCCCAGGGACGCCTCACCTTCAGCGGGGATCTCTCGTCGGCGGTTCAGAATGCCCTGGTCATCTTCATCTGCGTGGGCACGCCCTCGCAGGAGGACGGGAGCGTGGACCTGCGGGCGGTGGATTCGGTGGCCGCCCAGATCGGTGACGCCCTCAACGGGTACAAGCTGGTTGTGACCAAGAGCACCGTCCCCGTGGGCACCACGCGAAGAGTGGAGCGGATCATCCGCGAGCGGAGCAAGGAGGCCTTCCACTTCGACATGGCCAACAACCCGGAATTCCTCCGGGAGGGTTCGGCCGTGGAGGACTTCATGCGTCCCAACCGCGTGATCGTGGGGGCGGAGAGCGACCAGGCCAGGGCCATTCTTCGGGACCTGTACAACCCGCTGTACCTCATCGAGGCGCCCTTCGTGGTGACCAACATCCAGACCTCGGAGATGATCAAGTACGCCAGCAACGCCTACCTGGCGACCAAGATCTCGTTCATCAACGAGATGGCCGTGCTGTGCGAGAAGGTGGGTGCAGATGTCCACCAGGTGGCCAGGGCGATGGGACTGGATCAACGCATCGGTGCCAAGTTCCTTCACCCGGGGCCGGGCTTCGGCGGGTCATGCTTTCCCAAGGACACCCGGGCTTTCGCCCACCTGGGGCAGGAGGCGGGCGCGCCCCTGGCCATCGTGGAGGCCGTGATCCGGGTCAACCAGCGCCAGCGGGAGTGGGTGGTGGAGAAGATCGACAAGGCCGTGGGCGGGGTGCGGGACAAGACCCTGGCCATCCTGGGCCTCACCTTCAAACCCAACACCGACGACATCCGGGAGGCACCGGCCGTCTTCATTGCCCAGCAGCTTCTGGCCCGCGGCGCAAGGGTCCGGGCGTACGACCCGGTGGGCATGGAGAACGCCTCCAAGGTGCTGGCGGGCGACGTCGCGTTTTGCGCCGATTCGTACGAGGCCGCCCAGGGGAGCCATGCCCTGATCATCGCCACGGAATGGAATCAGTTCCGCAACCTGGACCTGGATCGGATGAAGGCCCTTCTGGCGGCCCCGGTGCTGCTGGACCTCAAGAACATCTACGATCCCGATCGCATGCGGGACAAGGGCTTCCGGTATTTCGGGGTGGGGAGAAACTGATGGCGCCGCCGGCTCGCGAGAGGCCCAGTGCGGGGTCCGCCCAGGTTGCGCCTTCCCGGGGGCGAAGCAGGGGGGCGTGGCGGGAGTACGGGGAGGCCATCCTCATCGCCCTGGTGGTGGCCCTGTTTATTCGGACCTTCATCGTGCAGGCGTTCAAGATCCCGTCGGGCTCCATGATCCCCACCCTGGAGATCGGGGACCATATCCTGGTGAACAAGTTCATCTACGGGTTTCGGATCCCGTACACCCGCATCCGACTGCTCCCCTTCACCCGCCCCCAGCGGGGGGATATCGTGGTCTTCGTATACCCCCTGGACGAGAGCAAGGACTTCATCAAACGCGTCATCGCCGTGGCCGGGGAGACGGTGGAGATCCGGGATAAGCGGATCTACATCAACGGCCAGGCCGTGGAGGACCCGCGCGGGGTCTTCACGGAATCGCGGGTGTTGCCCCGCGGCATGGACCCCCGGGATAATTTCGGCCCGGTGCAGGTCCCCCATGATTCCCTGTTCGTCATGGGGGACAACCGGGACAACAGCCGGGATTCCCGGTACTGGGGCTTCGTGCACGTGGGCACGGTCAAGGGCAAAGCCTTCCTCATTTACTACTCCTGGGACGGGACCAACCACGGAATCCGCTGGAGCCGAATCGGAGATCTGATCCACTGACCCCCGTGCCCCACGCTGTCATGCTCGTGACAGACAGGGGCATCGTCCTGCCCCCGTGCCCGCCTGGCCAGCTCGGGCCCTGGATTTGCTGTCGCCCGGCGCTGCGGGAAGGAGCCTGTCCTTCTCCCCAAGCGGGCCCCGACCGCAGCCGACATGCGGGGGTGCGGCCCGCGGTTGCTGCGGGTCCCACGGCCCATCCCAAACACCGGCGCCGGCGGGGTGGAAGGGACCGCCGGGGCCTCCCCTTCCCAAGCCTTCCTTTACGGCACGGGCTTTGCTAGAATTCGCCCGGGCGAATGAGTCCCAGGCCCCCGGCGTGCCCTTGGGGGGGGGCGGTCCCGGATGGATCAGGCAGCCTCGGGCAGGGCCGTTCTCCTGCACCGGCTAATGACGGCTGGCGGGATCGGACAATTGGCGGGTTCGCACGTCCCCGGAGGCCAGGGCCCCCAGGGGGGCAACGGGCGGAGCCTTCCCCAATCCCCTTGCTTCTCCTCCCAGTCGGGTCTGTAAGGATATTCCGCAGTAACATCAAAGAGCTTGACGGGCCTCTTTTGATATGATATGAAATCGAACAGTTTAACTAATGGAATTTGTTGACGAAGATATGGATTCAAGCCGGGAGTAGGCCGGGGCCGAACGGTCGGAGACTTCCCGAGGCATGACACCCCGCCGTGAGGGGCGGGCGGTCGCGAGGTGATCTGTGGTTGAGAACGGGTTTGGGAGCCGGCGGATCCTGGACGCCGCGGGGCTGAGGCGGGTCCTGCGCCGCATGGCCAGCGAAATCCTGGAATGGCATCGCGGGGCCCGTGATCTGGCCATGGTGGGCATCCGTACGGCCGGGATCTACCTGGCCCACCGCCTGGCCAGGGAGCTGGAGTCGGTGGAGGGGACCCGGGTGCGCTCCGGGGTCATCGACGTCACGCTGTATCGGGACGATGTCTCCCGCGGGAGAAGGCAGCCAGTTGTCCAGAAGACCGAGATCCCCTTCCCGGTGGACGATGGCAAGATCATCCTGGTGGACGACGTCCTGTTCACGGGCCGGACGACCCGGGCGGCGCTGGATGCCCTCATGGACTTCGGGCGCCCCGCCCTTGTCCAGTTGGCCGTGTTGGTGGACCGGGGCCACCGGGAGCTGCCCATCCGTCCCGACTATGTGGGGATCTCCCTGCGCACGGAGCGCGAGGAGTCGGTGATCGTGCGCGTCGAAGAGATGGGCGAACAGGACGAGGTCCTCCTGGTGGGACCGGGGTGGAAGGACGGACGATGATGGAAGCTCCGGATGGTGCCGTGTGGCGGCGCAAGGACCTCCTGGGCATCGAGGATTTGACGGCCCAGGAGATCCGGACCGTCCTGGATACGGGCGAGTCGTTCAAGGAGATCTCCACCCGGGAGATCAAGAAGGTGCCGACCTTGCGGGGCAAGACCGTGGTGACCCTCTTTTTCGAGGCCAGCACCCGCACGCGCACCTCCTTCGAGATCGCCGCCAAACGGCTGAGCGCCGATGCCGTCAACATCTCGGTGTCCACCAGCAGCGTGGTCAAGGGCGAGACCCTGCTGGACACGGCCCGCAATCTCCAGGCCATGGAGCCGGACATCCTGGTCATCCGCCACAGCGCCGCCGGCACCCCCCTGATGCTGGCGCGATCGCTCAAGGCGTCGGTGATCAATGCAGGCGACGGATTCCGGGAGCACCCCACCCAGGCCCTCCTGGATCTGTTCACGGTGCGGGAGAAGAAGGGGAGAATCGAGGGCCTCCGGCTGGCCATCGTGGGCGACATCGCCCACAGCCGCGTGGCGCGGTCCAATATCTACGGCTTCATGAAAATGGGCGCCGAGGTCCGGGTGGTGGCCCCGCGCACGCTGATCCCCAGGGGGATCGACTCGCTGGGCGTGGACGTGTTCACGGATCTCCGAGCCGGCATCGCGGGCGCGGATGTGATCATGGTGCTGCGCATCCAGAAGGAGAGGCTGCAGGGGGCGTTTTTCCCCTCGGAGCGGGAGTACGCCCGCTTCTTCGGGCTGTCGAGAGAGGTCCTGGAGCAGGTGAACCCGGGGGCCCTGATCATGCACCCGGGACCCATGAACCGGGGCGTGGAGATCTCACCGGATGTGGCGGAGGGCTCGGCTTCGGTCATTCTGGATCAGGTCACAAACGGGGTCGCGGTCAGGATGGCCGTTCTCTATCTCCTGGCCGGAGGGGGCAGGGGCGATGCTGTGCATTAGAGGGGGGCGGCTCATAGATCCGGGCCAGGGCGTAGACGGGCCCGCGGATCTGTGGATTGCGGACGGGCGGGTCTGCGCCATCCGGGCGCCCGGCGAACCTCCGCCCGCCGGGGCCGACACCGCGGATGTCATCGACGCCGCAGGCCGGGCCGTGGTGCCGGGACTGGTGGACATGCACGTCCATCTGCGGGAACCCGGATACGAATACAAGGAGACCGTGCGGACGGGGACCGAGGCGGCGGCCGCAGGCGGGATCACCACCGTGGCGTGCATGCCCAACACGGATCCGCCCAACGATTGCGGGGCGGTCACCGAGTTTATCGTCCGCAAGGCCGAGGCGGAGGGGATGGTGCGGGTCAGGCCCATCGGGGCCATCTCCCGGGGGTTGAAGGGGGAGGCCCTGGCGGAGATCGGCGAACTCAAGGCGTGCGGCGCGGTGGCCCTCTCGGACGACGGCCGCTGCCCGGCCAATGCCATGGTCATGCGCCGCGCCATGGAGTACGCCCGGACCTTCGATCTGCCCGTGATCTCCCATTGCGAGGATCACAGCCTGGCCGCCGCCGGCGCCATGCACGAGGGGGAGGTCTCGCTCCAACTGGGGCTTCGGGGCATCCCATCGGCGGCGGAGGAGGTCGTGGTGGCCCGTGAGATCCTGCTTTCGGAGCTCACGGGCTGTTCCGTGCACATTGCCCACGTGAGCACGGCGGGATCCGTGCGCATGGTCCGCGAGGCCAAGGCCAGGGGGGTCTCCGTGACCGCCGAGGCCACCCCCCACCATCTCATCCTCACCCACGACGCCGTGCGCCAGTGGGATACGGCCACCAAGGTCAACCCCCCCTTGCGCAGTCCGGCGGACGTGGAGGCCCTCCAGGCCGGACTGCGGGATGGCACCATCGATGCCATAGCCACGGACCACGCCCCCCATGCCGTGGTGGACAAGGACCTGGAATACGAGGCGGCCGCCTTCGGCATCTCGGGCCTGGAGACCCTGGTGGGCCTCACCCTCATGCTGGTGGCCGGGGGGGTGCTCTCCCTGGCGGAGTGGGTCAGGAAGGTGTCCCTGAATCCGGCCAGGATTCTCAAAGTGCCGGGGGGATCACTGGCCACGGGAGAGCCGGCGGACGTCACGCTGATCGACCTCGACCGTTCCTGGAAGGTGGAGCCCCGGGATTTCCGGTCCAAGGGGAAGAACACCCCCTTCGGCGGATGGAGCCTCAGAGGGGCCGTGGCCATGACCATCGTCGACGGTCGCATCGTTTATCGGGCCCAAGCCCGATGAAGGAGTCCCAGCCCATGGCGGATCCGCCGCGCATCCTCGTGGTGGACGATGAGGAGGGGATGCGGGATTTCCTCTCCATCCTGCTCCAGAAGGAAGGGCACGCCGTGGAGGCCGTGGGCAACGGCGAGGAGGCCCTCAGGGCCATGGCCCAGTATCCCTTCGACCTGATCATCACCGACCTGAAGATGCCCAGGATCAGCGGGCTTGAGCTCCTCCAGAGGATCAAGGAGACGGACCCGGACGTGGGCGTCATCCTCATTACGGCCTATGCCTCCACGGAGACGGCGGTGGACGCCATGAAGGAGGGCGCCTTCGACTACATCGCCAAGCCCTTCGACGTGGAGGAGATGAAGGAGGTGGTGCGCGGGGCCCTGGCCAGGCGGAAGAAACAGGGCGGGCCCAGGGCCGCGGCGGCCGATCGAACGCGCACCCGTTTTGGGGATATACTGGGCGCCAGCCCCCAGATGCAGAAGGTCTTCGACCTCATCCCCCGGGTGGCCGCCACGCCCACCAACGTGCTCATCATGGGCGAAAGCGGCACCGGCAAGGAGCTGGTGGCCCTGGCCATTCATGAGCATAGCCACCGCAAGCAGGGCCCCGTGGTGACCATCAACTGCGGCGGGCTCCCGGAGAACCTGCTGGAGAGCGAGCTGTTCGGGTACCAGAAGGGCGCCTTCACGGGTGCGGTGACCAACAAGCCCGGCCTCCTGGAGCTCGCCCACGGGGGCACCGTGTTTCTGGACGAGGTGGGGGAGCTGCCCCTTCCCCTTCAGGTGAAGCTCCTGAGGGTGACCCAGGAGAAGTGCTTCCAGCGCATCGGCGGGACCGAAGAGATCCACGTGGACATCCGGCTCATCTGCGCCACCAACAAGAACCTGGAAGAGGAGGTCATCAAGGGCCGCTTCAGGGAGGACCTGTACTACCGCCTCAACGTGATCCAAATCCATATGCCGCCCCTCCGGGAGAGGAAGGAGGACATCCTGCTCCTCGCCCAGCACTTTCTGGAGAAGTACGCGCGGGAGATGGGCAAGGATGTCCAGACCCTGTCGTCCTTCGCCCTGGAGGCTCTGAAGAAGTACCATTTCCCCGGCAACGTCCGTGAACTGGAGAACATCATCCAGCGGGGGGTGGCGCTGGAGCAGTCCAAGATCATCCTGCCCGAGAGCCTCCGGCTGGCCAGCTTCAAGCAGCAGGAGGGCCGGGGGGCCGAAAGGGGCGAGGAGTTCGTTCTGGGCCCCGATGGGATGGATCTGGAGGCCTGGCTGCAGGAAAGGGAACGGGCCTTCATCCGCCAGGCCCTGGACAGGACGGCGGGGGTCAAGACCGAGGCCGCCCGACTCCTGGGCATCAGCTTTCGGTCCCTGCGGTACAAGATGGAGAAACTGGGCATGGACTGACGGCCGCTATTTGTCAGCGGGTGACGCGCAGCGGCAACGCGGGGCGGGGGCG
>CAZEPJ010000016.1:52359-57254 GCA_964514105.1 uncultured Desulfarculaceae bacterium | reverse complement strand
GGGGGCGGTTGGATTGAGCCCGCAGGCGGGCATGGTGGAGGATCGAACGGCGGGGTGGGGCCCGCGAATCCGCCCCAGTCGGCAATCGCCGGGGGGCCAGGGGACGCGCCCCAACCAGGCGGCAGGGGCGGATGTCCTCGGTGGGGAAAAAAGTGGCATCGGAATTGCATGCGCATTAACCCGGGAGTGTTTCAGGGGGACTCACAGCGGCGAACCCCGTGGAAAGATGGTTGGCATGACCAGAAATCAGAGAGGCTTCACGCTGATCGAACTGATGATCGTCGTGGCGATCATCGGGATCCTGGCGGCCATCGCCATCCCCAACTTCATCAGCTTCAAGAAGAAGGCCATCTGCGCTTCCGCCGTGGCGAATCTGGAGACTGCACGCTCCGCCCTGACCGTGTATGCCGCCTCTCAGGACGACTGGTGTTTTCCTCCGAGCACGAATCAGTACAGCGTGTTTGTGAACGCATTGGCCACCCACGGCCTTCAGTTTCCCGCATCGCCGACCGGTGTCAAGTGGTCCACATTCGACTATTCGCGAGATGCAGTGAGCTGCGTTCTGTACACGATTCATGTGACCGCCGCGGACAACGAGACCCAGTTCAAAGCCCTGCCCACAGGCGTCTGTTGTGTGGACGGCCCGAGCTGCTCCGTGAGCGCCAAGAACACACCCCTGTGTACGGCCGATTTTGGACTCTGAGACGCCGAGTTATCTCCATTCCCAGACCATGCCGTCAAACGCGGCCATGCGAGACAAAGGCATCAAGCTGCGGACCCAGGTGCGTTTGCGGTGCGGACGCTCGCCTGATTTCGGGGTGCCGGGATTTGTCACGGCGTTGCCGCGGGACGGCAGCAAACAGGGTGGATCGGGGGGAAGCCCAGGGCCGCTCATGACGGAAGTGAGGGAGGAACTCCTCGTTGGGCCGGGGCCGTCGTTTACTTTTAACTATTTGATATTAGGTTGTTTTGCATAAAGGGAAGGATTTGTCGTGGCCGATGTGCCGGATCCGGCACGCCACTTGCTAAACGAAGAGACTGACGATGATATGGGACGCCAGAGTGAAAGGAGGGATGTGGCTAGGCTCGGGAGCGGAAACGCGGGAGAGATCCCACACCATGAATTCATAAGACGCGTCACTGAAACGAAAGGAGGAAATGAAATGTTGAGCAAGATGCAGAAGGGGCAGAGAGGCTTCACGTTGATCGAGTTGATGATCGTGGTCGCGATCATCGGGATCCTGGCGGCCATCGCCATCCCCAACTTCATCAGCTTCAAGAAGAAGGCGATCCTTTCGTCGGCCATCGCCAACCTGGAGACCCTCCGGTCGGGCCTTTCCCAATATGCGGCAGATCGGGATGACGGATGCTATCCCGACGGCATGACATGGGGCACGGCGGCGGACGGCATTCACGTCATGCTCGCATCGTACGGCGTCAACTTCCCGGCCAACGTGGGGGGTGTGAAATGGAATAGCTACACCGGTTACACGAGAGACGGGAGCAACTGCACCCTGTACACAGTGGAAGTCGTTGCCGGCGATGGGGAAACCATCCTCAAGGCGCTGCCGCAGGGGATCTGCTGCGACGAGACGGCTTCTCCCGCAAACAACTGCACCAGCTACGCGAAAAACACCGCGAGATGTACGGCAGATTTCGGTCTGTGATGTCTCTCTGTCTCATCAGTGGGGGCGGTTCCTATACTGCCCCCACTTCTGTTTCGCCGACCCGTTATCGTCAGCAAATCCCCGTTCCCTCAGGGACACGAGGGGGGAGGGCGAGGAGATTGAAGAGCCCGGCGAGGGCCTGAAGAACCCCCCAATCTCCGCCTCCGTCGTCCTCGTTCTTCCGATTCCCAGAGAGCCGCTGTGTTGACACTGCTTAGAACTGCACGGCATCCGCGGGCCTGGCTGGCTGGCTTGATCCTCGCGCTGATCTCTTTCCTACCGTTTGGACAGGGCGGAGAGTCGGTCACCGCCTCTTTCGTCATCGAGTCGACGATCGTCCTCATCGTTGGGTTCTGGCTCGTGCTCATGTCAAGGGGAGTAGTCCCACTTCGAGCGACCGGCCTTGAGGGGCCGGTGATCGCCTTCTTGGCCGTGTGCATCGTCTCCTACCTCGTTTCCGATTACCGTTACTCAAGCCAGATCGAGCTGGTGCGCGTGGTTCTCTACGCGGGCTTGCTGTACGCTGTGGTGGGAAGTCTGGACGTGAAGGGCCTCACCGGGTTGCTCCAGTGGGTCGTGCTCATCGGGGTCGTTGAATCCGTCTGGTGCCTGGTTCAATTTTACTTCCTTTCGGCCATACGCGGGAAAGGCACCTTCTTCAGCCCCAACCTGACCGCCACGTATCTTGTGGGTTGCATCGCCGTCTGCGTGGGCCATGGGTTGGCAGGCCGGGACCGGTCTTCTTTCCGGTGGCTGTGGGCTCTGGCCGGGGCAATGAGTCTGTGGGCCGTTGCAACCACGGGGTCTCGAAGCGCGCTTCTGTCCCTGGCGGTGCTGCTGGGCGCCATGCTGGGTCTCAGAAGAACCGGCAGGCGATGGCTGCTTGCGGGCGCGGGCATCCTCGTCCTCCTCGTCTTGGTCCCCAATCCGGTGAGGGATCGGGTCTTGTTCTCCCGGAGCGAGGATATCTATGCGGTGCAGAGGCCTCAGATCTGGCTTCAAAGCCTCAAGATACTCGTGGATCATCCGATCTTGGGAGCCACTCTCGGGAACTTCGAATATGTGTCATCGCGGTACCAGTTCCCCGTGGAGGATGCCGTGGCCCGCTATGCCAAGACATTCGCCACGGCGGACAACGGGTTCCTGGAGATCGCCGCCGAGACGGGCGTCCCCGGCGCCGTGTGCCTGGGCTGGTGTGCTGCCCTGGTAATCGGGCTCTTCCGCAAGGGAAGGGCGGCCGTAACGGGCACGGCCGATGAGCCGCACTTCCTGGCCGCGTTCTTGGCGATCGTGGTCCTGGCCTCCCAAGCCCTCTTTCACAAAGTCTATCACTCCCCCCCGAGTGTTGTGATGGGGATCGTCGCCCTCTCACTCGTCGCCCGGGCGGCAGGGATGGACGGGATCGGGGAAGGGGGAAAGATTCGGACCGGTGCTGGGGTTGGGGGATGGACGACACCGCGAGGAAGGTTGAGGCCTGCTGTGTGTTTGGGGGGAGTCGTGGTGATTCTTGTGGCCATCTGGCCATACTTCTGCCTGGCCCCTTTCCTCGCTTACAGCCACTATGAGAGGGCAGCACGCCTTCAGACAAAAGGGGACCTCTACGGTGCCCAGCAGGAGCTCAAACAGGCCATCCTGTACAACCCCAAGCAAGCCTTTTTCCATCACAGGCTGGGCAACGTCGCCATGGAGCGATCCTCCGTCGACCAATCCGAACGGGCAACCAAGGCGGCATGGGAGGCCTTCACCACGGCCGTACGGACCAACCCCATTCACTTCACCTTCCACCATACGCTGGCGCGGTACCATGAATTCATGGTGCCGCTTGTGCAAGGACGCGAGAGGGACGAACACATCCTGGCAGCAGCGGCAGCTTACGAGAGGGCCATCGAGCTGGCGCCCACCAACCCGTTCTTGTATGTGGGTCTGGCTGCGTTGCACATCAAGGCGGGGAACCTGGATCAGGCCCTGGAGCCCCTGCAGGGCGCCCTGGCGCTGGAGCCGAACTTCGTGACCGCCCGGGTGCTGTCCATCGATGTGAACGAGCGGCTCGGGCGGGGGGCAGAGGCGAGTCGTTTCCGGAACGAGTTGCAGGAGATCGCCCGCCGATTATCGAACCATAGACCCGTGAACGGCTACGAGGCAAAGCTCCTCATGGAGCCAGCGCGGTATTTCAAGGAAGAGGGGTGAGGCCGGGGGGGGCGCGTCCCTGCTTGTCCGTTCTCGCATGGCTCGGCATGGCCCCCTCCAACAGACATGGACTCGACGTGAATCCTTCCTCCATGCCGGCTGATGCGTCTGTGCGGTGGGGCAACGTCGTCTCTATGGCGCTTGCAGCAACCCTGGTGGCCTGGTACGCCATGGTGGCCGCCGCGCTCCTGGGCTCTCCTCACGCCCCTGTATCCGGGGATGCGGAATCGTTTTGGAGAGCGGCTGTGGGGTCGCGATGGTTCTACGACACCGGCGAGCGCGAGCCGCTATTCCCTTTCCTCGTGAAGGTGACGTCGGCTTTCGGGGTGGAGGGCGTTGGCGCAGTGAGGCTGGTATGTGCGGCTTCTTCCGTCGCTTCCTTGCTCATGGTGGTCATCATCGGGTTCGTGAGGAGCGGGCCCTTGGTCGGCCTTGTAGCGGGAGGGCTCTGGGCCTTCACGCCGTCGCTGATTCATTATTCGGCGCAGGGAGATCGCCTCACGCTCACGGCCGGGCTCCTGGCGGCATTCGGTCACTTCCTGTTCGAAGCCCCCGCCACCCGCTGGCGAACGGGAGGGCTGGTGTCGACTGCAACAGCGCTTCCCCTTCTGCGGTCGGACATGCTGGTCGTGGTGATGGCCGGAGCCATGCTGCGGGTTTTTCAAAGGAGGCAAGACCGGTCGGAGGTGAAGAGGGTGTGCCTGTGCGTCGGCGCGGCCATGGTTCTCTTCCTTCCCTATCCGGTTTTCGAATACGTGAGGACGGGCCACCCGCTCTTTGCCTCCGGACTCGCTGCTCGTTACTGGGCCAACAGGGAGTTCTTCGGGCCGGGAGGGCTCCATCCAACCTTCTCCGAGGTGCTGTCTGACCCTTACCGGGGAGGGTATCTGAGCCCTTTGCAGTACATGTTCGGGATGCACGGCGTCGTCCCGGCGAGCTTCAGGATACTCGAAGGTTACTACCTTCTGTTCACCCGATACCTGCCGTCGTTCGCCATGCCCTGGCCCTTCGGCAGGATCGCCGGCTTGTCGAAGACGAGCT
>CAZEPJ010000016.1:0-52349 GCA_964514105.1 uncultured Desulfarculaceae bacterium | reverse complement strand
CTGGGGTTGATGATCAGGTGGCCGAGGGAAGGCATGTGGGAATTATTATTCCTTCTGGCCATCCATCTGCCCTTCGCCTTCATCTATCCTCTCGATCAGATCGGGAAGGGCTCAGGGGTCGAGTCCAGATTCGCCCTGTTCAGTGCCCCGTTCCTCCATCTGTGGGTGGGAGAGCCAGTCGCGGTCTGCGGGCGCAGGGTCTGGAAAGCGATCGCGATGAGGTCCTGCCGATGATGGTTCCCCGCGCTCCCGGGGAGGGCGCCGGGACACGAGGCATGTTATCCGTCATCGTTCCTTGCTACAACGAGGTCAGGACCATCTGTGCCGTTGCAGAACGGGTGAGAGGGGCCCCGTACGACAACAAGGAAATCATCGTGGTCGACGACGGATCATCGGATGGAAGTGCCCACGTGATCCGCTCGCAACTCGAACCCAAAGGCATCAAAGCGATATATCATGACAGGAACATGGGAAAGGGGGCGGCCCTGCGGTCTGGGATCCGGTCGGCCACGGGTGACATCGTCCTCATACAGGATGCGGACCTGGAGTACGATCCTGCCGAGTACCCCGCGCTTGTACAACCGATTCTCGAAGACAAGGCCGATGTGGTGTACGGCTCACGGTTCATGGGAGGAAGACCCCACCGCGTGCTGCTCTTCTGGCATATGGTGGGGAACAAGTTTCTGACGACCCTATCGAATATGTTCACCAACATTAACCTGACTGATATGGAGACTGGTTACAAGGCCTTCCGAAGGGAGATTATTCAGGCGATATCTATCGAGGAAGATGGGTTTGGCTTCGAGCCCGAGATTACCGCCAAGGTTGCCAAATTGAAATGCAGGATATATGAGGTTGGCATTTCCTATCATGGAAGAACCTATGAGGAAGGCAAGAAGATCGGGTGGTGGGATGGTTTGAGGACGTTGTGGTGCATCATCAAGTATAACGTGCTGCGATGACCATCTCTCGATTGGATGCGGCACATGGTGGATGAGACACCCGTGTCTTTCGGGTCGATAGGAGGTGAACCCTTCTTAGAGCCCGTGCTCCGTTGGATGCGGATCAGGAAAATCTTACCATTCGTCGGAGAGGGAGGAAGGCGCACGGTGTTGGATCTGGGGTGTGGCCCGCGTTTCACGCTTCTGAGGGCGCTGTCACGCCATGTCCAATGCGGCGTGGGAGTCGACGAACACGTGGAGGAGACCTGCCAGGGAAATATTCGGACCTATCGGGCACGGCTGGAGACGGTGTTGCCCTTCGAGGAGGGTTCGTTCGACGTCGTGACGATGCTGGCGGTGTTGGAGCATCTTGCCACTCCGTTGGAAATCCTTCGCGAGGTGCGGCGGGTTCTCCGCCCGCAGGGCGTGCTGTTGATCACCGTGCCATCTCCTGCGGCCAAGCCGTTGCTCGAGTTTCTGTCTTTCCGCCTGCATCTGGTGAGCGAGAAGGAAATCCGGGATCACAAGACCTACTACGACCGAGAGATGATCGGAGATCTCCTGGCCCAGGCCGGCATCAAGCTGGTGAGACATCGGTATTTTCAGTTTGGGTTCAACAACTTCGCAGTTGCGACAAAGAAAACGATGTGAGGGAAGGCGAGGACGGAATGGGGAATCGACGATACCGACCGGTCCTTCATCCATCGACCCTCCCTTTCCCGCGATCCGCGGATGGGATGTGGCCGCGACAGCCCTCAGGTCATAGGTCCTGATGACGCGGCGACGGCGAGAGGCACGACGCTCCGTCCCAGGCAGCGACGTTGGAAGGCATGTGGGTGGGCGCGTTGACGAGATCCTGGGCTCGTTGGGTGGGGCAGCACTCATAGTGCTTTCGGCCATTCGATGCCTGGTCTTCTTCAACCCCGAGATGCCTTGGGAGATAGGGGAACTGGCATTACCGGGGCCTGCAGGAGGGGTGGGGCCGGAGGGCACGCTGATTGCCGATTGGGTCTCCATGGTAACCCTTCTGGCCGTGTTGGCATGGATTCGGCTGCGACGCATGAAGCTGTTCCCCAGCGCCGTTGCAATGTGGGCGGTCGGTGGGGGATTCGTCCTGTGGCACGGTCTCAACAGCCCCGATGCCCTCCGGGCGGGTCTTCCCTGGGTAGGTGCAACGGCGCTGGGGGTCACTGCGCTCCATTTGGCGGCGAACGGGCTCTGGCGGAATCAGCTGCTTGCCGCCTGCGTCGCCCTGCTGGTCCCCTTGGGCGCAAGGGCAGTCATCCAGGTGACGTGGGAGCACCCAGCCACGGTTCGCTATTACTTGGAGCACAAAGCAGAGGTGTTGGCCCGACAAGGATGGCAGGAAGGAGAATCCGAGGTCAGACGGTTCGAGGGGCGACTCAACAGAAACGATGCCAAGGGCTCGTTCAGCCTGGCAAATGTCTTTGCCTCCGTGCTACTGGCGCCAACCGCTGTGGCACTGAGCGCTCTGGCCGGCTCCCTGGTGCAAGGGCGTGCCGGCGGGAGCCCATGGCCGACCCTGGCTTTGGGCGGATTGTCCGGATTGGGACTCATCGGGCTGTTTCTCACCCAGTCCCGGGGGGCCATGGCAGCATTCGTCATGGGGTGTTCTGTTTCGGTCTGCGCGCACTGGGGTGGGAAGAGGTGGGGAAAAGGCGTCCACTGGAGGATGGTGTGCTTGGCGCCGGCGGTCCTGGTCCTGGCCGGCGTTTTGGTGAGCGGGGGGGCGAGCGGTGCTGGGCGAATGGTCGGGGATCCGTCCCTGGTTGTGAGAGGGTGGCACCTGGAGGCCGCTTGGCGGATCTGGGAAGGGCATCCCATCGTGGGGATCGGTCCCGGGTCGTTCCAGGAAGCCTATATGATTCACAAGTACGCCATGAGTCCGGAAAACGTGAAGGATCCCCACAATATCTTCGCCGCGTGGATCACGGGGTTGGGTCTGGGTGGTCTGGCCTGGACTGCCCTTGTTGCTTGGATGGTGTGGCGAGCCACGGCAGTGGTGGCACGTGCCGACTGGTCCCTCGATTCCTATCGTTTGGAGGGGAGAGGCGGCAGGTCGTCCCCCCTCTTCATTGGTGCCGCGGGGTTGCTTTTCGTTCTCCAATATACCCTCCAGGTCAAAGAGCTGGGACCCGAGATCTTGCTGGCATGGATCCTTGGCGCCGTCGGGTTCTTGTCTCTGCTCCCGGGACTGACCAGGTGGATCTCCCAGTGGCCTTCTCTCACGAACCTGGGTGCCCTGGCTGGCGTGCTGGCCGTGGTCACCCACGGCCAGATGGAGATGGCTGCGGGCGATCCTATGGCAGCTTCTCTCCTCATGGTCATGTTGGGAATGGGGGCGGGGATGGCGCTGGGTTCGGCGTCTCCCATTCCCCAGGATAAGGCCGCCGAGGATCCCGAGGGTTCTCCCCCCTTCCTGGGTTGGGGCATGTGCGGCGTGGTCGGGGGGTTGGGAATGGGGGTGTTGTTCCTCGGGCTCATTCCTCTATCTCAAGCCTCCACGGCGCTTCGCCAAGCGAGCCGGGAATACGTGGCCGGGAATCCCAGATCCGCAGTGCTCCATCTGGAACGCGCCGGCAAGGCACGCCCCGCGGATCCCCGATCCGATTACATTCGAGGCCGCCTGCTCCTGCAGGAAGCTGCCGGACTTGAAAACGCAGGAAAGAGCGACGAAGCGCGCATCCGATACGAAGGAGTCATGGCTGCCTGGGACTCGTGCGAAAAGCGGGGGATCAGGAGGGCCTACCTGTGCAGACGCAAGGCCGAGATCGCTTCGCGTCTATTTCAGATGACGGGCGAGCAGGAATGGGCGGCGCAGGCGCTGGCACAGGCGGAGAAGGCGATGGAACTGGACCCCCACAACCGGTACGGCGCTATTCGGATGGCGGCCGTGGCGTCCTCTCTGGGGCGCTGCAGGGAAGCTACAACTTATTACGAGAAGGCGCTTGCTGTGGATGACCTGTTGACGGTCCTGCCCGATCTGAGGTTCTCGGCAGATGAACGGGAACGGGTGAAGAGCAGGCTTGGAGAACTTCAATGTCTGGCCCCCTCGTAGCCAGGCAGAATCGGGCATAGGCCCCTGTCAAGCGGTGAAGCGGATTGCGCATTTGATCACGGGACTGGAGACGGGCGGGGCCCAAGTGAGTCTTCTCAGGCTGGTCGAGGTGATGGATCGCGAACGGTACCGTACTGCCGTCATTTCGCTGAAGAGCCGGGATTCCTTGAGCGCGGCATTCGAAACAACTGGTATCGCGACCTACCATCTGGGGATGGGAACGGGTCCGGCATCGGCGGCAAGGGGCCTGCTCAGGCTCAATCGGGTAATGCGGTCGTTTGGTCCGGATGTGGTCCACGGGTGGATGTATCACGCCAATCTGGCGGCCCTGGTGGCGGCCCGTTTCGTGAGTCCCCGTCCTCCGGTGGTTTGGAGCGTCCGGCACTCGCTGGATTACATGGAGCACGAGAAGCGATCCACGGCCTTGGTGATTCATCTGGGGGCCAAGTTGAGCAGGGAGTGCGCATCCATTGTGTACAACAGCCGGAAAGCGGCCTCCCAGCACAGGGCGCGTGGGTACGACGGGATCCGGGGGATGGTCATTCCCAACGGATTCGACTGCGATCTGTTCCGCCCTGCCGCGCAGGCGCGCTCCTGGCTGAGGGGGGAGGTCCTCAATATCCCGGAGCAGACGTTGCTCATCGGGATGGTGGCCCGCTACCACCCCATCAAAGATCATGAGACGTTTCTTGGGGCCGCGGGGTCCCTGAGCCGCACGACTCCTGGCGTGGATTTCCTGCTGGTGGGGCAGGGTGTTGACCCCTCCAACCGTCGGCTGATGTCGGCAATTGCACGAAACGGCCTCCAAGGAAGGGTGCACCTGCTGGGAGGCCGTTCCGACGTGCCGCGATTGATGGCCGGCCTGGACATCGTAACCTCCTGTTCTCAAGGGGAGGCATTTCCCAATGTCATCGGGGAGGCGATGGCGTGCGGCGTGCCGTGTGTGGCCAGTGACGTTGGGGATTCCGCCCGATTGGTCGGCGATGCGGGAATCGTGATCCCTCCGAGAGATCCAGAGGCGCTGCACCAGGCGTGGAAGCAGCTCATTGAGTCTGGGCAAGAATGCCGGGCCCATCTCGGCGCGGGAGGCCGTGAGAGGGTCCTTGCGTTCTTCTCGCTGAGGTCCACGGCGAACGAGTATCAGTCTTTGTACGACAGCCTCGCCCGTCATAACCTCTCGTGATCGGGATTGCCTAAAGCGGACCGCACACGACGTAGCAATGCATCGAATCAGCGCCTCTTGGAGTTCGCTGAGGCCCCCTGTCCACTGTGCGAGGGCAATACCGTTTCATCTCTTCGCAGGATTCGATACCAGGACATCTACGCGGCTCTCAGGAGAGAATGGCGTGTGGAGCTATCAACGGAGGTTGAGGGGCGCCACGCGCGGGGCGACTGGACCGAGCTGGTGGAATGCCAAGGGTGTGGGCTGGAGTATTTCATCCCCCCGCTGCCCGGCGACGGGGAGTTTTACAGAGAGGCCAGTCTCAGCCCGGCTTACTATGCCGGGAGTCGTTTTGAATTTGAGGTGGTGGCCAGAAGGCTGAACCAGACCGCGGAGGTGTTGGACATCGGGTGCGGGGATGGCGGCTTCCTGCGCTTTCTCCAACCACGCGTGCGACTGGCCGTGGGCGTCGATACGAACCCGGAAGCCGTGGCCAAGGCCCGAAAGGCCGGGCTGGATGCGCGCCAACAGGAGCTGGCTGAATTCGCCCGCGAGAATGAGGGACGTTTTGATGCGGCATGTCTCTTCCATCTCATCGAGCACCTCCCCCGAGTCCAGCCCTTCATGAGACAAGCCATTTCATGTCTGAAGCCCGGCGGCCAACTCATGGTGGCCGTCCCCAATCGCGAGAGGTTGTTCCAGGCTCCCTTGGAGCCACTGGACTGCCCGCCACACCATTTATCCCGCTGGAGTCGACGACAACTCCAAGTGCTGGGGATGCTGCTGGGGCTAAGGTGCGCCGGGGTGGTGGCGGAACTCGCCACCATGGGAGATGCCCGCACCTATCTGAGACGACAAATAGAGGAACACTTCGCCCGCTCGGGACGGGGCGCCGGGCTGGCCTATTGGGCAGGCCGGCTCATTGGTCGCATGGTGTTCTCAAGGAGCCTCTATTGGGCTTACCGTCGGACGAAATGGCTGGAGAGGATGAAATTGTACAGGCATTCTATGGTGGCCTTCTTCGAGAGGCCAAGAGAAACCGCACCGCCGAGAGTGATCTGATCGGGTTGGGTTTTGGCGTAGGTGGCGTTGGAAGGGAACCCGTTTCCCCGCACAACACCCCAAGCCCTTGCCTGTCCACCAAACCGGGCAAATTCAAGGAGGCATGGATGTGGGCAGGGGGATTCAGGAGGCTTTGAATCGAGGCTGGCGTGGGTCGTCGGCTTCGCTGGCCAAGCGCGTGTTGGCGGGAGCCTCGATTGTGGCGGTCTCCTCAGCGGGAGTCAGACTGCTCGGCATGCTGTCTGCCCCGATCCTCACGTCTCAACTCGGTCCGGAACCATACGGCTTGATGGCCCTTCTGAGCACGGTGATCTCCTTGACGGCAATGCTGGGGATGCTGGGGATTGATATGGCGTATGCCCGCTTCTACTTCGCCCCGACCAATCTCAGCAGCCATGCCGTGGAACGGTTCTGCTGGCGTTCCGCGTTGGGTTGGTCCTTGGTTGTGAGCGGCCTGACTGGGGTGGCGGGAAGCATATTCCTGGCCGAGCAGATGAAGATGGACGGGCTCGTCTTTTGGGCCGCCTCCGTGATCGTGTTCGTCTCCGCTGTGTCAACCATGGCACAGACCCGTCGTCGTTTGCATGGGGCTTACAGACGCATTGCGGTCGGAGGTTTCATCTCGGGCGCTATGGGGGTTGCGGCGACCGTGGCCATGGCCGTTTGGTGGCGGCAGGACGTCTGGGTATTCCTGATCGGCGGGTTGCTCGGTCCCCTGGGCGGGGTGCTCATGTTGGGGATACCCCCACCGGCCGATCTCAAGAAACCGTCGATGTTGGGGGCAAACGAACGAAGGGGAATCATTCGATTGGGCATGGCTGGGGCGGTGACGGCTCCCATGTATTGGGTGCTCTCATCGAACGACCGATGGTTCCTTCAGGCTCACTGGGATGAAGCCAATGTCGGCGTCTATGCGTTTGCATACAGCATAGCCGCAACCGGTTTGATTCTGCACAATGCCCTGTTTCTGACTTGGTGCCCTGAAGCCGTTCGGACGCACGCAGAAGACGTAGATACTTCGCCGCGATTGCTCGGGCGGATGTGGGGACGCCTCGCGGTCGTTCTGATGTGTGTCTGGTTGATGACGGCCGCCCTGGGCGGAGATCTCCTCAGGCTTCTGGCCGATCAACGGTTTCATTCCGGAGCCGTCCTCGTTCCATGGATTGCTGGCGGCGTGCTTTTCTATGGGATTGCGGGCCTCGCCAATACCGGCCTCCTGATCAGCGGCAATATGATGCCGTGTGCGGCCTGGTGGTTGGCAGGGGCTGGCGTGAACGTGATTCTGAATTGCCTGTGCGTGCCGAGATGGGGACCGCTGGGGGCAGCGGTGGTGCAATGCGTCAGCTATGCCATCATCGCTTGCGGGGTCATGACCGTTTCCCAAACCCGATTCCTCCTGGACATCCCGTGGCGCCGGCTTGTGGGCGGCGCCTTGCTGACGGTGGGGCTGGGGGTGGTGCTGTCGTCTCCATGGGACCCCAGCCCTCTGTTCAGCATACTACTCAAATGCCCTGTGGGGCTGATTGCCTGCCTCTGCGTGATGACATTGGTCATGCCGGATTGGGTCGGCAGGGGGCTGGCGATTCTTTTCTCGGCCATCCGACAACGATAGGCAATGATGCGCACCGCCGATCCTCCTGAATGTTGCGATGGGGTCGAGGCCTCTTTAGTGATTGCAGTGGCCGTTGGATGAAGTGATGTCACTGCTGCAGTTTGGGAAAGAACGGAGGGCAAAGACGAGGAGACTGATGAAGACGGTCTTGGCTATCTCCAAGGCACCGAACGATCTCATGCTCCGGTTCGAACTGATGCGGGAAATCGCGAGTTCGCTGGTTCCCAACTATCGTTTCAAGTGGCCTCAGATGGATTGGTGGGGTGATGGCCCGTTCAACGAGTATCTGGAGAAGTTCTCCGAGTCGGCGGGCATGAATACGGATCGTCGATGGGGTCTTTGTCAGTTGCTTCGATTGATTGAGGACGTCCCGGGGGATACCGCGGAATGCGGTGTGTACACCGGTGCCGGTTCATACCTTATCTGCAGCGCAAACGAAAAAGCAGTCCGTCACACGCGATGGCACCATGCGTTCGACTCATTCGAAGGACTCTCTGAGCCAACTCGATGGGATGGCGGGCACTGGTCCAAAGGGGATCTGTCTTGCGACCTGGATACCGTGAGGAAGAACCTGCGGCATTTCCAGCGAGTTTCCTTATACAAAGGCTGGATTCCCAGTCGGTTTGATGATGTCAGAGGAAGACGGTTCTCGTTCCTGCACATTGACGTGGACCTGTATGAACCGACCCTTGACAGCATGACCTTTTTCTATCCACGGATCAACCGGGGGGGCATCGTGGTATGCGATGACTACGGGTTCAACACCTGTCCTGGCGTCACAAAGGCGATCGATGAGTTCCTCCGAGACAAGCCAGAAAAGATGGTTTCCCTGCCTGACGGCGGAGGATTTCTCCTGAAGGGGTGCGTGACGAGCCCGGAGAGAACGCCCTTTGGAGATCTGCAGTCTGCAATGGGTTCTGGTTGTCTCTCGAGAGAGGTTCCCTTGTCCGGGGAGGGGGACGACGGGAGTGGGTTGTGGCGGGCGCGCTGAATGTCTTGATGTGCCCGGGTCAGTTCCATCCCATCGTCGGCGGGGCAGAGAACCAGGCCAAGAAACTCTCCCTCGCTCTCATACAAAAGGGACATAGGGTGGAGGTGCTCACTCCTCAGTGGGAGCGGAGTTGGCCCAAACGTGAGGCAGTTGGCCCCTTGATCATTCGTCGTTTCCCACTTATTGACTTGGGCAGGTATGCCCGTGGAGTTCGCGGATATGGCCCGTTGAACACGTTGCTGAGAGCGTTTCAGGTGCAACGCGCGGTGAACCGCGTGGCTCGGCGCTTTGACGTTATCCACGTCCACGTTGCAACCGCTTTGAGTTATTTCGTCATGGAGGCAGGGAAGCGCGCAAGGAAACCGGTCATATGCAAGGTGGCGGCTGGTGGGGACTATTTCGACCTTGAGTCATTCAGGAGGAGCCTTCGGTTGGGATCGGCGCCGGTCCGGAGAATGGTGGAGCGAATGGACTGCTGGATAGCCACGTCGAATCAGATCATGGGGGATCTGATCGCGAGCGGGACCGACGAGAAGAAGATCGTTAAGATCCCCAACGGCGTTGAAATGCATCATCGGACGCGCCCGATCGCCTCCTATGCAAGGCATTTCCTCTACCTCGGCAGGCTCACGAGCAATCCCTTCCGGGACTTCAACGCTTTGCTCCTTGCCTTCGACCGGCTGGCGCGGGACGTTCCCGGATGTGAGCTGAATCTGGTGGGAGGAGGGGAAAGAGAGCAAGAGATACGGAGACTGCTGGGGTCCCTTACCCACGCCAGAGAGCGCACTCGGCTGGTTGGTTTCAGCCCTGCTTATCCTTGGCTGGAATGGGCTGACGTGCTGGTTCAGCCTTCGTTCGGGGAGGGCATGTCCAATGCTCTTTTGGAGGGCATGGCAGGCGGGGTCGCCTGCATCGCGAACGACATCCCTCCCAATCGGGAGGTGCTCGACGAAGGGAGGGCCGGCATACTGACTCCCTCGGGTGACGTGGACGCACTGGCGGAGGCCATGTCCCGATTGGCGACCCGGTGGAAAGCGGCCGCAACGTTGGGCGCATTGGCCAGGCACCGCGCGGAGAGGGTTTATGCCATCGAGACGGTGGCCGATCAATACGTCAGGTTGTATGAACGTCTTTCCGATCGCTGATGGCCGCAGAGATCCCCGAGGCAAGGGGGCAGGAAGCAACGGAATCACGTTGCGGACCAGGGAAGGGAATGCCATTGACTTGAGGAGCGGGCGGTATGTCTTCGGGAATCGAGAAGAAGGCAGGTTTCGGAGGCCAAGAAGGAACGAGCTCATCGTCGGAAATCGCTCAGGGGGAGCGGTTTGCCTTTGGAGAGAACTGGAAATCCTTTCTGGCGATCCTGAACGAAGATCGAATCGAGAAGGCGATATCCTCCCTCAGAGGGATGCTGGACGTTGAGGATCTGGAGGGGAAGACGTTCCTGGACATCGGCTCGGGGAGCGGCCTGTTTTCCTTGGCGGCGAGACGAATGGGGGCCGCCGTCCATTCGTTCGACTACGACCCCTCCTCGGTGTGGTGCACAGCCGAGTTGCGCCGAAGATACTTCCCGGACGACAAGAAATGGGAGGTGGAGCGAGGCTCCATTCTGGATGAGAACTTTCTGAAATCACTGGGGCAGTTCGATGTGGTCTATGCATGGGGTGTCTTGCATCACACCGGAGCCCTTTGGAAGAGCTTCGAGTTGGTGACCCCCTTGGTAAAGCCGAAAGGCGGGAAGCTTTTCCTGGCCGTTTACAACGACCAGGGGCCCAAGAGCCGGAGGTGGCGGCTCGTGAAGAGGGTTTACTGCAAGGGACCAAACGTCGTGAAATGGCTGATCCTTGGGTTCGTCGCAGTGGCATTTTGGGGTCGGCTCACATTGTGGGACCTGGTGAGAATGAAGCCGTTCGCATCGTGGAAGGGCTACTATCGGGACCGTGGCATGTCTCCTTGGCGGGATATCGTCGATTGGGCCGGAGGATACCCATTCGAGGTGGCGAGACCCGACCATGTGTTTGAGTTCTTCCGGCGACGCGGATTCTCGCTGGCAAAGATGGTGAACAGAAATGGCGGGAATAACGAGTTTGTTTTCCAGTTGGATAAAAGTTAAGTGAATTAATTACTCAGTTTACCAATGGACTATACCGAGAAGATAGCCATTTTATACAGATTCAAAAGGAAAAGATCCAATTCATGATATGAGAGTTCTTTTGACATGTTCGTCACTATCTGCCGGAGGAGCCGAGAGGGTTATTAGCGAGATTGCAAATTCATGGTCTGAAAGAGGTATGTCAGTTGGAATCATGACAGGATCGGCAAATATCCGCGACCATTATCTGCTTCATTCAGATGTGGTTAGGATTAGGTTAGATCTACTCCGTAAATCAAGCTGGTTTGTTCAGAGTTTAAGAAATAGTATTCAAAGATTTAGAATCATTCGAAAGGCTGTTTTAACGTTCAATCCAGATTGTGTAGTTAGTTTCATAGAGAAAAACAATGTTCGAGTCACATCTGCTTTGATAGGAAAGGGTATTCCTATTATTTTGTCAGAACGCGTTGATCCAAGAAAGCATTTTGTCGGACGAACGTGGGATGTAGCGAGAAGGGCAGTTTATCCCATGGCGGATGCTGTTGTTGTCCAGACTCAGTCGGTTGCCAATTGGGCGAGAGGAGTTGTTCCAAGCAACAAAGTGTGTATAATTCCAAATTTTGTCCGATCCTTACCAGAAGTCCCACCGCCCGGATCACGAAGAAAGAACGAAATCCTGGCAGTGGGCCGGCTCGACCGCCAGAAGGGTTTCGATCTGCTCATTCGAGCGTTTGCGCGCAGCGGATGTAGAAAGTGCGGTTATCGTTTGGTTCTTCTGGGAGAGGGACCAGAACGAAGCAGTCTCCAGAGACTGTCGAGGGAGTTGAATGTTGAGGATGCTCTTGAGATGCCAGGCGTTGTCCAGGATCCCGAGAGATGGATGGCTCGGGCTGCGTTGTTCGTCCTGCCGTCCCGGTATGAGGGGTTTCCGAATGTCTTGCTGGAAGCAATGGGGATGGGCTGCCCGGTGATTGCTTCGGCTTGCCCAAGCGGTCCGGCTGAGATAGTGACTCACGGCGAGGATGGGTTGCTGGTGCCCGCCGAGGACGTCGGCGCTTTGGCTGCGGCCTTGAGGCAGATGATGGACGACGCCACCTTGCGAAACCGACTGGGCGAGGCAGCGGCAGAGGTCCGCGAGCGGTTTTCGCCGGCTGTGGTGTTGACCCAATGGGAGAATCTGATCCAGCAAGTTGTTGAGAGAAGACGTCGCTGACAGGGACGACGTCTGTCTTGTTGAAGGGATGATGCCGCCGGGCGCCAAGGACCCTTGCGGGAAGGTGCTTCTCATTGTCCGTTCCCTTCGCACGGGCGGCGCGGAACGACAGTTGGCGATTCTCGCAGCCGGATTGCACAGGATGGGTCATCCCATAGCCATAGCGAGTTTCTACGGCGGAGGAGGGCTGGAGCTGGAACTCAGGGGAGAGGGAGTTCCGGTGTTCGTGCTCGGGAAGCGAGGCCGCTGGGACCTGTTCAGGTTCTCAGCGAGGATCTTGGATCTCGTGAAGAGGCTGAGGCCCGACCTGGTTCACGGATATCTGGGCGCTGGCAACATCGTCTGCGTGTTCTTGCGGGCCTGCTTTCCCGCACTGGCGGTCGTCTGGGGGATCCGGGCGTCGAACATGGATCTGACTCTTTATGACTGGATCTGGCGGGTCGAGGATCTCCTCTTGAGGATCCTCAGCCCATGGACGAACAGGATCGTAGTGAACTCGCAAGCGGGTCATAGACACCTGGTATCCAAGGGCTATCCGTCCGACAAGATCGCCGTGATCCCCAACGGAGTCGATCTCGCGAGGTTTTGCCCGGATGCGGAGCTTGGTGCCCATACGAGGGGGGCATGGGGGATCAACCCGGATGAAAAGGCCATCGGGCTTGTGGCTCGACTGGACCCCATGAAGGATCACGAGACCTTTGTGAGGGCTGCTGCCCTGCTCGCATGCCGCAGAAAGGACGTGAAGTTCGTGTGCGTCGGTGCGGACAGAAGGGGACGGCTCCGTGCTCTGAAAGACCTCGCCGAGGCCTTGGGGGTCTCCCCAAATCTCATCTGGCTGGGAGAACGGAGCGACATGCCCGCCGTGTACAATGCTTTCGACGTGACAACCCTGTCGTCTGCTTTCGGAGAAGGGTTTCCCAATGCCGTGGGCGAGTCCATGGCGTGCGGCGTACCGTGCGTGGTCACCGATGTCGGAGACTGCGCCTACTTGGTGGGAGACACCGGGTTGGTGGTGCCTCCCCGGGATCCGGATGCCCTGGCGCGAGCCTGGAGCGAGTGCCTCGAATTGGACCTGGCAACGCTTGGCACGCGAGCTCGGGAGAGGATCGTCGAGAACTTCGGCGCGGAGAGGATGGTGGAGGAGACCATCCGGGTGCTGAATTCTGCGGTTGAGAGGCGGAGGCGGATGGTGGGGATCCGGTGATGTGCGGGATCGCTGGGTTCATGGACGCCAGCCCCTCGTCGTCCGGGGATTCCCTGCAGGCGGTTGCAGAGCGCATGGCGACTTCCCTTCGCCATCGCGGGCCGGACGACGCGGGGGTGTGGGTCGACGCCGAGGCCGGAGTCGCCCTGGCGCACAGGCGCCTGTCCATCAACGACCTTTCCCCCCAGGGCCATCAGCCCATGCCGTCGGCCGACGGCCGCTACGTGATCGTCTTCAACGGCGAGATTTACAACTTCGAAGATCTCAGGGCGCAATTGGAGAAAGAGGGAGCGGCCCCCTCCTGGCGGGGGCACTCTGACACGGAGGTCTTTCTGGCCGCCATCTCCTGCTGGGGACTCGAGGGGGCCCTGCGGGAATCCGTCGGCATGTTCGCGTTTGCGCTCTACGATCACAAAGCGCGCCTCCTTCATCTCGCACGGGACCGCATGGGTGAGAAACCGCTCTATTACGGTTGGGCGGGCGGGACCTTCCTTTTCGGCTCGGAGCTCAAGGCACTGCGGGAGCATCCGAAATGGAGAGGCGAAGTCGACCCGGCGGCGGTGGGGCTCCTGTTGAGACACAACTACATCCCCGCCCCCTGGTCCATTTACCGCTCCATTCGGAAGCTTCCGCCGGCCTGCCGGATCTCCATTGCCGCCCGTAGCCTGTCCAGGATCCAGGGGACATGGCCGGAACCGACGCCATACTGGGACGCGATGGAGACGGCCCTCAGAGGCCAGAAGGATCCTTTTGCTGGCGATGAGGCGGCGGCACTGGATCGCCTCGAGGACCTGCTCGGCCAGTCCATCGAGGGGCAGATGATCGCCGACGTGCCCCTCGGGGCGTTCCTCTCGGGCGGGGTGGATTCGTCCGTTGTGGTGGCCCTCATGCAGGCTCGAAGCAGGGTGCCGGTGAGGACCTTCACCGTGGGCTTCCACCAGTGGGACTACAACGAGGCCAGGGAGGCCGCCCGCGTGGCCAAACACTTGGGCACCGACCACACGGAGTTGTACGTTAGCCCCCAGGAGGCCCAGGAGGTCATCCCCGAGATTCCAACCCTGTACGACGAACCTTTTTCGGATTCCTCACAAATCCCGACCCATCTCATCGCACGGCTGGCCAGACGGCATGTCACCGTGTCACTCTCCGGCGACGGGGGAGACGAACTCTTCGGAGGTTACCCGAGGTACTTTCGCGGCATGGCCATGTGGAATCGCATGGGTTGGATGCCGCTCCACCTCCGGTTGGGTCTCACCCGGGTAATACGGAGCCGCACGCCCCAAGTTTGGGACGCGATGCTGGGGTGGAGTGCCCCATTGGTGTTCGGCCGCAAACGGTCTCCCCGTTGGGGGGACAAGCTGTTCAAGCTCGCCGACGTCCTGGATTTTGGCTCCACGGAACACCTGTATACGGACCTAGTCTCCCATTGGCGACCCAGCCACGGTGTCGTCCCCATGAACCAGGAGGATCCCGGAACGGCCCATGGCGGCCGATGGCCGCCTCTTGCGGATCTGTTCCATCGCATGATGTATTGGGACATGGTCACGTACCTCCCGGACGATATCCTGGTCAAAGTGGATCGGGCGGCCATGGCCGTGAGCCTGGAGACCCGCCTGCCCCTCCTGGATCATCGGGTGGTGGAGTTCGCCTGGAGCCTTCCTCTGCCCATGAAGATACGAAACGGGACTGGCAAACGCATACTCCGGCAGCTCCTCTATCGACATGTGCCCAGAGAACTGGTGGATCGCCCCAAGATGGGGTTCGGAATACCCATCGGCGAATGGCTGAGGGGGCCTCTCCGAGGTTGGGCAGAGGAACTCCTAGAGGAACGTTCCCTCACGGAGCGAGGCTACCTGAATCCCGAGCCGGTCAAGGAGAAGTGGCGTGAACACCTCTCGGGTCAACGCAATTGGCAATACCTCCTGTGGGACGTGCTCATGTTCCAGGCCTGGCTGAGGCATTGGCACCCATGACACTCTACGTCCTGTCCCTCATCCTCTCCTTCCTCCTGGCCTTCTACCTCACCCCCATCATGCGCCAGGCGGCCATCCGGTTCGGCATCGTGGACCGGCCGGACGGACGCCTCAAGCGGCAGGAAGAGCCGGTCCCGTACCTGGGAGGGCTCGCCGTGTATTTGGCGTTCCTCGTCACCCTGTGCCTGACCTTCACCTTCGACCAGCGGGTCCTGGGGCTGCTCCTGGGTGGGACCTTGGTCCTGCTTTTGGGCCTCATCGACGACATGGGGTTCTTGTCGCCGTATGTGAAGCTGACGGGCCAGCTCCTGGCCGCCTTCGTCCTGGTCAAGTCGGGGATCCGCATCGAGATCGCCTTCCTCCCCACCTGGGTGGAGCTGCCCCTGTCCATCCTCTGGATCGTCGGGATCACCAACGCCTTCAACATCATCGACATCATGGACGGGCTCGCCTGCGGCGTGGCGGGCATCTGTGCCATGGTGCTTTTCTATGTGGCCGTGCTCAACGACCGGCCCGTCATCGCCATCATGGCCGTGTCCCTCGGCGGGGCCCTGGGGGGGTTTATCAGGTTCAACTTCCATCCCGCCAAGATCTACCTGGGGGACATGGGGAGCCTGTTCCTCGGCTGCATGCTCGCCTCTCTCTCCATGATCGGCAGCTACACCGCCGAGAACCGGATCGGCTTCCTGGCGCCGCTCCTGATCCTGGGGGTCCCCATCTTCGACATGGCCTTCGTCACCTACATCCGCTGGAGACGGGGCATGCGGATCCTGTTCGGCAGCCCGGACCACTTCGCCCTTCGGCTCCGCAGGTGGCGCCTCTCCACGCGCCAGACGGTGCTGTGCAGCTACGCCCTGGCGCTGCTGCTGGGGCTGGCCGCACTGGCCATGATCCACAGCTCGGCCCTGGGGGCCATCCTGATCCTGGGCGGCGTGGCGGGGGCGGGGTGGGGGCTGGGGTACCTCCTGAAGAAGATCGACATGGGGCTGTGAGCGCCTTGGCCAGGGCAGGGCCGAGGGCCCCAGCGGCGCGGGGGCGGAAAGGACCCGGATGATCCTCATCGCGGGAGGCGGGCTCGCCGGTTTGAGCGCGGCCCATTGTCTGGAGAAAGAACGGGTCCGGTACCTCCTTCTCGAGAGGGAGAATGGGGTGGGGGGGCTGTGTCGCTCTCTGGGCGTGGAGGGCTACACCTTCGACTACTCGGGCCATCTGCTCTGCTGCCGGGATGCGGCCATCGGCGGGATGGTGGCGGAGCTCCTGGGCGGCCAGCTGCGGGCCTTCCAGAGGAGGGCCTCCATCTTCATCCATGGCTCCAGCGTCCCGTATCCGTTCCAGGCCCACCTGGGGTTCCTGCCGCCCGAGATCATGAAGGAGTGTCTGGATGGTTTTCTGGCCGAGGCCGCCAACGGCGAGCCGCCGCCGTCGGAGAGGGACTACGCCTCGTGGGTCACAAGGGCCTTCGGCGCCGGGATGGCCCGCCACTTCTTCTTCCCGTACTGCCGGAAGCTGTGGGGCATCCCGCCGCAAGAGCTCTCGGTCCGGGGAATCGAGTGGTCGATCCCCCGCCCCTCGGTGGACCAGGTGGTGGGCGGCTCGCGGGGGGAGATCCAAGCCCACCTCGGCTACAATCCCACCTTTCTTTATCCGTCCCACGGGGGGATCGAGACCCTTGCCCGGGCCCTGGCCAGGGGCCTTTCCGCCGTGCGCACGGGTTGCGGCGTGGGCAGGGTCCTGTGGCAGGAAAGGGTGGCCGTGACGCAACGGGGCGAGAGGGTTCCCTACGACCGGATGGTCTCCACCATTGCGCTTCCTCACCTCCTGGGGATGCTGCATCCCCGTCCGGAGTGGCTCGCCCAGATGGCGGAGAGGCTTCGCTGGGTGACGGTCTGGGTGCTCAACGTGGGGGTCAGACGGGCGGACGTGAGCGACCAGCACTGGATCTACTTCCCGGAGTCGCGATACCCCTTCTTCCGCGTGGGGTGCTACACGGCCTTCGGGCCCCACCTGGCCCCACCAGGGTGCAGCGCCCTGTACGTGGAGGTCTCCGGACACACGGTGGAGGCCCTGGGCCCGGGGTGGGTCCAGGCGTGTCTCCGGGGCCTGGTCGCCTCGGGGTTGCTCGGGGACTTGGGAGAGGTGGACGTGGCGGATCCCCTGAAGCTCCCCGTGGCGTACGTGGTTCATGACCACGCCCGGCTGGAGATCCTTCCCCGGGCCATGGCCTTTCTGGAGGCCCAGGGCATCCGGTGCGCGGGGCGATACGGGGCGTGGGGGTACGGGACCATGGAGGAGGCCATGATCCAGGGGCAGGAGGCGGCGCAGTGGTCCATCCGGTGAAGATCCCCGTGGTCCACGTCATCACCCTGCTGGAACTGGGGGGGGCGCAGCAGAATACCCTTCACACCGTGGCCCACCTGGACCGCGCGCGCTTTCAACCGTACCTCCTGTGCGGACCAGGGGGTATCCTCGACCCCGAGGCCCGGCAGCTCAATGACGTGCCGGTCTTTTTCATCCCGGATCTGGTCCGGGAGATCCGCCCCCACCGGGACCTGGGTGCCCTGCAGCAGCTTCGCCGGCGCATCCGCCATATCAGAAGGCGGCACCCGCACCATCCTGCGATCGTCCACACGCACAGCTCCAAGGCGGGCATCCTGGGGCGTTGGGCCGCCCGCCTGGAGGGAGTCCCGCGGGTGGTCCACACCTTTCACGGCTTCGGGTTTCACCCCCAGCAACGACCCTGGGTGCGTTGGGCCTTCCAGACCGCGGAACGGCTGACCGGACGCATCACCGATCGCTTCATCGTGGTCTCCCGCCAGAACATGAAGACGGCCGCGCGCCTGGGCATCGCCGGGGAGTCCCGGATGGTCCTCATCCGAAGCGGGATCGCCATCGAGGCGTTCCAGGACGCCCCCGAGGGCCGCTGGACTGCGAGGAGATCGCTGGGTCTGGAGGCGGATGATCCCGTGGTCCTCATGGTGGCCTGTCTGAAGCCCCAGAAGGCCCCCGTGGACTACGTGGCCGTGGCCCACCGGGTGTCCGAGGTCTGGCCCCAATGCCGGTTTCTCCTGGCCGGAGACGGCATCTTGAGGCCGCGGGTGGAGGAAGCGGCCCGCGCCCTGGGTCTGAAAGATCGCTTCCGACTTCTGGGTTGGCGCAGGGACATCCCCCAGCTTCTTCACGCCAGCGACCTGCTGGTGTTGACCTCGCGCTGGGAGGGCCTCCCCCGGGTCCTTCCCCAGGCCATGGCCGCCGGGCTCCCGGCGGTGGTCACCCGGGTGGACGGCTCGCCCGAGGCCATCGCCGACGGGGTGAACGGGTTCGTGCGGGAACCGGGAGATATCGAGGGCATGGCCCAGGCCGTCCTGACGCTCCTGCGCGATCCCGATCTTCGAAGGCGCATGGGCACCGAGGGGCGCCGCCGGGTGGGGGAGTTCGATATCCACGAGATGGTCCGCCGCCAGGAGGAGCTGTACCAACAGCTGGCGGACGACGGCATGAGATATGAGAATGGGAGGGGGGGCACCCGATGAGCGGCGAGGCCCTGGGACCGCCCGCCTGGATCGTCAGCATCGGCTCCATCGCCCTCGGCGCCGTCCTAGGCAGCTTTCTCAACGTGTGCATCCACCGCATCCCGGAAGGACAGTCCATCGTCACCCCCCCCTCCCACTGCCCCCACTGCGGCGCGCGCATCCGGTGGCACGACAACGTGCCCGTCCTGGGCTACCTTCTCCTCAGGGGGCGATGCCGGGATTGTGGGAGCCGCATCCGTCTCAGATATCCGGCCGTGGAGCTCCTCACTGCGGCCCTGTGCTTCACGCTCCAGGCGCGCTACGGCCTCGGCCCGGCCTTCGGGATCTACTTGGCCTTCGCCTGCGCCCTCATCGTGATCACGTTCATCGACCTGGACCACCAGATCATCCCCAACACCATCACCTATCCGGGGATCCCGCTGGGGGTCGCCGCGTCGCTGGTTTTGCCCGAGCCCGGCCTGGCCGGGTCCCTCATCGGCGCCGCGCTGGGTGGGGGAGTCCTCTTGGCCGTGGCCCTGGCCTTCGAGTGGCTCAGGAAGAAGGAGGGGATGGGCCTGGGGGACGTCAAGCTCCTGGCCATGATCGGGGCGTTCCTGGGATGGAAGGCGGTGATCCTCACCCTGGTGAGCTCGGCGTTTCTGGGGGCGGTGATCGGGTATGCGGCCCTTCGTCTGTCGGGAAAGGACGCCCAACACCCCATCCCGTACGGACCTTTCCTGGCCGTGGGGGCGATGACCTCGCTTCTGTGGGGGGACGCGATCATGGCGTGGTATCTGGCTTTGGGGGAGCGCTGAGCCCGTGCGCCGCCTCCCGGTGAGCCTTCGGACCGAGGTGCTGCTCAGCGTGTCCCTGCTGATGGCGGTGGCAATCGTGCTCGTGGCGGCCCTGACCCTGCAGGCCCTCCAGTTGGATGCCACCCTGTCCCAGATGCTGGGCAAGCAGCGGGAGCTGGGCCTGTTGCGGGCGGCCCTGGGGACCCTGGCCCGGGGGCATGAGGATCGGATCCCCGACTCGGTGCGCGTCGAGGCCCAGGCCCTGCTGTCCGCCATGGCCGAGGAGGGCATGGGAAGCCTCTTCTGGGTGGACGCGGCGGGAAGGACCCTGGCCCAGGGCCCGTCTCATACGGGGCCGGATCCCCAGATGAGAAACCAGATCCGGAGCGCCATTCAGTTGGGGCGGGAGATGACGCGGACCGTCTCCGCAGGACCGGAGCCCGATGGGCGGGAACGGCCGGGCCGCTTCACCTACACCCTGCCCTTGTTTACCGCGGAGGGGAAGGCCTGGGCCGCGGTTCACCTGGAGGCGCCCATCCGGGGGGTGTGGGAGGGGCTGCTCGCTAGCGGCTGGGTATTGCTCCTGTATGTGGGCATGGTGTTTCTGATCCTCATCCTTTTCGGCAGCTACCTGATCCACAGGAACGTCCTGATTCCCCTGACACGGCTCACCGAGGCCTCGGAGCGGATATCCCAGGGGGACTACGGGTTGAGCTGGGAGGGGTTTCCGACCCATGAGATGGGCCGACTGGCAGAGGCGCTGCGGCGCATGGCCGAGAGCCTGCACGGCCAACGGGAGACCCTGCGCCAACGGATGAAGGACCTGGAGGAGTCCCACCGGGCTCTGGTTCAGGCCCAACAGGCCCTGGTCCGGTCTGAGAAACTGGCCTCCGTGGGGCGGGTGGCGGCCGGGGTGGCCCACGAGGTGGGAAATCCCACGGGGAGCCTCCTGGGCTACGTGGAGATCCTCCTGCGGGAAGAAGGAGAACCGAGCCGGAGGGACTGCCTCTTGAGGATGCGATCCGAGGCCGAGCGGATCCAGCGGATCGTCAGATCCCTCCTGGACCTGGCGAGACCCGGGGGGCGACGATGGACGACGGTGGATGTGGCGGCCGCCGTGGACGACACCCTGGTCCTTCTTGCCAACCACCCTGCCATGCGAGGGATCGAGGTCCGATGGTCGCCACCCGGCGCCGTTCCCACGGTCTGGGGCGATGGCGATCAGTTGAGGCAGGTAATCCTCAACCTTATCCTCAACGCCCTGGACGCCCTGGACGGGGTGGGCCGCCTGGGCATCGAGGTGGGGCAGGTCCGAGAACTCCCGGACGAGGGGAGCCTGGTCCCTCCTCCCCGCAGGCGGGGGGAACCCAGGGAAGCGGATTTCACGGCCATGCGGCGGACCCCGCCTATGGCCCTTCTCGCCTCGCAGGGCCCGTTCGTATTCGTGGCCGTCCATGACACGGGGCCGGGGATTCCGCCGGATGACCTCTCCCAGCTCTTCGACCCGTTCTTCACCACCAAGGAGCCGGGGAAAGGGACCGGCCTGGGGCTGACGGTGGTCCTGGGGATCGTGGAGTCCTACGGCGGCAGGATCCAGGTGCGAAGCACGCCGGGACAGGGGAGCAGCTTCACGGTCTTTCTCCCGGTGGGCAGGCCGCCCGAGGAGGCCGGGACCCCCCCATGGGCGGAGATCCCCGAGGCAGGGGTGTGCTCGGGGCGGGTCGGAGGGCCGCCGTGAACCAGCCCATCAAACGGGTCCTGGTTGTGGACGACGAGGAGAACATGCGCCACATGCTGTCCCTCCTGCTGAGGCGGGAAGGGTACGCGGTGGTGACGGCGGAACACGGGGCAGCCGCGCTCGCCCGGGTGAACGAGGGCGCTTTCGACATGATCCTGTGCGACCTCCGGATGCCCGAGATGGACGGCATGGCGTTTCTCGAGGCCTGCAACGCCGGGGGGATCGACGCGACCATCATCATGATGTCGGCCTACGGCACCATCGATACGGCCCTGGAGGCCATGAAGCGGGGGGCCTACGATTACATCCCCAAACCGTTCAAGCCCGAGGAGGTGATCCTCACCCTGCGCAAGGCCGAGGAGAGGGAGCGGCTCCGGCGGGAGAACCGATGCCTCCAGGAGGCCCTGGGCCGATGCTCGGCCATGGACAACCTGGTGGCCCGGAGCCGGCCCATGCTGGAGGTCTTCGAGCAGGTGCGGAAGATCGCCGGGTTTCCCACCACGGTCCTCCTGCAGGGGGAGAGCGGGACGGGCAAGGAACTGGTCGCCCGCGCCATCCACAGGCAGAGCCCCCGGGCCAGGGGTCCCTTCGTGGCCGTCAACTGTGGGGCCATCCCCGCGGCGCTGCTGGAGAGCGAGCTGTTCGGCCACGTGCGGGGGGCCTTCACGGACGCTGTCCAGGAGAGACATGGGCTGTTCGTGGCGGCCGACGGCGGGACCTTGCTCCTAGACGAGGTGGCGGAGCTCCCCCGGGAGCTGCAGGTCAAGCTCCTGCGTGTGCTGCAGGACCAGGAGGTCCGCCCCCTGGGCGGCACGCGCAGCCAACGGGTGGACGTGCGGGTCATTTCCGCCACGGCCAGGGATCTGGAGCAAGAGGTCCACGAGGGGCGGTTTCGAGAGGATCTCTACTATCGGCTCAACGTGGTTCCCCTGAAGATCCCCCCGCTTCGCGAGCGGCCGGAGGATATACCGCTCCTGGTGGAGCACTTCATCGGCAAGCACCGCGACCGCCTCGGGCTCCAGGTGCAGGGGATCACGCAGCGGGCCCTCCGGCGCCTCATGGAGCACGCCTGGCCGGGAAACGTGCGGGAACTGGAAAACGCCGTGGAGCGGGCCATGGTCCTGTGCGACGGGCGGCAGATCGACCTGCAGGACCTCCCTGTGACCGCCCGCTGGGAGACGGTCCGGTCCGATGCGCGGGAGGGAGACCTGCGGCTTCGGGCCCGGTTGAGACAGCTCGAAGAGACGCTCATCCGCACGGCCCTGGAGAGGACCGGGGGCAACCGATCCAGGGCTGCGCGACTCCTGGGCATCACCCATCGAGCCTTGATGTACAAGCTCCAGGGACAGGGGACTTCCCCTGCCCGGGGCCCTGTGTTGAAGCCGCCAGAAGGCGGTTCGAGAGACGGGAAACTATGAAAACGCCTTCATAGATGGGAAGCGGCCTTCATAGAACACCGATTCTCTGCCCCGGGGGCCGGAAAAATGGTCAATCATTTCAACATGTGGGGTCCGTGTTGGGTGGCATGCTAATTGCTTCTTGCGATGAGTCGGGGCGTGGGCCCCATGCCGAGGGGAGGCCTGGCATGGAGAGACTGAGAGACCGGGGATGGGCGGGAGGGTTCACCCTCCTGGAGTTGATGATCACCATCGCCATCATCGCCATTGCGGCCGCCATCGGCATCCCGAGCATCCTGTCCGGCAAGCCGCTGCGCGAGTTGAAGGCCTCGACGCGGGACGTGTTCGGGGATTACATGAAGGCCCGGTCCAGGGCCGTGGCGCGGGTGCGGGCTCACTTCGTGTGCATGGACATCGACAATCGGCGCTTCTGGCTGGAGGAGGGGGATCAGCCGCGGGCGGCCAACTGCCTGTGCGACCGGTGCGACGAGGCCTCGGCAAGCCGCTGCACGGTGGTCCCCGATTCGGAGAAGGATTTGCGCCCCACCGTGAGCTTTCAGAGCGTCAACTCCGTCACGACGGGGGTGGTGTCAGAGGCGTTCAACACCGACGGCACGGCCCAGGCCGGGAACGCGACCCTGATCAACAACCGGGGCCAGCGTTTCCGCGTCATCATCTCCAACACGGGCAGGATGCAACTGCAGAGGCTATGATGGACGCTTGGCGAGACGTGCGTTGGAAAGGGGCCGGGGGCTTCACCCTGGCCGAGGTCATGGTGGCCCTGTTCATCCTGGCCGTGGCGCTCCTGGCCCTGGGCAAGGTCCAGACGGCGGCCATCTACGCGGGCGACCAGAGCGGGAGGCGGTCGGTGGGCCTGGCCCTGGCTCAGGACAAGATCGAGGAGTTCCAGGCCGGGCCCCTGGCCAACGTGACGGATGCGGCGGCGTCCGAGACCATCACGGTGACGGGGGCGGCGGGCGGGGCCACCCGTTTCACCCGCACGTGGGATGTGCTGGGGGACGACGACGCCTCGCCCTGGGGGGCCAACACCCGCCAGGTGTCGGTGACCGTGACCTGGACAGGGGGGCAGGTGAACCTCCGGACCATCCTGTCTCAGTGAGGGCTCGTGGCGGGGTGGCTCCATGTCACAGCACCCGGGCCGCGACATGCCCGTTGATCCATGGGGGATGGGCGATGGGGGCTGCGCTCGCGGGGAGGATACGGTGAAGAACCTACTTCATTGCAGGGAGACGGACGGATCGCGCCCCGCGAACCTCCGCAAGGCCGACGGCTTCACCCTCCTGGAGGTGCTCCTCTCCCTGCTCCTGACGGGACTGCTTCTCATGGGCGTGTACAACGTGTTCAAATCCCAGGAGGACTCCCAGATCGTGGTGGACCAGGTGGCCGAGATGAACCAGGACCTGCGGGTGGCCGCCCAGTGGATCACCCGGGACCTGCGCATGGCCGGCTACCACATGGAGGCGGGCCAGGCCACATCCGGGACGGGGGGCGGAAACCCGGTGGTGGCCGTGGACGTCACCGACGGGGGCGGCACCACCCCGGACACCATCGCAGCCATGTACGCGGACAGCCGGCTCCAGACCACCGTCACCGCCGTCGTGGGCGGTGCGGGCGTCGATCTCATCGTGACGGCGACCTGCCCTCTGGGCGGCTCCTCTGGCACGGCGTGCGCCGACGGCACCAACACGTGCTTTTGTCCCAACGACCTGGTCCTCATCACCGACGGACAGAACTCCAGCATCTTCTGCCTCACGGCCGTGCAGGATGGGTCGCTGACGTTGAATCACGACCCTGGGGGCGGCGGGTGCGGGGCGTACAACGACATTGCCGGGCACGGGACCTTCCCGGGGTACGGGATCGGCTCCCGGGTTTTTCGACTGACGCGGCACGTGTACTCCGTGGATCGAACCGACCCCAACCGGCCGGTCCTTCGGATGGCTGACGGGATCAACGCGGCCCAGGACTTGGTGGACTACATCGAGGATCTGCAGGTGCAGCGGCAGGATGCCGACTGTCCCGGGGCCGGCGTGTGGGACAACTGCAGCCGGTATACCGTGACCCTCACGGCCCGCACCCGCAAGCCATTGACCGGCATCGGGGGCATCCGGCGCAAGACCGCCACCCAGATCGTCAACGTCAGGAACATCGAGTAGCTTTGTGGAGATGGGGGACATGCTGAGGAATCCGGACGCATGGGGATGGGAGAGAAGGCGGCTTTTCCGGCGGGCGCTTCGCCCCTCATCGCCTGGCAGGGGGATTCAGGCAACGGCGCTCGGACGGGTTCGGGACGAGCGCGGGGCCGCCCTGGCCATCGCGCTCATGGTGATGGTGATCTGCGCGGTCCTGGCCGCCTCGTCCATGCTCACCATCCAGACGGACATTCAGATCGCGGTCAACGAACGGATCTACCACGAGGCCCTCATGAGCGCCGATGCCGGGATCCAGTGGCTCAGGACCCAGAACCTGGCCACCCTGTCCGGGTTCAGCACGGGCCAGTTGAACGCCATGAACGCGACCAACGCCACCATCGGGGCGGCCCAGGGGATCCGGTTCACGGTGCCCCAGAACCCCACCTTTGCCTGGGCCGACCCCACGGCCGGCGGCGCCCCCGTCTTCCTGGTGCGATCCCGGGGCGCGGACCGGGGCCAGCGGGTGACCGTGGACGTGGAGGCCGAGATCCGCATGGCGCCGGGGGCGGGGGCTGTGGAAGAGGCGGGCTGCATCACCTGCTATCCGTGAGGCATTGGGTTGCGGGGTTGAGGTCCCGGCCACCATGGGGAACTTTATCCGGCGGGTAACCGGCCAGGGGCCTGGGGCCCCGGGGAGGGCGATATGAAGCGGGTCTTGGTCACGGTGGGGACGGCGTGGGCGATCCTCCTGGCTCCGGGCCTGGGGGGCGCCGAGGAGACGCCATTCTTCGTGGGGGAGATCTTCTATCCCAACGCCCTGATCATCTTCGACAACTCGGACTCCATGCAGGACGTCCCGTACACCAACCCCGGCGGGATCGCCGTGCGCTCTTCCGGCCAGAAGTGGGAGCTGGACGTGACGGACGCCGCGGGGGCGCCCCTGCGAGACACGGCCAGCGGGAACCTCCTCTGGGCCACCCGCACCGACCGGAACTTCGCTGTCCAGGGTTCCAACGCGTACCGCAAGGCCGACGGCGGCAACCACCCCGCCTCCAAGCTGTACCAGGCCAAGCAGGCCCTCCAGGCCATCCTCAACCCGCCTTCGGGCAGCTTCGAGAACGTGAACCTGGGCTTCGCCACGTACCTGAGCATGAGGACCCCCCGGGTGGGGGCCAAGTACTGGGCGCTCCAGCCCGGAACCACCATCCCGGGCACCACGACCACCATCAACCGGCCCACCCGATGGCAGTTCCTTGGCTGGCAAAACGCCAACGATGCCCAGAATGTCCGCCAGCCTTTTGCAGACCGCTTCTCCGCCTTCGGAACGACGGTCAACCCCGCTGCCGTGGGGGGGCAGTTCACGCGTTACTGGACCGACACCGATCCCCAGACCACGGCGGGTTGTGCCTCCCTGCGAGACCAGCATCTGATCTATACCATCACGTCCGTCGCCGCCGAGTACAACCCCGTGGACGGCCAGTTCCTGGGCTACCGCTGGAATTTCAATGCACCGTATATCAACTACTCGTACAGGGTCATCAACGATGCCAATTACGACGCCACCTGCACGGCCGCCAGCGTGTGGAACGCCTGCGATCCGTCGGCGCTTCCCCTGTCCGCGGGCGGCTGGTCCCGGGTGACCGCGCCCACGAGCTGCCGCCTGTGGCAGAAGATCCCGGCCGAGACCACGGTGGTGGTGTACACGGGGAGCACGCGACCGGACATGTACCTCTTCCAGTGGGCCGAGACCCAGGGGTCATGGGTGGGACCCACCACGGGCGGGGCCCGCTGGATCGACCGGACCACGTTGGAAGTGACCCCCCTGGCGAGTTACACCTCCGGGGGGTACACGTATCAGCTCATGGTCTCGGATGTCTCCGGGGTGATCAACACGGCCGGGGCCACGGCCACGGTGAGCCCGGGGCGTTACCGCGCCGACACCTTCGCGTACCCGGGCTACGGCACCCCCGACCGGCCCCATGCCTGGAGCTACGTCAAGCGGCAGGCGACCACTTCGGACCTGGTGGGAACCTGGTCCCAGGCCATCACCTTCCCCTCCGACGTGCCCGATCCCGAGGACTATGGCAACATCCGGGGGGACAACCACATCCTTTTCGTGGATCTCCCGGCCGCCGACAACAACGACGCGGCCATGCTCAACAAGGCCAAGATCCTGGAGTTCGTGAGCACGGAGCGATACCAGTCCCACCCGCGGTATGGGGCCCAGCTCAACGTGTACAACCAGGCGGACGCCACCATCAACTATGACTACACCACCATGCCCCATACCCTGAACCTGGCCTCACCGCGCCCCTCCATCCCACCCAACACCACCACGGCGGTGGCCACCCGGGCCACGCCCCTGGCGGCCAGCCTCCGGTACGCCAAGGCGTACTACGAGAGCTACATCGCGGAGGACAACCCCACCCAGGACGACTGCCGGCAGAACTACGTCATCCTGCTCACCGACGGCCTGGACACAGCCGACTGCAATCCCACGGACGATGCCGCCACATACGCCGCATGCCTCAACGGCGCCGGTTCCCCCGTGATCCAGGCGGCCCAGGAACTGGCGGCCGTGCAGTACAGTGGCACGAACCGTCCGGTCAAGACCTATGTGGTGGGCTTCGGCCTGGAGACGGCCCAGCAGGCGGCCCTCAACGACCTGGCCGCGGCCGGGGGGACCACGCAGGCGTACTTCGCCAGCAACGTCAACGAGCTGGTGACGGCCCTGACCACCATCTTCCAGGCCATCCAGTCCGGGCGGTACACCCGCTCGGACCTGTCGGTGACCCGCTCCGGGGACCGGATCTACGTGGCATACTTCAACTACCCGGGCTGGGCGGGACGGCTCAAGTCCTTCGACCTGAATGTCAACACCGGCGCCATCGTGGGAGAGACCGCGGCCTGGGGCGGGGACCCGGGCGCGTGCCCCGGATTCATCACCTCGGTGACGGGCGACACCTGCACCGGGGATGCGGGCGGGTCCGTGCACGACACGGCCCTGCAGACGACCCGCAAGGTGTACACCACCGCGGCCACGGGCCTGAACCCCACGCGAACGTCCTTCACCTTCACCCAGTCGACCAACGCCATCGTCTTCGACGAGGGGAGCCTGGCCGGCCTCAAGGCCCTGGTGAATCCCTCCGGCGCGGACATCGACGGCGACGGAACGGCCGACGAGGACGAAGACGCCGAAAAGATCCTCAAGTTCATGCTCAACCCGTCTTACAACGACACGGGCACGGTGGGGCTGACCCCGTACAAGGGGACCCGGTACGCCGACTGGCGGCTCCCCGATTTTTATCACACCATGCCGGTTCCCGTGGGTCCGCCCACCTTCAACGTCAGCTGGGGGGGCTACCCCCAGTTCAAGACCGCCCGCGCCAACCGGGACACGGTGGTCTATATCGGCGGCAACGGCGGAATGCTCCACGCCATCAACGCCCGGTACATCGGGGAGTGCGACGCCTCTCACGTGGGCAACGAGACCTGCGATGACGACGGCACCGAGCGCTGGGGCTTCGTGCCCCGCATGGTCCTGGGCAACCTCAAGAATCTCCGGGTAGAGCACAGCTTCTTCGTGGACTCCAAGCCCGTGGTGGCCGATATCTACTCCGACGGCGGGTCGGGCACGGTGTTCGCGGCGCCCGCCACCGGCCATCCAGAGGAGGGCTGGCACACGGTCCTGGTCTCCGGGATGCGGGACGGGGGCCGGGGCTACTTCGCCCTGGACGTCACCGACCCGGACAACCCCGTGGTCCTCTGGGAGCTCACGGACGCCAACATGGCGTACACATGGTCCTCCCCCACCATCGGCCGGGTCAGGGTGGGGACCGCCGACAAGTGGGTGGCTTTCGTCGGGGGCGGCTGGTCCAACCCCTCGGACCCCTCGGAGAACGACAAGGGGAATCGGCTGTATATCATCGATATCGAGACCGGGGCTCTGCTGCAGCAGGCCGGCAACACGGGGGAGTACGTCATCGGCAGCGCCGCCAACAAGGTGCCCTCGGCCATCCGGGACGTGGACCTGGACCGCAACGGGTACGTGGAGCGGATCTACTTCGGGGACCTGGAGGGAAAGCTCTGGAAGATGGACCTCACCAGCACCAGCATGAGCGACTGGCAGCCGTGCGTGCTCTTGGACCCGGTGACGTACAACTTCGGCCTGTTGGCCAATCCGCCCGCCGTGGACCCCAATACGGCAGGCCCGCGGCCCATCTACTACCAGCCCGCCGTGGCCCTGGGGGATTCGGGCAACTACCTGGTGTTCTTCGGCACCGGCGACGAGCAGGCCGCCCAGGACAAGACCCATCAGGACTTCTTCTACGAGGTGGAGGACAACGGCACCCTGGCCGGCGGGTCGCCGCCCCCGTGCACGGGCACGGTCAACTGGGTCAAGGCCTTCCCCCGGACGGGCGAGAAGATGCTGGCCCGCCCCGTGGTCTTCAACCGGGTGGTCTACTTCACCACGTACGTGCCGCCCGCGGGGGGCTCTCTGTGCAACCCGGGGGCCGGGTACCTGTGGGGCCTGACCACTTCCTCGGGCTCCACCAGCACGGGGGGCGGGGAGGCCGGATTGACCCTGGATCCCGGCGGCGGCAGCCTGAGCACACCGGAGGAAAGCCGGTATCTGGGGGCCGGCGTGCCCACGGCCCCTGTGGTGACCAACGGGACCATCTATGTCACCACCAGCAACACCGTGGGGGCTGCGGGCTCGGGAGGCATTCAGGCCCACCGGATCAACCCGTTGGGAGGCGTGATCCGGGGGTGGAGAGAGGTGTTCTGAGGCTGAGGCGAAGGCTGATGACAAGATAGAGGCTGGGGCCGAGGCGAAGGATAACGAGGGATGATTGCCAGGGGGGGGACTTCGGCGGTGGAGGTCTCCCCTTTTTTGTGACCGTGGTCGGGGGGAGAACCGGGGCCGGCCCGGGCAGACCGCGGGGGAGCTGATCCCGCATGACGCAGCATGAGATTCGAGTCGACTGCCGGCACTTTCGGGGGGACGCCCCGTGTGTCTTCGGCAGAACCTGCCCCGGATGCCCGCACCACGAGCCGGTCAAAGAGCGCTGGCTGGTGATCAAGCTGGGGGCCCTGGGCGATGTGCTTCGCACCACCCCCATTCTGCGGCGGCTGCGGGCGGAGCGCCCCGGGTGCCACGTGACCTGGGTGGCCGGGGGCGAGGCAGTCACGCTCCTGGACGGGAATCCCCTTGTGGATCGGATCCTCTCCTGGGGGTTGGAGACCCTGGTGCGCCTGGACGCGGAGTTCTTCCATGCCGTCGTCAACCTGGACAAGGCCCCGGAGGCCGCGGCCATGGCCGTTCGCCTTCGGGCAGGGCGCCGAATCGGTTTCGGACTCGACGGAAACGGGGCGCTGATACCCCTCAACCCGGAGAGCGGGTACGCCTTTCGCCTGGGGGTGGACGACGAGCTGAAGTTCCGGGAGAACCGCAAGAGCTATCAGGAGATCGCCTTCGAGCAGATGGGATGGCTCTTCCGAGGCGAGCAGTACGTCCTGTCCCTGGGCCCCGGAGACCTGGATTGGGCGGAGAACCGGATGAAACGTCTGGGCTTGGGCACCCGCAACCCCCCGGTGGGCCTGGCCGTCGGGGCCGGTGCGGCCTTTGCCAACAAGAGCCTTCCTCCCCGTCGATGGGCCTCGTTGGCCCGGTCCATCCAGGAGCGCATGGGGCGTCCCGTCCTTCTCCTGACGGGGCCCGGGGAGGCCGATCTGGCCCGGGAGGCGTCAGCGGCTGCAGGGCCTTGGGCCCCCCGGTCATCGGGGGGAGATCACAGCGTGCGGCAGTTCGCGGCCCTGGTGGGGCGGTGTGCCGCGGTGGTCTCGGGGGATACCCTGGCCATGCATCTGGCCATTGCTGCGGGGGTCCCGGTGGTGGCCCTGTTCGGCCCCACCTGCGGCCAGGAGGTCCACCTGTACGGGCGGGGCAGCAAGCTTGTGTCGCCCAAGGCGTGTGCCCCCTGCTACCGAAGGCGGTGTCAGGAGGCGCCCACCTGCGTGGAGGAGATCCCGGAGGAGGCGATCCTGGCGGCGTTGCAAGGCGTCCTCGCGGGGCCCGACTCCTCCGGCGGCTGAGGACGGATGAAAAAGGTCATCGCCATGATCCCCACGTACAACGAGGCCGGCCACATCGGCGCGCTGATCCGCGAAGTGCTGGCCCAGGATCCTCGGCTGGAGGTCCTGGTGGTGGACGACGACTCCCCGGATGGAACCTGGCGGGTGGTGGAGGCCATGGCCCGGGGGGATCGCCGCGTCAGCCTCCTTCGAAGGACACGGGGCAGAGGCCGGGGATGGGCGGGGGCGGCCGGGCTCCGGGAGGCGCTGGCCATGGGGGCGGATGGGGTGGTGGAGATGGACGGCGACTACTCCCACCGCCCCCAGGAGATCCCCGGCTTTCTGGAGGCGGGCGCCCGGTGGGACGTGGTGGTGGGCTCGCGGTCCATGCCCGGAGGCCGGGACAACCGCTCGGGCGCGGCCCGAGGCTGGATCACCCGGCTGGCCGCGGCCTATGTCCGCCGGATCCTGGCGGTGCCGGTCTCCGACCCCACTTCGGGGTACCGGTTTTTCCGGAAAGAGGCGTTGGAGCGCATGGGACTGGAGAGGCTGCGAAGCCGGGGGCCGGCCGTCGTGGAGGAGATCCTGTATGCCTGTCGGCGAGCGGGGCTGCGCATCGGGGAGATTCCCATCCGTTTCGATGAGCGGCGCTCAGGGCGATCCAAGCTAACCGTCCGGATCCTCCTGGAGACGGTCTGGGCCGTGGCGTGGATCCGGTTTGGAGGGAGGTGGGGCACTTCATGAAACTGGCCCTGGTCTTCAATCCGTTCAAGTACAAGCTCCACGAGGAGAATCTGCGGATCGTGCAGCGCTACTTCGGCCTCTTCCCCCCGTTGAGCCTCACGTGGGTGGCGGCCATCGCCGAGCGGGCCGGCCATGAGGTGACCATCGTGGACGCCAGGACCCTGAGGCTCACCCCGGAGCAGGTCCTGGCCCAGCTCCGGGGCTTCAAGCCCGACCTTCTGGGCTTCATGATGACCACATACATGTTCCGGGAGACCCTGCAATGGGCGTCCTACCTCAAGGAAAACCTGCGGGTCCCCGTGGTGTTCGGCGGGTACAACCTGCGGGTCTACCCCAGGGAGTCCCTCATGAACGAGGTGGCCGATTTCGGGGTGGTGAACTCCGCGTACTTCACGGTCCCCCGCCTCCTCGAGGAGTTGGAAGGCCGGCGCCGCTTCTCGGACGTGCCCGGTCTGGTGTACAAGCGCGACGGCGAGGTCGTGGAGACCCCGGCGCACCCGGTGCCCGAGGCGTTCGACGACTACCCCAACCCGGCCCGCCACCTCCTTCCCAACGATCTGTACGCGGAGTTTCCCACCGAGCGCCGAAACTTCACGGTGATGGTGACCAGCAAGGGATGCCCCATGGGCTGCCTCTTCTGCGAGGCAGGGCGGACCCCGTACAACCCCCGCAGCCCCGGGACCGTCGTCAACGAGATGCAGGAGTGCGTGGAGCGCTATGGCATCCACGAGATCGACATCTTCGACTACGAGTTCCTCATCGATCGCCGCAGGGCCATGGCCATCCTCAGGGAGATGCAGCGGCGGCGGCTCGACGTCATCTGGGCCTGCCGGGCCCGCATCGATTCGGTGGACGAGGAGATCCTGCGGGAGATGAAGGCCTCGGGGTGCAACCGCATCTATTTCGGCATCGAATCCGGGGTCCAGGAGATTCTGGACCGCGTCAACAAGGGGATCCGGCTGGAGCAGGTGCGGGAGACCATCCGCCTGACCAAGCGGTTGGGCATCCGGGCCCTGGGCTTCTTCCTCATCGGGAGCCCGGGGGAGACCCGGCAGAGCGTGGACCAAACGCTCAAGTTCGCCAAGGAACTGGACCTGGACTACGTGCAGTTCTCCAAGCTGACGGCCAAACCCCTGACCCCGTACTGGAGGAAGATGGTGGAGGAGACGGGCCAGGACTACTGGCGGGACTATATCCTGGGCCTCACCGAGGAGAAGGCGCTGCCGAGGCCCTGGACCGCCCTGACCAACGAGGAGATCGACGCCATCACCAAGAAGGCGTACGTGAGCTACCACCGCCGGCCGTCGTTTCTCCTGCGCTCCACCCTCAAGTGCCGGAGCTTGGAGGAGTTCCGGCGCAAGTTCCTGGCGTTTCTGGAGATGGTCTTTCGACAGGAGGAGATCTCCGCTCCCGACGAGGGCTTCGTGGCTTACCACGATCGGGTGGTGGAGAAGCAGTACTACCGGAAGGTCTCCAAATGGAGCCTTCCGTTTTGAGGCAGGCGGGGGGGCAGCGGCAGCGCGCGGGCGCCATGCCCGTGGGCCGGAGAGACAAAAGGGCGATGGGGCGATGAGGGTCACCTTCGTTCATCTGGGCCGGGAGAACCTTGGCATCGAATACCTTTCGTCGGTGCTCAAGAAGGAGGGGCATGCGGTCTCTCTGGCGTACGACACCGGTCTGTTCGGCCTGAGCGACAACGTGTTGTACATCCCCTCCCTGGAGCGGGTGTTCGATCGGCGGGAGCGCGTCCTGGCCGGCATCGCAGGGAGCCGCCCCGATCTGGTGGGGTTTTCGGCATACACCGGCACGTACGCGTGGGCCCTGGGGATCGCCCGGGAGGTGAAGGCCCGCATGGATCTCCCCACGGTCTTCGGCGGGATCCATCCCACCTTGGTCCCGGACGAGGTGATCCGGCGCCCCGAGGTGGACTACGTGGTGGTGGGCGAGGCCGAGGAGGCCCTGCCCGAGCTCCTGGAATGCCTGGCCTCCGCCCGCCCGCCGCGGGGAGTGGCCAACGTATGGTACAAAGCCGGGGGACAGATCGTCTCCCACGCCGTGCGCCCGCCCGTCGCCGACCTGGACGCGCTCCCCCTGCCGGACAAGGCCCTGTTCGCCGAGGAGGTGAACCTGGGGGACGACTACCTGGTCCTGGCCGCCCGGGGATGTCCGTTCGGCTGCACGTACTGTTGCGAGGGTCACTGGAACCGGCTGTACCGGGGTCGGTACTTCCGCCGCCGCGGCGTGGGCTCGGTCCTCACTGAACTCAGGGTCATGAAGGAGCGCTACCGGTTCCGGGAGGTCATGTTCAACGATCCCATCTTCTTCACTGATCGGGCGTGGCTGCGGGAGCTCATGACGCGGTACCGGTCCGAGATCGGCGTGCCGTTTCGCTGCTTCGGCAAGGCGGGATACCTGGATCTGCAGGTGGCTCAATGGCTTCACTGGGGAGGTTGCTACGCCATCGAGTTCGGGCTTCAGAGCATCAACCCGGACATCCGCCGGGGGGTGCTGGGTAGGCGGGAGAGCAACGAGGAGTACCGAGAGGCGTTCCGCATCCTGGACCGGGTGGGCATCCGGTACGATATCGACCACATGTTCGGACTTCCCGGGGAGAGCGAGGCCGACCACGTGGAGGCCGCCCGGTTCTACGGCACGCTGAGGCGGCTCAACCGCATCAAATGTCACAACCTGACGTTTTTCCCGGCCATGGAGATCGTGGACAAGGCGCGGCAGGCGGGCATGCTGGACGACGAGGACGTGGGCCGGATCCGGCGGGGTGAGATGGCGGCGGATTTCTTCCACCGGGACTCCATTCGGGACGCCCGGACCCGGGAGACCGCGTGGGATTTCCTCACCCTGTTCCGGTTCCTTCCGCTGCTGCCCGCATGGTGCCTGGGCTGGATCCTCGACGGGGGACGCTGGCGGGGATGGCGGAAGATCCCCTCTCCCGTCACCATCCTGGCTCAGGTCGTCGGAGCCGTGCGAGGGCGGGATTATCGCTATTTCCTTTACCTGCGCTACTACGGGCTGCGCTTGCGCCGGGCCGTCTCGGCCCTCCCGCGCCTCCGGGGGATGTTGACCGCCTGGCTCCTGTGGGCCTGCGCCCTGGCCACCATCCCCATCGGGAACCGGCTCTTGGACCGGGGGGCGTTTCACGCCGTCGGCCTGGTGCTGGCCGCGGCAGGGCTGCGGCAGGCATGGCGCGCCTGGCGGCATGGGCGGCCGCCGTGAAGCGGGCGGCGCGCTACGCTTTGTCCTGGCTCGTCACCCTCATGCTCATGGGGTGGGTGCTCCAGCGCGTCCCTTGGGCCGATGTGTGGGGACAGTGGACCCAGATCCGGCCCGGTCCCGTGATCGTCGCCTGCCTCCTGTCGGTGGCGGGAAACGCCTGGGCGGCGTGCGCCAAGTACCGACTGATCCTGGAACTCCTGGGGACGCGCATGAGCCTCTGGGAGGTCGTGCTGCTCAAGATGGGAAGCCTTCCCCTCAAGAACCTCCTTCCCCTCAAATCCGGGGAGATCGTCCGGGTGATCTACCTGCGGCGGACCCATGGGTTGTCGTACGGCCGGGGGGTCGCCTCGGTGGCGGTGAACATGGGGCTGGGGGTGGGCGCCCTGGGGCTGGTCGCGCTCCCCGGGCTCCTGGGCGGGATGGAGCCCGCCGCGGCCTGGATCTGGGGGGGGCTCACGGCCGCCGCCCTGGCCGCGGCGCTGGGCGCACTGGAATGGTTCAAGCGGCGCCCCCGGACACGGGCCGCCCCGGGCGACGAGGGACACGTTCGCAGCGTCATCCGAACCCTTGTGGACCATGGGGCGGGGGGATTGGCGAGGCTGCTCGGGTACTCCCTGGCATTTGCCGGCATCCGCCTCGTCAACTACGGACTCATCTTCTCGGCCCTGGGCGTCTCCGTCCCATGGGACGCCCTCTCGCGCAAGGTCCCCTTCCTGATCCTCCTGTCGGACCTCCCGGTGAGCGTCATGGGCATCGGGGTGCGCGAGGGCGGGGTGCTCATGGCCTTCTCGGACATGGGCAGCGAGGTCAACCTGGTGAGCGCCGGGCTCTGGGTCTCGGTGGTGGAGGGGATCGTGCCCCTGGTCCTGGGCCTTCTTCTGCTCAAGCCTTTCCTCAACCGGCTTCTCAACGGCGAGGCGCCCCCACGGCCCGGCCTCGGCAGGAGGTCGGTCATGAGGGGCTGCACGGGACCTTTGCAGGGGGTGCGCGACGCCGTGCAGTCGCACTTCGACCGGCGGGCTGAGGCCCAGGCCGGGCGAGACGCCGGCGAGGAGGCTCCCAGGCAGTTCGTCCGATCCCTCCTGGCCCGCCGCGTCCGGGGCAGGACCCTGGAGCTGGGCTGCGGCTTCCATCCGTCCGCCAGGCCTCCGGGGACGGGGCCGCTGGTGGCCTTGGATCTCTCCCCGGCCTCCTTGCGGCGCCTCGGGGCGGGCGTGGCCAGGGTCTGCGCCGATGCATGCGCACTTCCCTTTGCCACGGGGGCATTCGAAACGGTGGTGAGCATGCACATGGTCCACCACTTGGCGGGCCGCTCCGTCGGGCACGGGGACGCCATGCTCCAGGGGACCCTGGCCGAGGTGCAACGGGTCCTTCGTCCTGGGGGGAGCGCGGTGGTGGTGGACACCCTCATCTCAGGAGGGCTCTATGGGGTCCAACGGTTCTGCTACCCGCTGCTCCAGCGGGTGGCGGGGGCCCTGGGAGGGGTGCCGGTGATGTTCAGAGACACCCGGGCCGTGACCGCTGGACTGGCCCGGGCGGGCCTCCCCGTGGAGGAGACCCGCGTCCTTCCCGTCCTGGGAAAGGCGTTGACCCCGTGGGGCGGGTCCCTGCAATGGCCCATGGGCCTGTCTCCCCTTCGGGACGTGATGGTGGTCGCCGCCCGCCGGGGGGGGCCGTGAAGGGCCTCGGGGCAGCGCCCCGCCGGGGCGTCGCCAGGCTGGCGCCGTGGATCTCGCTCATGGCCCTGGCCGTGCTCCCGTATGTCCACACCCTGGGCGGACCCCTCATCTGGGACGACGTGCTGCTCATCACGGAGAACGCGGCCATCCACCAGCTCCACAGGGCGACCCATCTGTTCTCCCTCACCCATTGGGTCCAGGAGAACCCCGGGACGCCGGGACAGTACAGGCCCCTGAGGTCGGCGCTGTTCGCGGTGGGGTTCTCCCTCTGGGGGGATGGGGCCCTGGGCTACCGCATCACCAACCTCGCCCTGTACGTCCTGACCGTATGGATGGTCTACGCCATGGGCCGCAGGCTCCTGCCGGACGGCACCGGGGCATTTCTGGCCGCAGCGGCCTTCGCCCTCCACCCGGCCCATACCGAGGCCGTTGCCTGGGTCAAGAACCATACCGAGGTCATGGCCTGCCTGTTCGTCCTGCTGGGGCTGTGGGGCTTCCAGAGGGGGATGGAAGGGAGCCGTGCGGGCTATGCCCTGTCCGTGGCGCTCTTCCCCCTGGCCATGCTGTCCAAGGAGACGGCCGTGGTCTACCCGCTGCTCCTTGGCGCCTGGATGCTCTTGCGGGAGCCCAGGGCGATGTGGGTCCGCGGGCTGATCCGGGTGGTGCCCCACGGGCTCCTGCTGCTCGCCTACGGGGGCTTCCTGTTCCTGATCCTGGGAACGCGAATCGACCCCATCCAGGCGCCGGATCTCTCGCCCGCCGAGCACCTGGGCGTGGTCCTCAAGAGCTTCTGGTACTACGTGAAGGACCTCTTTTTCCCGTTGGAGCTCAACGTCGAGCCGCAGATCCGAACCGCAGACCATTTCTCCGCCCTGCTTCCCTGGGCGGGTGGCGGCGTTCTGGCGGCCACAGGATGGCTCTGGCATCGGCTCCGCAGGACCCATCCCCCCGCGGCGCTGGGTTTGACCTGGATGGCCCTGGCCTTGCTGCCGGTCCTGAACATCAAGTACATCACGGGACGCCCCCTGGCCGACCAGCGGGTCTTCCTGGCATCGGTGGGGGCCTGTTGGCTCCTGGGATACGGGGCCTCCAGGCTCCTGAAGGCGGGCTGTGCGGGGATCCCGGCGGCCCAGTACCGAGCCGGGGCCTGGACCTCCGTGCTGGTCGTGCTGGGGACGGCATCTGCCCTGACCTGGGACCGGAACTTCGTCTGGACCGATCCCATGCTCCTGTACGAGGACACCATTCGCAAGTCTCCCATGGCCGAGCGGGCCCACTACAACCTGGGGAACACATACAAGGAGCGGGGCGAGTGGGAGAAGGCGGCCGAGGCGTACCGGAGGGCCATTGCGGTCAACCCGTCGTACGAGGGGTCTCACAACAACCTGGGGCTCGTTTACTTCCACCTGGGGCAGTACGACAAGGCCGAGCAGGAGTATCTCATCGCCCTGCGGATCAAGCCACAGAGCATTCGCCCCCGCATGAACCTGGGGGTCCTTCACATGGTCCTCGGCCGGCCTCTCTTGGCCCAGGAGGAGTTCCAGCGGGTGCTGGCAGCGGATCCCGGGGCCGTGGAGGCCCATCTGCGCCTCGGGCAGATCCACGCGGACATGGAGCGCTGGGACCAGGCCGAGGCTGCACTCCTGCGGGCCAGGGAGCTGGATCCCCGCAGCGGCATGGTCGAGATGCAGCTGGCCCGGGTCAGGCTTCACACCCGAAAGCAACGGGATGAGGTCATTCAGGAGGTCCAGGAGGCCCTGAGAAAGGATCCGGAGAACCACGAGGCCCTGGTGCTGATGGGGAACCTCCTGGCGGAGCGGGGTCAGGTCCAGGCGGCCATGGAGAGCTACGACCGCGCGCTGGCCCTGGAGCCGGGCAATCCCTACGTCCTGGTCCAGAAGGGGCTGGTCCTGGAGCGGCTGGGACACGACGCGGAGGCCAGAAAGGCGTACCGGGGGGCCCTGGGACTGGATCCTCACGATCCCTTTGCCAACCTGCGCTGGGGCGCCCTGCTCCTGCGGGAAGGGAAGGCCTCGGAAGCCGCCCCGTATCTGCGCAGGGCCCTGGCCGTCAACCCGCAGGATCCCGAGGTTCATCTCCAGGTGGCCCGACTCCTCCTGGAGGGCGAGGAAACCGTCCCCCAGGCGATCCTCCACCTGAAGAGAGTCCTGAGCCTCTCTCCCCAGCATCCCCGCCGGGGAGAGATCCAGGGGATCATCGATTCGCTGGAGGTCCCGGGCGCCCCCCCCTCACCGGCGGGGGGGAGCGGTCGATGAGCTTGGCTCCTCCTTCCCCCAGCCCCTCAGCCGGTCCTCCCACTGTCCCGCCTCGTCAGCCTTTCCCGCCTTCCTGAGCACCGAAGCCAGGCTTTTCATGAACCGGGGGTTGCGCGGGTCGATCTCCACGGCCTGCCGCAGGGGGATCTCCGCCTCGTGGAACCGGCCCGCGTCCTCCAGGACCCTGCCCAGGTTGTGGTACGGGAGTGCCTGATTGGGGGAGAGGCGCACGGCCTCCCGGAAATGGGGGACCGCCCCGTCCAAATCCCCCATTCCCGCCAGGAAGTTCCCCATGGCGGTCCGGACGTTGGCGTCCGAGGGATCCAGGGCCAGGGCCTCCTCCAAGATCGTCCGGGCCTGCCCCACCTCCCCCTTTTTCCTCAGGGCGGTGGAGAGCTCCACGCGGATGGATGCACTTGCGGGCATCCAGGACAGGGCGAGCCTCAGGTCCTCCACGCACCGGTCCAGGTTTCCCATCTCGGCGTGGGCGTAAGCTCGGTGGACGAGGGCCTTGATGTTGCCGGGCTCTTCGGCCAGCGCCCTGTCCAGTGCCTCTACGGCCTCGGGGAATCGCCCCATCCTTCCCCGGATGATCCCCAGGTGCGTGAGGATGAGGGGCTCGCGGGGGGCCAACTCCACCGCCTGCTGCAGGGCGCGATCGGCCTCGGCCTCCCGGCCCAGCTCCACCAGAGGGATGGCCATGTTGGCCAGGGCCTGGGGGTAATCCGGCTTGAGCTGGAGGGCCCGGGAGAAGGACCTCACCGCGCGCTGGTGATCCCGTTTTTCCGCGTAGATCACGCCCAGGTAGTTGTGAGGCTCGGCCAGGGCGGGGGACAGCTCGATGGTCCGCTGGAACTCCCGGGCCGCCCCGTCCAGATCCCCGTTGCGCTGGAGGAGGAGGGCCATCTGGAAGCGGGGCCGGGCGCTGTCGGGCGAGTGGCGCAGGGTGTGACGAATGAGCGACTGGTCGTCCCGCCAGTCCCCTATGCGGGACAAGGTCCGCAGACCGTACAGGGACACGACGAGCACCGTGGCGGCCATGGTCCAGGCCCCCACCCGCCCCCGCCATCGGTTCGCCGCCGGCCCTTCCCGCAGGGCCGAGAGGCCCAGGGAGAGCAGGAGGCAGAAGCCCACCGACGGGAGATAAAGGCGCTGATCGGCCAGGGGGCGCGTGTGCAACAAATGCACATTGGACGCGGGGAGCAGCCCGATGAAGACCCAGGCCAGGGCGAACAGGGCGAGCCACTGGCCCCGATGCCAGAAGAAGGCCGCCAGTATGACGGCCCCCAGCACCACCGCGGCACAGGCCCAGGTCTCCCAACCCGACGTGACGGCGGCCAGGTCCAAGGCGCGGTCCGCATTGAGGACCGCGGGCACGGCCAGCAGCACCGCATAGCTCCCGAGGGTGCGAAGCACCAGCATGGCGTGGGTTCCGAGGGAGAGCGGGGGGAGGCCGGGGTCCGTCCCACCCTGGAGGAACAGGAGCTTGTGCACCACGAACAGCCCCACCGGCACCAGGAGCGGCAGGCTGCACGCCAGGGCCAGCCGGCGCCCATGGGCCAGGAACACGGCGTGGGCTATGGCGATCAGGGGGAGACCCAGGGCCACCTCCTTGGACAGGATTGCCAGGGCGCAGGCCAGGGTCGATGCCGCGGCCCAGCCTGCCCGGCGCCGGCGCCCCAAGGCCTCCTGGGCCCGGAGGTATCCCTCCAGGCTCAGGAGGGAGAACATCAGCGCCATGATCTCGGTGCGGTTCTTGATCCACGCCACGACCTCCGTGTGCATGGGGTGAAGGCCGAAGAGCAGTGCCCCCACCCAGGAGACCCCCCGCCGGCCCGTCAACCGCAGCAGGAGACGGTGGACCAGCCAGACGTTGAGCAGATGGAACAGGACGTTGAAGGCGTGGTAGGGCACCGGATTGAGGCCCCAGACGGCGTACTGCAGGGACAAGGTGATGGAGCGCAGCGGCCGGTACTGCCCCTTGATGCCGGGGAAATACTGGTTCCAGTACTCGGGAGAGAAGAGAAACGGGATGTGCCGCAGCTCCTGCACCCACGCGTGGCTCCCGATGATGCCGTGGTCGTCCCAGACGAAATCGTTGGCCAGGGACGGGAGATAGATCAGAGCCGGGAGGCCCAGCAAGATCAGCACCGGGAGGCACCGGGGGGAAAGCCGCAGGTCGTGGAGTCGGGAAGGCAACGCGCGTCCTTTCAAAGCAGGTTATGGGAAATATATCACAAGGTTGGAGCAATACAAAGGCCGCTGCAGGACGCCCTCGATTCCCGGGTCGGGGCGCTTGCAGTGCAGGGGGGGATTGCCTATAATGCCGTCACTGCCGCAGCATGCTGTGAGAAAAGAGGAATGTGCCCCCGGGCCGCGCCGAATGCCCCCGTGCGCGGCCTCGGGGTTCGTCGATCCCGAGGGAGGGAAGGACCATGGCCAAGATCGACGCCTTCTTCAAGCTCATGCGCGAACAGGGCGCCTCGGACCTCCACCTGGTGGCGGGCTCCCAGCCCATCCTGAGGATCCGGGGCGAGATGGAACGGGTGAAATACAAGGTCCTGGAGAACGACGAGCTCAGGGCCATGCTCTACGAGATCACGCCCGAGGAGAAGGTCAAGCATTTCGAGGAGACCGGAGACCTGGACTTCGGATACGAGATCGCAGGCCTGGCCCGGTACCGGGCCAACTTCTTCAACCAGAAGAACGGCCTGGGGGCCGTCTTCCGGGAGATCCCCACCAGGATTCAGACCATCGACGAACTGGGCATGCCGCCCATCCTCAAGCATCTGGCCATGCTGGACAAAGGGCTGGTGCTTGTCACCGGCCCCACGGGGAGCGGCAAGTCCACGACCCTGGCCGCCGTGGTGGACCATTGCAACCGCAACCGCCGGGACCACATCATCACCGTGGAGGACCCCATCGAGTTCGTGCACCAGAGCCAGGGGTGCATCGTCAACCACCGGGAGGTGGGGCGCCATACGCGCTCCTTCGCCACTGCCCTTCGGGGCGCCCTTCGGGAGGACCCCGACATCATCCTGGTGGGGGAGATGCGCGACCTGGAGACCATCTCCCTGGCCCTGGAGGCCGCCTCCACCGGTCACCTGGTCTTCTCCACCCTGCACACCCAGAGCGCCACCAAGACGGTGGATCGGGTCATCGACGTGTTCCCTTCGGAGCAGCAGGCCCAGATCCGCGTGACCCTTTCGGAGACCCTCAAGGCGGTCATCGCCCAGACCCTCTTCCGCCGCAAGGACCGCAAGGGGCGCATCGCGGCGTTGGAGATCCTCCTGGTCACACCGGCCGTGGCCAATCTCATCCGGGAGGCCAAGACATTCCAGCTCCCGTCCGTCATCCAGACCGGCAAGAAGTTCGGCATGCAGAGCCTGGACGACACGATCATGGCCCTGCTCCAGAAGGGGATGATCGAGGCCGAGGAGGCTTACCAGAAGGCCATCGACAAGAACAAGTTCATCCCGTTCCTCAAGTCGCCCCCGGACATCCTCGCGTGACCACGGCCGGGCGGCTGGTGCCCCGAGGCGCTCATTCTGCCAGGAGGTGACCCATGAGAAGGCCTCAACTGGAGCAGATCCTTCGGCGGATGCTCGAGGCCCACCCCCAGGGATCCGACCTCAATTTCACGGTGGGGCGGCCACCCCAGGTGGAGACCTATGGGGAGTTGAAGGCGGTGAACCTGTCGCCGCCCATGGATCCTCTGACTCCGTTCCAGACGGAGCAGTTGGCCCTGGGACTGGTGGGTTCGGATCGTCGCCTCCTGCGGGATCTGTTGACCCACGGCTCCTGCGACACCTCGTTTCACCTGGCGGGGGTGGCCCGATTCCGGGTCAACATCTTCTCCCAGCGGGGCGCGTACTCCATCGTCATGAGGCGGCTGGAAAGCGGCGTCCCGACGGTATCCTCCATGGGGCTTCCCGAGGCGTTTCTCGAGATGGCCAAGGAGATCAACGGGCTGATCCTGGTTACGGGGGCCACGGGGAGCGGAAAGACCACGTCTCTGGCCGCCTTGCTGGACGAAATGAACGACAAGAGGGCCATTCACATCGTCACGCTGGAGGACCCGGTGGAGTACCTGCACACCCACAGGATCGCCACATTCAACCAGCGGGAGCTGGGGGTGGATTTCGATACCTTTGCAAACGGACTGCGGGCGGCCCTCCGCCAGGCGCCCAAGGTGATCCTCGTGGGGGAGATGCGGGACCGGGAGACCGTGGAGATCGGCCTCAGCGCTGCCGAGACCGGGCATCTGGTGTTGAGCACGCTCCACACCATGACGGCGGGGGCCACCATCAACCGGATCCTGGGGATGTTCGACACCGACGAGGAGCGCCAGATCCGCATTCGGTTGGCAGAGGCCGTCCGGTGGATCATCTGCCAGAGGCTCCTGCCCAAGGTGGGGGGCGGGCGGGTGGCTGCCTTCGAGATCATGGGGACCAACCTCCGGGTCAAGGAGAGCATCCTGCAGGGCGAATCCGAGGGGAAGACGTTTTACGAGATCATCGAGGCGTCGCGTCCGTACGGCTGGATGACCTTCGATCAGTCCATCCTGGAGATCTATGCCAAGGGCCTGATCACCGAGGAGACCGCCGTGGCATACGCGGCCCGCAAGTCGGTGGTGGGGCGCGGCGTGGATCAGATCAAGGCCCAGCGGGGAGAACAGACGACGGATATCGAGGAGCTCAGCCTGGATCAGGACTACGCTCACAAACTGGGCAAGAAGCCCAGGCGATAGGAGGAGGGGTCATGCGCGCCAGTTGCCCCCACTGCCAGCGGGCGTTCCAGATCCCCGAGGATCGACTGCCGCCGGGCAAGGAGGTGTCCGTGGTGTGCCCTGGATGCAAGGGGCGCTTCGCGTTGTCGGCCCCGTTTGCCTCCCCCGTGGGGAAGGCGGTGGAGGGGACCGAGGAGCCCGAGGATGGGGTGAGGCCCGCAGGAGGTGAGCCGCCGGAGTGCCTCCTGTGCACCTTTGACCGGGCCCTGGGCGCCAGGGTCAAGGCCATGCTGGAACGGGTGGGCATCGTCCCCGCTGTTTCGCGGTCGCCCCGCGAGGCCATCGATCTGCTGCGCTTCTCCGGCGTGCCCCTGGTGATCTGCGAGGAAGGTTTCGCCGCAGGGCCCGAGGAGGATCTGTGGGCATGGCTGGCGCGGCTCTCGGGGGAGGAACGCCGCAGGTTGTTCGCGGTCCTCGTGGGTCAGGGCGTCGCGTCGGGCGATCCCATGGCCGCCCTGTCTCGAAGCGCCGACCTGGTGGTGGACGTGAAGGATCTCGAGAGGCTGCCCCAGCTCTTCGCGGCGGCGCGGGCCGAGCGGGACCGTCTGTACCAACCTTTGCGCACCGTGCTGCGGGAGCTGGGGCTCGAGACGGCGGGCTGACGGGACGGCGTGGCCCGCGGGCGGGGGGATTCAGAGAAAGGCCAGATCCACGGGCTCGAAGTCCGGGATCTGCTCCACGAGGTAGACCCGGATCTTCTTCTTCAGCCGTTCCTCGATCTGCCGCACGCGCTCCCGGGAAACCCCCAACTGCTCGCCGATCTCCTGCAGGGTGAGGGGGTTGTCGCACAGAAGCCGCTTGTCCAGGATCTCCAGCTCCTTGCCTGCCAAACCCTCCCTGAACTCCCGCAGCTTGGTCGAGATCAGCGTCCGGATCTGATCGTCGGCCAGGATGGCCTCGGAGTTCTGATCGTGGGAGGGCAGGAGGTCCTTCTGGGTATACCGGGAGCCCGCCTCGACCGGTGCATCGAGGGAGTATTCCCAGCTCCCCATGCGGTGGTCCATCTCGATGACCTCGTTCTCCTTGACATCGAGGCTCTCGGCGATGAGGCGGGGGATGGGCTCGAAGCCCAGCCGATCCAGGCGATCCTTCTCCTTTCGCAGGTTGTAAAAGAGCTTGCGCTGGGCCTGGGTGGTTCCGATCTTGATGAGCCGCCAGTTGTCCAGGATGAACTTGAGGATGTATGCCTTGATCCAGTACGATGCGTACGAGGAGAGCTTGACGCCGCGATACGGATCGAACTTCCTCACGGCCTGCATGAGGCCGATATTGCCTTCCTGGATCAGATCCAGAAGGCCGATCATCCAGTTCTTCTGAAACTCCATGGCGATCTTTACCACCAGGCGCAGGTTGGAGGTGATGAGGCGGTACGCAGCCTCCTTGTCGCCCGCCTCCCGATAGCGGATGGCCAGGGCCCTCTCCTCCTCCCGGGAAAGCAGCCTGTAGCGCTGGATATCCTGGAGATAGCTCCGAAGTGGGTCGTATTCGACAAGAGCGCGGTCCGCCTGCGGCTCCCCCACGACCTCGGTGTGACCCGCCTCCTCATCGGCGAGGGGGTCGGGCAGCTCGGCATCGGGGGTCGGTTCCGTCTCCTCGGTCATGGTCGCACCCTTGGCAACGCGCCGCATGGAATCCTTTAGAATCTATCCGAAGCCCCGATTCCGTGTCAACGCGCCCAACCGTGACTCCGAAAGGTTGAATCGTACCCCCAGCTGTGGTACCTAGGATGAAGCGCACGGAGTGGGGGGAGCCCGTTCATGCAGGTCCCGGCGGTTCGCGTCCTTGCCATCCATGGCAGCCCGCGTCGCGGCGGCAACACCGATATCCTGCTCAACCGGGCCATGGAGGGAGCCGTCGAGGCGGGGGCCCAGGTGGAACACCTGTACGCGGCCAAGTTGCGCATCGCGCCGTGCGCGGGGTGCGGCGGGTGCGAGAAGGCGGGACGGTGCGTTCTTGACGATGGCATGCAGGCGGTCTATCCTCTCCTGGAACAGGCGCATCGCTTGGTGCTGGCGAGCCCAGTGTACTTTTACGGGGTGACGGCGCAGCTCAAGGCCCTGATCGACCGGTGCCAGGTGTTCTGGAGCCGGAAGTACGTCCTGGGCAAGGCGGTCCCCGGTGCACTGGAGGGCGTGGAGCGGCGGGGGTACGTGATCTCGGTGGCCGCTTCGGCGGGCAAGCGGGTCTTCGATGGAGTCCTGCTGACCGCGAGGATCTTCTTCGACGCGCTGAATCTGTTGTACGGAGGGGAACTTCTGGTCGCTGGGGTGGACGAAAAAGGGGGGATCAAGCGGCACCGGCCCCAACTGGATGAGGCCCTGGCGTTGGGGCGGGGGCTGGGGAAGGCCGACTGATTCCGTGCCCTGCCCATGAGGCGGACGAGGAGGGGGAGATGGGGGCGTTTTTCGCCAAGGAGATCATGGAGGCCGCGATCCAGGTGGAGAAGAACGGGCAGGTCTTCTACGAGCACATGTCCCGGACCGCTTCGACCCCGGGGGCCCGAGCGCTCTTCTCCGACCTGGCCCGCAAGGAGCTCGAGCACGTTGGGGACCTGCAGCGGGTGGCGCGGGAGCTGGCCGATCCGCCCGAGACCTGGGAGCGGGAGGAGTTCACCATGTACATCTCGGATCTCGCCCAGGATCATGTCTTTCGGGAGGACGGGTCCGGGGAGCGGCTGGCCGGCGGTGTTCGGTCCGACGTCGAGGCGGTGAACCTGGGGATCCGGTTCGAGAAGGACACGATCCTGTTCCTCCAGGAACTCCGCCCTCTGGCGAGGGCCCAGGATGCGGGGGTGGTGGATCAGCTGGTGGCCTGGGAGAAGGAGCATCTGGTCAGGTTGGTCCGTCTCAAGTGGGATCTGGAGGGGAGGGCCAGAGTGCGGTGAACGTCCGCGATGGAAAGGATGGAGGTGAGCCATGAGCCAGTATGAATGCATGGTGTGCGGGTATGTGTACGATCCGGCGGTGGGCGACCCGGACAACGGGGTGGCCGCAGGCACGGCCTTCGAGGCGCTGCCCGAAGACTGGGTCTGCCCGGTCTGCGGGGCCTCCAAGGATCAGTTCCAGAAGGCCTAGAGTTCCATAGGAACGCGAGGGGGGCGTCATGCCCATGCGATATGCGGTCATCGGGGCCGGGGTGGCGGGCACCACGGCCTGCCAGGCCATCCGGGAAGCGGATCCAGACGGTGAGATCCACGTGTTCACCGACGAGCCCCACGCCTTCTACACGCGCATGCGCCTCCCGGAGCTTGTCGGGGGAAAGGCAACGCCCGAGAAGCTCGTCCTCAAGGGCGAGGCGTGGTTCCGAGGGCTGGGGATGGAACTCCACATGGGGAGCCGCGTCCTGGAGGTACGGCGGGATCCGCTGGAGGTGGTCACCGAAGGGGGAGCCTGGGGGGCGGACCGCGTGCTCCTGGCAACGGGGGGCTACAGTTTCGTGCCCCCCATTCCGGGTGCCGACCTGGAGGGGGTGTTCACCCTGCGCACCATGGAGGACGCCCTGAGGATCGCCCGGAGGGCCGAGGGGGCCGGGACCGCCGTGGCCATCGGCGGGGGGCTGCTGGGGTTGGAGGCCGGCAACGGGCTGCGCCTCAGGGGGCTGGCGGTTCAGGTGGTGGAGGTCTTCGACCGCCTCCTGCCCCGCCAGATGGACCCCGAGGGGGCGCGGGTCCTTCAGAGGATCATGGAGGGCATGGGCTTCGTGTTCTATCTGGGCGCGCAGTCCAAGGAGATCCGGGGGGAGGGGGGTGTGGCGCGAGGCCTGGTGCTGGGGGACGGGCGCGTGCTGGAGGCGGACCTGTTTCTCGTCTCGGCAGGGGTTCGCCCCCATCTGGGCCTGGCTCAGAAGCTGGGGCTGAAGATCGGCCGGGGCATCGTGGTGGACGACCGAATGGAGACCTCTTTGCCGGGGGTCTTTTCGGCTGGGGATGCGGTGGAGCACCGGGGCGTGTACTATGGCATCTGGCCCGCGGCCGAGGAACAAGGCCGGGTGGCCGGCATCAACATGGCCTCGGGGGATGCCCGGTACGCCGGTACGGTCATGAGCAACAAGCTCAAGGTGGTGGGCGTGGATCTGGTGTCGGCCGGAGAGATCGACGCCGACGGCACCCGGGAGAGCGAGAGGGCGTCCGATCCGGAAAAGGGGACCTATCGAAAGATCGTGTACCAGGACGACCGGGTGGCGGGATGCATCCTCCTGGGGGACGTCTCGGGTCAGCGCAGGATCCTGAGCGCCATGGAAAGGAGAATCCCCCTGGGCGAGCTCAAGGGGCGCATCCTCGGCGATCCCTCTGTCCTGCCGTCCTGATCACCCCCTCGGGAGGGGAAGGGGGAGGCAAGGGGCCCTCCCCCGGCGAGACGCTCACATCCACTGCATGAAGTGCTGCTCGTACTCCCGCTCCAGGGACTCCTTGTGGCGCAGCTCCTCCTGGGCCAACTTGGAGAAAAGCCCCCCCAGCTCCGTCCCCTCGTAGTTGCCCTGCATCGTCTGGTAGAGATTGTAGGACGCGGTCTCCATCTTCATGGCGAACAGCATGATGTCCTGGGGGCTGCTCTGGGCATTGACCTCCTCGGCCACCATGTGGTCGCTGAGGTGAAGGTCCCGGATTTCCCGCTTTCCCCCGATGGCGGCCGTGCTTCCGCCCTTGCGGGCGCTCTGAAGCATGTTCTCGTGGCCCAGTTCCTGGTTGGCGAGGTCCTGCAGGAGGCTCTTGGCGCCGGGATCCTTGACCATCCCGCGAAACATGAGATAGAGCTCTCGGGCATCGTGCTCCTTGCGAATGGCAAAGGTGAGGACGTCGTCGAGGGATTCCAGTTTCATGATCTGCCTCCTGGTCGATGGGTGAAGTCGCAAGCCCGGGGCCCGGCCGGCCTCTAGATTGCATCATAGGGCAAGGGCCTTCGATGTCAAGGGGGGGGCGTTGGGTGCGGAGCGCTGGGCGTCGACCGACGGGCATCCACGGGCCTCGTTGTTTGACTCGACCGCGGGCGACGAACAACAGAAGACGAACCACCATCCAGTCATGACGGCCCGCCCCCTCGTCTCGGTCATCATCCCCACTTACAACCGCGCCTCCTGGGTGGGGCAGGCGGTGGAGTCGGTCCTGGGGCAGACCTTCGCCTCCCGGGAGCTCCTGGTGGTGGACGACGGGTCCGCCGACGAGACCTGGGCCGTTCTTTCGCCGCACGCCAGGGCCCTGCGGTACATCCGAACGCCCCACCTCGGGGTTAGCGCCGCCCGTAACCGAGGGGTGCGGGAGAGTCGGGGCCAGTGGGTGGCGTTTCTGGACTCCGACGACCTTTGGATGCCGGGCAAGCTGACCCGGCAGATGGATGCCCTCCGGCGGGCGCCGGAGGCGCCGCTGTGCTACACGGACGAGATCTGGATCCGCCACGGCCGTCGGGTGAACCCCGGCCGGAGGCACCGCAAGTATTCGGGCTGGATCTTCGAGCATTGCGTCCGGCTGTGCATCATCAGCCCCTCGTCGGCCCTGGTGCGGCGGGATCTCCTGGATGCGGTGGGCGGGTTCGACGAGGGGCTTCCCGCGTGCGAGGACTACGACCTGTGGCTTCGGATCACGGCCCGTCACCCCGTGCTCTTCCTGGACGAGCCGCTCATCGTGAAGCGCGGGGGGCACGCGGACCAGCTCTCCCGGAGCATCTGGGGGCTGGATCGGTTTCGGGTGCGCGCCCTGTGGAAGCTCCTCGAGGATCCGGCCATTTCCCAGGCCCAGCGGGACGCGGTGCGGCGGGAGCTGGGCCGCAAGTGCAGTGTGCTGATGCAGGGGGCCAGGAAGCGGGGCCATGAGCGGGCGGCGGTCCTGTACGAGCGGTTGGCCGCCACGGGCCGCCTGGAGGACGTCCATGACTGGCAGGAGATACTTGCTGCCCCTTGACGCTCTGGATCGGCGGGACGAGACCTTCCGATCCAGCCTGGAGCGGGACCCGGGTCCCCTGGCCCTTTCGCTGGAGGCCGTGGGGCTTGTCACGCCCTTGCGGGTGCAGCGCAGGCGGGGGGGTGTGCGGCTGGTGAGCGGCTTCCTGCGAGCGGAGGCGCTGCTGCGTCTGGGGGAGAAGGAAGCCGTGGTGGAGGAGGTGGATGGGGAGACGCCCGAGGACGACCTCCTCCTGGCCGCCCTTCACGAGAACCGATTCACCCGGGGATTCAGCTGGGCCGAGCGCGCCTGGGTGTTGGAGCGGGCCCTGAGCGGACGGCCCGGCCGGAAAGCATGGGCCTTGGAACGGCTCCTGCCGGCCCTGGGTCTGGCCCCGGCGCCCAAGCTCCTCGAGGACCACCTGAAGGCGGCCACGATGCCCTCGTCCGTGAGGCGGGCCCTGATCCGCCATGGATGCTCTCTGGCCAATGCCCTGCGTCTGGCCGCCTGGCCGAGCGAGGCCCAATCCAGCCTCGTTCCGGTCCTGGATCGGGTCCACCTGGGCGAGAACGTCCTGCGGGAGGTGCTGGAGTGTGCCGGGGAGATCGGACTGCGGGAGGGGGTATCCCCGGCGGAGGTCCTGACGGCCATGGCCGTGCAGGACGTGCCCGAGGCCCGGGCGGCGGATGGGGTGCAGGTGGCCGAGCGGTTGCGCGGCGCCCTGCGCCGGAGGCGCTATCCTGCCTTGGCCGCCATGGAGGAGGCCTTCGGGAGGGCCAGGGCCCGCCTGGGCCTTGCCGGGGAGATCTCGGTGCAGCCCTCGCCCTACTTCGAACAGGCCGGTGTCCGGATCCATTTCCGGGCGAGGACGCCCCACGCGTTCCGGGAGGCGGCCGAAAGATTGTGGAAGGCAGCCCAACGGGCCGACGCCTTGGAGGCCCTCTTCCGAACCGTCGACGGGGACACCTCGTGACGAACGGGGCCGTCACGACTCAGGGCGCGCCTTGCAGGATCGAGCCGAGGCGGCTTCGAACGGGGGCGGAGACGGCGACGAATCGAATCCCCATCCCTGGCGCACCGTCCTCATCGGGGCCGCGGATCCATGTGACCTCGCCCAGGATGGCCAGCGGCCGGGGGTCCTCGCCCACGACGAGCTCCAGATCCACGGGCGCCCCGATGCGCAGGGGGTAGTACGTCTCCACGAACACGCCCCCCTCCCCGATGTTTGTGATGAAGTGCTCCTTGAGCTCGCGGGGAGTCCTGAATCGGACCCTGAAGCGGCAGGGCCGCCGAGCCGAGCGCCTCCGCTCCAGCCTGTTCATAAGATGACCTCCCCGGGGATCCGGTCCGCAACCCCTGGATCCGTCACGTGGCCCGCGGGCTCCGAGGCGCGGGCCGGGCGGCTCAGGAAGTCGTCCACCACCTGGACCAGGGTGGGCTCCCCCCAGTCCTCCACACGGTACGTCACGCGGAGGGTCGGCTGGGAGATGGCGATGAGCCGGCTCAGGTCGATGGGAGTGGCTACCAGGACCAGATCGCAGGGCGTGCGCCGGATGGTCGTCTCCAGGTCTCTCAACTGTTCGGGGAAGTAGCCTGCGGCGGGCAGCACGCCTTGCAGATGGTCGTAGCACTCCAGGACCGCCCCGATGGAACCCACGGCGTACGGCCGGGGGTCCACCAGTTCCGAAGCGCCATAGCGCCGCGCGGCCAGGACCCCGGCGCCGTACGACATGCCGCCGTGGGTCAACGTGGGACCGTCCTCCACCACCAGGACGCGCTTGCCGGAGATCCGCTCTGCGCCGGCCACCGAGACACGCGACGCCGTGCGGATCACCCGCGCCCCGGGATTGGCTTGGGCGATGGTTGCTTCCAGTCGGGCCACGTCTTGCTGCCGGGCGCTGTCCATCTTGTTGATGACCAGGACGTGGGCCCGCAGCAGGTTGGCCTCTCCAGGGTGATAGAGGCGCTCCTGACCCGCCCGGTGGGGGTCGAGGACCACCACCTCCAAGTCGGGCCGGAAAAAGGAGAAGTCGTTGTTCCCGCCGTCCCAGATGATGAGATGCGCCTCCTGCTGGGCCATCTGCAGGATGGCCTCGTAGTCCACCCCCGCATAGACGACGATCCCTCTGCCCACCAGATGCTCGTATTCCTCGCGCTCCTCCACGGTGCAGCGGTACCGGTCCAGGTCTTCCATGGCGGCGAAGCGCTCGACGCGCATGCGGGCGAGATCCGAGTACGGCATGGGGTGGCGCACGACGACGGCGCGGATCCCGCGGCCGGAGGCGATCTCCCAGATCCGCTCGGTGACGCCGCTCTTTCCGCACCCCGTTCGCACGGCGCACACGGAGACAACCGGGACCTTGGCCTGCAGCATGGTTCGGTCAGGCCCCAGGAGGACGAAGTCCGCACCCAGGGAGAGGACCAGAGAAGCGCGGTGCATGACATCCACATGGGCGATGTCGCTGTACGCCAAAACCACCTGTTGCACGCCGAAGCGCCCGACCAGTTCGGGGAGGCGTTCCTCGGAACAGATGGGGATGCCCTCGGGGTACAGGGGGCCGGCGAGCTCGGGCGGATATCTGCGGTCCTCGATGCCCGGGACCTGGGCGGCTGTGAAGGCCACCACCTGGACCGTTGGGTCGTTGCGGTAGCAGACCTGGAAGTTGTGGAAGTCCCTCCCCCCCGCCCCCCGGGTGGCCCCCGGGGGTGGGCCCGTGGGGGGGGGGGGGGGGGGGGGGGGGGGGGGGGGGGGGGGGGGGGGGGGGG
>CAZEPJ010000015.1:0-71998 GCA_964514105.1 uncultured Desulfarculaceae bacterium | reverse complement strand
GGGATGTCTGATTCGCCCCCCCTTGGCGCTTCCCAGGGAAGGGAATCCAGGAACGCGGCGGCCAGGCGCTCCAGGGCATCCAAGTCCCCGGCCTTGCAGAGCCGGTCGCGGAAGCGGGCGGCGCATCTTTCTCCCCGCGCGTACCTCAGGAGGTGGGCCTTGGCCACGTGAAGGGCCTTGGGAGGGCGGTAGTGCATTCGGATCCTCGCCAGATGATCGCGCACCATCTCCCCGATCTCTTGGGGCGCGGGAAGGCCAGGGGCCGGATCACCTCGCAGGTGCGCCAGGGCTGCGGAGAAGATCCAGGGGTTGCCCCTGGCGGCCCGGCCGATCATCACGGCACGGCATCCGGTCCGGTCCATCAAGGCCTTTGCGTCCTGCGGGGCCAGCACGTCGCCGTTGCCGATGATCGGGACCGGCGAGGCGGCGGCCACCAGCGCGCCGATGAGGCCCCAGTCGGCCGGAGTCCCATACCCCTGAGACCGGGCCCTGGCGTGAAGGGTGATGGCATCCACGCCGCACTCCCGGGCCAGGGCGGCCAGGGGTTGGATCACCACCTGTGCAGCGGTCCATCCCGACCGGATCTTGATGGTCAGGGGGATCTTCAGGGCCTTTCGCACCGCCTCCATGATCCGTGCCGCGCCCTGGAGGTCCCTGAGCAGTGCGGCCCCCGCTCCCTTGCGCACCACCTTGGGCACGGGGCATCCCATGTTGATGTCCACCAGGTCGACCCCCTGGTCCTGGCAGATCCTGGCGGCCTCCGCCATGACCGTGGGGTCCGAGCCGAAGATCTGGGCGGACAGGGGCCGGTCCGAGCCATCGCTGAACAGGAGGTCCCGGGTGTTGGGGGCGCGGAGCACGAGCCCCCGGGCGCTGACCATCTCGGTGCTGAGCAGCGCTGCGCCCCCGCGGCGACACACGGACCGAAAGGGGAGATCGGTCACACCGGCCATGGGGGCGAGGATGAGGGGATTGTCCAGGGAAACGGAGCCGATGCGAGGTCCCAACGCGTTCCTCCTGCCGCAACATTATAGGGCAGGGGCGTGCGCCCGCAAACCGCCCCGGACAGCACCGTGCGCCCGGAGGCTGTTTTCGATGGGTTGAACCTCGTATAATGGGTCCCGCCTCCACTGCCGGGCGCGCTCCGCCTTCCCGTCCCCCAGACGGGGCGTGCCCCGAGGAGATCCGATGGATCGCGATGAACGCTTCATGCGGGCCGCACTGGCTCTGGCCAGACGGGGGCGGGGGCGGGTGAGCCCCAATCCCATGGTTGGCGCCGTGGTGGTCCGGGCCGATGCGGTGATCTCCCGAGGCTACCATGGCCGGTACGGGGGGCCCCACGCGGAGGTGGAGGCCCTGGCTCGCCTGGGGGAAGACCTCCGGGACGCGACCCTGTACGTGACCCTGGAGCCCTGCTGCCACGAGGGGAAGACCCCGCCATGCACCGCGCTGCTTCTCGGTCGGCGCGTGGGGCGGGTGGTGGTGGGCACCCTGGATCCCAACCCCCAGGTATCCGGCCGCGGCGTCGCTGTCCTGCGAGAGGCCGGCGTGGACGTGCGCGTGGGGGTGCTCGAGGCCCCATGCCGCGAACTCAACCGCGTCTTTTTCCACTGGATGTCCACGGGCCTCCCTTGGGTCACGCTCAAGTGGGCCCAGTCGCTGGACGGCAGGATCGCCACGGCCTCGGGCCATGCGCGCTGGATCTCCTCCCAACGATCCCGCAAGGAGGCCCATGCGCTGCGGGCCCTCCATGACGCGATTCTGGTGGGGGTGGGCACGGTGGGGGCCGACGACCCACGGTTGACCGTGCGCCGCGTGGCGGGTCGCAGCCCCGTTCGGCTTGTCCTGGATAGCCGGCTGCGGATCTCGGACAGGGCCCGGGTCCTCGGCACGGGATCCTCGGATCCGGAGACCTGGGTCGTGTGCACCCATGAGGCCGAGCCCGAGCGGGCCCGACGGCTGGAATCCCGGGGGGTTAAGGTTCTGAGGGTCCCGGCGGACGGGCGGGGGGAGGTGGACGTGCGCGAGCTGCTGAGGGAGCTGGGACCGGCGGGCATCTCCTCGGTGTTGGTGGAGGGGGGCGGGCGCATCCTCACGTCATTCCTCCGCGCGGGGGCGGCCCAGCGGGTGGTCTGCTTCGTGGCCCCCCTCCTGCTGGGAAAGGGGATCGAGGCGGTCCAGGAGCTTCACGTGCAACGGGTGGACATGGGGATCCGTCTGAACCGGTGGCGGGTGAGACGGTTGGGCGACGATCTGATGGTGGACGCCTGGATGAACTCCGAGGGCGCCTCTCCGGCCGGGGGGGCGGCCCAACAGGCCCCTTGACGGTCGCACGGGGAGCCGGCCGCGGCGCCCGCCGCGGGGCGGTGCCGTTGCGATTCCGTCGCCATTGATTTATCCATTCCTGTTCCATATAATCAAAACGAGAAGTTACGGGTTTGGGAGGTGCACCATCGGGGTTCTCCCACAGGATGGCCGGGGCCGTCTCATCACCTTCGAGGGGATCGAGGGCAGCGGCAAGACCACCCAGATGGGTGAGCTGGGGGCCTACCTGGCGGGGCTGCACCTGCCCGTGCGATTGACGCGGGAGCCCGGTGGGACGCCCATCGGCGACGCCATCCGGGCCATCCTGCTTCGACCCGATAATACGGACATGGATCCCCGGACGGAGCTGCTCCTCATCGCCGCGTGCCGGGCGCAGCACGTAGCGGAACTGCTGCGGCCGTGTCTGGACAGGGGAGAGATCATCCTGTGCGACCGTTTCTCCGATGCCACCATGGCGTATCAGGGCTATGGCCGCGGGCTGGGGCTTGAGCTGGTGCGGCGGGTCAACGAGACCTCCGCCCGGGGCCTGACACCGGATCTCACCCTGCTGCTGGACTGCCCGGTGCGGGTCGGCCTGGAGCGCTCGTGGAGGCGCCTGCGCGCCCAGGGCAAGGCCGGGGAGGAATCGCGGTTCGAGAAGGAGGAGGAGGCCTTTCACGAGCGCGTTCGAGCCGGGTACCGGCAGATCGCGGTGGAGGAACCCCGCCGGGTGAAGGTCGTGGACGCAAGCGCCCCGCCACAGGAGGTGCAGCGGACGATTCGGGATCTGGCGCGGGAATGGCTGGGTCTGTGAGGGAGGGGGGAGGCCCCCGGGCGCCGCAGGGGAGGGCGCATGTCGTTCTCCGAGATCGTCGGGCACGCCAGGAGCCTGGGCATCCTGCGCAGGATACTGCAGTCGGGGTGCGTGGCCCATGCGTACCTGTTCGAGGGACCGGACGGCGTGGGCAAGGCCACCGTGGCCCGCATCTTTGCCGGGGCGCTTCACTGCCTGGCGGGGGGGGACGGGCCCTGCGGGACGTGCGGCCCGTGCCGAAAGGTGGACCGGGGAGTCCATCCCGATATGGTTTGGATGGAGGCCCAGGGCGCCCAGATCCTCATCGGGCAGATCCGAGGGCTTCAGAAGCAGATGGCCTACCGCCCGCTGGAGGGCACCTGGCGGACCGTGGTCATCGACGGGGCCCACGACCTCAACCCTCAGGCGTCCAACGCCCTCTTGAAGATCCTGGAGGAGCCTCCGGATGGCAATGTCCTTATCCTGGTGGCTCGAGCCGCGGGCGCCCTCCTCCCCACCATCGTCTCCCGATGCCAGGTGGTCCATTTCTCTCCCCTGTCTCCCCGCCAGATCGCCCGATTCCTTCAGGGGCGCCGGGGATGGCCGGAGGAGCAGGCGCGGGAGGTGTCGTTGAGGGCCCTGGGCAGCATCGGCAGGGCTCTGGAGATGGCGCAGGACAGCGTGGGGGATTGGGAGGCGGCGTGGCTCCGGGTGATGGGGGCCATGGATGAGATGAGCACGGCCCGTCTGCTCTCTTGCGCCAAGGAGTGGTCGGGGGGGCGGGAGGACGCCATGGGGCGACTGGGCGCCCTGCTGGGACTGATCCGGGACCTGGTGCTCCTCGCCGTGGGACATGAGGGGATCGATCGCGCCGGGCATGGGGAAGTCTTGAGGCCCCTGGCCCAGGGATGGGGCCTGGATGCGCTGCTGCGCGGGTGGGAAAAGGCCTCCTTGGCCCTCCGAGGGATGGAGGGGAACTGGAACCCGCAACTGGTCATGGAAGAACTCCTGCTGGAGATGCGCCGGATGCGGGTCGGAGAAAGGTCATGAAGGTCACCGGCGTCAAGTTCAGGGAACGGGGCAAGATCTATGTCTTTCGGTGCGACGAGATGGATCTGCGGGTCAACGAATGGGTCATGGTGGAGACGGATCGCGGGCTGGCCGTCAGCTGTGTGGCGGTGGAGGCGTGGGACGCCGATCACCAGGATGTGCCCGGGGATCTGAAGCGGGTTGTCCGCCGCGCCACCAAGGCGGACCTGGAGAGCGCCCAGGCCCGGCGGGACCAGGAGAGGAGGGCGCGCGAGGCCTGCCTGGAGCTGATCGCCCAGAACCAGCTTCCCATGAAGCTCGTCGAGGTGGAATCGGTCCAGGACGGGGGCAAGCTGATGTTCTTCTTCACGGCCGAGAACCGGGTGGACTTCAGGAAGCTGGTCAAGGAACTGGCACGGCGGTTTCACTGCAAGGTGGAGATGCGCCAGATCGGCGTGCGAAACGAGGCCAAGATGCTGGGCGGCTTGGGCAACTGCGGCCGGGAGCTGTGCTGCGCCACGTTTCTGAACAACTTCGAGCCCGTCTCGGTGCGCATGGCAAAGGATCAGAATCTCTCGCTCAATCCCCTCAAGATCTCGGGGTTGTGCGGACGACTGATGTGCTGCCTGGCGTACGAGCACGCCATGTACATGGACCTCAAGAAGCGCTTCCCGGCATGTCGCAAATGGGTGAGCACGACCCGGGGGGTGGGCCGGGTGAAGCGCCTCAATGTCCTGGCGGACAAGGTGGTTCTGGAGATCGGGGACGGACAGGAAACGGAGGTGGACCTGGCCGACGTGCGGGAGGTTCTGCCGGGGAAGCCCGATGCGCCGGCGGGGTCGCCCAAGAGGGGTTGAGGGCCTATGGAAAAGCTGTACTACATCACGACGCCCATCTACTACGTGAACGCGGAGCCGCACCTGGGACACGCGTACACCACCATCGTGGCCGACGTGCTGAGGCGGTTTCACCACCTGGCGGGCTGCGAGAGCTTCTTCGTGACGGGAACCGACGAGCACGGGGACAAGGTGCTCCAGGCCGCCGAGAAGAGGGGGATGCCTCCCAAGGCCTACGCGGATGAGGTCAGCTCGACCTTCCGCGATCTTTGGCCGCGGCTCGACTGCCATCCCGACCGGTTCATCCGGACCACCGAGCCCGAGCACGTCCGCGTGGTCCAGGAGATCCTGGCCAAGGTCCACGAGGCGGGCGACATCTATTTCGGCCGATATGAAGGGCTCTACTGCACGGGCTGCGAGCGGTTCTACACGGAGCGGGAACTGGAGGACGGGCTCTGTCCCCAGCATGGGAGCCGCCCGGAGCTCAGGGCCGAGGAGAACTACTTCTTCCGGATGGGGCGCTACCAGTCCTGGCTCATCCGCCACATCGAGGAGAACCCGGATTTCATACGCCCCGAGAGGTATCGCAACGAGGCCCTGGGCATGCTGCGCGATCCGCTGGAGGACCTGTGCATCTCCCGGCCACGATCTCGGCTGAGCTGGGGGATCCCCCTGCCCTTTGACGACAACTACGTCACCTACGTCTGGTTCGATGCCCTCATCAACTACGTGACGGCGGTGGGCTATCCCGACGGGGAGGGCTACCGGCGGTTCTGGCCCCACGCCCAGCACCTGATCGCCAAGGACATCCTCAAGCCCCACGGGATCTACTGGCCCACCATGCTGCGGGCGGCAGGGATGGCGCCGTACAGACATCTCAACGTGCACGGCTACTGGAATGTGGAGTCCTCCAAGATGTCCAAGAGCCTGGGAAACGTCGTCCGGCCCCTGGACCTCGTGGCCAAGTACGGCCTGGACGCCTTTCGCTACTTCCTCCTGCGGGAGATGGCATTCGGGCTCGACGCGACCTTCGGCGAGGTGGGCCTGGTCCAGAGGCTCAATGCGGATTTGGCCAATGATCTGGGAAATCTCCTGCAGCGCAGCCTCACCATGGCGTGGCGATACGCGGAGGGCCGGGTTCCCCCGGCCCATGAATCGCAGGAAGCGGACGCGCGCCTGGCTGGCAAGGGTTCGGAAGTGGTGGCCCAGTACACCCGGGAGATGGAGGATCTGGGGGCCCACCGGGCCCTGGCGGCGGTGTGGGAACTCATCGGCCTGGCCAACCGATACATCGACCGCACCGAGCCCTTTCGCCTGGCCAAGGACCCCGCCCGGCGGCCGCGCCTGGAGACGGTCCTGTATCATCTTCTGGAGGTGAATCGATTGGTGGCCGTGCTGCTGTGGCCCTTCATGCCCGGGACCGCCCAGGAGATCTCCCGGCAGCTCGGGAGTCGCCCCCCGGGGCAGAGGGGCGATCTGGCCACCATGGGCCGTTGGGGGGGCATGGTCCCGGGGAGCGCTCTCGGGACGGCCAAGGCGCTGTTTCCCAGGGTCGACCCGGCGCAGGTGGGGTTGGCGGGGCCGGGGCGCCCTCCGGGTGAACCCAAGTCCAGGGAGGAGGTCAAGGTGGGCGTGGAGGAGATCCCGATGGAGGCGTTTCAGAAGGTGGACCTGCGGGTGGGCCGGGTGGTGGAGGCCGAGGCCCTCAAGGGGTCGGACCGGCTCTTGCGGCTCCGCGTGGACGCGGGCGACGGGGAGCGCCAGCTGATCGCCGGCATCGCCAAGCATTACGATCCGCGGGAGTTGGTGGGAAAGACGGTGGTGGTTGTGGCCAACCTGAAGCCGGCCAAGATATTCGGTCAGCTCTCCCAGGGGATGGTGCTGGCCGCAGTGGACGGCGAACAGGTCCGACTGCTCACGGTGGACGGACCGGCGGCCGTGGGCGCCAAGGTGCGCTGATCCCATGGCAGAGCGAATCTCAGGGGGCCTTCACGGGCGTCGGGTGCTGGTGGTGGATGACGACCCCAACGTTCGGGGCCTGCTGGCGGAATTCCTGGCCGGGTTGGGCTTGGAGGTAACGGCCGCCGCGGACGGGGGAGAGGCCCTCGCGTGTATGGAGAAGGGGGAGTTCGACCTTCTCCTGACCGATCTGAGGATGCCCAGGGTCGGGGGCCTGGATCTGCTGGAGAAGTGCGCCCGGTTGCCGGCCTCCCCTCTCCCCGTGGTGCTTACCGGGCACGGCTCCATCGACTCGGCGGTGCAGGCCATGCGCCTGGGTGCCTTCGACTACATCACCAAGCCGCTCCACCTGGACGAGATCCGGGTCGTGGTGGAGAAGGCCATGGACTTCCGGCGTCTCCGCCGGGAGAATGTCCAGCTCCGGCAGCAGCTCCGGGAGAAATACCGGTTCGACAACCTGGTGGGCCACAGCGAAGCCATGCAGGACGTCTTCCGCATGGTGGAGAAGGTGGCGGACACGGACAGCACGGTCCTGATCTTCGGCGAGAGCGGCACCGGCAAGGAGCTCATCGCCCGTGCCCTGCACTTCAACAGCCGAAGGCGGGACAACCCCCTCGTGGTTGTCAACTGCAGCGCCATCCCCCATGAGCTCCTGGAAAGCGAGCTGTACGGGCACGAACAGGGGGCCTTCACAGGGGCCGTCAAGTCCCGCATGGGCAAGTTCGAGGCCGCCAACGGGGGCACGGTGTTTTTGGACGAGATCGGGGATATGACCCTCGCCTTGCAGGCCAAGCTCCTTCGCGTGCTTCAGGAGCAGGAGATCGAGCGGTTGGGGAGCACCCGCCCGGTTCGGGTGGACATCCGCGTCATAGCGGCCACCCATCGAAACCTGGAGGAGGCCATCCGGCAGGGCCGCTTCCGCGAGGACCTGTTCTATCGGCTGAACGTAATCCCCATCGCAGTCCCGCCCCTGCGAAAGAGGGCCTCGGATATCCCCATCCTCGTGGCCCACTTCCTGGAGACCTACAACCGGAGCAAGGGAAAGGGCGTGGAGGGCTTCGCGCCCGAGTCCCTGGCCATCCTGGCGCGATATCCCTGGCCCGGAAACGTGCGGGAACTGGAGCACTTGGTGGAGCGGGTGGTCGTGCTCAAGGGGGAGGGGATCGTCGAGCCGCGCGACCTGCCCGAGCCCTATGCGGGAGACCTGTCCCACGTGGCCATGCCCCGCCACAGCCTCCCGGAGGTGGGCATCGACCTGCCGGCCTGGCTCCGAGAGATGGAGCGCTCCCTCATCGTCCAGGCCCTGGAGAGGACCCGGGGGGTTCGCAGCCGGGCGTGCCAGCTGCTGGGGATCCATCGAACCACCCTCGTGGAGAAGATGCGCAAGCTGGGGCTCCTGGAATCGGAGTTCGGCCAGGGGGCGTGACGCGGCCCCGTTGACGGGGGGGACGGCAATCCGTCAACCCGTTGACGATCCTGTGGGCGCTTCCAATTCCCCGCCTCCCCACACCTCCATGAAATGCGAGAATCCGTGCGGTCCCGGCGCCGTTGGATCGGACCCCGGCGCCGGTACGGCCTTTGCTATATCAAAGCGTCTCCGGCAGGTGCAAGAGGGGGTCGCGGTGGCTGTGACCACGTATCACATTCAGAACGTGCTGCGCAACTATCACCGGCGCCTCCGGACGGGCCGGCTGGAGGAGCCCGCCAGGGAAAAGGGTGGGAGCGAGGGGATGGGGCGCATGGCCCGCGGCACGCGCCAGGAGATCGAGCGGCAGGTGGCCTGGCAGATCCGGCGCCGACTCATCCGCCGGACGTTCCAGGACGGAAGGGGAGGGCCTTGAGCCAGGGATGCCATCCGCCGCCACGGGGGGATCTCGCCCCGGCACAGAGCCTTGGGGGCCTCGGCGACCTCACCGTCCTGTTGACGGACGACGACCTGTTGACGAGAAAGACCCTCAGGGATCTGGTGCGCCATCTGGGCGTTTCTCGGGTACTCGAGGCGGGCAGCGGCGAGGAGGCCTTGCGCGTCATGGGCCAGAGCCGGGTGGACGTGGTCATGACGGACATCCACATGCCCGGCATGAACGGCCTGTCCCTCCTGCGGTCCCTGAGGGAGTCCTGGCCCACGGTGCCCGTGGTCCTGTTGACCGGTTTCCCCACCATCGAGATCGCCATCGAGGCCATGAAGCATGGGGCCTCGGATTTCATCATGAAGCCCTTCCGCCTGGAGCAGATCGAACTGCTGCTTCAGCGGGCGCTCAAGGATCGGAGGCTCCTGCTGGAGAACTCGATTCTGAGCAGCGAACTGAGGCAGAAGCGGGAAATCGAGCGGCTCAATCGAGATCTCAGGCGGAAGGTCAAGGAGCTCTCGGCGCTTTACGCCATCAGCGAGTCCTTCCAGTCGGCTCCATCGGAAGCCGACGACCTGTTCCAGCGAATTGTGCAGATGGCCGCGGACGCCACCGAGGCCAAACGGGCGTCGCTGATGCTCGTGGATGACGAGACCGAGGACCTGGTCATCAAGGCCGCCCGAGGCATGCCCCCCGAAGTGCAGCGGGAGACGCGCCTGCCCCTGGGCCAGGGGATTGCGGGCAGGGTGGCTGTTCAAGGCAGGCCGTTGTTCATCAGGGACATCCGGGAGAGCGGATGGGCGGACTGCGCGGAGTTCGGTCGGTACCGCACCACGTCGCTGATCTCCGTGCCCGTCCTCATTCGCGGAGAGGTCTTCGGCGTTCTCAACGTGGCGGACAAGGCGGCGGAAGGGGAGTTTCTGGAGGAGGACCTGACCCTCCTGAGCGCCCTGGCCCAGAAGGCGGCCCTGGCCATCGAGAACCAGGCCCTGTACGAGAGCATCTACACCACCCTGACCGATACCCTCCTGTCCTTGGTCTCCACCATCGAGGCCCGGGATCCCCACACCCGGGACCATTCCCAGCGGGTCACCCATTGGGCCGTGGAGATCGCCCACCGAATGGGCATCCGACAGGACGAAATCGAGCTCATCAAGTTTGCAGGATACCTGCACGACATCGGCAAGATCGGCATCCGAGACTCCATCCTGATGAAGCCCGCCCTCTTGACGCCCGAGGAGACGGCCGTCATTCGAACCCATCCCGTCATCGGGGAGCGCATCGTCCAGCCCCTGGGGCTCCTGCCCATGGAGCGCTCCGTGATCCGTCATCACCATGAGCGGTGGGACGGCAAGGGTTATCCCGACGGGCTGAGCCGGGAGGAGATCCCTCTGCCCGCCAGGATCCTGGCCGTGGCCGACGCCTTCGACGCCATTACCTCCGACCGGGTATATCGCAAAGGGCGCCCGGCACTGGACGCCATCCGAGAGCTGAAGCGTTGCGCCGGAAGCCAGTTCGACCGGGACGTGGTCCTCGCATTCGAGGGCGTGCTCGCCGACGAGGCGGGCGCCCGTCATGCCGCGCACGCCTCCTGAAGGTTGACGGGGCCCCCCGACCTTCCCCTTGGGGCCCCGGGCATCCCAAGCCGGGTCCGGCTGAGGAATCCCTCCGGCTCGCCCGGGTCCCGACGGGCGTTCCATGAGAGACGGCCTAGGGGGGCAAGGGCCGGGATTGATTTCCCATTTCCTTTGTGATATGTCCTCCTTGCGGTCGAATTGCCGGGAGGCATCGCCGCTGTTCCCCCAGGTGGTGACCCCACCGGGGGGGGATGCCCCGCCATTTCGCACGGAGGAGGGGATCCATGGGATTGTTCGGCAAGCTCGTGGCCATCGGCCCGCTGCAGCCGTACCTCCAGTTGGAGGACGCGGCCTTCATAGAGGACCCGGGGTGGCGGGACGTCTTGGCGAAGATCAAACAGTTGAAGGACGGGGAGAACCTCAGGAGCGCCATTGAGGGGGCCGCCCCCGTGCGGGAAAAGGAGAAGATCATCCTGGGCTACCTGTGCACCATGGCCGCGGAGATGGCCTCAGGACCCGTGGATCTTCCGTGCGTGGACTACGCGGGCTGTTATCTCACCCGGGGCGTCCTGCGCCTCAGGAACACGGGGGAGGACTACGCCCCGGGGTTTGTGGGGCTCGGTATGAACGCCTCCAACCGGGAGGCCAAGATCATCGTCGAGGGGAACGTGGGCGATCATCTGGGGTATCGGTCCCCCCAGGCCAATATCGAGGTCAGGGGCAAGGCCCGGGACCGGGTGGGCATGGCCATGGGAGAGGGGACCCTCAAGATCGAAGGCGAGGTGGCCGGGGGGCTGGCCGGCAACACGCACAACTGCCGGATCGAGGTGGACGGCAGTGTGGGGCGGATAAACCGCGAGAACGTCGGATGCAAGATCCTCGTGGGAGGGGATGTCCACTGGGGGATTGGTGAGAGCCAGGCGGAGTGCTTCATCAAGGTCTGCGGGAGCCTGGGGAGCAAGCACCTGAAGAGCGGCAAGCTCACCGACGTGGCGAGCAAGCTCACCAAGAACACGGTGCTGCTGGTGGGAGGGGACGTATACGGCCACATCGGGCGGGGAATGGAGCTGGCCAAGGTCCTGGTCTGGGGGCGTGTGCACGGCGAGATCCATGTGTCCGACACCCAGGGGGGGTTCGTCTATCTTCACAAGAAGAGCACGCCCCTGCTGCAGCGGGTGGCCAAGTCCATCGGCGGGGCCATCGGGGTCAAGTATGTGACCCTGAAGGACAGTGGATACATCTTCGCCGAGGAGCCGGACGATATCAAGGAGATCATCCTGGGCTGAGGCTTCGGGGGGGAGGGGTCCATGGCAGCGAAGTGCTCGGCAACCGCGGTGTGGATCGCGCTCCCGGCGGTGTTTTTCCTGGCCTGCGGCGATTCCAAGGAGCCGCGCAAGGGCCAAAGGCCGAATCGTCCGCCCATCGTCTCGGTGGTCTCCATCCAGCCGAACCTCCCGGTGCGGGGTCAGAACCTGACGGCCCTCGTCACGGCCAGCGATCCGGACGGTGACCGCGTGTCGCTGACGTTCCGCTGGGAGGTCAACGGCCAGTCGGTCCCCGGAGAGGAACGCTCCATGTTGGAGGCCTCCCATCTGAGGCCCGGGGACCGGGTGGTGGTGTGGGTGACGGCGGGCGATGGCAAGGCCTCCACCGGAGAGGTGTCCTCGGCCCCGGTGCAGGTGCGGGAGACGGCGCCGCAGGTCGTCGGGGTGGAACTGGACCCGCGGCCGGCGTTCCCGGGAGATCGGATCCGGGCAAAGGTGTTCTCCCGGGACCGGGAGGCCACGCCCGAGAACTTCGGATTCACCTGGATGGTCAATGGCCAGGAGGTGGCGGGGGAGTCCACCCATTTCCTGTCCACCGAGCGGCTGCGGCGGGGGGATCGCATCGCGGTGCAGGTCCTGCCGGAGCGCGGGGGCGAACAGGGCCCGCTGGCCGAATCCGAAGAACTCGTGCTGGAGAACCGTCCTCCTCGGATCCTCTCCCAGCCCCCGGAGCGCCTGGCGGCGCCGGGGCGATACCGGTACGCGGTGCGAGCGGAGGACCCGGACGGGGATCGACTGTCCTTCCGCTTGGAGGGCAATCCCCCGCCGGGCATGCGGATCGATCCCTCCTCCGGGGTCCTGGAATGGTCTTTGGGCGCTCCTCCCGAGGACTCCGTGACCGTGGACATCCGGGTCACGGACGGCCTGGGGGGTGAGGCCCAGCAAAGCTGGGAGTTGAGCATCCCCGCCCCCTCCTAGACGAGCCTTCCGAGACAGCGCTCCGGGCCGGGGGCCCCCACCTGCGAGACCACCCCACTCCCATGGCGGCCGGCGAGAGGCTGGCCCGCGCCCGACGTGCATCCGTATGGACGCAGGCCGGGTCTTGCTGGACTGCAGCAGCGCCGGTGGCTCCGCCGCGCGCTCCCTTGACGCCACCCTCGAGCGATGGATAAGATGCTTTACTTCCAGTGAAGAAACCGGGGCGTTGGGGGGGCCTGAAGTTGCGAGATGTCCTGCGTGCGTTGATCGACTCGGCCGTGGAGGCGTGCCGGAGGGAGGGCGTGCTTTCCGAGGCCGAGGGGCAAGGGACCTGGGTGGTGGAGATCCCCAGGCGCCAGGGTCAGGGGGACTATGCGGCCAATGTGGCCATGGTCCTGGCCTCCGCTGCCCGGCGCTCGCCCATGGAGCTCGCCCAGGCGCTGCTCTCGCGCCTGGAGGACCCCAAGGGCTACATCCAGCGGGCCGAGGTGGCGCCGCCTGGGTTCATCAACCTGTTCCTCAACCGGGGCGTGTTGCTCGAGGCCGTCCGGGAGGTGGTGGAGCGGGGCGCAGACTATGGGCGCTGTGCGCTGGGCAAGGGTGCATCCGTCCAGGTCGAGTTCGTGAGCGCGAACCCCACCGGGCCCCTTCATATCGGTCACGGGCGGGGTGCCGCGCTGGGAGATGCCCTGGCCAATATCCTGGAAGCGGCCGGCTATGCGGTGCAGCGGGAGTACTATGTCAACGACGTGGGCCGGCAGATGGAGATGCTGGGACGTTCGCTCCGCCTGCGGTATCTGGAGGCCCTGGGGAATGCGGTGGCGTTTCCCCAGGACCACTACCGGGGGGAATACATTTGGGAAATGGCCCGGGGCTTCCTCTCCACGGAGGGGGATCGCTGGGCAGGGGTATCGGAGGAAGAGGCCCTGCCGAGGTTCACCCAATACGCGCGGGAGGCCATCTTGGAGGGCATCCGGGAGGACCTGGAGGCCTTCGGGGTCCGCTTCGACCGATGGTTCCGGGAGTCCTCCCTGTATGAGGAGGGTCGGGTGGCGCAGGTCCTCGAGTCCCTGCGGGGAAAGGACCTGGTCTACGAGGCGCACGGTGCGCTCTGGTTTCGCAGCACGGCATTCGGGGACGAAAAGGACCGGGTCGTGGTCCGCTCCGACGGCCGGACCACCTATCTGGCCTCGGACATGGCGTACCATGAGGACAAGTTCCGCCGGGGCTTCGACGAGATCATCGACATCTGGGGGGCCGATCACCACGGATACGTGCCGCGCATGAAGGGGGTCGTCCAGGCCCTGGGGGAGGACCCCAAGTCCCTGCACGTGCTGCTGGTCCAGATGGTCAGCCTCCTGCGAAACGGGGTGCCCGTCGCCATGTCCACCAGGTCGGGGGAGTTCACGAGCCTGCGGGACGTGGTGGCGGAGGTGGGCGTGGACGCGGCGCGGTACATCTTCCTCATGCGGAGTTCGGAGAGCCAGCTGGACTTCGATCTGGAGGTGGCCAAGCGGCAGGAGCGGGACAACCCCGTGTACTACGTGCAATACGCCCACGCCCGCATCTGCAGCATCCTGAAGGAGGCGAAGGAGCGGCAGATCCCCGTGCCGGGCCCCCGTGACGGCGACCTCTCTGTGCTGCAGCTCCCGGAGGAGTGGGAACTGGTCAAGGACCTGGTCCTGTATCCCGAGGTGATCCAGGGGGCTGCCCGGGCTTTGGAGCCGCATCGACTCACATACTTCCTGGACCAGCTGGCGGGGGACTTCCATGCGTACTACAATCGGGGCTGGCTGGAGCGACATGCGCGGGTCATCTGCGACGAGCCGCAGATGACCCAGGCCAGGCTCCTGCTGGTGCAGGCCATCCGGCAGGTGTTCCGAAACGCCCTGGGATACCTGGGCGTTGGGGCACCTGAGCAGATGTGAGCGGCAGGCATGGACGATCAGGGGGCGTTGCAGGCAGAGACGGAGAACCAGGGGATCCACTGGCTGCAGGTGGGCGTGTGGGGGGTGTTCCTCTCGGTGGTCATGTTCGGGCTGGGGTTCCTGGCCGGGAGTCGCTGGGGGGAGCAGCAGGCCGCCGCCAAGCCTCCTGCCTTCGTCACGCGGCTGATCCCCCCCCCGGCGGAGATCCGCCCGCCGGAGGGCGGAGAGCTGGCGCCGGCCGATGGAGAGTCCGGCGGGCGCATGTGGGGCATCCTCACCGGGCGGGAGGGGCCCGACCCCGGTGCCGCAGACCGCCTGCCCGCCCCGCCGCCCGGGTCCAAGCCTCCCGAGCCTCCGGTGAAGCCCCAGCCCGGTCCCCCAGCCTCCCTTTCCTCTTCCTCTGCCGCTTCCTCTGCCTCCCCCCCGGCGGGGCCGGCTGCATCGCCCGCGTACCCGGCGGCAGCGGTTTCCCCGCCAACGCCACCGCCTCCTTCTTTGCCGGCGCCGGCATCGGCCCCGGCCGTTGGCCCCCGATACAGCCTGCAGGTGGCCTCGGTGCCCGCTCGGGACAAGGCCGAGGCCATGGTGCGGGATCTCACGGCCAAGGGATACCCCGGGGTGAGGATGATCCAGGCGGAGATACCTGGGAGGGGGACGTGGTACCGCATTCGCATGGGGGCCTTTGATCGGCGGGAGGATGCCGAGGGGTGGGCCAAACAGGTCCGGGACCGGGAACGCATGCAGCCCCAACTCGTTGTGGAAAAGAACTGAGGGAGTGGCCGTTTGGAAGTCCCCCTGCTGAACCTCGGCGTCCAACTCCGCGCCCTGCAGGACGACGTCATGGAGGCCGTGGCCCGGGTCCTCAAGACCCAGCAGTTTATCCTGGGGCCCGAGGTCCGGGGCCTGGAGGAGGAGATCTCGGCATTCCTGGGCGGCGTCCATGCCGTTGGGGTGGCCTCGGGGACCGACGCGCTGGTCCTGGCGCTCAAGGCCCTGGGCGTGGGGCGGGGGGATCGCGTGGTGACCACGCCGTTTTCCTTCGTGGCCACGGCAGAGGCGATCTCCCTCTTGGGGGGCATTCCCGTCTTCGCCGACATCGATCCCGTCACCTTCAACCTGGACCCCCAGCGTGTTGACGAGATCCTGCGCGATGTGGCGGGGCCCAAGCCCAGGGCCGTGATCCCGGTCCATCTGTACGGCCGGGCATGCGACCTGGACGGCCTCGAGGCCGTGGCCCGAGTACACGGCCTCGGCATCGTGGAGGACGCGGCGCAGGCCTTCGGGGGGTATCATGGGGGCCTCCACGGGCGCCCCAGGGCGTTGGGGACGGTGGGCCACCTGGGCTGCTTTTCGTTCTATCCCACCAAGAACCTGGGCGGCGCGGGGGAGGGGGGGATGGTGGTAACCCGGCATGAGGCGGCGGCCGGGCGGGTGCGCAGCCTGCGGGTGCACGGCAGCGCCTCGGATCCGTACTGCCACGAGGAGGTGGGGTTCAACAGCCGGCTGGACGCCCTTCAGGCGGCCATCCTTCGCGTCAAACTGCCCCACGTGGCCGGATGGAACCGCGCCAGGATCCAACGGGCCCTGCGGTACGATCGCCTCATGGGAGAGGCCGACCTTGCGGTCTACGGCGTTCGGGGTCCCGGCGGGGGTCGTCCCGCGCCGGATGATCCCCATCCCGGGCACGTGTTTCACCAGTACGTGGTCCGCGTTGCCGAGCGGCGGGACGAATTGGCACGACATCTCCTCGCCCGGGGCGTCGGCAGCCGGGTCTACTACCCCATTCCCATTCATCTGCAGCCCTGCTATCGGGAACTGGGCTATGGGGAGGGCGCGTTTCCCCACGCCGAGCGGGCCGCCAGGGAGGTCCTGGCCCTCCCCATGTTCCCCGAACTCCTGCCCGAGGAGCAGGAGTACGTGATCTCGTCCATCCGGGATTTCTACCGGGCGTAGCCCAGACGGCTGGGCCGGGGCGCGGTCTGCGTGGAGCGGCTTGCGGGGTGCGGCGGCCCAGGGGCCCCGGCGGTTGACTCCCAAGAGGGGTTCTGCTATCCAGTGGTAGTCGGGGATGCCCCGGGGGAGGTTCCACGGTGTCGATGATGTGGAACACGACCGATGAGATCGCGCGGGCCGTTCTCCAAGAGCCCTGGGCCAAGGAATGCCCTCAGGACGAGGCGTTCTGGGCCCGTGTCCTGAAGTGGATCGAGGAGAATCCCCTGCGGAGCTTCCTCACGCGATTCACCCAGCAGGTTCAGGCCATCGTCGGAATCGATCCCGGTTTCCCGGAGCGCCAGATCCTGGAGCTGGCCACCCAGTACATGGTGGAATTCCTCGGGGCCCACCATGCCTCCGTGCGGATCTACGATCCGCAGACGGGCCAGATGCTGGCCTACGGATCCTTCCCGTTTCAGGAGGGTAGCCGGGAGAGGTACATCCCCCTGGAGGGGAGTGTGGCCGGCGTGGCGGTCAAGACGGGCAAGCCGTATCTGGTCTCGGACCTGCTCAGCGAAGACCTCTATCAGGACAAGTCAGCCGTCCAGGAGCAGGGCGTCAACTCCCTCATGGCCGTCCCGTTCGAGATCCCCCGCTTCTTCCCCAGGGAACGGAACACCGTGGCGGTGATCCAGATCTACTACGAGCAGCGCCACCGCAGTTTTTCTCCCCTGGAGATCGAGGTGGCCGAGGTCATGGCCAGGCGCCTGAGCTTCGTCTTCGCCCGCAAGAAGATCCTGGCCCTTTATCGACTCAACGAGAAGAAGGAAGCCATCGTCCGGAAGATCTTCCTCAGGCTGGGCAGCCGTGAGGGGATCAAGATGAAGGACGTTTTCAATCGGGTGATCCCGGAGCTGGTGGACATCATCAGCATCCAGAGCTGCGCCCTGTTCTCGGTGACCGAGGACCGCCAGAGCGTGATCCTGGAAGCAGGGTACCCCGAGACGCCCGGGTACCACGGCATCGGGAAGCTCTTTCCCATCGCCAGCGAACCGGCCTTCGAACGGATGGTGAATCCGGACGATGTGCGCGTGGAGTCGGCGTTCGACGTGGTGACCCCATCCTACGTCTTGGTGGTGGACCCCCAGCGGAGCTGCATCCTGTCCGACAATATCAAGCGTATGGCCGCGGCGCGGAACATCAACTCCATCCTGTACGTCCCCCTGAGCGCCGAGGAAGAGGCTGTGAGCCACTTCATGACGTTCGACGCCCTGGACAAGCGCAAACGGTACACCGAGGAGGAGATCGAGATCTTTCTGTTCCTCGGACGCGAACTCATGAAGGCCCAGCAGATGGAGCGGATGGACGACATCCTGCACGACTTCAAGAACCCGGCCATCGCAACGGCGGGCTTCGCCCGGCGGCTCAAGGGGCTCCTGGATCGCCTTCCCTCGGATTGCGCCACGCCGGAGATGAGGCAGTGCGTGGAGGTCCTGCTGGAGGAGACGAGCCGCCTCCAGGAGCTGGCCTTGAGCGTGTACGGCGTCGGGCGGGAGCAGGTGGTGGACCTGACCGATCGGCTCCGCAATCGCGTGGAGATAAACGGGCAGGCCATCAAGGAGCAGCTCAAGCAGAACGTCTCCCTCCAGGAGGGGCCCTACGAGGTCCCCTTGTACGTCAAGTGCTACCCGCTGCACCTGGAGCGGGTCCTGGACAACCTCCTCAACAACGCCACCAATGCCATCCCCCCCCGGGGGGGGATGCTGGCCGTCCGCACGTATGCGGACGAGGAAGGGATGGCCTGCGCGGAGATCACCAACACGGGACGCATCTCCGAGGAGGATCAGGCCAGGCTCATGGAGGGGCAGGGAAGGGGGCGGGGGCTCCATATCACCCACCGCATCGTCCGGCTGCTCAAGGGCAAGGTGGAGGTCCGCGTGGACGGGGAGCGCACCACGTTTCTGGTGCGTCTGCCGAGGCACCGCGAGGAAGGAGCGGAGGATCACGACCGGCACCCCGCTTGACCCCGGCGCCGGCCGGGGGGACACTGGGAGGTGACGTCGGGCCTGGTGGCCGGCAAAGATCTGGAGGAGGATGGAGGCAGATGGATACCAAGGAGCGGATTCAGGCGCTGGAGGTGGCCATCAACAACGAGGCCCGGGAGGCCGAGTTCTATCGGAAGCACAGTGAGCGGACGGGCAATCCCCTGGGGAAGAAGATGTTCATCTCCCTGGCCCATGACGAACGGGAGCACATGGAGCGGATTCAGACCCTGCAGCGCCGCCTGCAGGAGCAGGGGCGATGGCCCCAGGACCTCCCCCTGGAGGTGCGGGGGACCCAGGTCAAGGAAGTGCTGAACAAGGTGGTGGAGTCCGTGGATCGGATCTCCAAGGGGGATCGGGACGACCTGGAGGCCGTCCGGATCGCCATCGAGTTCGAGGCCAAGGGGGAGGCGTTTTACAACGATCTGGCCCACGCAGTGGACAACCCCGTGGAAAGGGAGTTCTTCCGGTTCCTGGCGTCCATGGAGCACGACCACCTGGTCTCCCTCAAGGACACCCTGGAGTACTTCCAGAACCCCGAGGGATGGTTTACGGCCAAGGAGCGCCACACCATCGACGGGGCGTAGGGGGTACCGGCGCAGCCCGGGGGAGGGACATCCCTCCCCACGGCCCGGTGCCTACGGCCCTGGAGCCCCCTGTGCCATCATCTCCCGGGGGTCCCACCCCTGGGCCTGCCACTCCTTGACCCAGGCGATGAGGCGCCTGAGGTCCCTGCCGAGGCGGACGTGCAACGCCTCCAGCCCCCCGGTGTCGTACCGGTACCGCCACAGGGCGAGGAGCGAGGCGTTGTTCCACGGCCGATCCTCAAGCGGACTGCGTCCCGGAGCCGCCAGGGCGCCGGCCAGGGATCGGGCGTCCCTTCGGATCTCCTCGAACACGGCTCCGCGTCCGGCCAGCTTTTCCTCCGGCGACAAGGGCAGGTCGTAGAAGGCCTGAAGCCGGCGATGGGCGTCCTCGAGGAAGGCGGCTTCGCGGCGCGCATCCTCCAGGGCCTCGCGGGCCCTGCGGGCCTGGGGGGAGTCCGGGCCGTGGGCGGCCTCCTGATAGAGGACAGCCCCCTGCCAGCCCACCAGCGTGGCCAGCTGCTCGTTGAAGTCCACCCGGTCCCGGAAGAACACGGTTCCGTGGACCATCTCGTGGAGGATGGTGGACACCAGGTGGGTCTCATCCATCAGGGCCATGGGGGAGTACAGGGGATCGGAGAACCACCCCAGGGCACTGTACGCCGCAACCCCTCCGAGGTGGACGTCGTAGCCCTTTTCCTCCAGGAGGCGTCCCTCCTTGCGGGCGTCCTCCAGGCGGAAGAAGCCCTTGTAGGGAAAACGCCCCACCAGGGGGAATCGCCACACGAGGGGTTCGAGCCGGTCGCGGCGGGCGGCGGAGACCACGTACGCCACCGCCTCTCCCCGGATCTCGATGAAGCTGCTGTAGGCATCCGAGGGCTTGAGGCCGAGCTCGTCCTCGCCGAAGGCACGCACCCGCTGGATCAGGCGGATCCCCTCCTTGATCCTGGAGTCCACCGATGGGTCGGCCAAGACCTCGTGCACAGGCCGCCTGTGGGAGAGGAGCCGGGCCTGATGCCATCCCTGCTGGAGCAGGTAGCCCAGCTCACATCCCCACAGCAGGGGCAAGGCGCCGGCCAGGACAAAGTGAAGCAGAAGGGGGCTTCGTCCCATCTGTCACAGCCCCATGTTCTTGGCCACGATCTCCTTCATGATCTCCGTGGTCCCCCCGGCGATGGACATGGCCCGAACGTCCATGTACGCGCGGCAAATGGGATACTCGCGCATGTATCCGTACCCGCCGTGGAGCTGGACGCAGTCGTATGCCACCCGGTTGGCCAGCTCGGCCGTGTAGTACTTGGCCATGGAGATCTCCTTGACCACGTCGTGTCCCTTGGCAAAGGCCTCGCAGCAGTGCAGGACCAGTAGGCGGGCCATCTCGATGCGCGTGGCCAGGTCGACCAGCTTGTGGGCGTTGACCTGGAACCCCGAGATGCGGCGGCCGAAGGCCTGGCGCCCCCGGCAGTACTCGATGGTCCCTTCCAGCATGACCTCGCAGGCCGCGAGGGCCAGCACCGATGCGATGAGCCGCTCCTTCTGGAAGTTCATCATGATGGCCTTGAAACCGTCCCCTTCCTGCCCCAGCAGGTGGGAGGCGGGCACCCGGCACCCCTCGAAGAAGAGCTCGGCCGTGTCCGACAGGGGGTTGCCCATCTTCTCCAACCTGCGCCCCCTGGTGAACCCCGGGGCATCCGCAGGCACCACCAGGAGGCTGATCCCCTTGTGGGCGGGGCTGGCATGGGAGTCGGTCTTGGCGGCCACCACGAGGGTGTCCGCATAGTAGCCGTTGGTGATGAACGTCTTTTGGCCGTCGATGACGTACGAGTCTCCTTCCCGGCGGGCCGTGGTGCGGATGCCCGCCACGTCTGAGCCGGCCCCGGGCTCGGTGATGGCGATGCAGCAGATGGCCTCCCCGGTGGTGCACGGCGTGATGAACCGTTTCTTCTGCTCGTGGCTGCCCAGCAGGTCGATGTACGTGGTGGACATGTCGTTGTGCACGGTCACGGCGCCGGCCAGCCCCCCGCTGCGACTCCTGCCGAACTCCTGGGCCAGCACCACGGAGAAGAGCTGATCGGCCCCGGCGCCGCCGTATTGGGGGTCGTAGCAGAATCCCAGGAATCCCAGCTGCCCCATGCGGCGCCACAGGTCCCTGGGGAGGCGGCCCTGGGCCTCCCAGTGCTCCACATGGGGCCTTACCTCGCGGTCCACGAACAAGGACAGCTGCCTCCGGAAGATCTCGTGCTCCTGCGAGAAGATGTTGTACTCCATAGGCCCCTCCTTTCGGGCGTCCCGCCGTGGTCGTAGAATCATCGCGTGGGCACCGTATAGCGGAAGGGCCCGCGTTGTCAACGGCTTGGGGGGCGCCGGGGGGCATGAAGAAGCCTCCTGCAGGGTTGACTTCATCCGGTGCCTCGACTAAGGTCTCCACTGTCCCCCGGGGGGGGGCGGAAGGTGGCGTGCGGGAAAGGCCCGGCTCGATGCAGCAGGGCCGTGGAAGACTCACGTGGAGGAGGGTGAGAAGATGAGAGAAGCCAAGTGGCTGGTGGGCATGGCCCTGGTCGCGGCCATGGGGGTCGTTGCCCCCGGGGCGGGGGCCTGGGCGGCGGGCGACACCTTGGTCATGGGGCACGAGGACAAGATCCCCACCTTCGACCACTACAAGACCACCGGCAGCATGTCGTGGATCATCGGGTTTCTCATGTGGGACACGCTGGTGGAGCTGGATCCCAAGACCAACAAGATCGTCCCCCACGCCGCCCATTCCTGGTCCCTGATCGACGATACCACCTGGGAGTTCAAGCTGCGGCCTGGCATCAAGTTCCACAACGGCAACCCCCTGAACGCCGAGAGCGTGCGGTTCACCATCGAGGACGCCATCCTGGATCCCCAGCGCAAGTCCACGCGCACGACCCATTTCAACTGGGTCAAGAAGGTGGAGGTCCTGGACGACCTGACGTTCCGCATCCACACCAGCGGCCCCTATCCCCTGGCGCTGGAGCGCCTGTACAACATGTTCATCTACGACCCGATCTCCACCAAGGAGAAGGGGTTCGATCACCTGGCCGAGAACCCCATGGGATCGGGACCGTACAGGCTGGTCAAGTGGGACCGTGGGTCGGAACTCGTCGTCTCGCGCGATCCCGGCTACTGGAAGAAGGACGGGGCGGCCATCCAGACGATCAAGATCCGCACCATCCCCGAGCCATCGACCCGGGTCGCTGAACTGGTCAGCGGCGGCATCCACTTCACATTGGGGTTGCCCGGGGACATGCTCGAGGTCATCAGGAAGGCCAAGAACGTGGACGCCGTGATCACCCCGACGGCGGAGGTGAACTTCTGGCAGTTTGACGCCGCGGGTCGCGCCTCCCAGAGCCCGCTGATGGACAGGCGGGTCCGCCGGGCCATCTGGCACGCCATCGACCGGGAGACCATCGTCCGGAACGTGCTGCGCGACCTGGGACAGGTCATCGACTCCCCGGTGAATCCCCTGATGTTCGGATTCGATCCCGGGGTCAAGGGGTACGGGTACGATCCCGACCGGGCGCGGGCTCTGCTCAAGGAAGCGGGATATGAGAAGGGTTTTGCCGTGGACCTCTGGCAGTACGTGAACCATCAGAACCACCCCAATCAGGCGGCCGTCGGCTACCTGAACAAGGTGGGCATCCAGGTGAACATCAAGGACTACGCGGGCAATATCGGCCAGTTGGTCACCCTGCGGAATTCGGGCAAGGTCACGGGGATCGGGAACTTCGAGTGGATCACGGCCATCCTGGATGCCGACGTGACGCTCCAGTCGTGGTTTGCCCAGAGCGCCATGAATTACTGCGGCGACGCGGAGCTCGATGCCCTGCTCAAGGAAGCCCGCACCACGCTGGACCCGCACAAGCGAGCGGCCATCTACTCCAAGGTCCAGCGGAAGGTCGTGGACGAGGCATACTGGATGCCCTTCTACACGTACAAGATGCTCTCGGGAAAGGCCAAGGAACTGGAGATCGACATGATCGCCGGCCAGATCCCGTCGCTCAAGGACGCCAGGTGGAGGAAGTGAGATGGGGGCGGATGCGGCTCAGGCCGGGGCTGGCCGCTGGCGGTCGATGAGGTCCAGGATCCGCCCGATGGCGCTCAGCTCCTCAGGATCGATGCCCCTGGCCGCGAAGTCCAGGCCGTAGGTCTCCTCCAGGTACGTGACGATTTCCAGAAGGGCCAGGGAATCGATGATGCCCGAGGCCACCAATCCGTCGTCGTCGCCCAGGGCCTCCACGGGGAGGCCTGCCTTCTGGATCCCGCGGAGGAACTGGACGAGGCCATCCCGGCGCCGGGCCCGCTCCCCGCTCATGGCTCGGCCCTTCTGCCCAGGATGCCCGGCAGGTCCAGGTGCGGCCGGTCCACGCACGCGGCCTTGACCGCCTCCCGGTTCACCTTGCCCCGGGACGTCCGGGGGATGTCGTCGATGAGCCACCAGCGCACGGGCATCTTGGCCTCGGCCAGGTGGGCCCGCATCCAGGCGTGCAGGGCCCGGACGGCCTCGCCGCCGGGGGCGGCCAGCACCACGGCCATGCCCACGTTCTGGCCGTAGACAGGATCGTCCAGGGCGAATGTGCAAACGTCCGTCGCCCCCTCGAAGCGCTCGACCACGGCGTCCACGTCCGAGGGGAAGATCTTCATCCCCCCCTTGTTGATCTCGTCGCGCTCCCGTCCCAGCAGGACCAGACGGCCGGCGTCATCCAGGTACCCCATGTCCCCGGTGAAGAACCATCCGTCCACCACAGCCCGTTCGGTCAGATCGTCGCGTCGGAAATAGCCCTTCATCAGGGTCGGGGTGTTGAGCCATACGAAACCGGACTCCCCCGGGACGCAGGCCGCCTCGGGGTCCGGGGGCCGCGAGGCGTCGCTGGTCCGCAACACCCGGACAACGGCGCCCCACCCCTCGCCGATGAGGCCGTCCTGGGCCGGCACGTCGGCCCGGGCCAAGCCGGCCACCCAGCTGCCGGTCTCCGTGATGCCGTACGCGTTGCACACGTTGGGGGTTCGGCTCCAGCGGCGGATGTCGTCCCACATGTGGGCCGAGAGGGGGGCCGAGCCGCAGTGCACCCGCTGGAGGGTATTGCCTCCGGGGGGGCGGGCCAGCTTGAGGGCGAGGCGCCACATGGCCGGCACCGACGACATGAAGGTGATGCCATGGTCGTCCAGGAGCGCCCCGAGGCGCATCACGAGCTCGGGCCGAAACGGCGGGGTGATGTACAGATCCTGCCCGCACAGCCACGGGAAGAGGCTGTTGCAGATCAGGCCGTGTCCGAAGTGGGTGGGCAGCATGCACAGGGTCCTGCGGAAGGCGGCCACGCCCAGGTGGTCCCGGAGGGACATCCAACGGGCCCGCAGGGAGCGATGGGTATGGACCACGCCCTTGGGGTCTCCGGTGGAGCCCGACGTGAAGAGGATGAGGGCGTCTGCCTCCAGCCGGATTCCATGGCCCCGGGCCTCTCGGGTGCCGGTCTCCTCGGTGAGGCGCACATCGACACCCGAACCGCAGAGCGCCTGTGCGACGGCAGGGGGCGTGGCCTCGTCCACGACGGCCGCGCGGGGGGTGGCGGCCCTGGCCAGGTTCTCCACCTCGAAGGCGGTGAGCCGGTTGTCGATGGGGACGGCGCAGCCGCCCGCGCGCCAGACGGCCAGGAGTTCGGCGAAGAACTCCAGGCGGTTTCCGAAGGCCAGGAAGACGCGGTCCCCCGGCGCCATCCCCTGTTCCTGCAGACGGGCAATGCGGCGGAGCACCTGCCGGTCGATCTCCGCCCGGTCCCAGCGCCGGCCGCTCACCGGCTCCACGAGGTCTCCAGTCCCCAGCTCAAGCAGCATCTTCGCCCTCTCCGGGTCTCGTTCACCCGACGCCCAGCAGTCCGAGAAAGAACCGTGTCAGGGGGAGGAAGGTCACCGGCCCCTTCTGATTCCAGATGTTGATTATAGCAAAGAAGGTCCAAACCCCGAAGATCGCCGCCCCGCGTCGCATCCGGTTGCCCGTCCGCCCCGGGCCCGTCCGCCGCTGATCCCGGTACATGGACACGAAGATCCCCAGGGCCAGCAGGAGGCAGTAGAACAGCCGGGCGTGGAGGGCCAGCCAGACGGCCTCGAAATCCGCACGGGCCAGCTCCGCGGACATGCGGATCAGGTGGTAATACATGTTGCCCACGAAGGCCGCCATGAACACGGCGGCGAATAGCCTCAGGACGCGGCGCTTGCGGAACCATCGAGCGAAGGCCGGGTAGAAGAAGAAATCCACCATGACCTCCTTGAAGTAGTAGTAGTATCGGTTCCAGAACTCCACCACGGTGGGGGCCAGCAGGGGCTTGTAGGTGTTTCGGAACACGTAGAAGCCGAAGAGGCGCAGAACCCCGATGATCAGATGGCCCTTGGTCGCGCGGTTGAGCACGTCGATGACCAGATCGCAGTATAGGCTGGCCCAGCTCATCCCCCAACCGGCCGTCTCGGGTTGCTCCAACAGGAGGCCCAGCCGGGGCACGCCCAGGCAGAATCCTCCCGCGGCCTGTCGCGCCGCGTTGTCCACGCCGAAGACCAGCCCGTTCATGAGGATCCGGCACAGGTGCCAGAGACCGGCCAGCAGGAGCAGCCGGAAGCCCGCAAGTTGGGCCACGGCAAGGGCCTCCTCGTCCTTGGCTTCGTGGCTGGAGAGGTAATCCAGCCCCTTGCCGTACGGGGTGTTGGACCCTCCGTACAGGGGCCAGAAATAGAGGAGATGGTCCCGGAACCGGGTGCCGGCGGCCCTGCCCCGCTGGCCGGACAGGAGCAGGTACCCCATCCGCCACAGAAAGAAGGGCATGGCCACCACCAGCCCCACGAGCACGATCTGGCCGATCCCGGCCTCGGGGGAGATGATCCAGAGCGCGGCCAGGGTGATCCAGAACAGAGCGTGGAGGGAGATCTGGGGATTGCGCCGGGCCCAGGGCGGGAGGGCCGCGAAGCTCGAGGCGGCCCGGTAGCAAAGCCACACCAACCCCAGGAGCACGGCCACCAGGAGGACCTGTCCCAGGAGGACCGGCAGGGCATCGGTCCACGTGCCGCCCTTGTCCGTCCCCCGCAGTGCGTCGCGAAGGGCGCCCAGGGCCACCCAGGCGGACCCCGCGACGAGAAGGCCCCGGCGCCTGGTCGGAGTGGACCATCGCAGGAGCGGTCCGGCCAGCCGGATCCACCCCCGGACAGCCCGGGGATTCTCATGGAACTGGATCAGCCGGCGAAGTACGCCACCGCGCCCCTGTTGGAGGATTGGAGACATGGCTGTACACTACACCCAAAACCGGCGCCGCGGGAGAGAAAAGAGGGGAGGGGGAAGGCAGCGGGGATGGGGGGACGGGGTTGGAGGGCGGGGCCTCGGCGGACACCAAGCGCCGGCCGGGAATCACGCGCGGCCGGGCACGAACAGCGTGGGGCGATGGGTGTCAGGCCCCTGCCTCCAGCGCCTGAATCAGGCGGGGCAGGATCTGGTGCACATCTCCCACGATCCCCAGATCCGCACTGCGGAATATGGGGGCGTCGGGGTCCTTGTTGATGGCGATGACGAACTGCGCGTCCCGCAGGGAGACGGCATACTGGAGGGCCCCCGAGGTCCCGCACGTGATCAGGATCCTTGGACGCACGCGGCGGCCCGTCTGGCCGATCATGCGCTCCTCGGGCACCCAGCCCCGGATCACGGCAGGGCGGGTGCCCCCCACCTGGCCTCCCAGGAGGGCCGACAGGCGGTACAGGTCCTGGAATCCATGGGCGCTCCCCATGCCCTGTCCGCCCGCCACCACCACAGAGGCCGTCTCGAGATCCGCCCCCTGGTCCTGCTCCGGCTCCACCGAGAGCAGGTCCACCGCGGGATCCCCGTCGGGGTCCACGGGCTCCACGCGGATCACCGGGGCGGAGGCCCGGGGATCGTAGGCTCGCTGCCTGAACGTCCCGGGCCTCACCGTGGCCATCTGGGGACGCCGCTGAGGGGTGACGACCTCCGCCAGGAGGGTCCCCCCGAACGCGGGGGTGGTCTGGACGAGGATGCGTTCGCGGGGATCGATGTCCAAGGCCACGCAGTCGGCGCTGAGCCCCGTGCCCAGGCGTCGGGCCACCCGGGGGGCGAGCTCCCGTCCGAAATCGGTCCCTCCGATGAGCAGGATGTCCGGATTGAATCGGGTGACCATGGCGCAAAGGGCCCGGGCGCAAGCCGCGGCCCGGAAGTGAGCCAGGTGGGGGGCCTCCATCACGTAGATCGCCTGGGCCCCGCAAGCGATGTACTCCTGGACATGCGGACCCACGTCCTGCCCGAGGATCACGACGCTGCACCGGGTCCCGAGGTCCCGGGCCAGATCTCGTCCCTTGGCGATGAGCTCCAGGGTCACCCGGTTCCTGCGGCAATCGCGGTAATCGCCGAACACCCAGACCTCACCTCCCCGCGTCTCCATGGCATGCCTCCCCCCCCCGTCTCGGGCCTCACGCGCAGGCCCCGGTGTCCGTGTCGTCCTCCACACGTCCTCGGGCCATATTCCTCGCGGGCCCCTGTGCCAGGATGTGGTGATCCTTCAGGGCCTTCAGGATGGCCTCCACAGCCTCCTGCGGCGTCCCCTCCAGCCGTCGAACGTGGCGCCAGGCCTGCGGCTCCCGGATGGAGCGCACCCGGGTCGCCGAGCCGCTCAGTCCCACCTGCGTCCGGTCCAGGCCCAGCTGGCTCAGCCCCCAGCGCATGAGGCCGTCGCCCTCGAAGGCCCGTTCGATTCCCCCCAGAGGGATGAGCCGGGGCCGCCCCGGGGCACGGAGCACGGTGAGCAGGGCCGGCATCGCCACCCCAAGGGTCTCCACCTGCCCGTCGAGATGTCGCCGCACCACGCAGCGGCCCCCCTCGATCCTCACCTCCGTGACGTAGGCCAGATGGGGGATTCCCAGGTCCTCGGCCACCTGGGGACCCACCTGCCCAGTGTCGCTGTCGCTGGAGCGGGCCCCGCACAGGATGAGGTCCAGGGGCGGGCCCAGCTTGCGGACCGCCCGACCCAGCACGGCCGTCGTGGCCAGTGTGTCGGCCCCAGAAAAGGCCGGGTCTGTGAGAAGCACGGCTCGATCGGCCCCCATGGCCAGGGCCTCCCGGAGGGCCTCCTCCGCCTGGGGAGGTCCCATGGTCAGGACCACGACCTCCCCCCCGTGGGCATTTCGGAGGATCAGCGCCGTCTCCAGGGCCTGCAGGTCGTGATGGTTCACGCGACTGGCCACCCCCTGTCGAAGCAACGTCCAGCGACCCTCCTCCAACCGAAGGCCGGCCTCAACCGGCACCTGCTTGATGCAGACGATGATCCTCACGCCGACCTCCTGCCCGGGGCAAGGAGTTCCCTCGCGATGACCATGCGCTGGATCTCGGAGGTCCCCTCGTAGATCTCGGTGACCTTGGCGTCCCGGAGATAGCGCTCCACGGGGTACGCCTGGCTGCAGCCGTATCCGCCGTGGATCTGCACGGCCTCCAGGGCGGCGCGAACCGCCACGGCGCTGGCCAGGAGTTTGGCCATGGCCGAGGGCAGGGTCGCCCGACCGCCGGCATCCATGGTGCAGGCCGCCCGGTGCGTGAGCAGTCGGGCAGCCTCCAGCTCCACGGCCATCTCCGCGATCTTGGACTGGATGGCCTGAAATTCCCCGATGGCGCGTCCGAACTGCACCCGTTCCCGGGCGTACCGAACCGAGGCATCCAGACTGGCCTGGGCAATGCCCAGGGCCTGCGCGGCGATGCCTATACGGCCGCCGTCCAGGCTGGCCAGGGCGATGCGAAGCCCCTCGCCCGGTCCTCCCAGGAGGTTCTCCCGGGGCACCCGGCAGTCGTTGAAGACCAGTGAGCAGACGGGGTTTCCCCGCATCCCGCACAACGCCTCCACCGGCCCTCGGCTGCATCCCGGCCGGTCGGTCTCCACGATGATGACGCTCAACTCCCGGGAGGCCCCCGTGATCCGCGTGCGGGCGAAGACCAGGGCGATGCCCGCCACGGCGCCGTTGGTCACGAATATCTTGCTGCCGTTGAGGACCAGGTCGTCGCCGGACGCCTCGGCCGCGCTCTCCACGGCCGAGGCGTCGGAGCCCGCATTGGGTTCCGTGAGGCAGAAGGCGCCGATCTGATCCCCCCGGGCCAGCGGGCGCAGGAAACGCTCCCGCTGCCGGTCGGTGCCGAAGCGCCACAGGGGCAGGGCCGCCACGCCGTTGTGGACGGCGATGGTCAGGCCCACGGCGGCGCTCACCCGGGACAGCTCCTCGATGACCAGGGCATAGCCCAGGCCGTCCAGCCCCGCGCCTCCCCAGGAGCGGGGGATCTGCAGGCCGAAATAGCCCAGATCTCGCATGCGCTCGACCGCATCCCGGGGAAACCGGCCGTCGCGGTCGATTCCCGCGGCCACGGGGCCCAACTCCGCCTCCGCCAGGGACCGGGCGGCCCGCTGCACAATGCGGTGCTTCATGTCCAGTTCCAGATCCATGCCCATGCCTTCGGGGCGTCTCGCCCCATTTGTGAAAACCACGCACCCAGGCCCGCCGGCAGGACCATCCCTGCCCCGCTGCCCCCCCCCAAAAAAAAAGAAAGGCGGGCCGGGAGATCCTCCCGCGGCCCGCCGCCAGCAAAAAAAGAGGGCCGTGGGATCACCCACGGCCCGCCCGAATCGTCTTTGATATCAGCCTAGGCGCGTGGGCGTATGTCCCCCCGAATGATGATGGCCCGAATCCCCATGTGCCCGTCCATCTTCGTTGCCCTCGCGACCCGCCCTCGATGTGCCACTCGCTCTCATTGGAGCAATTCGAGATGGGATTGTCAAGGAAAAGATGCGCGCCTGTATGGGCTCGGCTCAGCCACGGCTTGACAAGCCGGGGTCCTGTTGGTATGAAGGGAATCATGGATACGGCGAATTCTCAGCGCCTTGGGCAGGCCTGGTTGTGGTGTGGCGCACACAACGCAGGTGGGGTGCGCCCGGCAAGGGGTTGAGAAGCAACTGAGAGGATGATGGACGCCGCGGGCCGCGCTTCACCGGGGCCCGCGGCGTTGTCGTTTCGAGGCCGCGGGGTCCCGATGACCCAGCGGCCTTTGTTCTTTGTCGGGGCGCGCCGTGCCCGCCGGCCCCGCTTCGGGGGGCAAGGCGCGACCCCACCGCTCCCGGTATGGGCCGGGGTCAACGACGGGGATTTTCATTGAGGAGGTCGGCGAATCATGAAAGAGACCTTGCAACGACTCATCCAGGGAAAGGACCTGACGGAGCAGGAGGCATACCGCATGATGTGCGAGATGCTCGGCGGAGGGATGACCCCGGCGGGGATGGCATCCGTTCTCACCGCCCTGCGCATGAAGGGATTGGCAGTGCCCGAGATCGTGGGTGCCGCCAGGGCCGCCCGGGACCGCTCCCCCAGGATCCGGGTGCCCGACGGGCTCCTGGCCATCGATCGCGAAGAGATCAACCTGGACGACGAGACCATCTCGCGAACCTCCCTGGGGAACGGTTCGGGGACCAAGGTTTTCACCGTGTCCACGGCAACGGCCTTCGTGGTGGCCGGAGCGGGGCAGCCGGTGGCCAAGTCCGGGAACCTGGGGCCGTCTCATTACGTCAGCGGTGAGCGGGTGCTCCGGGCGCTGGGCATCGAGCCGGACATCACCCCCACCACGGTGGAGCGCTGCATTGCCGAAGCGGGCGTCGGGTTTCTCTACTCGGCGCCGCTGCACCGCATGTGGGGCGCGACCCTGGACCTCAGGCACCAGATGGGATTTCGGACCCTCCTCAATTGCATCGGGCCGCTGTGCAACCCGTGCGGAGCCCAGGGCCTGTGTCTGGGAGTGTACGAGGCCGATGCCCTGATACCCCTGGCCCGCGCGCTCAAGGCCATGGGGGTCCGCCAGGGGGTCGTGGTCCATGGGGAGGACACCCTCGACGAGGTGAGCGTCACCGGACGCAGCATGGTCTGCTTCCTGCGCGAGTCCGGGTTCGAGGTGATGGAGCTCTTTCCCGAGGACGTGGGGCTGCCCAGGCGCCGCATGGAGGAGATCCGGGGGGGGACAGCCCCAGACAATGCCCGGATCATCCGGGGCGTCCTGTCCGGAGAGGACGGGGCACCGGCCGACGTGGTCCTCCTGGGCGCCGCGGTGGCCCTGGCGGCCGCGGGTCGGGCCGCGGACATCCGGGAAGGATTGGAGAGGGCCCGCGATGCCATCGAATCGGGGCGGGCCAGGAGAACTCTGGAGACCGTGGTTCGTCTGACCACCGAGGCGGCCTTCACGCGGGGGGGATGACGCAGGGGCGCCGGTCCAGCACCGGGCAGATCCGCTTGGGGAGGGAGGAGTGCCTAATCCTCCAGATACGCCACGCAGTACGTGGAGTTGACGGTCTTGACGAGGAGCATCTTGTCCGACGCACTGACTTCCTGGACCGGGCTGGTCCTCAAGACCCGCCCCTGGCCCAAGTTCACAGTGTAGCGTTCTCCCCTGCGCGGCGGGTTGTATTCCCACCCCACGATGTGGCCCCGCCGATCCGCGCTCGTCTCCTCGACCTTTGCCAGGGAGATCTTGCGGGGCCTGAGCTCCCGGGTCCTATCCTGAGCTATTCTTCTCGTCTCCATGGAGATCTTCCCTTGACTGGGGTTTTGGGCCTCCGGCGGATCCCTCGGTCCCCGCCGCTGGACGCATTCTACGCAAAGGCCGTGCCCGATGCAACCTATTGTTTTCCTTGCCGCGGGCCGGGGGGAGGCGCGGTGGGGCCACCCCGCGGATCGGTTCACTTGGGAGCCACGGGACCTCTTGCTCCATCCGCGTCCCATCTGCCGGGTCCGGGCTTCCTGCCTGACCCCCCCGGGTCCGGGCGCCCGGGCCGTCGCTTCGCGTCACGCCTTGACCCGGGTTCGAGATTCAAGATAAGATTTCAAAGCGATAGACAGCTGCAGGCAGGGGCGAGATCGGCTCCATGCCTCCCCCGCGGGTCGGGGAATCCGGGCGTGCGCCCTCTTTTCCATCCTCCGAAACAGGACAGACAGGGGGCCGCACGAGGAAAGGAGATACGGGGTGAAGGTCGAGATCGAGGAGATCAGTGCCGTACGGCGCAAACTCCATGTCCAGGTGCCTGCCGATGAGGTGACCGCGGAGTTCGAGCGGGCCTACAGGAAGCTCCAGCGCACGGCGAGGGTCAAGGGGTTTCGACCCGGCAAGGCCCCCCGCTCCCTGCTGGAGCGGCTTTACGGCGACCAGGTCCGCTATGAGGTGACCTCCCAGCTCATTCAGGAGACCTATCGCAGGAGCCTGGATCAGAACGATATCACGCCCGTGTCTCAGCCGGACATCGGCGAGGTGGACGTGCAAAGCGGTGCGGACCTCCACTATACGGCCTCGGTGGAGATCAAGCCCCAGGTCCGGGTGGCCGACTATGTGGGGCTCGAAGTGGAGTCCGAGCCCGTCCAGGTCACCGATGCCCAGGTGGAGAGCCGCCTGGAGGAGATCCGCGAGATGTTCGCCCGCCTGGAGGACATGGAGGAGGGGCATCCGGTGGCGGAGGGGGATTTCGTTCTGGCGCTTCACCGGGTGGTCCTTGCAGGACAGGCACAGGACGCCCAGGGCCCCGAGGAGTTGATGATGGAGGTTCGACCCCAGCGCATGGAGGAGGCCCTGTTCAAGGCCCTGGTGGGCGTGGGGGTTGGTCAGACCGTCACCGTGCCCCATCGATTCCCCGAGGACCATCCGGACCCCAAGCTGGCGGGCAAGGACGGGGCGTTGGAGGTCACGGTCAAAGCCATCCGAAAGAGGGTCCTGCCCGAGTTGGACGATGCCTTTGCCAAGCGGCTGGGGGAGTACGAGACCCTGGATGCCCTGAGGGTCAAGGTCCGGGAAGAGCTGGAGGAGGGGGAACGCAGGCGCATCCGCTCCGCCCAGAACGAATCCGTCATCGATCAGCTGTTGAAGGCCAATCCCATCGAGGTTCCCGAAGCCTTGGTCGCCCTCCAGATCGAGGAGATGCTCCGCGACGCCCGGAGGCGCCTGGCCGTGCACGGAATCACCCTGGAGCAGGCGGGCGGTGATTCGCAGCAGATGCGGGAGCGATACCGGGACCCGGCGGTGAAGGCCGTACGGACCTCGTTCATCCTCGAGGCCATCGCGCGGCAGGAGGGGCTGGAGGTGACGCAAGAAGCCCTGGAGGCGGTGTACGAGAGACTGGCGCGCCAGAGCGGCCGGGACATCCGGCAGATCCGCGAGATGTATCGGGAACCCGATGCCATGGCGTCGCTGAAGGGGAGCCTTCTGGAGGAGAAGGCGCTTGATTTCCTCATCGAGCGAGCTACAATAAAGGTCAAGAAAACCGACCCCAAGAAGTGAGGTGAGTGGCGTTGGAGGAGGTTGACGACGTGCCGTTGATACCCATCGTGATCGAACAGAGCGGCCGCGGGGAGCGGGCCTACGACATTTACTCCCGGCTCCTCAAGGAGCGCATCATCTTCCTGGGGACGCCGGTGTCCGATGAGGTGGCCAACCTGATCATCGCACAGATGCTGTTTCTGGAATCCGAGGACCCGGAGAAGGACATCCACTTTTACATCAACACCCCCGGGGGCCTCGTGACGGCGGGGTTGGCCATCTACGACACCATGCAGTACGTGAAGCCACCCATCTCCACGCTCTGCGTAGGGCAGGCCTCCAGCATGGGGGCCGTCCTGCTCGCTGCCGGCAGCCAGGGCAAGCGCTTTTCCCTGCCCCACTCGCGGATCCTCATCCATCAGCCTATGGGCGGGTTTCAGGGCGCCGCGTCGGACATCGAGATCCATGCCAGGGAGATCCTTCGGATGCGGGAGGAACTCAACGAGGTCTTGGCCCGCCATACGGGGCAACCCCTGGAGCGGATACGGGAGGACACGGACCGGGACTTCTTCATGACCGGAGAGCAAGCCAAGGCGTACGGGATCGTGGACGAGGTGATCACCCGCAAGCCCGACAAAGAGGCGTCTCAATCCTAGCTGGACACGGGGAGCGATGAAGAGGAGCCAGAGGAACAACGAGCTGTTCTGCAGTTTCTGCGGCAAGAGCCAGGGGGAGGTCCGGAAGCTGATCGCCGGGCCCGCCGTGTACATCTGCGACGAGTGCATCGATCTGTGCAAGGACATCATCGCGGAGGAGTATGAGAAGGAAGAGCGGCATCGTCGGCGCTCCGAGGTGCCCAAACCTCAGGAGATCAAGGAATTCCTGGACCAGTACGTCATCGGCCAGGAGCGGGCCAAGAAGATCCTGGCCGTGGCCGTGCACAACCACTACCGGAGGATCGAGTTCCGCGGAGAGATGGACGGCGTGGAACTGCAGAAGAGCAACATCCTGCTGCTGGGTCCGACGGGGAGCGGCAAGACGCTTCTGGCCCAGACCCTGGCGCGATTCCTCAACGTGCCTTTCACCATCGCCGACGCCACGAGTCTGACCGAGGCGGGATACGTGGGGGAGGATGTCGAGAACATCATCCTCAGCCTGCTCCAGGTGGCGGATTTCGACGTGGAGAAGGCCTCGCGGGGGATCGTGTATATCGACGAGATCGACAAGATCGCCCGCAAGGGCGACAACCCCTCCATCACCAGGGACGTCTCGGGCGAGGGCGTGCAGCAGGCCTTGCTCAAGATCGTGGAGGGGACCGTGGCCAATGTCCCGCCCAAGGGCGGCCGCAAGCACCCCCAGCAGGAGTTCATCCAGGTGGACACGACCAACATCCTGTTCATCTGCGGGGGCGCCTTCGTGGAGTTGGAAAAGATCATCCAGCAGCGGGTGGGCAAGAAGATGCTGGGGTTCGGGGCCGATGTGGTGGCGTACCACGGCGGAAACGGCCGCGAACTGCTGAGCGACGTGCAGCCCGAGGACCTGCTGCGATTCGGTCTCATTCCCGAGTTCATCGGGCGGCTTCCCGTCATCGCCACCCTCGAGGAACTGGACGAAGGTGCGCTGGTTCGCATCCTCAAGGAGCCGAAGAACGCACTGGTCCGCCAGTATCAGAAGCTCTTCCAGTTCGAGAACGTCAAGCTGGAGTTCACGGACGAAGCCCTTGGTGCCGTGGCCCGAGAGGCCATGAAGCGAAAGTCCGGGGCGAGGGGCCTGCGATCCATCCTCGAGCGGATCATGCTGGACATCATGTACGACATCCCTTCCCGGAACAACATCCGCGAATGCGTCATCACCGAGGATGCCGTGAGCCAGAAGGGGGCTCCCCTTCTCGTATACGAGGACGAGGTGGAGTCCGCGTGATCCACCGGGGCGACAGGAGCGGCTCGCAGGCAGCCGGCCGGGTATACCCTGCGCATCGGGCGCTCAAAGGATCCACATGTTCGGCTTGAACCGCGGCAAGATCGAAGAGAACCCTCAATTCATGGTCCCGCTCCTTCCGTTGAGGGACATCGTCATCTTTCCCCACATGGTCGTCCCGCTGTTCGTGGGGCGAGGCAAGTCCATCACGGCCCTGGAGCACGCCCTCAAGTCCGACGGACCCATCTTTCTGGTCGCCCAGAAGAACTCCAAGATCAATGACCCGACCCTGGGAGATCTGCACGGTGTGGGGACGCTGGCCAAGGTCCTCCAGATGCTGCGGCTTCCGGACGGGACGGTCAAGGCGCTGGTGGAGGGGCAAAGCAGGGCGCGGCACCTGGACCTGGCGCAAAGCGACCCGTTTTTCCTGGTGCGGGTGGAGCGGCTCCACGTGCATCAGCCCCGGACCGTGGAGCTCGAGGCCCTGATGCGGGCCGTTCGCGAATCGTTCCAGTACTATGCCCGGTTGAACAAGAAGCTCTCCGCGGAGGTGGGGGGCAGCGTGGCCCAGATCGAGGACCCGGGGAGGCTCGCGGACACCATCGTGACCCATCTCAACGCGAAGCTCGAGGAGAAGCAGCAGCTCTTGGAGGTCGTGGCGCCCGCCGAGCGCCTGGATCGGCTCTTCGTGCTCCTGCAGTCCGAGATCGAGATCCTGGAGATCGAGCGCAAGATCAAGGCCAGGGTCAAGAAGCAGATGGAGAAGAGCCAGAAGGAATACTACCTCAACGAGCAGATGCGAGCCATCCAGAAGGAGATGGGCGAGAAGGACGACCTGCGCAGCGAGGTCCAGGAGCTGGAGAAGAAGGTCGAAACCAAGAAGCTCACCGAAGAGGCCCGGGGAAAGGCCCTGCACGAGATCAAGAAGCTCAAGATGATGTCGCCCATGTCCGCGGAGGCGACCGTCGTGCGCAACTATATTGACTGGATCCTCGGGTTGCCGTGGGGCGAGTTCACCGAGGAGAAGCTGGATATCCGGGAGGCGGAGCAGATCCTGGATGAGGATCACTATGGTCTCGCCCAACCCAAGGAACGCATCCTGGAGTATCTGGCCGTCCAGAGCCTGGTGGAGAAGATCAAGGGCCCCATCCTCTGTTTTGTGGGCCCTCCGGGCGTGGGCAAGACCTCCTTGGGGCGTTCCATCGCCCGTTCCACCGGCCGCAAGTTCGTCCGACTCTCCCTGGGGGGGGTCCGCGACGAGGCGGAGATCCGGGGCCATCGCCGCACGTACATCGGGGCCCTGCCGGGAAAGATCATCCAGTCCATGAAGAAGGCCGGGTCCAGCAACCCGGTGTTCCTCCTGGACGAGGTGGACAAGATGAGCATGGACTTCCGGGGCGATCCGTCGGCCGCCCTGCTCGAGGTCCTGGACCCGGAGCAGAACCACGCCTTCAATGACCACTACCTGGACCTGGACTACGACCTCTCCCGGGTGATGTTCATCACCACGGCCAACACCCTCCACTCCATCCCGCTGCCGCTTCAAGATCGGATGGAGATCATTCGCCTGCCGGGGTACACGGAGCTGGAGAAGCTGCACATCGCCAAGAAGTTCCTGATCCCCAAGCAGATGGAGGCCCACGGGCTGTCGGGCCGCCCGATCTCCTTGGCGGACAGCGCCATCCTCAGCGTGATCCGGCTCTACACTCGGGAGGCCGGGGTTCGAAATCTGGAGCGGGAGATCGCCTCCATCTTCCGGAAGGTGGCCAGGCGCATCCTGCAGCGGCGGGAGGAAGAGAAGATCCGGATCACCTCCAGGGCGGTCCAGCGATTTCTGGGAGTCCCCAAGTATCGGTACGGGATCGCGGAGGAAGGGGATCGGGTGGGGTTGGTCAAGGGACTGGCCTGGACCGAAGTGGGCGGAGAATTGCTCACCACCGAGGTGGTGGTGATGCCCGGGAAGGGGAAGCTGACGGTCACCGGGAAGCTGGGGGACGTGATGCAGGAGTCTGCCCAGGCCGCCCTGAGCTACGTGCGGTCGCGGTGTCGGCAACTGCGCCTTGAGGAGGACTTCTACCAGAAGGTGGATATCCATATCCATGTCCCCGAGGGGGCAATCCCCAAGGACGGCCCTTCGGCGGGCATCACCATGAGCACGGCCATCGCTTCGGCCCTCCTGAAGATCCCCGTGCGGGCCGATCTGGCCATGACGGGGGAGATCACCCTGCGCGGGAGGGTCCTGCCGGTGGGCGGACTCAAGGAGAAGATCCTTGCGGCCCATCGCGGGCAGATCCGGACGGTCATCATTCCGGCGGACAACCGCAAGGACCTCAAGGAGATCCCTCCCCGGGTCCTCAAGGAGACCCAGCTCATCCCCGCAGAGCACATGGACGAGGTGCTGAGGGCGGCCCTGATCCTGTCGGATCCCAAGGCGCTGTTTGCCCCGGATCTTCTGGCGTCGGATCTCCCGTTCAGCCGCCATGAGGAGATCCCCCTGGAAGAGGAGCGTCCCGTCACGCATTAGGGCGAACATTCGCGGGCCGTGGGCCCTTTTTCCTGCTTGACAAGCTGCGGCTTCCTTGTTACAAGTGAACCCATTCAAAATCCACTTCATGAAAGGGGGGACGGCAGATGACGAAAGCGGATTTGGTCGGTGCTATGGCCTCCAAAGCCGGGATCTCCAAGGCTGCCGCCGAAAAGGCCCTCAAGGCCTTCACGGATGGCGTGATCGGAGCCCTGAAGAAGGGAAACAAGGTGAGCCTTGTGGGCTTCGGATCCTTCGAGGTCTCAAAGCGGGCCGCCCGTAAGGGGCGCAATCCGCGGACCGGTGCGGAGATCAAGATCAGGGCCAGCAAGGTCGCCCGGTTCCGGCCTGGACGCGCGATGAAGGATACGGTAAACTCGTAGGAGTCACAAGTTGTCGTGCGGAGGAGAGTGGGAGAAGCCGCTCGGCTCGGGCGGGTAGCTCAGGTGGGAGAGCGCTGGCCTTACAAGCCAGAGGTCACAGGTTCGATCCCTGTTCCGCCTACCAGGTACGGGGGAAGGTTCGGTAGCACCCAACCGTTTTCTCGGCACGGTCTCTCGATACGGGGTCGTAGTTAAGCCTGGTGATAACGCCGGCCTGTCACGCCGGAGGCCGCGAGTTCAAATCTCGTCGACCCCGCCACAGAGAAAGGGGGTCGGGTTGAAGACCTGACCCCCTTTTCCCTTTTCGTTTTCCGTCGCAGAGCCTGCGCCGAGTCCTCCTGTGGTCGCCCGGCTGCCCGCCACCGGCCAAGGTTCTCCTTCCCCGTCCTTCCCCTTCCCGTATTCCCCGGGGGCGCTCGTCCCGTTTCCAAAGAGCGCATGCGCCCCGGGCTGCCGGGGGGATGTGCTAGAATCGGGGAGCGGCGGGCTCGGGACCCGGGGGAAGGGCGGTGCAGGGCACATGGGGGGGCTATTGCGATGAAGCATATGCAGAGACTGGAGCGGTACACCCTTTTTTCGCTCATGGTGATGATGGGCGTCATCGTGGTCCTCGCCGTCTTCGAACTGGGCTGGATCCTCGTCAAGGACATCCTGACGCCCCCCACGCTGCTCTTGGAGACCCATGAACTCCTGGATCTTTTCGGCATGTTCCTCCTGATTCTCATCGGGATGGAGCTCCTGGACACCATCAAGACCTATGTCGCGGTAAACGAGATCCATGTGGAGGTGGTCTTCATGGTGGCCATGATCGCCATCGCCCGAAAGGTGATCATCCTGGACCTCCGGGAGACCTCCAGCCTCACCCTGGTGGGCATCGCCGCCATCATCATCGCCCTGGCCGGCGGCTACCGCCTGGTGAAGGGGGGACCGTGGCTGCAGCGGCCCTCTCCAAGTCCCCTCCCCTGAACGGGAAAAGAACCCCATCCGTGACGCGGCAGCTCCCACACAGACCGAGTGCCCGTCTCCCTCTGCGCCGGGGCTGGCCATGAGGGGGCGTGACTTGGCCCTCATCACCGTGGTGCTCGTGAGCATGGGGCTGGGGGTCCTCTTTCCGGGGCCGTCCGCGCTGTTCACTCCGTGGGTCCTGTATTTCATGATGACCATCCTGTTTCTGAGCTTCCTTCGCATGGAGTTCCGCAGGATCTGGGAGTTCGGGAGGCGGGATCTGCTGGAGGTGGCGTTGTGGGCCGCGGTCAAGCTGGGCGTCATGCCGGTGGTCTTCTGGGCCGCGGCCCGCTGCGTCATGCCGGACTACGCCCTCCCGGTGCTCCTCCTGAGCGGTGTGTCCACTGGGGTGGTGGCGCCCTTCATCTCCACCCTTCTGGGGGCCGACACCCCGCGGGTCCTTCGCTGCGTCATGGTGACATCCCTCCTCGTCCCCCTGACGCTTCCGTCGTGGGTGAAGCTCCTGGCAGGGGCCGATCTTTCCATCCCCTTCGGCCACATGGTGCGCATGCTGGCCATGGTGATCTTCATTCCCATGGGGGCGGTGATCCTGGCCAGGAGGACCGTGCCGGCCTTCCTGGCCCTCGTGGACCGCATGCAGTTTCCCCTGTCCCTGTCCCTCTTCTTCAGCATCAACCTCGGGGTCTTCTCCCGCTACGCCGACTTCCTGCAGCGCCACGTCGCGGATGTGGGGGTGGCCCTGGCCCTGGCCTTCCTGATGGCGATTCTTTCCTCGGCCCTGGGGGCGGCCCTGGGGGCCCTGTGGAAAAAGCGGCTCGACGGCCTGACCGGGGCCGTGTGCCTCACCTTCGTGAACAACGTCCTGATCATCGTCTTTGCCTTCCGGTTCTTCGACGCCCACGCCCCGCTCCTGTCGGCCATGTACATGGTCCCCTTCTTCATCATGATCGTACCCCTTCGCATCTGGGCCCGGAGGGCAACGGGCAGCAGGCAACAGACAACGGGCGATGGGGAATCGACAGCGGGGCCGGAGGGACCGAGCGGCGTCGGGCTCATTCCTCTTGCAGGGCGAGGATACGCTGAACCAAGACGATCACCAGGGCGAAGATGATGTCCAGGGGGAGCTGACGGTGGGCCGATGCGTCGAAGGTGTACACGCAGCGGGCCGGGAATTCCTCGTCCGCCGTCCAGAGGTGGATCCCCACGGGAAGCCGCGGAAGGGGGGTGATCTGGAAGGAGGCGTCGGAGAGAGCCGTGGGCGTGGCCCCCAGACGCCTGCCCACAGCCAGGAAAGCGTCGGGGCGTCGGCCGAAGGCCTCTTCAAGGGGTTGGGTGGGCAGGCGATGAAGGTGGCGGAAGAAGAAGTCCCCGCCAGGCAACTCCCGCTCGGTGACCTGGCGGCCGTCCAGGGGCAGGTCCCGGGCCTTGAGCAGAAAGAGCACAAGCACCATGGGGAGGTAGCTTTCCAGCGGGGCATCGGGCCGCTCGGGCTCCACGGCCCGGTTTGCGGGATGCACCCAGTACGTCTCTCCGAGGAATGAGACGCCATATCCACGCCCCGGGTCCCACGAACATCGGCAGCGGACAGTGACCTCATCGGGGGACAGGGCCTCCAGATCCTTCCAGTGGGTCGGATCCACGGGCTGGGGCGGGTTTGGCCGAGTCTGGGGCGTCATGACCGTCTGCCTCCGGCGCTCCTGCATGAGGAGAAATGGATCGCTGAACGGGTAAGGCCCCCCGCGAAACGACTGGCAGGGGAAGGCGTCGCAGTCCCTCAGGCAATGGGACACGCGCCGGCTGTGGGCGCACTCCAGCATGGGGCAGGGGGCGCCCAGAAGCCGGACTTGGGCGGCCAGCTTGCAACTGGCCTCCTCGCTCCCCCCGGGGCCGCAACTGGAGCACTTGCCGTCCCGGTGGAGTCGGCAAGCCGCACAATCAATGCCGCAGGCCCCGGTGGCCATGAACGTCTCAGAACCTCCAGGCCAGGCGAACCTCGCCGGCGTCTCGGGCGGGCTCGAAGGACATGGCCAGGCCCCAGCGGTCCGCCAGGCTCCCAAGCCATCGGCTCTCCTGCTCCCTGTTGAACTGGGCGGCGCTCTTAGCCGCCGTCTCGATCCCCCCTAGATACCAGCCCAGCTCGAAGAAAGAGAGGATCCCTCCTGTGATGGGGTATCCATCCCGGATGGCCACCACAGCCCCCGCAATGAACAGCCCGTTGAGGAGGAAGGAGGCCACGGCATCCTTGACCCGGCCCGCATACAGGTGGCCGCTCCCCGGGATCACGGCGGCCAGGCCCCCGGCGACCCACGGATCCCGGCGGGGCAGAGAGGAGATGCCGTCCCGAATCTCCTGGCCCAGCCTCAATGCCGACGCGTGGAAGGGATCCCCGGGTGGGACCTCCTTCAGTACCGCCACGGCGTGGTCCCACTCCCTGGCCTCCATCCACGCCCAGGCGGCCCGCTGCATCGCCGAAGCCCGCAGGCCGGGCCAATGGGGCGAACGGCCCAATTCCTCGAAGAGCCGCCCTGCCGAAGCCGGCTGCCCGGCCTTGAGGAGGGCCTCCCCCAGGGCCATGGCCGCCTGCGGGGACCACGGACCCTGCGCACCGCCCAGTTGGAGGCTCTGCCGGTAGGCTTGGACGGCCTCGCCCCACTGCCCCTCTTGGCCCAATCCCTGGCCCATGAGGAACCAGGCTTCGGGAGCGCGGGCGTGGCCTGGGAAGAGGAAGAGAAAGGCCTGGCATTCGGTGACGGCTCGATACGCGTCCCCCTCGGCCTGCAGTTGCCGGGCGAAGTCCAGGACCTTGTCGGGATCCTCCCGGAGGGGAGCCTGGGCCAGGCAGATCCCCGCGGTCCACGGGAGCGCAAGGGCGAGGACGGCCAGGGACATCCCCGCCACGGACGCGCGCGAGAGGGTCACGGTTTTCCCTCCCCAGCCCTGGCCTTTCTCAGGGACCGCCAGCGATCCAGCCGTCGGCCCAGTTCCTTCTCCAGACCCTGGTCCGACGGGTCATAAAAGCGCTCGTGGGCCAGGGCATCGGGTAGATAGGCCTGATCCACCACGCGGTCCGGGTCGTCATGGGGATAGAGATAGCCCCGGCCGTACCCCAGTTCCCGCAGGAGGGGTGTGGGGGCGTTGCGGATGGCCAGGGGGGGGGCAAGGGCGCCCTTGCGGTCGATGGCCTCCCGGACCTTGCCGTAGCCTGTGTACAGTCTGTTGCTCTTGGGGGCCAGGGCCAGGTACACGGCCGCCTGAGCCAGGGCCAGGTGTCCCTCGGGCGGGCCCAGGAATTGAAACGCATCCCTGGCGGCCACGGCGAGCTGCAGGGCCTGCGGGTCGGCCAGCCCCACGTCCTCCGAGGCGAAACGGATCATGCGTCGCGCCACGTAGAGGGGGTCCTCCCCCGCCTCCAGCATCCGACCCAGCCAGTACAGGGAGGCGTCTGGGTCTCCGCCCCGAAGGCTCTTGTGCAGGGCGCTGATGAGGTTGAAATGCTCCTCGCCCGACTTGTCGTACAGGAGCGGGTGCTCCTTGAGAAGCCTGCGGGTCTCCGGCACGGTGAGGCGGCGCACCCCCTCCGGATCCTGGGTGGTGCACTGCACCATGGACTCCAATGCGTTCAGGGCCACCCGGGCATCGCCTCCGCACATCCCCGCCACCGCCTCCAGCACGCCAGGCTCCAGGGCCGTGGGGATCGCGCCCAGACCCCGCTGCCTGTCCCGCATGGCGCGTTGCAGCACCGAGACGATCTCCTCGGGCGCCAGGGGATGAAGCACGAAGACGTGACACCGCGACAGGAGGGCCGCGTTGACCTCGAAGGAGGGGTTCTCGGTGGTGGCCCCCAGCAAGAAGATATGGCCCCGCTCCACATGGGGAAGGAAGGCGTCCTGCTGGGCCTTGTTGAAGCGGTGCAGTTCGTCCACGAACAACAGGGTGCGGAGGCCCTGGAGGCTGCGGATCTGCCTTGCCTCCTCGATGATCTGGCGCACCTCCTTCACGCCGGACAGCACCGCGGAGAAGGCCACCAGGCGGCACCCCGAGGCATGGGCGAAGAGGCGCGCCAGGGTGGTCTTCCCGGTGCCCGGAGGCCCCCAGAGGATCATGGACATGGGCTGCCCGCTGTCGGCCGCCCGCCTCAGCCTCGCCCGGGGGCCCACCAGATGGGCCTGCCCCACGAACTCGTCCCAATGCAGGGGGCGCATGCGGTCGGCCAGGGGGGCGTCCCGGGCCGCCAGGGGCCCTGCAGATTCTTGGAAGAGACTCATGGGTGGTGGCTCCATTGGGGTTATATCACGTATATTCCACGGCTTCAATCGGGCCGTCCCGCCGCCCGGGGGCTTTGACACACCCGGGGGGGTGTGTTAGAAAAAGAGGCCGATTCGACGGAGGTGAACCGGTGGTGGTGCGCAGGGTGGGTGTGGTCGGCAAGCGGCGGATCGACGCCGTGGTCCGGACCGTGGAGCGCTTGTCGCAGTGGCTCGGGGAGCGGGGGGTCCAATGCCTGGTGGAGGAGGATCTGGCGGTCTGCGTGGACTCGTTGCCGTCCTGCCCCCGGGAGAAGCTGCGCGGCGCGGTGGATCTCCTGGTGGTCCTCGGCGGGGACGGCACCTTTCTGAGCGCGGCCCGGCTGGTCGCCGGAAGCCCGGTGCCCCTGCTGGGGGTCAACGCGGGGGGCCTGGGCTTTCTCACCGAGGTGACCATGGGGGAACTGATCCCCGTGATGGAGGAGCTCCTGGCGGGCCAGGTGGCCATCACCCAGCGACGCATGCTGGAGGCGGTGGTCCTGCGTGACGGAAGGGACATGGTCCGGCAGCGGGTCCTCAATGACGTGGTGGTCAACAAGGGGGCCCTGGCCCGCATCATCGACCTGGAGGCCCACATCGACGACCAGTACCTGACCACATTCAAGGCGGACGGCTTGATCATCAGCAGCCCCACGGGCTCCACGGCCTACAGCCTTTCCGCCGGCGGACCCATCGTACACCCGGCCCTCCGATCCATCATCCTGACCCCCATCTGCCCGCACACCCTCACCAACCGCCCCATCATCCTTCCGGATGACCGAACCATCCGCATCTCCTTCGGGTCTCCGGACGGGGACGTGTTTCTCACCTTCGACGGGCAGGTGGGCTACCGGGTGGAGGCCGGGGACCTCTTGGTGGTGCGGACCTCTCCGGACGCGCTCAGCCTGATCAAGTCCCCTCACCGGAGCTACTACGAGGTGCTCCGGAGCAAACTCAGGTGGGGGGAGCGTTGACGCGGGGTTCGATCCGCAGCGGAGTTTTCTCGGGACCGGGCCGGGACTTGAGGGGAGGGCCATGCTCGAATCCCTGCACATCCAAGGCTTCGCCATCATCGAGGAGCTGACGGTCCGTTTCGGTCCCGGGCTCAACATCCTGACGGGGGAGACAGGAGCCGGCAAGTCCATCCTCATCGGCGCCATTCAGCTCCTGCTGGGAGCCAAGGGAGGCGCCGAGCTGGTGCGCCAGGGGAGCGAGGAGGCCGTGGTGGAGGGGCTGTTCGACCTTTCGGGGGAGGAGGCCGCCCGGGCCGCCCTGACCGCCAGAGGGATGGCGGACTCGGGGCAACTGCTCCTGCGCCGGGTCCTCTCCCGGAGCGGCCGAAGCCGGGCGTACGTCAACGGCCAGCTCTGCACACTTCCCATGCTCGCCGACCTGGGACGCCAGTGGGTGAATATCTACGGCCAGCACGAGCATCAGCTCCTCCTGGAACCCGAGCGCCACCTGGACCTCCTGGACGAGTACGGAGAGCTGGGGGGTCTGCGAAGCCGGTGGGAGGCCCTATGGCAGACCCTGGGCGGCGTGGAGGCGGAGATACAGGCCGGGGAGAGGCAGCGCCAGGAGGCCGAGGCGCGAAGGGATCTGTGGGAGTTCCAGGTCCAGGAGATCGAGGCGGCGGGCCTCCAGACCGGCGAGGAGGAGGGCCTGGACGAGGAACGGCAACGCCTGATCCACGCCCAGCGCATCCGGGAGTGCCTCCATCGGGCCGAGGAGGATCTGTACGGGGCCGAGGGCTCGGCCCTGGAGCGGTTGCAGGGCGTGGTTCGAGCTTTGCAGGAGGTGGCGCGGCTCGACCCCCGGCTGGGCAGCGTCGCCGAGGGCCTCTCGGATGCGGCGCTGCAGATCGAGGATGCCGTCCAGCAGGTGCGGGAGCGGGCCCGCCATGCGGCATCGGACCCCCAACGGCTGGAGCGCGTGGGGGAGCGGCTGGACGAGATCCAGCGCCTCAAGCGGAAATACCGGGGCGAGGTGGGTCAGATTCTGGCCCTGGCGGGAGAGCTGCGAGGTCGGCTCCGGGAGTTGGATCAGGGCAAGGCGCGCATGGAAGGGCTGCTGGGGCGCCGGGAGACTTTGCGGGGCGAGCTGGTGGCCTTGGGCCGGGAGTTGCGGGAGGCGAGAGGGAGGATCGGCGAGGCCCTCGGCCGGGGGGTGGTGGCCGAGCTGCGGGACCTGGGCATCGGGCATCCGCGCTTCCAGGTGGCCCTGACGCCCCTGCGAGACGGGATGTCGGTGGGGGACGAGGGGGTCAAGGCCGGCCCACGGGGTCTGGATCGGGCCGAATTCCTCCTGTCCACCAACGTGGGAGAGGCCCTCAAACCCCTGTCCCGCATCGCCTCGGGTGGGGAGCTGTCGCGCATCATGCTGGCGCTCAAGAAGGTGCTGGCGGAGGCCGGGCGCGTCCCTACCCTGATCTTCGACGAGATCGATTCGGGGATCGGAGGGGCCGTGGCGCACGCCCTGGGGGGGAAGCTGGCGCTGATCGCCACGCGCCACCAGGTGCTGTGCGTGACGCACCTGCCCCAGGTGGCCTGCCATGCCGCCCATCATCTGCGCGTCTTCAAGGGGGTGCACCGGGGGAGGACCGTGACGGATGTGGCGGTGCTGGGGCAGGGGGATCGCGTGGAGGAGATCGCCCGAATGCTGGGCGGCAAGGTGGTCACGGACCGGGCGAGGGCCCACGCCCGGGATCTGCTCAGGGGGACACAGGGGAGATGAACGGAGGACTGAGAAAGGCCCTGGTCAAGGATGCCAAGGCCATTCACCGGCTTCTGGAGGGATTCGCGGCCAAGGGGCTCTTGCTCCCCCGGCCCCTCTGGGACATCTATTCCCACATCCGGGAATTCCATGTGTGGGAGGAAGAAGGCTTCGGGGTGGTGGGGGTGTGCGCTCTCCACGTCATCTGGGAGGATCTGGCCGAGCTTCGCTCGGTCTGCGTGCTGGAATCCCACCGGGGGCGGGGGATCGGAAGCCGGTTGGCTGAGGCGTCCATGGAGGAGGGACGGGGCCTGGGGATCCAGCGGATCTTCCTCCTCACCTATCTTCCCACGTACTTCGAGCGCATGGGATTCCGAAGAGTGGACAAGTCGGAACTCCCGCAGAAGGTGTGGGTGGACTGCATTCATTGCGTGAAATTCCCGGAGTGTGACGAGATATCTTTGATCCTCGATCTGGAAACAGAGAGATAACGTCCAAGAGAATGGCGGCATGATTGGAGAATCGACACCCATTTCCGGCTTGCGGTACAACTGTCGCGCTCAGTCGGCCGACGTGGAATCGCCTCTGCGGTCGAAGAACCGAGGTTGAGTCGACGGATCAACGTCCCAGTGATACAGGAGACAATGGACGGACCGCGAGCGCCTCACGTTCGTCGTTCTTTCGCCTCGAAAAGGAAATACCACGCAGGTCTGGATGAACCTCCGATGGGTCACGGCCACGGCCGTCGAAGCGGGGATCTCCGCCATCGCCCCGGGCGAGGCAGCGTTTCCGGAATCGGACGCCGTGGTGAAGAAGGGACAACGCGTGAGCCGGGGCCGGATGACGCCAAGGCGGGAAACACGGGCCGGGGCACGGGCCCCCATTTCCCTTGGAGATCCGCGTGCACGGCCTTCCCGCAACCCCCCTCCGGCACATCTTCGAACAAGCAATTGGCCCGAGGGGCGCATTGGACCTGACCAGCGTTCCGCTGTACAATACCTTCATTTGCGTGAGGACCCACGGTGAACCGTGCAGCACCGTCGGGTGAGGACGAGAGGACCGGCTCATGCTCATGGAGGCCCTTCAGAAGGTGTTCGGCAGTGCCAACGAGAGGCAGTTGAATCGACTGGCCCCGTCCGTGGAGGCGGTCTGCGAGCTGGAGCCCGCCATGGCGGAGCTCTCGGACGCCCAGCTGAGGGAGAAGACCGCCGCGTTCCGGGACAAGATCCGACAGCGGGTCCTGCGGCTGCTCGCCGCTGAACAGACCCTGGGGGTGCAGGAGCGGGGATGGGTCATCCGGGACCTGTCCCTGGAGCGGATTGTGGGGGAAGCGGCACTGACGGGCGAGGCGGCCTCGGACCTGGAGCGCGAGGAGCGGGAAGAGGCCGTGGCCGCCCTCGGGGACACGGTGAAGGAGGCCTTGCGGGAGGTGCTGGACGAGATCCTCCCGGAGGCCTTCGCCGTGGTGCGGGAGGCCGCCCGCCGCACGCTGGGCGAGCGTCCCTACGACGTGCAGGTGGCGGGCGGCATGGTGCTGCATCAGGGGAAGATCGCCGAGATGGCCACGGGGGAAGGGAAGACCCTGGTGGCCACCCTACCCGTTTACCTCAACGCCCTCACGGGTCGCGGCGTCCACGTGATCACCGTGAACGACTACCTCGCCCGCCGGGACCGGGACTGGATGGGGCAGATCTACGAGTTTCTGGGCCTGACCGTGGGGGTCATCTACCACGACATGCCTCCGGAGGAGCGAAAGGCGGCGTACCGCGCCGACATCACGTACGGGACCAACAGCGAGTTCGGCTTCGACTACCTTCGAGACAACATGACCCTGCGGCGGGAGGACCAGGTCCAGCGCGGGTTCCATTATGCCATCGTGGACGAGGTGGACAGCATCCTCATCGACGAGGCCCGAACGCCGTTGATCATCTCGGGGCCAACGGAGCGCTCGACCCAGCGGTTCGACGAGCTCAAGCCCATGGTCTCGCGGCTGGTGCAGAGCCAGACGTTTCTGGTGAACCGGCTGCTGGCCGAGGCCGAGAAGTTTTTGGAGGAGGGCAAGGAGTACGAAGCCGGCTTCCGGATGCTCCAGGCCAAGCGCGGGGCGCCCAAGAACAAGCGACTCCTCAAGCTGCTCCAGGAGACCGGCATGAAGAAGCTGGTGGAGCGCGTGGAGCTGGACCACATACGGGACAAGATGATGTGGAAGGTGGACGAGGAGCTCTTCTTCAGCCTGGATGAGAAGTCCAACGTGGTGGACCTGACCGAGAAGGGCAGGGCGTCCCTCTCCCCCAAGGACCCCAACTTCTTCGTGCTCCCGGATCTGGCCGAGCTGGACAGCAGTCCCGAGGCCACCGCCGAGGACCGACAGCGCGCGGAGCAGGAGTTCCAGGAGAAGGGCGAGATCCTCCAGAACATCTCCCAGCTGCTCCGGGCGTACTCCCTGTTCGAGAAGGACGTCAACTACGTGGTCTCCGACGGCCAGGTGCTCATCGTGGACGAGTTCACGGGGCGCCTCATGCCGGGGCGCCGGTACAGCGACGGCCTCCATCAGGCCCTGGAGGCCAAGGAGGGGGTCAAGATCGAGGGGGAGACCCAGACCCTGGCCACCATCACCATCCAGAACTACTTTCGCATGTACGAGAAGCTGGCGGGGATGACCGGCACGGCGGAGACCGAGGCACCAGAGTTCCACAAGATCTACAAGCTGGACGTGGTGGTGATCCCCACCCACAAGCCGTGCATTCGGGTGGACCACCCCGACGTCATCTACCGCACCAAGCGGGAGAAGTACCGGGCCATCATCCAGGAGATCCAGGAGTGCCACGAGCGGGGGCAGCCCGTTCTCGTGGGCACCGTGTCCGTGGAGGTGTCCGAGCTGCTGAGCCGCATGCTCCCCCGGGGGGTCCCCCATGCGGTCCTCAATGCCAAGCGACACAAGGAGGAGGCCGAGATCGTGGCCAGGGCGGGTCAGGAGGGGGCCGTCACCATCGCCACCAACATGGCGGGCCGCGGGACCGACATCAAGCTGGGGACCGGGGTGGTGGCCCTGGGAGGGCTCCATATCATCGGCACGGAGCGGCACGAGGCCCGCCGCATCGACCGGCAGCTGCGCGGGCGGTCGGGGCGGCAGGGAGATCCGGGCTCGTCGCGGTTCTACCTCTCCCTGGAGGACGACCTGCTGCGCATCTTCGGGTCGGAGCGCATCGCCTCCATCATGGATCGCATCGGGATGGAGGAGGGCGAGCCCATTGAACACAGCCTGGTGACCCGGGCCATCGAGAACGCACAACGCAAGGTCGAGCAGCACAACTTCGACATTCGCAAGCACCTCCTCGAGTACGACGACGTCATGAATCGGCAGCGGGAGGTGATCTATTCCCAGCGCAAGCGGATCCTCATGGGAGACCACCTCCAGGACGATGTGCAGGAGATGATCCGGGAGTGGATCGAGGATCTGGCCGCCCGGTGCGCCCCGCCCAAGTCCCATCCGGACGACTGGGACCTCAAGGGGATGGCCCGGGAGGTGCGCATGCGCCTGGGGGTGCCCTGGGAGGGGCCGGCCCTGCCCGAAGGATCGGGACCCGAGGTCCTGGCCGAGGAGGGCGCCGCGGCCCTGTCCGCGTTCTACCGGCGAAAGGAGGAGGCGTACGGTTCCGACGTCATGCGGTACCTGGAGAAGATGATCCTCCTGCAGGGACTGGACGGGGCATGGAAGGAGCACCTCCTGGCCATGGACCAGCTCAAGGAGGGGATCGGCCTGCGGGGGTACGCCCAGCGGGACCCGCTGCGGGAGTACCAGAAAGAGGGCTACGAGCTGTTCGTCGCCATGAACCAGCGCCTCCGGGCGGAGGCGGTAGAGCACCTGTTCCGGGTCCAGATCGCCGAGCAACCCAGGGAGCCGGCCCGCAGGCCCGCCAGACCCCTGACCATGGGCCGGGGGACCCTCCCCGGCGAGGAACCCGACAAGGGTTCCCGGACCGTGCGGCGGGAGGGCGGGAAGGTGGGGCGCAACGAGCCGTGTCCCTGCGGGAGCGGCAAGAAGTTCAAGAAGTGCTGCGGACGGTAGGGGAGGCGACCCGGCAACTTTGTTCAAAGGGGCCCTGGGGTGGGGCCGGCAGGGGTGGGCCGAGGCAGGCGGGGCCCAACCGAGGCCATGGGGGGCGATATGGCGCAGGATGACGGGAGCCGGACCGCGGTGTCCGGTTTTGAGTTCTCGGCCGTGGCGTGCGGCATCAAGAAGACCGAAACGCCGGATCTGGGGCTGATCTTTTCCCGGAAGGAGGCCGCTGCGGCGGGTGTGTTCACCACCAACCGGGTGGCCGCCGCCCCGGTGATCCTGGATCGAGAGAGGGTGAAGTCCGGCCGCGCCCGGGCCATCTTGGTCAACGCCGGATGCGCCAACGCCTGCACGGGGCCGGAGGGCTACCGAGACGCAGTGAACAGCAGCCGGTGGCTGGCCCTGTCCCTGGGGCTGGAGGAGCAGGAGGTCCTTGTGGCCTCCACCGGGGTGATCGGGGTGCCCCTTCCCATGGAGCGGATCAGGGCGGGGCTGGCCCCCCTGGTGGCCGGACTGCGGCCGGACGGACTTCCCTCGGTGGCCCGGGCCATGATGACCACGGACACCCGCCCCAAGTGGGCCGTGAGGTCGTGCCTCATGGAGGGGGTGCAGGTGCGGCTGGCCGGCGTGGTCAAAGGGGCGGGGATGATCCATCCCTGCATGGCCACCATGCTGTGCTTCGTGGTGACCGATGCTGCGCTGGGGGCCGAGGCCCTCCGCCAGGCCCTGGTGGGGGCCCTGCCCAGATCCTTTCACGCCATCACGGTGGACGGCGACACAAGCACCAACGACACCCTCCTGGCGCTGGCCAATGGGGCGAGCGGGGCTCCCGCCTCGCCCCCCGGTTCACCTGCCGCCGTCGCATTCGAGGAGGCCCTGGGCGATCTGCTGGAAGAGCTGGCCCTGGCCCTGGTGAGGGATGCCGAGGGGGCGACGCGGCTTGTTCACATCCAGGTGGACGGGGCCCCGGATCCGGACGGGGCCCTGCGCGTGGCCCGGGCCATCGCCCACTCCCCCCTGGTCAAGACGGCCCTGTACGGGGCCGACGTCAACTGGGGGCGGATCGTATGCGCCGCGGGGTACAGCGGTGTGCCCGTGGACCCCGACCGGATCGCGCTCTGGTACGAGGGGGTGGAACTGGTGCGCGGGGGAAGGCCCGTGGGGGCCGAGGCGGAGCGTGCGGCCCAGGAAATCGCCCGAAGGCCCGAGTTCACCCTGCGCGTGCACCTGGGCCTGGGATCGGCTCGGTGCGTCTTTCACACTTGCGATCTGTCGCATGACTACGTGACCATCAACGCCTCGTACAAGACCTGAGGTCGGATGCCGCGCATCCGTTCGGTACGGGAAGGCCGCTGAGCGTGGGAGTTCCACGTTCCCGGACTCCGCGCAATCGCCCCCTTGACAGCTCCCTCGCGGGAATCGGTTGCCGGCACGCGGATCTGCCCCGCCCAACGAACGCCTTGGACCCAGGGGGGTGCACGCGGCTGCCCGCTGGCCCCATCGCTCCCCGCCGCGGCGGGTCGGGGGGACAAGGGGCTGTCACCCGCAACCCAAGGCTCGCGTGGGGCGGCTCCGGGGCTTTTTTTGTTGCAATGAATCCATATGTGACGTAATAATAAGAGATTACATTTTGCTCCCCAGCGTGCCGGGAGCTACCATTCCCATGGGCCAATGGGAAAGCAAGGAGGTGTGAGGGTGGCCAATGTGACCATGAAGCAGTTGTTGGAGGCGGGGGTCCATTTCGGGCATCAGACGCGGCGATGGAACCCCAAGATGAAGCCGTACATCTTTGCGGACAAGAACGGGATCTACATCATCGATCTTCAAAAGACCGTGCGGATGTTCAAGCGGGGCTACCAGTTCGTGCGGGACACCGTGGGCGACGGCCGGGACCTGCTCTTTGTCGGCACCAAGCGCCAGGCCCAGGAATCCATTCAGGAAGAGGCCGCCCGTTGCGGGATGCCCTATGTGAACCACCGTTGGCTGGGCGGAATGCTTACCAACTTCCAGACCATCCGCAAGGGGATCGAGCGCCTCAAGGACCTGGAGGCCATGGCCGAGGATGGCCGGCTCCAGGGATATCCCAAGAAGGAGATCCTCAAGCTGGAAAAAGAGAAGGGCAAACTGAAGAAGAACCTCGGCGGGATCAAGGAGATGCGGGATCTGCCGGGTGCGATCTTCGTGGTGGACTCCCGGAGGGAATACATCGCCGTCAGGGAGGCCCGGAAGCTGGGGGTGCCGGTTGTGGCCATCGTGGACACCAACTGTGACCCCGATGAGATCGACTACGTGATCCCCGGCAACGACGATGCCATCCGGGCCATCCGCCTGTTCTCCTCGCTCATGGCGGACGCATGCCTGGAGGGGATGGCCGTGCGGGAGGAGCGGGCCCGGACCATGGGCGGCCGGGATGCCGTTGCAACTCCCGAGGGAGAAGCGCCGTCCCAGGCCGCCTCCGGCGAGGAGCCCGGGGCGGAGGAAGAGGCGGCGGGAGGACCGAGCCGGGATGCGGGGGCGGCGAACCGAGAGGACGACGCCATGGCCCGATTCGAGGACGAGTGAGGCCGGGGGCACCCGGCGGGGATGCGGGGATTGGGGGGGATCGGACGTGAGCATCGATGCCAAGAGCGTAATGGAATTGCGGGACAAGACCGGGGCGGGCATCATGGACTGCAAGAAGGCCCTGGCCGACGCCCATGGGGATTTCGAGAAGGCGACGGACATCCTGAGGAAGAAGGGCGCTGCCACCGCAGCCAAGAAGACGGGGCGGGCCGCCAGAGAGGGCAGCATCGGTTGGTACATCCATTTCGGCGGCAAGATCGGTGTCCTGGTGGACGTGGGTTGCGAGACCGACTTCGTGGCCAACACCGCGGACTTTCAGGAACTGGCCAAGGACCTGGCCATGCAGGTGGCCTCGGCCCAACCGCTGTACGTGGCGGCACAGGACGTCCCGGAGGCGGTCCTGGCCAGGGAGAAGGAGATCTACCGTGACCAGGCCCGGGCAGAGGGCAAGCCGGAGAAGATCCTGGAGCGGATCCTGGAGGGAAAGCTCAAGAAGTACTATTCCCAGTTCTGCCTGCTGGATCAGCCCTTCGTGAAGGACGACGCCATCACGGTGCGGGATCGCATCCAGAGGACCGTGGCCAAGCTCGGGGAGAACATCGTCGTGCGCCGATTCGTTCGTTTCCAGGTCGGTGAGGCCGTTGAGAAGTGAGGGAGGGTGATGGCGGAGCCTCGCTACCGGAGGGTTCTGCTCAAGCTGAGCGGCGAGGCGCTCATGGGCGATCAGGCCTACGGGATCCAGCCCAGGGTCATGGGAGAGATCGCCGAGGAGATCCGGGAGGTGACCTCCCTGGGCGTGCAGATGGGGGTGGTCATCGGCGGCGGGAACATCTTCCGGGGGCTCACGGGGGCCGCGCAGGGCATGGATCGGGCCACGGCGGACTACATGGGGATGATGGCCACCGTGATCAACGCCCTGGCCCTGCAGGAGGCCCTGGAGAAGGCCGGGGTCGCCACCCGGGTCCTTTCGGCCATTGAGATGCGGCAGATCGCGGAGCTGTACATCCGCAGGCGCGCCACGCGGCATTTGGAGAAGGGGCGGGTTGTCATCTTCGCCGGGGGAACGGGCAACCCCTTTTTCACCACGGACACGGCCGCCTCGTTGCGGGCCAGGGAGATGGGGGCGGAGGCCATCCTCAAGGCGACCAAGGTGGAGGGGGTCTACGAGAAGGATCCCATGGTTCACCCGGGGGCCCGCAAGCTGGACGAGGTGCGGTACATGGAGATCCTGGAGCGGGACCTGCGGGTCCTGGATGCCACGGCCGTCTCCCTCATGAAGGACACGCAGATCCCCATCGTGATCTTCAGCGTCCGGGTCAAGGGGAACATACGGCGTGTGGTCATGGGGGAGAAGGTCGGAACGCTCATACGGGGGTAGACCATGGTCAACGACGTTCTCGCCGAACTCAAGGCCGACATGGAGAAGGTCCTCGCCCATCTTCGCAAGGAGTACGATCGGGTGCGAACGGGGCGGGCCTCCCTATCCCTCCTGGACGGGATCCGGGTGGATTACTACGGTACCCCTACACCCTTGAGCCAGGTCGCCACCATCGCCGTCCCCGAGGCACGGCTCATCACCATCCAGCCGTGGGACAAGGGCGTGATGGGGGAGATCGAAAAGGCCATCCAGCGCTCGGACTTGGGCCTGACACCCATGAACGACGGCAAGCTCATTCGCATCGCCATCCCGCCCCTGACGGAGGAGAGGCGCAAGGAGTTGGTCAAGGTCGTCCGCAAGATGGCGGAGGAGCGCAAGGTGGACCTCCGCAATCACCGCCGCGACGCCAACGAGACGCTCAAGGAGCTCAAGAAGGAGAAGCAGATCACCGAGGACGACCTGTTCCGGCATCAGGAAGAGGTGCAGAAGGTGACGGATCAGTTTGTGGAGAAGCTCGAAGGCATTCTCAAGGGGAAAGAAAAGGAGATCATGGAGATCTAGCGTCGATGCCCGCGGGCGCGTGGGCCGGCCCCGCCCGGCCGGTTCAGTCGGGCCGTGGGGGAGCCGCGGGCGCCGACGCCGTCGCTTGCCGGAGGGGGGCGTGTGGCCTGCACACGCCTCTCGTCGTTTTCGAACCACGCGATCCGGTGGGGATTCCCTTTGGCCCCCCCGGGGGGTGATGGTATACTTGCCGCGTTCTGTCAAGGGGGCAGCATGGCTGAAGTCCCGTTTCAGAAGCTGCCGCGCCATCTTGCCGTGATCATGGACGGCAACGGACGGTGGGCCCAGCGGCGGTCTCTCCCCAGGATCGAGGGGCATCGAATGGGGGCCGAGGCCGTGCGCGCCGTCGTGAGGGCCTGCAGGCGGTGGGGGATCGAGGTGCTCACCCTGTACGCCTTCTCCATGGAGAACTGGCAACGGCCGGCCGAGGAGGTCCAGGCCCTCATGGGGCTCTTGGTGGAGTTCCTCGCCTCCGAACGCCAAGAGATGATCGAAAACGGCATCAAACTGCAGGTCATCGGGCGGCCGGAGGACCTGGACCCGGGCATTCGAGCCCTGCTTCAGGAGACCGAGGAGGCCACCGGCGGCGGCCACCAGATGGTCCTCAATCTGGGGCTCAGCTACAGCGGTCGCTCGGAGATCGTCAGGGCCGTTCAGCGGCTCATGGCCGATGCGGCCGGCGGGCGCCTGGACCCGCAACGGCTCAACGAGGAGGCCTTCTCCCAATACCTGGACACCCGGGGCCTTCCCGACCCCGACCTACTCATCCGGACCAGCGGCGAGCAGCGAATCAGCAATTTCCTGCTCTGGCAGATGGCCTATACCGAGATCTACTTCACCGACACCCTCTGGCCCGATTTCACGGAGGACGAACTGGCCGAGGCCTTGCGGGACTACGAGCGGCGGGAGAGGCGGTTCGGCAGGATCGGAGAACAGGTCCGCGACCGGACATGACCTGTGCGGGAGACCCCTTTGGATCGACGGGTGCAAGCGCGCCGATGGGTGACGGCGCTGATCCTCCTGGGCGTGGTGGTGCCGGTCATCGGCTGGGGGGACGCGTGGATGGTGTTGGCCTTGACGGCCCTGGTGGTGTTCCTGTGCCAGTGGGAGTACTCGGGACTCCGCTCGGTGCCAACCCCACCCACATGGCGGGCCGCCGGAGCCGCGGTGGCCCTGGTCATCCCCACTGGGGCCCTGGCGGCCGGAGAGCGCGGCCTGCTCATGGGCGTGGTGGGATCCCTGGCCCTGTGGATGACGGTGGAGATGACGGTCCGGGGCCGCCTGGAGGGGGTCCTGGAGGACCTGGGAGCCCGCATGCTGGGCTATCTCCACGGGGCCGTCCTCCCATCGTATTTCCTGCTGCTGTGGGGGCGCCAGGACGGCCTGCACTGGATCTTCCTCACCATGGCCGTCACGGCGGTGGGGGATACGGCGGCGTACTATGCGGGCAGCCTGTGGGGGCGGCGCAAACTGATGCCCCGCATCAGCCCCAAGAAGACCGTGGAGGGGGCCGTGGCGGGCCTTCTGGGCAATGTCGCGGGGGGGGCGGTGTATTTGGCTGCGGCCTTTCCCCCGGGGGCGTTCCTGCCGGGACTGCTCCTGTCCCTCCTGGTGGGAATCGCCGGCCAACTGGGGGATTTGAACGAATCCATGCTCAAACGGGCGGTGGGCCTCAAGGACTCCGGCGAACTGCTGCCGGGCCACGGAGGGGTGCTGGATCGACTGGACAGCCTGCTGTTCGCCGTGCCGGTGACCTATTATTGGGCTACACTATGGGGGTGAGCCAACCCGCGCCGCGGGCCGTGGGAGGCCTCCGCATGAAGGACGGGCACGGGGCATGGCCGTCTGCGGCCCCACCGACGGGGTCGGGGTGCATGACGGGGAGGGGAGCCGCCCGGCGGGGCCGGGTCGGGCCGGTCTGAGGGGATATCCATGGCCCAGCGCCAGAGAAAAGGCATCGCCATCCTGGGGTCCACGGGCTCCATCGGACACAACAGCCTGCGGATCGTGGAGCGGTATCCGGAGCGGTTCACGGTCGTCGCCCTGGCGGGGGGGGAGAACCTCGAGCGCATGACAGAGCAGGTCCTGCGGTTCCGGCCCACCCTGGCCAGCATGGCCCGGGAGGAAAAGGCCCTGGAATTGAGGGAGCGGGTCAGGCGTCAGGTGCACGTGGAGATCCTCCACGGGGCCGAGGGGTTGGAGGCCGTGGCCGCCCATCCCGAAGCGCACATGGTCGTGTCGGCCCTGGTAGGGGCGGTGGGGCTCCTGCCCACCCTGGCGGCGATCCGTGCCGGCAAGGACATCGCCTTGGCCAACAAGGAGACGCTGGTCATGGCGGGGCGCCTGGTCACCGAGGAGGCGGCGGCGCGGGGGGTGCGCATCCTCCCCGTGGACAGCGAACACAGCGCCGTCTTCCAGGCGATGCAGGGCCACCGCAAGGAGGATGTCCGTCGGCTGATCCTGACGGCCTCGGGGGGGGCCTTTCTGGGCCTGTCGCGGGAGCGGCTGGAGGAGGTGACGCCCCAGCAGGCGCTGGAGCATCCCAACTGGAAGATGGGCCAGAAGGTGACGGTGGATTCGGCCTCGCTGATGAACAAGGCGCTGGAGGTGATCGAGGCCAGATGGCTCTTTGACGTGCCGCCGGGCAAGATCCACGTCCACATCCACCCCCAGAGCATCGTCCACTCCATGGTGGAGTACGTGGACGGTTCGGTCATCGCGCAGATGGGCGTGCCCGACATGCAGGTGCCCATCGCGTACGCGCTGGCGTACCCCGAGCGGATCCGGACCGGCTTGCCGCCGCTGGACCTCCTGAAGGCGGGTCCCCTCACCTTCCTGGAGCCGGAGAAGGAGCGCTTTCCGGCGCTGGGACTGGCCTATGATGCCCTCAGGGCAGGGGGGTGCATGCCGGCCGTCCTCAACGGGGCCAACGAGGAGGCCGTATGGGCGTTTCTGCGGGGCGAGCTGCGCTTCACCCGCATCGTGGACGTGGTCCGGGATGTGCTGGAGCGGGAACACGGGCGGACGGACGGTGACGACATGGAGGCCGTTCTCGAGGCGGATCAGAGGGCAAGGTCGTCGGCCCGGGAGATCGTCCGGGGGGGGAGCGCTCGATGACGGCCCTGCTGGAACTGGCCGCTCAGATGTGGAGCAAGGCGCTGCCGGTGATCTACGCGGTGCTGGCCTTCGGCATCCTGATCTTCTTCCACGAGCTGGGCCATTTCATCATGGCCAAGCTGATGGGGGTGCGCGTCCTGACCTTTGCCCTGGGGTTCGGCACCAAGCTGCTCAAGTTCCGGTGGCGCGGCACCGAGTACGCGGTCTGTGCGTTCCCGCTGGGCGGATACGTGAAGATGATGGGGGAGGAGCCGGACGACGAGGTGTCCGCGGAGGAACGGGTGCACTCCTTCTCCGCCCAGGGCGTGGGCAGGCGCTTCCTCATCGTGTTCTCGGGGCCGGCCTTCAACCTGATCCTGGCCGTGTTCATCGTCTGGTTCTTCTACCTGGGGGAAGTGCCGTACTTGACCTCCCGCGTGGAAAAAGTGCTGGAGGGATATCCCGCGGCCGAGGCGGGGATCCAGACAGGGGACCTCATCGTCGCCATCGACGGCCAGGAGGTCAAGCGCTGGCAGGACGTGCTGGACCGGGTCATGAACAGCGACGGGGCGGTCCTGGAAGTCACCGTGGAGCGGGAAGGCAAGCTGATCCGGGCCCGTGTGACGCCCAGGGCGCGGGTGGTGACGAGCCGCTACGGGGACGAGATCCGGCTCTGGCAGATCGGAATCACCTCCTCCGGCGAGACGGGCGTGGAGCGATACGGACCCCTGGGGGCGCTGGGCCAGGCCGTGCAGTGGACCTGGGAGAAATCCGTGTTCACGGTCAAGACCCTGGGCCGGCTGATCCAGGGAAAGGAGTCCATCAAGAACATCGGCAGCCCCCTGCTCATCGGCGTGGAGGCGGGCAAGCAGGCGGAGCAGGGCGCAGCGAGCTACTTCAGCTTCATCGCCTTCATCAGCGTCATCCTGGCCATCATGAACCTGCTGCCCATTCCCGTTCTGGACGGGGGGCATCTGTTCTTCTTCGCCGTGGAGGCCCTGGTGAGGAGGCCCGTGGACAGGCGGGTGCGCGGCCTGGCCCAGTATGTGGGGATCGGCATCCTGGCGTGCATCATGGTGTGGGCCATCTACCGGGATCTGGACCGCTTCTACTACTGGAAGGTGAAGCAGGGGGAGGCCCCCTCCGCCGAGGCGCCCATGGGGCCTTCGCCAGGTCCGGAACGACCATGAGGGTCCTGGGGATGGAGGCGTCCACGCCCGCCGGGAGCGTCGGGGTGGTGGATGGGGAGGAACTGCTGGGGGAGTGTGCCTTCTGTACGGTGCGGGACCATTCGGAGCAGCTGCTGGCCGGGGTGGACCGCGTGTTGCGGGGGGCTGGACTGGGCCTCCAGGACCTGGACGGGATCGCCGTGGGGCTCGGTCCGGGATCGTTCACCGGGCTTCGCGTGGCGCTCTCCACGGCCAAGGGATTGGCCATGGCCCTGGGGATTCCCCTGCGGGGCGTGCCGACGCTGGAAGCCCTCGCGCACAATGTGCCGTTCTGGAGCGGCGTGGTCTGCCCCATGGTCGACGCCAGGCGGGGCCGGGTGTACGGGGGGCTCTTTCGAGGTGGCCCGGGCCATGGACTGGGGCGGGTCGGGGAAGACGGCATCCGCCACGTGGCCTCGTGGGTGGGGTCCATGGAGGGCCCCGTACTCTTCCTGGGAAGCGGCGCAGCGGCCCACCGGCAGACCATCGACGCCGTCCTGGGGGGACAGGCGCGCTTTGCCCCGCCCGAGCTCATGCACCCCCGCGGGGCGGTGGTGGCCCGCCTGGGACGCGACGGACTTCTGGAGGGGCGGGCAGAGGATTTGGACTCCCTCGTGCCCTTCTACCTCAAGCCGTTGGAAGCGGAGGAGCCGTGCGGACGGGGAGATCCCCCGGGGGCCTGACGGGAATTGGACCCCGGTGCGGTCGATCCGCCCGGGGGGCGGCAATTGACATCGGGAGGGCGTTTGTTTATAGTTCTTTGAAATCATTTCGAATCAAATCGATCATCTCGGGGCAGGACCCATGGAAGAGAGGGACTTGGCGCTCATCGAGGAATTGATCCCTCAGGACGAGGAGCTCAGACAGCTCATGATGGAGCATCGGGCCCTCGAGCAGGAGTTGGACAAGTACGCGGCCAAGCGGTATCTGACGCCTGCCGAGGAGATGGAACGCAAGCGGATGCAGAAGGTCAAGCTGGCAGGAAAGGATCGGATCGAGGCCATCCTGTCCGCGCATCGCAGGAAGACCAAACAGCAAGGCATGGGCCGGACCGCGTGACGGGGGCTGTGCCGGATCCCAGGGGGTGATGGAGAGAAGATGAGCGTGAGGATTCGATTGACGAGGATGGGCGCCAAGAAGAAGCCGTTCTATCGCGTGGTGGTGGCGGACGCCGATGCGCCCAGGGACGGTCGGTTCATCGAACAAGTGGGCTTTTACGATCCCAAGAAGGAGCCGGCAGTGATTCAACTGGACACCCAGAAGGTGGACCGGTGGCTCCGGCGGGGGGCCCAGCCGACCGAGATCGTCGCCAGGCTGATCCGTAAGACGAGGGCATCTTCCACCGCGACTCCGTGAGCGTGGCTCCGAGCGGGGGCCTCGGCGCAGTCCCACTGTGAGCAGAGTGATGGCGCGGAGGTGGCCATGGACGTGAACCTCAGGGAGTTGGTGAAGCACCTGGCGCAGGCCCTGGTGGATTATCCCGGGGAGGTGGAGGTCACGGAGGTCGAGGGCACCACGACCTCCGTGATCGAGCTCAAGGTGGCCAAGGAGGATCTCGGCAAGGTCATCGGCAAACAGGGGCGGACGGCGCGAGCCATGCGCACCATTCTGAGCGCGGCCTCAACCAAGATCAAGAAGAGGGCGGTCCTTGAGATCATCGAGTGACATCATGGGATGAAGCGCGGCGGGCTCCTGGCCGTGGGGCGGATCGGCAGGCCTCACGGCGTTCGCGGCAAGGTCCGGGTCGCGCCCCTGGGGGGCGACCCCCGCCAGATCCTGGCCCTTCACGACGTCCTGATCGGACGCCATCCAGACGACCTCAGATCGCATCGGATCGTCCGCGTCCAGCCCCACAAGGGGCTTTTCGTCATGGAGCTTCAGGGGGTGGGCCTAAAGGAGGCCGAGGCCTACGCGGGGTCGTTTCTGTGGGCCCACCGGGAGGCCCTTCCGCCGCTGGAAGAGAAGGAGTACTACTGGGAGGATCTCATCGGGCTGGAGGTGGTGGTGTCGGGCGAGGGCGCCGTGGGCGTGGTGGAGGGGCTTCTGGAGACCCCGGGGCAGGAGCTGCTCGTGTGCCGGGCCGGGGGGAAGGAACGGCTCATCCCCTTCGTGGAGGATCTGATCCTGGAGGTGGACCCCGAGGGGGGTCGGATCCTCATCCGCCCCATGGAAGGACTGCTGTGAGATGGAGTTCCACGTCCTGACCATTTTTCCCGGGATCTTCGAGGGCCCGCTGCGCTGGGGGCTCCTGGCCCGGGCCGGCGAGCGAGGGTTGGTGCGGGTGGCCGTCCACGACGTGCGGGACCACGCCGTGGGGCCCCATCGCTCCACCGACGACTACCCGTACGGAGGAGGGGGGGGGATGGTGATGAGGCCGGAGCCCCTTTTCGCCGCCGTGGAGGCCGCGCGCGCCCACGGGGCCCAGGGGCCCGCCATCCTCATGACCCCCCAGGGGGAGGTCTTCACGCACCGGGTGGCCCGGGAACTGGCGGCCCTGTCGGGCATGATCCTGATCTGCGGCCGGTACGAGGGCGTGGACGAACGGGTCCGCGAGGGCCTGGCGGATCGGGAGATCTCCATCGGGGACTACGTTCTCATGGGCGGCGAGACGGCCGCCCTGGTGGTGATGGAGGCCGTGGCCCGCCTGGTGCCAGGGGTCCTGGGCAACGACGGATCGGCCGCCAGCGATTCCTTCGAGGGAGGCGTGCTGGAGCATCCCCAGTACACCCGCCCGCCAGTGTTCCGGGGGATGGCGGTCCCGGCGGTCCTGCTGTCGGGCGACCATGGGGAGATCGCGTCCTGGCGGCGGCGGGAGGCCTTGAGGCGGACGATGGAGAGGCGGCCCGATCTTCTGGCGCGCGCCACCCTTTGCGTCCGGGACCGCAGCGTCCTGGAGGCGCTGCGGGGCCAAGGGGGCCTCCCGCCGGGCAAGGCCGAGCATGGCGCGTGATGACGGTCGGGGGATGCGGTGGAGGGCGCGACGCAGGGCACCGGGATGGGAACGGGCCGTCTCTTCGTGGCCTTGGTTCACCACCCGGTATATAATCGCAGGCGGGAGGTGGTGGCCACTGCCATCACCAACCTGGACATCCACGATCTCGCCCGGGCGGCCCATTCGTACGGCGCCCAAGGCCTGCTCATCGTCACGCCGCTGGAGCGGCAACGGTGGCTGCTGGACCGGATCCTCCACCACTGGCAGCGGGGCCACGGGGCCGAGGCACACCCCAACCGGCGCCAGGCTCTGAGCAGGGTGCGGGCGGCGGGTTCGCTGGAGGAGGCCCTGGGTTGGGTGGAGGCCCGGTGCGGGGCTCGGCCTCTGGTCATCGCCACCACGGCCAGACCATGGCCCGGGGCCGTGGGTTATGGGGAATTGGGGGCGGTGATCCGCCGGGACCCGGGCCCGTTCGTCCTCCTGTTCGGCACGGGCTGGGGTCTGACCGATGCGCTCATCCAGGGGGCGGACTTCGTGCTGCGGCCCATCTTGACGGGGGCGTCGTACAACCATCTCTCGGTTCGATCCGCGGCAGCCATCGCGCTGGACCGGCTCGTGGGCGATCGGGGATGAGATATCGATTCATGAGGTGAGACCATGAATACATTGATGGACAGGCTGGAGAAGGAGCAGATGCGCGTGGACGCCCCGGATTTCAGGCCTGGAGATACGGTGCGCGTGCATGTGAAGATCCGGGAGGCCGGCAAGGAGCGGGTCCAGGTGTTCGAAGGGGTCGTCATCCGAAAGCGGCAGGGCGCCGTCCGGTCCAGCTTCACGGTGCGGAAGGTCTCCTACGGGGTCGGGGTGGAGCGGACCTTCCCCCTGCATTCCCCCATGGTGGAGTACGTGGAGATGGTGCAGCGCGGCAAGGTCAGGCGCTCCCGCCTGTACTACCTCCGGGGGCTGCGAGGCAAGGCCGCCCGGATCCAGGAGCGCAGGGCCACCTGATCCCCCGGCGAGAGGGCCATGCGGGAGACCTCGTCACGCGGAGCGGTCCACCAGATGGGCCTCTTCCCCGACCCGGCGCTGCGCCCGGACCCGATCTGCCTCGACCGGGCGTTTCGACAGCGGGGGTACGGGCTCCTGGCCGGCCTGGATGAGGCGGGCCGAGGGCCTCTGGCTGGCCCTGTGGTGGCGGCCGCGGTGGTCCTGTCTCCCCAGGCGGAGATCCGGGGGCTCACCGACTCCAAGGTCCTGTCCCCCCGGGAGCGGGAAGGGCTCTTTGAGATCATCCGGGCGGTGGCCCTGACCCTGGGCGTGGGCACAGCCGAGCCCGAGGAGATCGATCGGATCAATATCCTCCAGGCCACTCGCCGGGCCATGGAGCGGGCCGTGGAGGCCCTGGATCCCCGGCCGCACGCCCTTCTCATCGACGGCAAGGTGGGAATCGTCAGCCACCTGCCCCAGTTTCCCATCGTCAAGGGTGACGCCCGGAGCCAATCCATCGCGGCGGCCTCGGTGGTGGCCAAAGTGACCCGGGACCGGATCATGGCCCACGTTCATGAGCGATTTCCCCAGTACGGCTTTGCCCGTCACAAGGGATACGGCACGCCGGAGCACCTGGAGGCGCTGCGGCGTCACGGCTGCTGCCCCTTGCATCGAAGGAGTTTTCGAGGCGTCCTGGAGGGCCCCGGACCCGGGACGGACGAGGGGCGCGGGCGGCGCCCATCCCCTCCGTGAGTCATGGACGGGGAGGGAAAGCCCCTGGGCAGGCAGGGGGAGGAGATCGCCCGGGAGGCGCTGCGGCGGGCCGGCTATCGCATCATCGAGCAGAACTACCGGTGTCCCCTGGGGGAACTGGACCTGGTGGCCCGGCACGGCAAGGCTCTGGTGTTCGTGGAGGTGAAGAGCGAGTCCCCCCGCAGTCGGGTGCAGGCCAAGGATCGGGTGGATCGCCGCAAGCGCAGGAAGCTGGAGCAGATGGCCCAGTTCTTTCTCAAGGAAAAGCGCCTGGTCGGGGTGAGCGCCCGCTTCGACGTGGTGCAGGTGCGATTTCAGACGGGCCTTCCTCCCCTGGTGGAGATCATCCCCAACGCCTTCGAGCTCCAGGAATGACCGGGATCCGGGGAGCGGCTCTCGGAAAGATCCCCCCCCGGCTCCGCCGGAAAGCGCCGTCCATGGACAAGCCGCTCCAGGGCCCGGGCACCCTGTACGTCGTGGCGACCCCCATCGGGAACCTGGAGGACATCACGCTGCGGGCCCTGCGGGTCCTAGGGGAGGTGGACTGGATCGCCGCGGAGGACACCCGGACCACCCGAAGGCTCCTCGCCGCCCACGGCCTGCGGACGCCTCTGGTGAGCTACCATGAACAGGGCGCCCGGAGGACGGGAGGCTGGATCCTCGCCCAGCTGCGAGCCGGCAGGGACGTGGCCCTGGTGAGCGAGGCCGGGACGCCGGGCATCTCGGACCCCGGCTTCGAGCTGATCCGGATGTGCCTTGCCGAGGGCATCGCCCCGGTGCCGGTGCCCGGCCCCTCGGTCCTCCTGGCGGCCTTGAGCGTGGGCGGATTGCCCACCCATCGGTTCCTGTTCGAGGGGTTCCTGCCCAGGAAAAGGGGGGAGCGCGTTCGGGCCCTGGAGGGCCTTCGGCAAGAGGTCCGCACCCTGGTCTTCTTCGAGTCGCCCAGGAGATTGGCGGAGAGCCTGGCCGACATGGAGGCGGTGTTGGGCCACCGCCAGGCCGTGGCGGCCCGGGAGATGACCAAGGCCTTCGAGGAGATCCGCAGGGGGTCCCTGGGGGAACTCAGGGCCTGGGCGCAGGCGGCCGAGGTCAAGGGAGAGGTCACTGTCCTGGTGGCGGGACGCGCTCCCGGCGGGGATCCGGGGGCAGAGGCCCTGGAAGCGAGGGTCCGTTTTCTCAAGGAGGCATGCCGACTGGCCGACCGCGACGTGGTGCGGGTGATCCACCGGGAGACGGGCGCGCCCAACAAGGCGGTGTACCGGGTCCTCCTCGACTGCGCGCGATCCCAGGGGGCCGCGACCCTGAGGGAGACCGCCGGAAGCGGGCCGTGCGGTGCCCGCGGGTCAAGGCGCCGGATCCCATGACCCGGACAAGCCCCGATCTTTGGGCTGGGCTGCAGCGGGGCACGTTGACCGGGAGGCCGCTTCTCTGGTAGTTGTTCCAGTCGGACCCGGACGGGCCCGGGGGGAGACGCGGTGGAGAGCTGGGAAGCCGAGCACATCATCCGCAACAAACTGGGATTGCACCTCCGTGCCGCCAACAAGGTGGTCCGGCTGGCCAGCCGGTTCGAGTCGGACGTGTGGCTGGTCAAGGACGATCTGGAGGTGGACGCCAAGAGCATCATGGGGATCACCATGCTGGCCGCAGCCCGGGGGAGCCGCGTCACGGTCCGCGCCAAGGGGGTCGACGCCAGGGAGGCCGTGGCGGCCCTGGGGTCGCTCATCGACTCCAAGTTCGAGGAGGAATGATGGTCCAAAGGCCTGGGACAGACCTCCGGCTCCGGGGGGTGGCCGCGTCGCCCGGGATCGCCATCGGGAAGGCTTATGTGGTGGACCGCAAGCGGGTGGAGATCCCCCGCTTCTTCCTGGTGGACATCCGCCACGTGCCCGGCGAGGTGGAGCGCTTTCGGGACGCGGTCCGGCGGTCTCAGGACGAACTCCGGGAGATCCGCGGCCGGCTGCAGGACTCCATCCTGGACGAGCATCTGCACATCCTGGACGCGCACATCCGCATGCTCCAGGACAGGACCCTGGTTCAGGAGACCCTCCGGACGATCCAGCAGGAGCGAATCAACGCGGAGTGGGCCGTCACCAAGGCGCTGGACAAGTTCCGCTCCATCCTCATGGCCTCCGAGGACGAGTATTTGCGCAGCCGCGTGGCCGATCTGGACTTCGTGGCCCAGCGGGTGCTTCGCCACCTGGGCGGGGTGACCCAGGAGAGCATCTCCCAGATCCAGGAAGAGGTCATCGTGGTGGCCCACGACCTCTCCCCGGCCGACACGGCCCAGATGGACAAGGGGGTCATCAGGGCCTTTGCCACGGACATGGGTGGGCGTACGTCCCACACGGCCATCATCGCCCGCTCCCTGGAGATCCCGGCGGTGCTCGGCCTGGAGCGCATCACCGAGACCGTCCGGACCGGAGACACCATCATCGTGGACGGGCTCCGGGGGCTGGTGGTGGTGGACCCCTCCCCGGACCTCCTGGAGGACTATCTCGAGCGCAGGGCCCACTACCGGGTGGTGGAGGAGGGACTCCTGGCCTTTGGCCGGCTGGCCGGGGAGACCCGGGACGGTCGCCGGGTCATCGTCCGGGCCAATATCGAGATGCCCGAGGAGGTCCCTTCGGTGCTGAGCCACGGCGGCGAGGGGATCGGCCTGTACCGGACGGAGTTTTTGTACCTCAACCGTGACCGGCTCCCCGAAGAGGAGGACCACTACCGGACGTACCGGGAGCTGGCCGAGCGCATGGCCCCGCGCTCGGTCACCATCCGGACCCTGGACATCGGCGGGGACAAGCTGCTGACCCAGCCGGGGGGCATGCAGGAGTGCAACCCGGCCCTGGGCCTTCGAGCCATCCGCCTCTCCCTCAAGGAGGTGGACGTCTTCAAGACCCAGCTCCGGGGGATCCTGCGGGCCAGCGGCCACGGCAAGCTGCGCATCATGTTTCCCATGATCTCGGGCGTGGCCGAGATCCGGCAGGTAAAGGCCATCCTGGAGGAGGCCAAGGAGGACCTTCGGGCCCGCGGAGAGCCCTTCAACCCGGCGGTCCCCATCGGGGCCATGATCGAGATCCCGTCGGCCGTCTCGGTGGCGGATTTCCTGGCCCGGGAGGTCGATTTCTTCAGCATCGGCACCAACGACCTCATCCAGTATTCCCTGGCCATCGACCGGGTGAACGAGCACGTGGTCTACCTGTACGAGCCTTTGCATCCGGCGGTGCTGCGCATGGTCCGCGCCACGGTGGAGGCGGGCCACAGGGCCGGCATCCCCGTGGCCATGTGCGGGGAGATGGCGGGCGAGCCGCTGTACATCCCCATTCTCATGGGGCTGTCCCTGGACGAACTGAGCATGAACGCCCTGGCCATCCCGCTGGCCAAGAAGATCATCCGCTCCCTGAACGCCGAGGAGTGCCGCGTCCTGGCCGCAAGGATCTTCGAGTTCGGCACGGCCCAGGAGATCCGCGACTGCATCCAGGAGACCCTGCGCCGGTGGTTCCCCGGCGAGTTCGAGGCGTTCCCGGAACAGTGAGGCCCAGGGCAGGGGCGGAACTCCGGGAGGCAGAGGCCGGGCCCAACAGCCTTCGAGGTGAGTGATGTCCGAGGCGAGGTCCCAGGAGTCCGGATTTGGGTCCGTGGAGGACGTGCAAGCTCGGCTGGAGCGTGAGCGGTACATCTGCCCCAGAGAGGTGGCCACCACGGTGTTCCTGGCCCATCGCATGGGAAAGCCCATCCTGGTGGAGGGGCCCGCGGGGGTGGGGAAGACCGAGTTGGCCAAGGCCCTGGCCGGGGCCTTGGGCCAAGAGCTTATCCGCCTGCAGTGCTACGAGGGCCTGGATGAGACCAAGGCCCTGTACGAGTGGGAGTACGCCAAACAGATCCTCTACACCCAGATCCTCCGGGAGAAGATCGGCGAGCTGCTGGTCGATTGCGCCAGCCTCCCCGAGGCCGTCTCACGCATCGCGGCCCATGAGGATGTATTCTTTTCGGAGGCCTTCCTCCTGCCTCGGCCCCTGCTCAAGGCCATCGTCTCCGATGCCCCCACGGTCCTGCTGGTGGACGAGGTGGACAAGGCCGATCCGGAGTTCGAGGCGTTTCTCCTGGAAGTCCTGAGCGATTTTCAGGTGAGCGTTCCGGAGCTGGGAACGCTGCGGGCCCGGCACATCCCCCGGGTGATCCTCACCAGCAACAACACCCGGGAGATCACCGACACCCTGCGTCGGAGGTGCCTGCACCTGTTCATCGATTACCCCGGCCCCGACCAGGAGCGGCGGATCGTGGGCGCGCGGGTGCCGGAGATCTCCCAGCGCCTGGCAGGGCAGGTGGTGGCATTTGTTCAGCGCCTGCGAGGGCTGGAGATCAAGAAACTTCCCAGCATCGGAGAGACCCTGGACTGGGCCAGGGCCCTCGTCCTTCTCAACGCCCAGGATCTGGATCCGGCCCTGGTGGCGGACACCCTCAACTTTCTCCTCAAGCATGAGGAGGACCTGCAGAAGGTGCGGCCCGACCTGCATCGGCTGGTGCGCCAGGCCGCGGCCGGCTGAGGCCGTCGGACGCCTCCCGGGGGTTTCCTCCCCATGGAAAACCAGATCCTCAGCTTCATTCACGGGCTACGGCGGGCCGAGATCCCCGTGACCACGGGGGAGACTCTGGACGCCCTGCGGGCTGCCACCGAGATTCCCCTGGCCGACCGATCCCAGTTCCGCGACGCCTTGCGCACCACGCTGGTGAAGCGGGTGGAACTGCGGCCCGAGTTCGAGCGGCTCTTCGACCTGTATTTCTCCCATCTGCAGGAGGGGGGGGCCGGCGCCGGGGGCTCGGACCCGGGATTGGCGGGCGGGTTTGTGCCCGTGCCGGAGATGGAGGCGGTCAGGGCGCTGATGGGATCGTCTCTGTCGCCCCTGTCCCGGGCCCTCATGGGGGGAGAGGGCGTGGCCCTGGAGCACATGGCCATGGGGGCCGCGGGCGAGGCCGGGGTCTCCGAGATCCAGTACCCCCTTCAGGTGGGCGCCTTTGCCCGGCGGGTGGGGGAGCGCATGGGCATGGCCCGGACGGAGGAGGAGCTGGCCCAGGCCCTGGAGATGCTCCGGGGGGAGGGGCTTCCGCCGGAGGCGCTGGGGCGCGTCGAGGCCGCCCTGCGGCGCAATCGGGAGGCCCTTCAGGGGTTGCTCAAACGGCTGGTGAAGCGCGAGCTGGACAAGGGGCTCAAGGCCACCCGGCAACGCCTGGCGGAGGACGGCCTGGTGGGAAAGAGCTTCTCCTCCCTCACCGACCAGGAGATCGAGGAGATGCGGGACCTGGTGGGACGCCTGGTCCGACGCCTTCGCACCAAGATCGCCCTGCTGGAGCGAAGGAGGCGGCGGGGCCGCCTGGACGTGAGGCGAACCCTGCGGCGAAACCTGCAGTACGGCGGGGTCCCCATGGAGCTGCTCTTCAAGGAGCGCAGGCGGAAAAAGACCCAGGTCATGGCCCTGTGCGACGTGTCCTCGTCGGTCTGGAACGCCTCGCGATTCATGCTGAACCTGCTGTACGCCATCCAGGATCAGTTCGCCCGGGTGCGCAGCTTCGTCTTCGTCAGCGACCTGGGCGAGGTGACGGCGCTGTTCGACCGTTGGGAGACCAACGAGGCCATCCGCCGGGCCCTCCGGGAGGCGGGGATTCGATATCATGCGTACTCGGATTACGGGGACGTGCTCCTGCGGTTTCACGGGGAGCACCTGCGGGATGTGACCACCAGGACCGTGGTGATCATCATCGGGGACGGACGGAACAACTACCTCCCCACCCGGGCCTGGGCCCTGCAGGAGATCAAGGAGCGGGCCCGGCGGGTCTACTGGCTCAACCCCGAGCTGCGCACCATGTGGAACCAGGGCGACAGCGTCATGCACGAGTACGCCCCCCACTGCACGGACGTGCGCGAATGCCGGAACCTCAAGCAGCTGGGGGCCTTCATCGACGAGCTGGTGGTATGAGGATCGTCCACGAAGACCGGGATCTGGTGGTGGTGGACAAGCCCGCCGGGCTCCTGGCGGTCCCCATCAAAGGGGCCCGGGTCGAAAACCTCCGGGACCTGCTCAACGCGCATTTGTCCCGAAGGCGGCACAAGGCGATCATCGTCCATCGCATCGACCGGTACACCTCGGGCCTCATGGTCTTCGCCAAGCACGAGCGGGCCCATGCCCACCTCGTCAGACAGTTCCTGGCCCACACGCCGCGCCGCATCTATCTGGCCCTGGTGCGGGGCCGGCCCGAGCCGCCCCAGGGAGAGCTGCGCCACTACCTGAAGTTGACGCGGCACGGCTTTCGTCAGGCCGTGGTGGCCGGGCAGGGCGCGGGGGGGACCCTCGCCGTGACCCGCTACCGAGTGGCGGAGGCCCTGGAGGCGGCCTCCCTCCTGGAGGTGGAGCTGGTGACGGGTCTCAAGAACCAGATCCGGGTCCAGCTCGCCGCTGCGGGCGTGCCCGTCGTGGGGGACCGTCACTATGCGCCGGGGGAGAGGAACGCCCCGGGCATCGATCACCAGGCCCTCCATGCCCACCGGCTGGGCTTCCTCCATCCCGGCAGCGAGCGATACATGGAGTTTCGGGCAGATCCCCCCGAGGATTTCGTGCGGGTCCTGCGGGCCCTGAGGGGGCAAGCCGCCGGCGTGCAGGGGGGCGGGGCCGCCCGACGCTCCCGGCGAGGGCCGCCCCGCCGTTGACACCGCAGCCCGTCCTTGCTATATCCTGCCAGGGGCGGGCCCGACCCCCGGCGAGCGGGAAACGCCGGGCGGTGGGCTGTGGGGCCAGTCGAGAGAAGGATGCGGGCGGTGGGGCCAGGAGGTTTCATGGACGGGAACAAGGCGTCGGCCAAGAGGATGAGCGACCTGCTGGGGCGCTTGGACCAGATCCAGGCTGGAGAGGAGGCCTCCCCCGATAAGCTCCGGGAATTCGAGGCGGTCTACCGGGCCATGCCCCGGGAGGAGCGCCCGGCGTTCTTCCAGGCCCTGCTGAGCCGCCTGGAGACCAGGAAGGGGGCCATCGAGGGGGACATGCGCCGGCTCGCGGCCGCCTCGGATCAAGACGCCATCGCGTGGAGCCGCCTGCTCACGGAGCTGCGCCGCAAGATCGAGTCGCCCCGCATGCGCGCCTTCCGGCGCTTCATCAACCTTTCCGGAGGGCTCAAGTTCCTCCTGGACTTCCGGGCGGACGTGCTCGCGGCCCAGCGCCAGGCCTCGGTGAACCTCGAGCCGCTGGACGAGGAGATCGCGCACCTGTTCAACTCCTGGTTCCAGCACGGCTTCCTGTATCTCCAGGAGATCACCCAGGACTCCTCGTACCGGCAGATCCGGTTTCTCAAGGACCACGACATGGTCCATCCCATGACCAATCTGGAGGAGATGGGCGACCGCATGGGCCGCGACCGGCGCTGCTTCGCCCTGTACCACCGGGCCATGCCCGAGGAGCCGGTGGTGTTCATCGAGGTGGCGTTGACCAAGGACATCGCTCGCTCCATCCACCAGATCATCGGGGGGATGGAGGCGGCCCCGGTGAAGAAGGGGGCTCCGGACACGGCCATCTTTTACTCCATCAACAACACGCAGAACGGCCTGGCGGGGCTGGGCCTGGGCAAGGTCCTCATCTTCCAGGTGGTGGACGCCCTCAAGAAGGGCAACCCGGAGGTCACCACCTTCTCCACGTTGAGTCCCATCCCGGGCTTCTGGGACCGCTACCTCAAACGGATCCTCAAGGGGGGGGAGAGCCCCTATTCCCTGAAGGCGGAGCGGCTGGAAGGGTTCTTCTCCAAGAAGGGGCGGCAGGCGATCCTGGCCCGGCGCCGGGAGCTCTCGGGCAAGCAGGAGGAGCCGTTCCCTCAGGCCCTCCTGGAGATCCTTTCGGACCCCCAGTGGATCGAGGATCCGGTGTACGGAAAGCTCCTGGAGAAGCCCTTGACCGAGATCACGTTCTTCTACATCGCCCAGGAGAAGGACGCCCAGGGCAGGCCCCTCAATCCCGTGGCCAACTTCCATATGGGCAACGGGGCCACCGTGGGGATGGGCAACATCAACTTCGGGGCCAACCGCTTCCGCCGGGGGATGGAAGAGTCCTGCGGCATGATGGTGAACTACGTGTACTCCCAGACGTGGCTCAAGCAGATCGGCCGCACCATGCAGTCGCTCCTGCCGTGGAAGGCGCGCTAGGGGGTCAAACTTCATCCATCCATGCTCGAGCAGACCAGGCGTTTTCGGGAATTCCGTTGACAGCTTGCAGGGCTTCTCAATATAATGCCCCATTTTC
>CAZEPJ010000014.1:0-73969 GCA_964514105.1 uncultured Desulfarculaceae bacterium | reverse complement strand
CTGATACTCAACGATTCCAATACCTTACAGAAACAACTGTCAAAGTCGGGTTGGATCAGCGACATATGGACGAAGCCGAGTTGGATCGCGTCAAGACACAAGTCGACCTTGTGTTTAGGAAGGTGAACAGTTTCATAACGTACTTGAATAAGAGATCAATAGTGACAAAATGAGACCGTATATAACGCTCTATTGGTTGAGTTGGTCTACCTGTTTCCATAATGGAAAGCATGAAAACGGCCGCGTGTGAATGGTTCGATCGGAGCTCGCGCCGACAATTTGTTAAATCATTGTCGATAGGATCGATCATCACTTTGTATAGTCGAAATGAGTCTTTTTCATCGTCTCTGGATAACCAATCAAACCATTCAAACGAATTGAGCAAGTTGACCCAATCAAACTCTGTCTCATCAACTGTATTCGGGTCGTTGAACGGAACCCCTGGCGACAACCTGGAGAAGGTACTGGAGTTGTTGGGCGGAGTGGAGCAGTTGATTGGGGAAGACGATATCGTCATCATCAAGCCCAACGCCCAGTGGTGGAACCAAGGAGCACCGAATCTGAAGTTGATCAAGGTACTGGTTGATGAGGTGATGGGGCGAGCAGGGGGATTCAGGGGGGAGGTGGTTCTGGCCGAGAACTGCCACCGCGGCCCGCGGCCGTGGGAGACCGCCGGGTGGGCCACGCCCTTCGCCCGGAACTCCGACCTTCCCGGCATCTCCACCCTCAATGAACTCGGTGAACTCATTCAACGAACCCACGGAGGTCGTTTTTCCGTCTGCCACTGGATCGACGTGGGCGTAGGGGGAAGGCGGGTGGCCGGACCGCAGGAGGGCGAGGGCTACGTATACTGCGACGGGACCCACGGTGCGCCGCTCGTTTCATGCGAAAACGGGGCGTCCGGGGCCGGGAGACGGACGACCATCATGACCTATCCCATCTTTTGCACCAGCCGGGGAACGGTCATCGACTTCAAGAACGGCGTGTGGGATCGGGGCTCGTACACGGGCCGGCCCCTGAGGTTCATCAACCTATCGGCCCTGAACCACCACAGCACGTACTGCGGCATGACAAGCGCCGTCAAGAACTACATGGGCATCGCGGACCTGACCGGAGGGCCGGACCCCGCAAGCGGCGGCCGGCTGACCGGAGAACACTTCAACTTCCATTCCTTCCCCTTTGACAAGTGGGCTCCCGGGCCCCAGCCCGGCATGCTCGGGCGGGAGATCGGCTTTTTCATGAAGGCAGTCCGCAAGGCGGATCTGAACATCATCTCAGCGGAATGGGTGGGGCTCTCCTCACGGACCGATCCCCCGGTTGCGAGGACTCGTGCTGTGCTTGCGTCGGAGGACCCGGTGGCCCTGGACCATCACTCCGCCAAGTATCTTCTGTACCCTAACTCGAGGATCTCCGTTCACGACCCGGATCGTCCCGGAAGTCCAGTCAGGCAGTATTTGGCTGAGTGTGCCGGGGCAGGCGCGGGGACGTTGGATGAACGCCGGGTAAGGGCGATTATCTACGACTTCAATTCGCGATCCGTGTCGGAACAAGGTGGCGCGCCCGTGTTGGCGGATATCGAATGGGGCAAAGACCCCAGGTGTCTCGCGAAATACCTTCTGCTGAGGATGGGCTTGGCCGGGTGATCGCATGAAATGTTGACGAGGGTGGACAGGTGATGGAGCGCGCAGGTTGAACAACATGGTGCGATGGATGGGCGACACGAAGGAGACAGGGGTGAAGATCTGTGCGCGGTGTGTTCTGCCGGACAACTATCCGGGGATCCGCTTCAGCGAAGACGGGACCTGCTCCCACTGCGCCCGGCATGCCAAGGAGGGATCCGGCCACGCTGAGACCAAGGAACGCTGCCATCAAAAGCTCCTGTCGCTGCTTTCCCGGTTGGGAGAGACCGCTGCGCGCGGCGGTTCGAGCTACGATGTCCTGGTGGGGTACAGCGGGGGCAAGGACAGCTCGCACACTCTCAAAGTGCTCCGGAGGGACTTCGGATCCCGGGTGATCGCGCTCACCTTTGACCACGGCTTTCTCTCCCCGAGGGCGATGGAGAACATCCGGGCGGTCACCGCCTCTCTGGGCGTGGACCGCATGGCCTTTGTGCCGGACCCTTCCCTGAGGCGTTCCTTCGTCAACGCCATGCGGCTCCCCCTTTTACTCGCCCAAGGCGCTGGAGCGAGCGCCATCTGCAACAACTGCATGAATCTGGCCAAGTCCTTCGTGCTCAGGACGGCCATTGAGAAGGGTATTTCCCTCATCGCGTACGGATGGTCCCCGGGCCAGGCGCCGGTCCAGTCGTCTGTCATGGGGGTGAACGCGGCCATGGTCCGGCGGACCCGGGCCGTGCTCATGGAGCAGCTTCGCGTCCTCATGGGGGACGGCATGATGTCTTTCCTCTTGGACGAAAGACACTTCAACGCCCTGGCCGAACGTGAAGGCGACGGAGGCCTTCACCTGGTGCACCCCCTGGCGTTCCTGGGTTACGACGAAGAGGGGGCGGTGCGGGCGATCCGGGATCTGGGCTGGGTCCCGCCAGACGACACGGACGCGAACTGCACCAACTGCCTCCTGAACGGTCTTGCCAACCGGGTTCATCTGGAGCAGTTCGGTTACCACCCGTACGCATTCGAGATCGCCGGACCGGTCCGGCAGGGGCACATGAGCCGCGAAGCGGGGCTCGCGAAGCTTTCGGAACCCCGGATCCTAAGGTAGTGAGGGATGTGAAGCGCAGGCTGGGGCTCGAGTGGGTCGTAAGGCGATGAAGGCAGGGAGGGGGCGGGGTGTGGAAAACCGCAAAGGTCATAGGGCATGGGGCAGAGGGTGACCATCTGTGCGAGCGTGAGGCGTGAGGGCGCAAGAGCGTCAACCAATTGGGGTTGAAGGATCGACACAAACGACCCCATAGACCCGATGACTCAATCAACCTATTCAACCAGTCAACTTGACCAAGTCTGGTGGGGTGGAGGTCACAAGGTGGACATTCAAGCGGTGAGGGAGTTCGTGATCGAGAACTTCCTTTTCGGGGAGGACGGGAAGCTCCAGGACAGCACCTCTTTTCTGGACAGCGGGATTGTTGACTCCACCGGGATTCTGGAACTGGTAAGCTTCCTGGAGGAGCATTTCGGAATCGTCGTGGCCGACGAGGAACTCATCCCGGAGAACTTCGACTCCATTGACAACGTTTGCCAGTACCTGGGGAGAAAAACTCAAAGCACTTAGCACCAGGAACGTTGGAGGTCGGAGGTTGGAGGCGAGAGGCGAGGGAAACAGAAGACGTTGGAGTCGGAAGACGAAAAACGCGGGAGGTTGCAGGTTTGAGGGTTGGGGCAGGTGCCTCCAACCTCTAACGGGTTAGCCCCCATGTGCGGCATCGCAGGCATCGTTGACTTTCGGCCCCACGATCCCCCGGAGGGTCTTTTGCGTCGCATGCTGGGGCTCATTCGCCACCGCGGTCCGGATGCGTTTGGCATGTACACGGATGAGATGGCGGGGCTTGCCTCCACGCGGCTGAGTATCATCGATCTCTCGGGAGGGGACCAACCCATCCACAACGAGGACCGCTCCATCTGGGTCGTGTACAACGGCGAGATCTTCAACTACCCGGAGCTGCGGGAGGACTTGGTCGGCCGGGGGCACCGGTTCTACACCAAGACGGACACGGAAATCCTCGTTCATCTGTATGAGGAGCGGGGGCCGGATCTCTTCCAAGGGCTCAACGGGCAGTTCTCCCTGGCCCTGTGGGACCGGCCCAGAAAACGCCTCCTTCTGGCCCGGGATCGGCTGGGAGTGCGCCCGCTCTTTTATCACCGAACCGAGGAGGGGCTCTTCTTCGGCTCGGAGATCAAGGCTCTCTTCGCCGACCCCCGGGTCCCCCGCAGCCTGGATCTTCAGACCCTGAAAGACGTATTCACCTGCTGGGCGCCTTTGGGCTCCGCAACTGCTTTCCAGGGGGTTGAACAGCTGCCGCCCGGACACTACGCCCTGTTCTCCCAAGATGGGATGGTCGTCCGCCCTTACTGGCAGCTCTCTTTCGGGGACACCGCTTGCGACCGTCGCTCCGAGGGCGAGTGGGTGGAGGACCTCAAAGGGTTGCTCCACGACGCCACGAGGATCCGGCTTCGGGCCGATGTCCCGGTTGGTGCCTACCTGAGCGGCGGTCTTGACAGCACGTACATCACATCTGTGGTCAACAGCTCCTTCGACAACCAGCTCCGCACTTTTTCAGTGAGCTTCACAAACGAGCGGTTCGATGAGGCACCCTTCCAGGAGCAGGCGGTTCGGGCCATGGGCACGGACCACCGGAGTGTGCGATGCACGGACAGGGACATCGGGGAGATCTTCCCGGAGGTCGTCTGGCATGCGGAAGTGCCCATGCTGCGCACCGCACCGGCTCCGTTGTTTCTCCTCTCTGGCCTGGTGCGCGAAAACGGCTTCAAGGTCGTGCTCACGGGCGAGGGATCGGACGAGATCTTTGCGGGCTACGACATCTTCAAAGAGGATAAGGTGCGCCGCTTCTGGGCCCGGCGGCCCGACTCCTCGATGCGGCCCCGGCTGCTGGGCAGGCTCTACCCCGACATCTTCTCCTCCACGGATGGCCGTTCCAGCGCCTTTATCACCGCTTTCTTTGGGAAAGGTCTCTCGCAGGTGGATTTACCGGCGTACTCCCATCTGGTGCGATGGGAAAACACTGCTCAGACCCACGCCTTCTTATCCCCGGCCGTTCAGCAGGCCGGAGAAGGAAAGGCTCGTTTTCTGGAACGATTCACTTCAACGCTCCCTTCGGATTTCATGGGGTGGGATCCCCTCTCCAGGGCTCAGTACACAGAGATCCGCATCTTCCTGTCCAACTACCTTCTCTCCTCCCAGGGGGATCGCGTGGGCATGGCCCACGCCGTGGAGGGTCGATTCCCCTTCCTGGATTATCGGGTGGTGGAGCTCGCGTGCCGGATGCCGCCCAGGCTTCGCATGAAAGGCCTCAAGGACAAGTACATCCTGCGCAAGGCCGCGGCCGATCTCCTCCCTCGCGAGGTGGCGTGGCGGCCCAAGCAGCCCTACAGGGCGCCCATCAGCGGGTGCTTCCTGGGGGATCCTCCCCTGGACTATGCGGAGGAACTCCTTTCGCAGCGCGCACTGCAGGGGACCGGGTGTTTTCACCCGAAACGGGTAGAGGGACTCCTGCGCAAGTGTCGAAAGCAGGATGGCCGGCTACTGAGCGAGCGGGAGAACATGGCCCTGGTGGGGATCATCTCCACCCAACTACTCTATCATCAATTCATCAGCAACTTCCCACCGTATCCAATCCATGAACCCGAGAACGTGAAGACGTTTACCGGAGAAGCAGGCGAACCGTTGGAGGTCAGAGGTTTGAGGCAGGGGCCTCCAAACTCAAACGCGCAATGACCGTGCCTCCGTGGTGAACCAGGGATTATATCAATGCTTCTTCAAGAATTCTTAGAAGAATCCGCTCGCCGGTTCCCCGACAAGGTCGCCTTGGTCGCCGGGCGCGAGCGGTTCACGTATCTTGAGATTGAGGGCCGGGCCAACCGGTTGGCCTGGTTCCTCAGGGATCTGGGCGTCGAACGACAGGATCGGGTCGCGATCCTCCTGGACAACTCGGCCGAGTCCGTGGTCTCCCTTTTCGGCACACTCAAGGCCGACGCCGTCTTCCTCATGCTCAGCCCGACGCTCAAGGCGCGCAAGCTGGCCTATGTCCTCAACGACTGCCAGGTCAGGGCGCTCATAACCCATTCCTCGAAATCCCACATCGTTCGCGAGGCCCTCTCTCGGCCCGGCTCGGTGGGTCACATCCTGTGGGCCGACGGCCCCCCGGCCGAACCTGTCTCGGGCGTCCAGCATCATCCCTTCGATTCCGCCTTGCGTCTTGCGCCTTGGGCCCTGCGCCCCGCGTATCGTGAAGATTCGCCTCGGTCCTCCAACGCCTCTTTTCATCCTCCAACCTCCGGCGATGTTGCTCCTGCCTTCAACCTCCGTCCTCCAACCTCCAACATAGATCTGGATCTTGCCTCTCTCATCTACACCTCCGGTTCCACGGGAGATCCAAAGGGAGTCATGCTCACCCACCTCAACATGGTCTCCGCAGCCACTTCCATCACCAAGTACTTGGAAAACAGGGAGGACGACATCATCATGGATGTGCTCCCGCTCTCCTTCGACTACGGTCTGTACCAGGTGCTCATGGCCTTCAAGTTCGGGGGGACTGTGGTCCTGGAGCGCTCCTTCGCCTTCCCGTACCAGGTGATCCAGAAGATGATCCAGGAGAAGGTCACGGGCTTTCCCGGGGTCCCCACCATTTTCTCCATCCTTCTTGGGCTCAAGGACCTGGGGAAGTTCGATCTTTCGCATCTCCGCTACATCACCAACACTGCCGCGGCCCTTCCTCCCTCGCACATCCGGAGGCTTCGCGAGGCCTTTCCCCACGTCCGCCTCTACTCCATGTATGGGCTCACGGAATGCAAGAGGGTCTCTTACCTTCCACCCGAGGAACTGGATCGCCGGCCGAGCTCCATCGGACGTGGCATGCCCAACGAGGAGGTGTGGATCGAGGACGAGAGCGGCCGCCGGGTGGAGCCGGGTGTGGTGGGGGAGCTCGTGGTGCGGGGATCCAACGTCATGAGGGGCTACTGGGGGCTCCCCGAGGAGACGGCGCGAGTGCTCAAGCCCGGCAAGTACCCCGGGGAGACGGTCCTTAGAACCGGGGACCTCTTCCGTATGGACGACGAGGGGTACCTGTATTTCGTGGGACGCAAGGACGACATGATCAAGAGCCGGGGGGAGCGAATCAGCCCCAAGGAGATCGAGCAGTGCCTGTGCGAACTGGAGGGCGTGGCCGAGGCGGCTGTGATCGGGGCCCCGGACGAGATCCTGGGCCAGGCCGTGGCGGCGTTCGTTCGGTGCCACGATGGGCAGGTCCTCGCAGAGAAAGACGTTCTCAGGCACTGCAAAGCCCAACTGGAAGACTTCATGGTCCCCAAGCGAGTGGCCTTCGTTTCGGCTTTCCCCAGGACCAGCACGGGCAAGATCGACAAGCGTGCCTTGAGAACAGTGCTTGAGGCAGAAGGGTAGAGGATGGCGGTTTGGGACAAAGAGGGGTTGAGGCTGGAGGTCTCATGCAACCGCCTCTGATGGTGTTGATTCTATGTCTTGCCTCCAACCTCCACCGTTTCTACTCCCTCCAACGCTCTTGAGCTGATGGCTCCCACGTCCCACGTCCCACTTCCGAGGATTTGCAGCAACTGCGTTCTGCCTTCTGCGGTTCCCTCCTCGCGCATAGACGATTCCGGCCTGTGCATCTACTGCCGACAGTTCAAGGGCGGGGAGGATCTGGACAAGAGGCGCCGGGAGTACCGCGAGCGGTTTCAGAGACTCGTTGAGGAAACCCGCGGGCGACGGAACGGTGCCCACGAGATTCTCGTGGCGTACAGCGGCGGCAAGGACAGCACCTTCACCCTGGATCTCCTGAAGAACGGGTATGGGCTTCGCGTGCTCGCCGTGACCTTCGACCACGGATTTGTCTCCCCATACGCCGTGGAGAACATCCGACGGGTTGTGGAGGCCCTGGGCGTTGACCACATGACCATCAAACCGGACTTCCAGCTCCTGTGCCGCGTGTTCCGGTTTTCCCTGGAGAACGACTTCCATCCCCCCAAGGCGTTGGAGCGGGCGAGTGCCATCTGCAACTCGTGCATGGGGCTCGTGAAGTTCTTGACGCTGCGCACCGCCATGGAAAAAGCGATCCCGCTCATCGCGTACGGCTGGTCGCCGGGCCAGGCGCCCCTGCAGTCTGCCGTCTTCAGAAACCATGCGTCCTTTGTGCGGAAGGCCCAGGATCTGTTTCTCGGGCCGCTGGAGAAGGGGGTGGGCCCCGGGGTGCGCGCCTTCTTTCTCGAGGAACGCCATCTCGGCGGCGAGGCCATGCCGTACAACGTGAACCCCCTGGCGTTCCTTGGCTACCGGGAGGAAGAGATATACGGGCGGATCCGAGAGCTGGGATGGCGACCCCCGCAGGATACGGATCCCAACTCCACCAATTGCCTTCTCAATGCGCTCGCCAACCAGGCGCACCTGCGCAGATACGGCTTCCATCCCTATGCCATGGAGATGGCCGAACTGGTGAGGGAAGGGATCGTGGAGCGCGCTGAGGCGTTGCGCCGCTTGCGTGAGCCGGCCGACGCCAGGGTCGTGGAAGAGGTGCGCCGGCGTCTGGGGGTGTGACACCGGGGGCCGGCGGCGCTGAGGGATCAAGTGATCCCGGCCGGACCACAAAAGGACCCATGGGGCTTGGTCTTGATGATGGGGAACGGACGAGGCGCGGGTGCCCGGCTTTGGCGAGGGGGTGGGGGCAGGGGTGTGAGGGGGACGCCGGCCAGGCTGAGCCGCCCCCCTCAAGATCGCGGATGTCGGAAAAGTTTACGAGGTCTTCGGGCGATTCGGCGGATGCTATCCTATTGTTATTATTTTTCATAATGGCGACGCGTGCGGTCCTTGGGCCTTTTGGACGTCGGAGGACTTGACCAGAGCTCGATCCTTTCTCGGAGCGATGGGCGCCAGCCTGAGATCTGCTTCCAGCCCGTGCTTGCCATCCAAGCTTAATAAAAACAATTGGTTAATTGCGAGCCGGGGGGTGTGGTTGTCAGTGTGGCGTGAAGCGGTACGGTTCTGGCTAAGAAAACAACGACGTGCTGAAGGATCGATTCCAGCGACGACATGTGGGAGGGTGTGATGACGATGGGGCGAAAGACGGTATATACGCTGCTGGTTGGTCTGCTGGCCGCGAGCCTGTGGGTCGCCGATGCGGGGTCGTATCCTTTGATCCCGGTCCCAGAGGGTGCGGTGGGCACAAAGGTCCAGCTGTCAGACGGGACCTACGGGACGACGAACGGAGGGGAGTTCTGGATCAAGTCGCAAAGCGCGTTGTTTTCCGATTTCATATCCTTCTGCATAGAGAAGAATGAATACATAGACTACTCGTCGTCGTTCACCATCGAGAGCATCTCCGACAGTGCGGTGGAGGGTGGGCAGGGTGGGGGAAATCCTGATCCTCTTTCAGGGGCGGCAGCCTGGCTCTATTATCACTACATCCGCGGGGATCTGGGGTACCAGTATTCGAATGACCTCGCCAATGCGGTCCAGATCGCCATCTGGGCCCTGGAGGGGGAGTATGCTCCTTCAAGCTTATCCGGGCTTGCTTTGGCTCTCTATAATGATGCACTTTACCACGGCAGCTGGACTGGCGAGAATGGATATGCCGTGAGGGTCATGAACCTGATGTGGCCGGATGGAAGCAAATGGACGTATGCTCAATCCCAGCTCTGCTTGGTGTATGTCCCTGAGCCAGGGACCCTCATGCTCTTGGGGCTGGGGTTGCTCGCAGTGGGGGTTGCAGGGAACAGGATGCGGCACCGCAAGAGGTGAACCAGACCAACCGTCTTTTCATCGAAGGTATGGGGAAGGTGGGTCATGAGCATGAAGCCTCGGGCCCACCTTTTTTTGTGGATCTTGGGGACGACCGTGGCGAGGGAGCGGACAAGGGGGCGGTACATCCAAGAAGACACGCACTTTTTGTTTGACGACGAACGATCTTTTTGGTGGTTGGGTCTGTCGGGTCCCTTGGGTTGGGAAGGTCCGTAAGGGGGCGCGGGCCGCCTGCGGGGCGCGCGGCGAGGCCTCAGTTCCCCAGCTCCTTCAGGGCATCCCGGGCGCGCTGGGCCTCGGGGAAGGCACCGTTGATCTCCAGGGCCCGCTCCAGCTCCCGGCGGGCGTCCTCCTTCTTTCCCATCTTGGCGTGGGTCATGCCCAGGTGGAAGCGGACGGTGGGGTTGTCCGGCATCTTCTCCGCCGCCTCGCTCAGGTGCCCCAGGGCCGTGGCGTAGACCTTCTTGTGGTAGTAGATCCACCCCAGGGTGTCGGCCACGGACGGGTGGTCGGGGGCCGCCTCCTTGGCCCGCTGGGCATGGCCCAGCGCCACGTCCACGTTGCCCCCGTGCTCCACCTCGAGCCAGGCCAGATTGTTGGCTGCAGCAACGAAGTTGGGCTCCAGGCCCAGGACCTTCCTGTACGCCTCCCTGGCAGCGTCCAGGGCCTTCCTCTGCTGGTGCAGCACGCCCAGGGACATCCAGGCCCGCACCGACCTGGGATCCTTCTCCACCGCCGCCTTGAACTCGGCCACGGCCTCGTCCAGGCGGTTCTGCATGGCGTAGATGGAGGCCAGGTTCTCGTAGTAGACCGGGTCGCCGGGGGCCAGCTCGATGGCCCGCTTGAGGCTCTGCTCCCCCTCCTTGCGCCTTCCCTGGTCGAAAAGCAGGTTCCCCTTGATCTGGTGGAAGGCCGGGTTGTCCGGGGCCTTGCCCAGCTGCTGATCGACCCGCCGGAGGGCCCCCTCCCGGTCGTCCTGCAGCACATGGGCGTACGCGAGCATGCGCATGGAGCCCGCGTCGCCGGGGTTCAGGGCCAGGGCCTTCTCGAACATGGCGGACGCCTCCGGGTACCGCTTTTCCGCCAGTTCCAGCCGCCCCAGGTAGTGATAGCCCAGGGGGTTTTGGGGGGCCAGGCGGGTCACTTCCTCGAACGCCTTCTTGGCGCTGTCGCCGTCCCGCCGGGCCAGGTGCACCCGCCCCAGGGTGGCTTGGGCGCGCCAGCTGCGGCCGTCGGTCTCCGCCATCCTGCGCGCCTCGGCCAGCGCCTCGTCGGCGGCCCCGGCCCGCAGGTGCAGGTCCACCAGCAGCATCCGCGCCTCCCCCAGCCTGGGATTGAGCTCCACGGATTTCAAAAGGGCGCCCTTGGCCTGCTGGACATCCCCCTTGCCCACCAAGGCCAGGCCGAGGAAGTAGTGGGCCATGGGGTTCTGGGGGGCCTCCTTGACCACCCTCTGGAACTGGGCCACGGCCTCCTCGTGCTGCCTGCGGCTCAGGAGCAGCCGGCCGCGGAGGATCAGGCCGTCCAGGTCCTGGGGGTTGATCTTGAGGAGCTCGTCCACGTACTTCTCCGCCGCCTCCCGCTCCCCTCGGTTCAGATGAAGGGCCGCCAGCTTCTGCCGGCCCGGGGTGTTGCGGGGATCCACCTCGATGGCTCGCCTGTAAGCCGCCTCGGCCTTGTCGGGCTTGTGCCAGGCGGTGTAGTAGTCCCCCAGAGCCAGCTGGGGGCCGGCCTCCTTGGGCGACCGATCGGCCGCGGCCAGAAGGACCCGCTCGCCCTCCTCGGGCCGGTTGGCACGCAGGTGCAGGTTGGCGAGGCTCGCCGCCACGGCCAGGTTCCTGGGCTCCAGCTCCAGGGCCCTGCCGAACTCCCGCTCCGCGTCCTGCGGCCGGTTCCGCCCCAGGTAGAAGTTGGCCAGGGCCAGGCGGGCCTGGATGGATTTCTCGTCCTTGTTCAAGGCCTCCTTGAGGGCCTCCTCGGCCTTGGGGAAATCGCCCTTGAGGGTGTAGACGCCCGCCAGCTTTATCTCCAGCTCCGCCCGCTTGGGGTCGAGGTCCACGGCCGCCAGCAGCTCCCCCAGGGCCTGGTCCGGCTTGCCCTCCGCCAGGTGGATGTCCCCCATGAGGAGACGGGCCTCCACGTGCCGGGGGTCCTTTCCCAGGATGAGATCGGCCTTCTCCCGCGCCTTGGGGAGGTCCCGCGCGAGAAGGAGCATGCGGCCCAGCTGGGCCTGGGCGTCGAGCAGGTTCTCGTCGAGACGGACGGCCTCGGTCAGGGACGAGAAGGCGTCCCGCAAATTGCCGCTCCGCAGATAGGACAGGCCCAGCCAATGGTGGGCCCGGGGGTCCTTGGGGTCCATCTTGACCGCGTTTCGAAACTCGATGACCGCCTCGTTGACCTTGCCCTCCTTGAAATAAGCGTCCCCCCGCTCCAGGTGCCTGGCCTTCTTGGACCGGGCGTCGCCGCACCCGGCCAGCGCCAGGACCAAAGCGGCGCTGGCCACGAGGATGAACCGAAGCCCGCGTCCCTTGTCCCCGGGACGCCGCGGACCGCCGGTCACGAGCCGCCCGGAGGCGTCATGGCCCCTCACCGCCGCCTTGCTTTCCGCATTCGACATGGTCTCTCCCCCGATGGGTGTCCGTCGCCCCGGGTCCCCCTGACCTTCTCTTCCCCCACCGCCCCCCCCCCCCCCCCCCCCCCCAACCCCCCGCCATTCCCCATCCCCCGCATGTCCATGAGATCGTAGAGGGTCGGCCGGCTGATGCCCAGGTCTGCGGCGGCCTGGGTGAGATTGCCCTGGTTGTGGGCCACGGCCTGGAGGATCAACTCCCGCTCCAGGCCCTCCCTGGCCTCCCTGAGCCCCAGCCCCTCGTACCTGGCGTACTTGGAGGCCAGCTCCAGGTCCTCGGGGGTGAGCCGGGTCCCCTCCGCCATGATCACCGCTCTCCTGAGGCGGTTTTCCAGCTCCCGCACGTTGCCCGTCCACCTGTGCTGGACCATGGCCTTGAGCGCCGCGGCGGTGAATCCCGTTATGCGCTTGCGGCCCTCGACCGAGAACTTCTCCACCAGGGCCCTGGCCAGGAGCTCCACGTCCCCGGGGCGCTCCCGCAGGGGGGGGAGGGCGATGACCACCACGCCCAGCCGGTAGTACAGGTCCTGGCGGAAGCGCCCCTCCTCCATGGCCTTCTGGAGGTCCGCGTTGGTGGCCGCCATGACCCGCGCGTCGATGGCGATCTCCTCCCTCCCGCCCACCCGCTCGATTCGCTGTTCCTGGAGGAACCGCAGGAGCTTGACCTGGAGCATGGGGGACAGCTCGCCCACCTCGTCCAAAAAGAGCGTCCCGCCCTGGGCCATCTCCACCCGCCCCTTTCTCTGCACGTGGGCGCCCGTGAAAGAGCCCTTCTCGTGGCCGAACAACTCGCTTTCCAGGAGCGTCTCGGGGATGGCCCCGCAGTTGATGGCCACGAACGGCCCCCGGCCCCGGGGACCCAGCCGGTGGATGGCCCTGGCGGCCAGCTCCTTGCCCGTGCCGCTCTCGCCCACCAGGAGCACGGGGGCCTCGGTGGTGGCGACCTTGCGGATCTTGGCGAACACCTCCTGCATGGGCTGGCTGGCGCCCAGCATCCCCTCGAAGGCGTCCTGGGAGGAGGCGGCCCTGAGCCGCCGGTTCTCCGCCTCCACGCCGTGCAGGTACAGGGCCCGCCCCAGGACCACCCGGAGGTCCTGGATCTCGATGGGCTTGGAGAAGTAGTCGTATGCCCCCTGGGCGACGGCCCTCAGGGCGTTCTCCCGCTCCGCCCGGCCGGTGATGACCACCACCTTGGCGTGGGGGGTCAGGGCCAGGAGGTCGGTCAGGGTCCGAAAGCCCTCCTCGGCGCCCGCCGGGTCGGGCGGCAGCCCCAGGTCCAGGGTCACCAGGGCGGGCTCCTCGGCCCTCAGGATCTCCAGGGCGCCGACCCGGTCCTCGGCCGTCAAGACGTGGTACTCCCGGCCCAGGGCCCACTTCATCTGGGAGCGCAGCTCCTCGTCGTCCTCCACCACCAGCAGCTTGGGTCTGTCCGGGGGGGAAGGGGGCGGGGATGCGGATTCGCGAGCCATGTCCATCACCTCTCACCGGCCTGGCGCTTGCTTTCCAGCGGCAGGACGATCCTGAAACGGCTTCCCTTGCCCTCCTCGCTTTCCACCTCGATCCTTCCGTCGTGGGCCTCCACGATGGCCTTGGCATGGAACAGGCCGATCCCCATTCCCTGCTTCTTGGTGGTCCGGAAGGCACGGAACAGGGACTTCTCCAGGAACGCCCGGGGGATGCCGCACCCATTATCGCACACCGAGAGGAGCGCGGCCCCATCCTCGAGGCGGGTGCTGACCCGGATCTCCCCGGCCTTCCCCACGGCGTCGTTGGCGTTGGCGATGAGGTTGACCAGGGCCTTTTGGAGCTGCCCACGGTCGAGGTCGAGGGGGGGAAGCTCCCCCAAATCCAGCTCCACGCGGGCACCGAGCAGCCCGTCCAGCTCGCCAACGGCCTGCCGGACCAGTGCGTTGAGGTCCGTCCTGGATCGGTGGAGCTCCAGGGTCTGCCGCAGGAGGGCGAGCTGGCCGCACAGCCCCTTGATCTTCTCCACGCTTTGCTCCATCACCCGGGCCGCATCCCTGCGGAAATCGGGGTTCTCGAAGTGGACGGGGAAGTTCTGGGCGGTGAGCGACAGCTTGTTGCCCAGGTTCTTGAGGTCGTGGAGCATGAAGGCCGACATGGACTGGAAGGCCTCCATCTCCCTGGCCTGCCTGAGCCGTTCGGCCAGTCTCCGGTTCAGGAGGGTGGCCGCCGTCTGGTCGGCCAGGGTCTTGAGGAGGTCCATGTCCTCGGCGTCCATGGGCGCGTCGCTGACCCGCTTGCCCAGGCTGATCAGGCCCACCCGCTCATCGCCCGCGGCGAGCCGCACGCAGTAGCGGATCCCGGCCGCGTCCAACGCCTCCCCGCGGCGCGCCATGAGCTCCAGGGCCCACTGGGCACGGGGGTCGGCCAGGTCCGCGGGCCCATCCCGGTCGTCCAGGGCCCCGGCCGCGTCCTGGACCGCCGCCCGGATGCCCTCGAGGTCCCGAAGGAGCCCTGCTCCCTGCGCCGTGGAGGCGGCCAGGCGCAGCCGCGCCCCGTCGCCCTCGGCCATCCACAGATGGACAGCCAGGGCCTCGAAGGCCTCGGAGAGGATCCCCGCCACCTCCCGGCACACCTCGTCCGGGTCCACCAGGGCTGCGGTGCGCCGGGAGAAGTCGCTCCAGATGCGGCGATAGTCGTGTCGACTCCTGTGGAAGTGCCGGGCGACGAAGCGCCTCGTGCGGTAGCGTACCCGGTCGGACAGCAAAAGCAGCATGAGCCCGCACAGCGCCAGGAAGATGAACAGGACCCGGGAGGAGAGGTCCTGGGCCGCGTCGAGCCACAAGAGCAGCTTGGCCAGGAGGCCCACCCCCAGGAAGTAGGCGCCCACGATGATCAGGGTCACGGATCCCTGCAGCACGCTGTGGGACACCCGCAGGCTCAGGGCCATGACCCGGGCCCTCTGGAAGCCGAGGAAAATCAACGCCGCCGCCGGGATCAGCGCAAGGCCGTGCACCAGCAGAAGCGGGATGCTGACGCTGTGAAACAGGAGGGCCTGGCTGCCCGTGTACACGCGGAGGGCCAGGAGCCCGCCCACGGCCAGGACCATGAACTTGAGCTGCCAGCGGCCGTGGCCCGTGGCCGCCCGGAGGGTCCGCTCCAGGTTCATGAGCACCAGCACCGTGAGCAGCACGGCGACGACGGCCAGGGCCGACCCCGCCCACCCCAGGAACACCACCCAGCCCGTCTCGGGGTCCCTGACGGCCTCGGGGCCCAGGAGCCAGGGCCGCCCCGCCGCGGCCAGGGCCAGGGGGGCCGCAAAGGCCCCCGCGATGACCCATCGCCATTGGCGGAGGAACTCCCGGTGCTGATCCCGGGCGAAGCTCAGGCTGAACAGGAGCCAGATCCCCGGCAAGAGGGCCGCCACCAGGGCCCGCCACCGCTCCAGGTCCAGAACGCCGCCGGGCGACGGGGCCTCGTGGGCCAGGGCCAGGAGGACCGCCTCGGCCCCCAGGGCCCCCATCCCAAGGGCGAAGACCCGGTGCACGAAGCCCCGGGGGTGGCGCCACAGGGCCAAGAGGGCCGCGGAAGCCCCCAGGGAGGCCCCCACCAGGGAGAGGGCGGCATTCAGGCTCATTCCGCCCCTCCCGGCCCCTTCGCCGTGCCCCCGGCCGGCGCGCCGGGCTCCTTGCCGCCCAGTCGCTTCTCCAGGGTCCGGAGCCCCCACCACACGGGGACCATCATGAGGAGGGCCACCACGAAGAAGGGGATGCCCCCGCTCCGGTGCAGTTCGCTTTGCAGGATGCGCGGATCCACGTACACCCCCAGGAGGGAGAGAGAGACGATCCGCACCCCGTTCTTGAACATGGTGACGGGGAGGGTGGCCACGGCCATGGCGAGCTTGCCCCCCAGGGTGCGCAGGAACAGGTGGCCGGCCAGGACGGAGGTCACCACCAGGGAGATCCCCGAGCGGATGCCGCTGCACTCGGGGGCCACCTCGATGCTCTGGCCGGGCAGGTGAAACACGAACCCCTCCCGGAGGACCGGGACGCCGCTCAGGGCGAAAAGGGCGTGGGCCGCCTCGGTGGACCCCACCTGCAGAAACCGGATCACCCCTTCCAGGGCGCCGCCGGGAACGGGAACCATGAAGAGGAGGAACAGCAGGGGGAAGATGGCCGCGCGCAGGGCCCTGGGCCCGTACATGGCCGCGAACCCGCCGACCCAGATCAGGAGCAAAGAGACCCCCACCAGGGAGAAACGGTCGTCGGGGGCCGGCCATGCGCCCTGGGCCTGGGCCGCCGCCAGACCCAGGGCCCCGGCCGCTGCCAGGGCTGCGCCCAGGGGCACGGCGCTGCGGGCCGCGGCCCGGAGGCGCCGCCGGTCGGAGATCAGGAGATAGGCGCTGACCCCCGGGATGAGGACCATGTAGTTGTACAGACCCGAGCCCAGGAGGAAGGAGAAGAACTCCCGCCAGAGATCCAGAAAGACGAGGGCGAAGGCGGCCGTGAAGGCGAGAAAGAGCACGTCCCTCTTGTCAACGTGCGCCGTGACCTGCATGGGCATCCTTCTGGGCGACCGGGCCCGCGGGCGCCGGGTCCTCCGGGCAAGGGCCGGGCCGCTCCGGATGGGCCAGGTCGGCCGACCCTGAGATTGTAACGCCAAAGGCCGCAAATCCCAAGGCGTGCCTTGCCCGCGACCCCAGTGGCCGTGTCAGCGCTCCCTGTGCGAAGCCGGCGGCCCGGGTCAAAATTCACAGGCCCCTTGGCGCCGGGCCTCGCCAGGCAGCGCTCCGACTTGCCGGGATCGCCTCGGGATCACCCTGCGGCCGCGCGAAAGAAGAAACGGCCCGGGCCGGTGCCATGCCGATGGACGCCCCGCGCGCCGCCCCTCGGCCCGGTCCCCGCGTGTCAGGGGATCTCAGTATCGGGCCGTTAGGCGGAAGGTGATCTGGTTGTTTCGGTAGTTGGAGGTGGTCTCGGTCAGGCTTTCCTGATGGAAGAAGTCCAGGGAGCCGGTGAGCCACCGAAAGAGCCGAGCCTCCATCCCGGTTCGAACCTGCCAGCGGTCCTCGATCCCCGTGGTGGGCAGGTCGTAGCGGTTGTACGACCCGTCGCAGAACAGGGCGACATACTGGAAGACCTGGTACCGGAAGGCCATCCCGGCGCTGGCGTATTGGGTGAAGCCCAGGTTTTCCGAGTCCAGGGCGCTTTCCGTGTACCCGGTCTTGACAAAGGCGGTGCCCGTCAGGCGGCGCCATCTGGCCGTGACCGAGGCCTCCCCCTCGGGCTTGGCATCGGCCTTGCCCTCCTCGGGGACCTGGTAGTAATACCCTGCCCGAAGCCGCCCTGTGATGGCCTGGTTAAAGGCGTGTTCCACCCCCAGGCTCCCCTTGTACACCTGGTAGTTGGGGGTCTCGTCCTTGTACGTGCGGTTGCTGACCCCGCCCTGGACGAAGACCGCGGTGTGGGGGTTTAACTTGTGGGTGAAGGTGGCCAGCCCGTCCTGGCCGTCGTAATCGGAAGAGCTCCAGAAATGGGTCTTGAGGTAGTCCACGTTGAGGAGGACCCCGTACTGGGGCCCGAACCAGTGGGTCCAGGTGATGGTGGCCGTGTCCCGTTTGTCCGAAGCCGGGGTGTCGTCCTCTCGGAACAGCTCGTTGCGATATCCGAGGCGCAGGGAGTCGTCAGAGCCGTATTCCCAGGTGAGGGTGGGGTTGATGTTATTGCGCATGTACTGGCGCCTTTCCAGGCGGGTCCCGATGAGGAACTCGGTGGGCCTCACGTCTCCGGGTGCAGGGGCCTCGGCGGGCACCGCGGCCTCCCGGGGGCTGTCGGACTTGGTGAAGGTCTCCCGAAGCTGGAACTTGACGTGGCGCGACAGGGACTGGGTCAGGTCGAGATTGGCCCGGTGGCCCAGGTAGTCGAGCACGGGGTTCCTGGCGTAAAAGTTGGCGTCCAGGTAATACTCGAGCAAGAGGCGGCCGGTCCTGGATTCGACCAAGAGATCGCCCCCGGGGGACACGGTGGTGATCAAGTCCCAGACGGGGTCCGAAGGGGCCAGGTTCAGGTTGTCGTCGAAGCGCTCCTGAAGCGTGGCGTCGGCGTGCCACTCGACCCGGTAGTCGGCATGGGCAGGGCCCGCCCACAGGAGCGGAAGGGCGAGGCACACGCCGCTCAAGCCCCCCGCCCAATTCCTGATCGGCCGGCGCCGCAATCCCATGAGCACCCCTCTGGGGCGCGCAAGACGCCCCCATGCTTCAATACCGCATTCGGACATGTTTTGCAAGTCTTTTCAACATATCTGCGCCATTTCCTCCGAAACCTGTTAAGATTCTGGAGGGCATCTCCTTGCCGGCTCGGGGGTAACGGGACATGCCCTGTGTCTCACCATGGCCCGGATCGCGGTGGGCGGCCGGGGAAGTCAGGGATTTCCTGAGGTCGGAATCCGGTAAGTTTTGATTGACTCCCAGGGAAAATTCTGGGAGATTACGAATTCATGAAGGAAAAACAAATAAATAAGGCCGGGCACGGGATGTCTCCCCAAGGGCGGAGGCCCTGGGAAAGGCCGTCGCTTGGGGTTGCCTGGGGCGGATACACACGACATGGAAAAGGGGAAGGCGCCATGGCCAAAGTCGGCAAGGGACTGGGGGTCATTGCTCTCCTCGCGACGCTCATGCTGGTCTCAGCGGCGTCGGCGCAGGGCCCTTCCAGGGGATCCGGCGCGGACGACACCTACGTCATCGGGCCCGAGGACAAGCTGGAGATCCACATCTGGAAGGAGACGGACCTGACCCGGGAGGTGCTGGTCCGGGGAGACGGCAAGATCTCGCTCCCGCTCATCGACGATGTGCGGGCCGCCGGCCTGACGCCGCCCGAGCTCAAGAAGGTCATCGCAGAGAAGCTCAAGGAGTTCGTGGGAGAGCCCCAGGTCTCGGTCATCATCAAGGAGCCCAGGAAGTTCAAGGTCTACGTCCTGGGGAACGTCACCAAACCGGGGACGTACGAGTCGAGCACGGAGCTGACCTATCTGCAGGCCATCGCCATGGCCGGGGGGCTCAACGAGTGGGCATCCAGCAAGACCGTGCTCATCACCCGGGACGGCGACAAGCAGCGCCGAAGGGTCATCCATTACAAGGACGTGGTTTCGGGGGACACGCTGGCTGACAACGTGATCCTCAGGTCCGGGGACACCATCGTGGTGCCGTAGGGGCGGGGCGCGGGTTGCTTGGGTTCGGTGGGTTGGGGGGCTTGACACGGACCACGCAGTTCACGCGCCGAACGCCCAACGATGGTACACGAAAACGAACCACAGACGCGAATCACGGTCACGAATCACGCATTTCCCGTGTACGAGGGGCATGACCCATGTTGAACCTTGCGAGGCCTCTGAGGCCCGAGGACTACCTCGCCATGGCGTGGCGGCGCAAGTGGTGGATCCTGATCCCCTTCGTCTTGGTCAGCGCCGCGGGCATCGGCATCGTGATGCACCTGCCCAAGGTGTACCAGGCCAACACGTTGATCCTCCTGGTCCGGCAGCGCGTCCCCACCGAGTATGTCCGCGCCACGGTGACCGAATCCATCGACGAGCGCATCTACAGCATCAGCACGGAGATCCTGAGCCGGACCAACCTCCAGCGGGTCATCGACGAGTTCGGCCTGTACAAGGCCGAGTCCCAGAAACTGACCCAGGAAGAGGTCATCGAGCTGATGCGCAAGCACATCGACATCCAGGTCAAGGGAGGGACCGGCGCGGCCAAGCGGGACAAGAAGGACGCCTTCGAGGTCTATTTCTCGGGACCCGAGCCCAAGACAGTGGCCATGGTGACCAACCGGCTCGCCTCCCTCTTCGTGGAGCAGAACCTCAAGCTGCGGGAGCAGCAGGCCGAGGGGACCGCAGCCTTCCTGGCCGACCAGTTGAAGAAGACGGAGGCCCAGCTCGAGGGGCTGGAAAAACAGATCACTGCGTTCAAGACCAGGCACATGGGGGAGCTCCCGGAGCAGATGCAGGCCAATCTGGGCGTGCTCCAGCAGCTCCAGCTCCAGCACCAGCGGATCAGCGACAGCATCCGGTCGGCCGAGGATCGCAAGGTCCTGTACATCAACCAGGTGGCCGAGCTGAGGAAGTTCGCCTCCACCGAAGGAACCGGTGAGCCCGTCATCGTGGAGGCGCCCCAGTCGGGAAGGGAGACCCTGCAGGATGCCCTGGCCAGGCTCCGCGCCAAGTACACGGACAGACATCCCGAGGTGATGGCCCTGAAGAAGCGGCTGGAGGAAGAGGGGGCGCAGGCGGGGGGTCCAAGGGCCTCGGGGGCGTCTTCGCCGGATCGGCCCGCCCGCCAGATTCGAACGGCCCGGGGCCAGACCGGGCAGCTGGACACCATGATCGCCGGCCTCCAGGCTCAGCTCGCCGCCGTGGACTCGGAGATCCGGCACCTCCGGGGCGAGGAGGAGAAGATCCGGGCGCGCATCCGCGAGCACGAGCAGCGCATCGAGAATACGCCCAGGCGCGAGCAGGAGATGACCGCCCTGGCCCGGGACTACGAGAACACCAAGAAGTCTTACGAGTCGCTCCTGGCCAAGAAGCTGGAGTCGGAGCAGGCCAAGGCCATGGAGCAGCGCCAGCAAGGAGAGCAGTTCCGGGTCATCGATCCCGCGCAGGTCCCCGTCAAACCGTGGAAGCCCGACATCCTAAAGCTCATCGCCCTGTCCCTGGCCTGCGGCCTGGGGGCCGGGCTGGGCCTGGCCCTCCTCCAAGAGTACTTGGACCGCTCGTTCAAGGACCCCGAGGACCTGGCGGCCTTCAGCGGGCTGCAGGTGCTGGCCGTGATCCCCAGGATCGAGACCGTGGGGAAGGCCGGGGGCGGCAGGACCCGGAGCTCGGCGGCCACCAGGAGGGCCCGAAGCGCGTGAGCCCCGTCTCCCCGGGGGGCGCGCCACGGTGGAGAAGAACCGATCCCATGTACGAGGAATTCTACGGCCTTGAGCGGAAGCCCTTCGAGATCACGCCCGACCCCCATTTCCTGTACGCCAGCAGCCAGCACAAGGAGGCCTTCGCCACCCTGCTGTACGGCGTGAAGGAGAAGAAGGGCCTCATGGTGCTGACCGGAGAGGTGGGCACGGGGAAGACCCTCCTGCTCAGGTCGCTCCTTCAGGTGCTCGACCCCAGGACCCGCTCGGCATACCTCTTCAACCCCAAACTGAGCCCCACGGACTTCTTCCGCCTGGTGGCCGCGGATTTCGGGCTCAAGGCCAGGTCGGGGAGCAAGGGGCAGTTTCTGGACAAACTCAATGCCTTCCTCCTGGAGACGGCCGAGAGGGGCGATCGGGCCCTTTTGGTTCTGGACGAGGCCCACAACCTGAGCCTCCCCCTCATGGAGGAGGTTCGAATGCTCATGAATCTGGAGACGGCCCATGACAAGCTCCTCCAGGTGATCCTCGCCGGACAGCCCGAACTGCACCAGATTCTCAATTACCGAAGCGCGGCCCCGTTCAAACAGCGCATCAGCCTGCGCTGCGTGCTCAATCCACTGAGCGGGCGGGAGACCCGGGAGTACATCGAGCGGCGCCTTGCGGTGGCCGGCCGCCACGGCGCGCCGCTGTTCACCGAAAAGGCCGTGGGAAGGATCCACAAGTACGCGGGGGGCATCCCCAGGCTCATCAACGTGGTGTGCGACAACGCCCTGCTGACCGGGTACGCCGAGGAGAAGCGGCAGGTCGATGACGCCGTGATCCGGGACGTGATCGCGGACCTGGAGGGGGAAAGGCTGGTATCGGCCGGGAAGAAGCGGCAACGGATCCGCGAGGAAGGGGCCTTGGACGGCCGCGGCCATGCGCGGGCGCATCTGCTGCGATGGTCCGTGCGCCTGGGTCTGGCCGGGGGCGCGGCCCTGGTGGCGGCGGTGGCCCTGGCCATGATCTTTCCCCGTCAGGTGCCCGAGCCCGTGGCCCGGGGGCTCCAGGAGATCCTCTCCAAGTGGGGTCTGGGCTCGGGGGTGTAGAGCGGGAGAGGGAGTAGGGGTTGCTTGCGTTGCTTGAGTTGGTTGGGTTCGGTGGGTTGGGGGGCTTGATACGGACTCGAACCACGCAGCGCAGGCGCCCAACCATGGCATACGAAAACAAACGACAGACACGTATCACGGTCGCCAATCACGGGTTGTGAAACGAACCACAAGAACGGCCCACGAATCCCGGTCTGCGGCGGTGACAGAAGGATGGGTCCATGAGCAAGGTGTTTGAGGCTTTGCAGAAGGCGGAGCGGGAGCGGGGCGAAGCCCCTTCGCAGGTCAAGGACGCGGCCGCAGCGGGGGGCGATGCCGGAAACGCGCGGGCCGAGGCCCCGGTCCTTCCCCTCATGATCCAGCCCGAGAGGCCCGGGGCGAGGCGCGTGAGCCCCATGCTGGTCGTCCACAACCAGCCGGACTCCCCCATCGTGGAGCAGATCAAGCGGATCCGCACCCACCTCCTTCACAACGCCCGCAGGCCCGTCCCCCCCCGAAGCGTGATGGTCACGAGCGCCATCGCCGGCGAGGGCAAGTCCTTCATCGCGGCCAACCTGGCCGTGAGCGTGGCCCAGGGGCTGAACGACTCGGTGCTTCTGGTAGACTGCGACGTTCGAAACCCGACCCTTCACCAATACTTCGGCGTGCCCCAGGGGCCTGGGCTCTCGGAGTACCTCAACGGCGAGGCGGAGCTGTCGGCCGTGGTTCGCCCCACGGACATCCCCCGACTGCAGTGCATCCCGGGGGGGGGGCGCAAGAAGAACCCCATCGAGCTCATCTCCTCGCCCCGCATGGCCGACCTCATACGGGCGGCAAACGAGACGGAGGACGGGCCGCTCACCCTGCTGGACGCGACCCCGACGATCCTGACCAACGAGCCGGCCGTGCTGGCCAAGCTGGTTCAGGGGATCGTGTTCGTGGTGCGGCACGATATGACCCCGCGCAACGCCGTCAAGGACTCCCTGACCCTCCTGCCCAAAGACAAGATCCTGGGCCTCATCCTCAACGACTCCCAGCACCTCACGTCCCGCATTTACGGGTACGCGTACAAGGCGTACTACGGGGGCGAACCGTACGGGGGGAAGCCGGCCAAGGGCAAGCGGTGAAGGGGTCGTGAGCCGGCGCGCGGTCGGATCGTCCCTTGGCGGGCCGTCGGAATCCCTTGCCGAAGGCGATGCGAATCCCAGGGCCAAGAACATCAGGGTAAGGAGGCGGATCGCGGGGATCCTTGAACCGGGCAGGGCATCTTCCTGACAAAGCAAACGGGTGGACGACGAGAAAAGCGGACCGCTTGGGCACACACGGATGGTGATGCCCAAGTTGGGGGGGGAGGGGGAAACGAGGGGCGAATGGATATGGTGGCCCCCTGGGGCGGGATTGATTGGAGGGGGAGTTCCGGCCGGGCGGTGGGGGCGCTCCAGGGAGCGGCCTTGGTGTCTTGGGGGAAAGAGCGCCAGCGGCCGGATTGAGTCGGAAAGTGGGCCAAGACCGGATGCCATGTGCGTTAAATTGCCCTGGGATCGAAGCACGGGCTTCCCGGCACCTTCGGGAAACGCGCTGGGCCGGGGCCGTGAGGGACGGAAGATGACGAGATTCGGGAGGCGCGCATGAAAGCACTCGTGGTGGTCCTGGCAGCGGTCCTTTGCGGCACTTGCATGGCCGTTTCCGTCGAGGCCCAGAGCCCCGGTCGGTACCAGGCGATCCTTCTCCAGCCGGGGTCGATCCGGGAGCTGCCCAACGTCCTCATCCTGGACACGGTGGAGGGACACATGTGGCTCTGGCACCAGGAGGCCACCTCGGTCCCCAAGAAGCAGTTCGAGCCCGTCAAGGTGGAGACCTTCATCAACTACCAGGGCAAGCTCAGGCCGGGCAAGACCATGGGCGAGCTCATGGAGAAATGGTGAGGGCCGGGCCGGCATGGCGCCGGGCAACAGGGGTCAGAGCGGGTCGACCCTGTACACGGAGTTGCGGGTCATGAAGTAGCCCGAGGCGACCTGGATGACCGTGGAGGAGCGGATCACCGTGTCGTGGTCCGTGGACACGCAGTAGCGCTTGCCCACCATGGGCAGGGCTTCCTCCAGCCCCTCGAACGATTCGTTCCTCTGGACCCCGTCTTTTTTCCCCAGGATCCGCGTGACGCGCACCCTGCGCTTGGCAGGAGACGGGGTCTCGGGGGGCTGGGTCACGCCCACGTTCTGCGTGTTCTCCAGTTCCGCGCGGGTGGCCGGCTGGGGCCCGGGGGGGTTTTCCTGGGCCGTGACCTGGGGCTCGGGACGGTGGCTGCCTCCGATCCAGGCCAGTCCGTCCAGCAGCCGCTCGGTCTCATCCAGCTGTTTCTTCAGGTAGTCGGCCTCGCGTTTCCACCGATGGCCCCAGAGCCGTCCGGCCAGAAACCCGACGCACAGTGAGATCAGCCCCGTGGCAATGATCGGGTAACCGTCCACATCCCTCCCTCGGGTCGCGCGGCCCATGGCTTTGATATGGACCCCCAAGCCATGGCCAGGCTCCCCCGGCCCCCGTTGTGGCGGGAGAATTGCACGATTCTTATCAAATCATGATTTGTTTGGCAAGTGTTCCCTCAATCCACGCCCTGCGGCGGGATCGAGGTCCTGGATCAGGAAAATCCTTATCAGAATCAGGGAAATCAGGATTGACAAATCAGGGGCACTCGAACAAGGTAAGAAAAAACGCTTCAGCGCGCATCCTTGACGTCGACAATTCGCCTGGGTGGTCTTCGCAATGGGCTCAGATGCCGCGTCGCGCTTGGGATTGCTCTCGCAAATAGCCGAGGTGAAGCGCATCCACGCCGCCGCCTCGGCCACCTTGCCCAAAGCCGCCTCCCGTTGCGTGCTCGTCACAAGCTCCATGCCCGGAGAGGGGAAAACGACGGTGGCCGCCGGCCTGGCCACGGTGGCCGCCACTCAGGATCACCAGCGTGTCCTGACCGTTGACTTGAACTGGTACGCCCCCGCCCTCCACACCCTGTTCGGTCTGGGCCTCATCGAAGCAGAGAGACTGCCGTCCCGACCGGCGGGGCCTCCCCCTGCGCCGCCCAAAGAGGGCAAACCCGACGAAGTGGTTCTGGAGGGTGCGGAGGTGCTGCGCGGTTTGGTGCAGCCTTCGGGTCTCAACGGACTGGAGATCCTGTCCGCCGTCGACGGCGTGCCGCCGGGATCGGGCGGGGGAAACGTGACCGAGTTGGGTCTGGGCATCGTTCAGTGGGCCCGGCGGGCGTACGACACGGTGGTGCTGGACGCATCGTCCGTGTTCCCGACCAACCGCCGGATGATGGATCCCGTGGCCCTGGCCAGGGCCGTGGACGGGGTGATCCTCGTGGTCCTGGCCAACGTGACGTCGCGACACATGGTGAAGAGGGCCCGGATGATGCTCGACGCAGCCGGCGCCAAGCTGTTGGGCGTGGTCGTCAACCAGTGGAAAAACCCCCTGGCCTGAGGGGTGTCGGCGGCGTGCAGGGGTTGGGGGAAGGAGAGCTGGCGATGATCGGTTTCGCCCTGAGGCGCTATGGCCACGGCCTTGTGACGCGCCGCCTGTGGTTCCTGGCCGCGCTCGCGCCTCCCCTTGTGTATGTGCTTGTGTCGGCCGCCAGCGTGGATCAGATCACGGTACGGCAGGATGTGGCCATCGCCCCCGACGCCCCCATCGCGCTGTCTACGAGCCCGGTGGATTTCACGAGGATGGGGGACGTGATCGCCAAGCCGGCGGAATTCTTCCTGGACCGTTTTGCCATCCGTGAGCTCCATGGCCAGTTGGAACTGAATGCGGGCGCCGGGGATCGGGCCATGGGGCCATTTTCCCAGACCGTGGAACGGACCATGTCCCTGACGGTCCCTTCCAACGACACCGTTCGCATCGCGTACCGGGGGGGCGACGGGAAGCTGGGAGAGGCGCTGGTCGCGTATTATGCCGGGCGCCTGGTCCGAAAGGCCGAGGAGGGGCAGCGGCGAAGCCGGTGGAAACAGCAGCAGGGACCCGGCCAGCCCAAGCCGGCGGCCGCCCGGCTCGATGCCCCAACGGCTTCGGACGCCGCTGGGGCCAGACAGGATGGGATGGCGGCGGCGCTCAAAGGGCCGCTGCAGATGGAGCAACTCCGGTCCGTGTGGCGCCCCGGGCGTCTCCCCACCGTGCTCATGCTCCTGATCTCGTCTGCTGCAATCATCCTGATCTGGCTCGGGGTCCTCGAGTGGACGGATCCGTCGTTCAAGTCGGAGCGTCAGGTGGCCCGATACCTGCAAGCACCCATCCTGGGCTCCCTTCCCCACCTGGACCGGCTGTCCCTCACCTTGAAGGGGGGGAGCGGCGCATAGAAGGGCCTCCGGCGCCGGGGGGCGTTCAATGAGATCTCTTCTTCGCCGTGTTGGGGACCTGTGGGGCCGCCGGCTCGGGGGAGCAGCCCTGGCGCTCCTGGCTTTGGCCGGGGCCATGCCCTGGGAGGCCCGGGGGGCTGACCCGGTCACGCTCGCCTGGGACCCGAATCCCGAGCCGATCTCGGGATACATCGTCTTTCGCGGGACCTCCAGCGGCAACTACACCTTCAGCCTGGATGTGGGCAAGACCACCAGTTATACCTTCACGGATCTGGCCGACGGACAGCAGTATTTCTTCGCAGTGAAGGCCTACTACGAGGCCCTTCAAAGCGGGTTTTCGGAAGAGATCTCCCATACGACAGCATCGGCGCCCAACCAGCTGCCCATTGCGACGGCCTCGGGGACGCCGATTTCAGGGACCTCGCCCCTGACGGTGGCGTTCACGGGGAGCGGGAGCGACCCGGACGGGAGCATTGCGTCGTATGCGTGGACGTTTGGGGACGGGGGCACATCCAGTGTTCAGAACCCGTCCCACACGTATGTTTCGGCGGGGAGTTATACGGCGAGGCTGACGGTGACGGACAACCGGGGGGGGACGGGGAGCGCCACGGTGGCGGTGACGGTGACGGCGCCCAACCAGCTGCCCATTGCGACGGCCTCGGGGACGCCGATTTCAGGGACCTCGCCCCTGACGGTGGCGTTCACGGGGAGCGGGAGCGACCCGGACGGGAGCATTGCGTCGTATGCGTGGACGTTTGGGGACGGGGGCACATCCAGTGTTCAGAACCCGTCCCACACGTATGTTTCGGCGGGGAGTTATACGGCGAGGCTGACGGTGACGGACAACCGGGGGGGGACGGGGAGCGCCACGGTGGCGGTGACGGTGACGGCGTCGTCGGCGGTGGGCTATGGGCGGGTCATCGCCGGCCTGGGTCCGTATCCCCCGGCGGGCGGAGTCATCGATTTCCTGAGTGAGGATCTATTCCATGAGTTCTGGCTGCGACTGGGCTGGCCCGAGTACGAGGCCCTGAGCGGGGAGGCCCGGGTGGCTGTGGGAGATCTGGACGGTGATGGGCAATCCGAGATCGTGGTGGGCCTGGGACGGGGGGAAGCCGGGCCTCCGCCCATACCCAACGGCATGTTCTTGATTCTGGACAGCCAGTACAACCATCTGGCCTGGGGACAGGTGAACTGGCCCGAGTACAACGCCGCCAACGGGGAGACCTGGCCGGCCTGCGGCGACCTGGACGGAGACGGCCGTGACGAGATCCTCATAGGGTTGGGGGCCGGGGGCGGGGGGCGCGTCGAGGTCTTTCAGTATGCCGCAGGGGCTGTCACCCACAGAGAGTGGCTCTTGTTGGACTGGGACGACTACAACACGGCCAGCGGCGAGGTGCGGCCGGCTGCGGGGGACGTGGACGGAGACGGCGAGCGGGAGGTGGTCCTTGGTCTGGGCCCGGTATCGGGCAATGCCGCGCTGCCCGGCGGCGCCTTCGTGGTCACCCGCGATGCCCTTCCCCTGGCCTGGGGGGCCATTGACTGGGCGGAATACAACTCAGCCAACGGAGAGAGCTGGCCCGCCTGCGCCGACCTGGATGGGGACGGCAGGGCCGAGATCCTTCTGGGCATGGGGAAACGGGGCGGCGGGAGGGTGGCGGTCATGGACTACGCATACGGCTACCCGACCCATCTGGCCTGGATCACCTTGAGCGCGACGGACTACAATCGCCTGGCCGGCGAGACACATCCAGCCGCCGGAGATCTCGACGGCGACGGACGAGATGAGGTGCTGGTGGGGCCGGGCAAGGGCGGGGGCGGATGGCTGGAGGCCTTTGACGATGCCGCGGCGGGCATGCCCTCTCTATTCCAGGTGCCTGTGCAATGGGAATCGTACGGCCTGGCCCATGGCGGGCTTTGGCCCGCAGTGGCGCCCGCTCGCACGGGGCCCACCGTCTTCGACGTGGCGGCGTCGCCCAATCCCACCCTCGGCCAGACCCTGGTGGTCCTGAGCGCCACGGCCGGTCTCCCGGGCGGCTCGCCCATCGCGGAAGTGGAGTGGTGGGTGGATCCCAGGGAGGGGCCGGGGGCGGCCATGGCGCCCCTGGACGGGGCGTTGGGCGGGTCGGTCGAATCCGTCGGGACCCAGGTGGATGTGTCGGGGTGGCCCAACGGAAGCTACACCCTCCAGGTTCGGGCCCGGGATCATACCGGCGCTTGGGGATCTGCGGCGTCGGTGGCCCTGAGGGTGGGGGACGCGGCGGACACCGTGACCGTGACCCAAGTCAAGTACAAGAAGAGGGTCCTCACGGTCAGGGCCAAGTCCAACGCAACCCCTGGAAGCGTGACCCTGTGGGCTGACGGCCTCGGGAACCTGTTGTACAAGAAGAAGTCCCGGAGTCATTCTCGCAAGTTCAAGAACGTGCTGGTCAAACCCCCCTGGGTCACCGTGCGCAGCAGCAACGGGGGCGTGGCGACGGCCCCCCTTCCCTAGCCCCCTTTCAGCGGCGGCTCCAGCGGAAATCCAGGGGCGTCGTAGCAGCCGGCAGGGCAAAGAGGCACGCGAGGGTCTTGTACGTGGCCGGGAAAAGGGCGCAGACGGGGGGGGCGCGGATGGCCTACAGGATCAGCCAAGCCAGCGCGGCCCAAAAGGGGAGACTGAGCAGGGCGGCCAGGAGGAGGCCTCTCAAGAACCGGACACCCGGGAGCATGCTGTCCCGCGTCTCCAGAGCGAGCTGCGCCGATGGCTCCTGGGCCGGCGATGGCGAATACGCATCCGGGAAAAGCGTCGTGATGTGTGTCTTCATCATCAGCCTCCCGCGCGGTGGCATCGGCCTCAATGCCCGGGGACCGCGTGGCCCTGCGTGCGTGGGGTGTCGGGGGGGGCCGCCTTGCCGCGGAACCCCATCTACCTGCCGTCTGCGAGGTCACGCATCTCAGTTCACTGCACCGTGAAATAGCCTGGGGAGACGCCTCTGCAGGCCGGGTTCAAAGTCGATTGGACCTGAATCCGGAACCTGCTTCCAGGCTTCTGTTCCTGGGGCACGATCCATGTCCACGCACCCGTGTTCGGAGCGTTTGGGGCAATGACGCTGGAAGCCTTCTTCCCGCTTCGAAGAGACACGCTCACCGGCCCTTGGCAGAAACCGGCCGGCTCCCACCGGATCAACTCGGCGGCGCCCCGGGAGAGGATCTCCCCGGAGGAAGGGGCTGTCACCGCGGGGGAGAGAATCTCAAACGGGGCCGCGGATTCAACCCTTTCGGCCCCGGCACTGACCCGGACCGTGAAGCCCTCTGCGGGGCTCAGCTTCTTCTTGGGGACCCTCCAGAGGAACGCCCCGTCGTTGGCCGTGGACCTGGAGATGGTTTTCACCGCCCCGCCGTCTTTGAGGAGGTGAATGGAAACCCTGTCGCCCTGGAAGCCGGACCACCGGATGGTGTATTGACACCCCATGGCCATCGCCGGTGCGTCATGGGGAAAAAACAGGGTGGGTTCATCCGGGATGACTTTGGAGACCTCCTCGCTGAACTTGCTGGGTGTGCCTGACCTGGACACGGCGGTTACGGCGAAATACCACGGGCCCGCGTCGAACTCCAGGGGCGGCGTCGAGCAGGTCCCCGCCTTGCAGCGCTGGAGATCCACCGGCATGTCCCAAGGGTACGGAGAAGAGACGTCCGGCGAGTCCTCGTCGTGGCCCCTGGGATGATTGCCCCAATAGAGGCGGTAGCCGGCAATGCCGGGGTCCTGGCTGTGGTCCCAGGCGAGGGTCAGCACGTCTGCCCTGGCGTGCCCCGCCGAGAGCAGAAGGGCAAGGAGTGCCCAGGCCACCCCATGGGCTACGGGATGTGCAATATTGTGCATGGCCTTGACGCACCAGTCAAAAACGTACCCTCCCCCATGGGGGCCGCGGCCAGCCTTGATCCCTTTTCCGTGCTGTGTTTGCGGCCCTCCGGAAGGGATGGGTCCACCGGCCTGAGCCCCTTTCCATCTTGTGTCTTGCAAGGGTCGTGCCTCGATCGCCGCCGTGTGGAGACCCTTGCCAGGGACAAGGAGCCGCGCTGGGTCCCGGCGAACCGCTTGCTGGGGTCGGACCCGGCGCCTGGGTGAAAGGGCAGGATGCGCACACGTGCGGGCAGGGCTGACGCGGGATGAACGGGGCCGTCTTCCGGAGTCTCAATGGGCGGCTCCAGCAGTTAATTAGACTTACTTATAGCTAACTAAGCTTCGGCAAGTCAACAAGAAAATTCGTTGCGGGGCAGTCGGTCCCGAAGCCAAAGATCGTACCCGCCGGGGCGTCTGACCCGTGTCCGGGGTTGCGACGGCGATGGGGAACGGGTAAAATTCTGACGGCCTGTTGGGCGAGGAACGGTTGGGAGGCGAAGGGGGATGCAGTGGCAAGCGACAGACAGGCGAGCTGGGGGCGACAGGCGTCACGGGGAGCGCCGCAGAGGGGAACGCAGGAGGGGGGAGCGGCGGTCCTTTAGGATCGCCATGGAAGCGTTGATGTCGGGGGCGGCTGTGCGACGTCGAGGTTGCGAACGGCGCGGGGGCGAGCGGCGGAACGGAGAGCGCAGACAGGCTGAGCGACGTGCCGGCTTCGAAGACGGAGCGCTCCAGGCGTGCCTCTCAGAGGCCACTTCTTGATCTGAACCGACCTGTGCAGGCATCGCAGGGGCGGGGCCAAGGGCCAGCCACCGAGAGGATCGGCGGCTGGCCCTCGCCGTTTCCGGCACCTCGCCCGGCTATTTGATCTTCCCGATCTTGAGGCCCTTGGGCCTGCTAGGTGCTGCATTCACGGTGATGACGAAGGACTTGGTGGACGTGGCACCGTCGTCGTCTGTGGCCGTGAGGACAGCTGTATACGTGCCTTCCGCATCATAGGAATGGGTCGCGTCGGGCCCGGGCGACGTGCCGCCGTCGCCGAAGTCCCACGACAGGGAGACGACTGTACCATCGCTGTCCGTGGCGCTGCCGGTGAAGGTGACGGTCAGGGGGGGTGCCCCTCTTGCAGGTGTGGCACTGGCCGTGATCATGGGCGGCTGGTTGGGTGCGGAGACGGTGATCTGGACGGACTTGGTGCCTGTGGCGCCGTCGTTGTCCGTCACGGTGAGTGTGGCCGTGTAGGTGCCGGGGGCGGAGTAGGTATGGGAAGGGCTCTGGGCCGAGGAGGTGCCGCCGTCGCCGAAGGTCCAGGAGAAAGAGGCGATGGTGCCGTCGGGGTCGGTGCCGGAGCCGGTGAAGGAGACGCTCAATGGGGCGTGCCCCGATGTGGGGGTGGCAGAGGCACTGGCTTGGGGAGCCAGGTTTTTCCTGCCCGACACCTCGTTGGAATAGCCGCTCTCGTTCCCTTCGGTGTCGCGGGCCGTGACGGCGAAATAGTAGGTCACCCCGTCTTGGAGGCCGGCCACGTCATAGGTAGTGACGTTCCCCACGTCGATGTGGGTGGTGTATGTCCCCGAGGACGTGCCGTAATGAAGCTTGTACCCCGCCAGATCGGGCTCGGTGTTGGGGTCCCACTGCAGGGTGAAGGTGGCCGCATCCGCCAAGCCCGTGCACAAGAGGGCCCAGCCGAGAACGGCAAGGGAGACATACCTGGCGCTTGTGAGGGCTTTCATCGTCAACCTCGCTGAGTCTGCTCGTCGGATGCCCTTCCTCAGTTGACCACGAACAGACCGTCGGAATACGCGGCACACGTGCCGTGGGCCGCCGACTGAATGCGGAGGCGATACGTCCCGGCCGGAGGCAGATCGCCGGGGACAAGCCATTGCAGGGTCCCCGTGTTGGGTGCCGAGAGGGCGATGTCTCGAAATGCCCGCTTCTTCCGATACAGATACACATGGACATCGCTGCCGCAGAAGGTCTCGTTGTCCCATTGGATGGTGTGCACCGCTCCCCGAGCCAGGGAGGCCCCGTCAGCGGGCGCCAGGACCGTGGGGGCCACCACCTCCAGCGCTTCATCCGAGAGGTCTGACTGTCCACCGGCCGACACCTGGACCCGAAACCCATCGCCCGGGGCCTGGGCCTTGTGAACATTCCAGACGAACTGTCCGTCGTTGGCCGTCTTCTTGGCGATCTTCCTGTGAAGCCGCCCATCCTTCATGAGCCGAAGCGAGACGTTCCCTGCGTCGAAGTTCTCCCATAGGATCTCGTATGGACATCCCCGGATCCACCGGATGGACCCGTTGGGGTAGAGCACCACAGGCTGGTCCTGCCCGAGGATGATGTGGATCTCCTCGCTGGGTTCGCTCTCCAGGCCGGCGTCGTTCACCGCCGTGACCGATGCGTACCAATGTCCCTCCGACAGCTCCAGGGTGACTTGGCAGACATCCCCCGTGCAGGCCTCCTTGTCGATCCAGAAGGAGTGGTCATATTGGCCCGACTGCGTCCCGTTGTAGAGCACGTACCCCGCCAGATCGGCTTCAGGGTTGCGGTCCCAGAACAGGGGGACCTGGAACGCCAACGCCCCGGCTGGAAGCCCCAGGAGAACGGCCTGCAGGATCCATCTGGAGAGCATCTGCCTCCTCCTTTGGCCAATATTGTCGTTGATATAACATAATGGTAACGAAGGCCTTCTGGCTGATGACGGTTTGACCAGTTTTTGTTCTTTTGATAACAACATCTTATGTCGCATGTCCGCCGATGTCGTTTTCTGACCTCAACTCACCAATAAGACACAGGCGTGCCAGAGCGGAGGCAACCCTTCAGCAAGGGGTGGGAGCCCTTGGTCCCCGACTCCTGCTTCCCCAGCAGAGCCATGAGACATGCATTTCCGGCGAGCAGGCAGTTTCCCTTGCCGCGGGAGGGCGAGCATCCCCCCCATGGGAGCGGCAAGAGGGTGATCGCCGCGGTGTGAAACGAAGGCAGATCGGGCTGCCGCAGCCTGTTTGCCGCCCGTGACGAAATGGACAGGAGCGCAAATGCGGTTGGGCTTGTCGGCGGGCCGGGGCAAGTGCTATAGTGAAATCGGGCGTGGTTTTCTTCAACCAAGGGGGGCGAAAAGGTTTCGACGGGGACAGTTGAGGTCAAGGCTGCATGCCGAGGTTCCTATCCCCTCGTTAAACAGATAGGGCTCAAAGTTAGTCGCCGACAACTACGACTACGCCCTGGCCGCTTAAGGCCACGTCCTTCCGGTTCAGCCCGCGGGGCCGGACAGGACGTCGAACAGCGGGATGGCCAAATCCCTGACGCCTGCAGGGGATGCGGCGAGATTCAAGTAGGCTGGCCCGCCGAGGATCCTGCTCCTGGGAGCCGAGGCGGGTGAGATCAAAACAGGAGCTATGTATGTAGATGCCTTGGCTGAAGGTTTCCGGACGCGGGTTCGACTCCCGCCGCCTCCACCAACCTCAAAGCGGTGCTGGGAAATCCATGATGGGTTTCCCTGTTTTTTTTTTCAGGCCGTTGGGGGGACAAGCTGAATGGGTAGTGCGTCGACCATGTGCGGGAAGGATGTGGTTGCCGAAGCCTTTGCCGGCCGTCGGCCTCCGAGGGTGCCCGTGACCCTCATCGCCGGGGGGGAGTGGTACGTCCATCAAGCCCGAAAGACCTTTGCCGAGATCGTCCGGGACCCCCGGGAGATGGCAGCGGTGTTCGTGAAGGCCCATGAACGACTGGGCCACGACCTGATCTGGACGGGCGCCGGCTTCCTCAACTATCCGGCCCACCTCCTGGGCTGCCCCATCGAGGACCGATCATCGGACACACCCCGCCTTCTGGGCCCGGCCATCCCGGCCGTCGGAAAGGTGGACCGCCTTGCTCCGGACCAGGCCCTGGGCCATCCCCTCATGGGACGCCTCACGGAGGCCCATCACCTGGTGGCGGACGCCATCGGCAGGGACGCCATGATCCTGCCTACCCAATGGGGCCCCCTGACCACGGCGGCGCGCATCGCCGGCACGGACGCGGTGATGATGGCGACCTTGGAGGATCCCGATGGGTTGGGGAGGCTGCTGTCCGTGTGCACCGAGTTTCTCTGGGGCATGGTGGAGCCCATCCTGGATCATCCGGACATCGCGGGGGTGAACTTCTCCGACCCCGTGGCCTCGGGCGACCTGATCTCGCCCCAGACTTTCAGGACTGTGGCCAAACCCCATCTTCAGGCGTTGTGCCACAGGGTGAAGGCCAGGGGGAAGCACTGCTCCATGCACATCTGCGGGGACACGGGGCGGATCCTGGGGGATGTCCTGGAGATGGCCCCCGATTGCTTCAGCCTGGAGTCCAAGGTGGATCTGGGGCTGGCGCGCCGGGTCCTGGGCGGAAAGGTTTGCGTGGCGGGCAACGTATCGCCCACGGGGGCCTTCCTCTCGGGGACGCCGCAGGAGGTGGAGGCCGAGGCCCGGGACTGCGTCCGCGCGTGGGGGGATGCCGGCGGGTTCGTCCTGACCGTGGGATGCGATTTCCCCAAGTCCGTGCCCCTGGAGAACGCCCTGGCCCTGATGTCCCTCAAGGACCGACCGGCGGCGGGCTGATGGCGAGCGCCCGCACCGCGGCGGGGTCACGCCGTCTGCTCTCCAAGGATCTCCAGTTGGTACAATGAGTTGCGGGTCTGAACGAACCCTTCCGAGACACGGGTGATGGGGGAGGTGCGCACCACGCTGCCGTTTTCCTGAAACACCCGGTAGCTCTTTCCCACCTCCGGGGGCGCTTCCTCCCATCCGGCGATGGTGGCGTGGCCTTTGCCTCCGCTCACCTTGGTGAGGCGGACGCGCCTCAATCGCTCCTCGGCAGGTTGCTCCTTGGTCTCCCCGGGGTGGCCGATATTGGACGCGATGGCGCCGATGGTGGCGCAGAGGGCATCTCCGATTCGCCGGTCCACCTCCCGCCTGCCGAGCTGGTTCTTGAGGCCGACCAGGTCGGCATAGGCCTCCGTGAAGTCGGCCTGCTCACCCCTGGAGATCTTCTCCACCACCTGAAGGGTCTCCAGGAGCTTGTCGAGGACCCGGTCCGTCTCCCGGCGAATCTCCTTGCGTCGGTTCTCAGTCATCTGGGCACCCGTGCGCGGCCAAGTCTCGGCCCGAAATGAATCGTCGGGGCAGCACGCGGTAAGAGCCTATGAAATGACTGAGGCGTTGTCAAGATGGCAGGGACCCCGGCTCATTCGTACCGCAACCCCTCCACGGGGTCCAGGCGGGAGGCGCGCCATGACGGATAGAGGCTCGCGGTCACGCTGATAAGCAGGGTGACGACCACGATGATTCCCAGGTCGGCCGGGCTGACCCGGGACGTCAACTGTCCCACGTAGTACACGTCCTCGGGGAGGAAGCGCACGTCCAGGGCTCGTTCCAGGGCGCCGACGATCCACTCCAGATTCCAGGAGATGAGAAGTCCTCCGAGGCATCCCAGGACCGTGCCCGCGGACCCGATGAGGAGCCCCTGGCAGACGAAGATGCACAGGATGTGCATGGAGCGGGCCCCCATGGCCTTGAGCACGGCGATCTCCTTCTGCTTCTCCATCACCATCATGACCAGGATGCTGATGATGAGCAGCGCCGCCACGCCCACGATGCACAGCAGGATGATGAAGATGACCCGTTTCTGCATGGACAGGGCGATCATGATGTTGCGGTTGAGCTGGGTCCAGTCCTGGACGATGAAGTTCGCGCCCAGGGGAGATTGGTGAATCTTCAAGCGTACCCGCGGAGCGGCGTAGATGTCGGGCATTCGCAGCTCGATCCCGGTGACCCGGTCGTGGATCTCAAAGAGATCCTGGGCCACGGCGATGGAGATATGGCCCACCTTGGAGTCGAAGTCCCAGTAGCCCGCATCGAAAAACCCCTTGACCTGAAACCGCTTCCATTTGGGAAGGTTTCCCCATGGGGTGAGAGTGCCCTCGGGGGAAACGAGGACCACCGTGTCGCCCACGGCGGCCCCCAGTTCTCTCAGGAGTTCCTTGCCCAGGATGATCCCGGGATAGTCGCCCCCGTCGGGCGGATTCAGATCGGACAGGCGACCCGCCTGAAGGATCTTGGCCAACGGGATGACGGTTTCCACGGTCTGGGGGTCCACGGCGCGAATGACCGCCTGCACGCTCTTGGTCGCTCCCTGGAGGATCACCTCGCGGACGATGAAGGGGCTGGCCCCGGCCACGCCCGGCACCTCCAGGAGTTGCCGGCGGGCCTCCCCCCAGTCCTTCATCTCCTGCCCCCGCTGAAACACGAGGGCATGGGCCGTCAGCCCAAGGATTCTCTCCTTGAGGTTCTCCTCGAAGCCGTTGATCACGGAAATCACGACGATGAGGGCCGTGACCCCGACCCCCACCCCCAGGACCGACAAAAAGGTGACGACCGAGATGGTCGCGTGCCTTCGCTTGGCACGCAAGTACTTGAGACCGATCCACAGCTGGTATCCCATGAAATCCCCAATGCCCTCGATGGCGTCTCGACGCGCGGGCGGCCCCAGCATCTTAATCCATCTCGCCCGGGAGGGCAAACCGGTATCCGCTGCATCGCCCAAGTAAGGGGGGCCCCAGGCCCCAGGGCTCGACGCCCGGGCAATGACCCTGTGGCGGCTCGCCTGCCCGGTATCCGTGCCCTCTTTCCTGGTCGTCCTCCCATGATGCCTCGCTCGATCCCGCTTGGAGCCTCACGGCCTGCTGGCCTGCCGTGGGCGCCTCCTCGCCTCTTCGTCGGAGCAGGACGCCGGGACAACGGGCTGGCACCTGGAATGGACGGGTTGGACCGGAACGGCGGTTGAGATTGACAAGAGTGGTCCAATTTGTTTGGATAACGACCGGCCGCCTGCTCGACGGTCCAGCCGCACGGAGAAGGGGGGCCGGGCACGCGCCCCTGGATTGGCCGCACGGGCGCGGGTCCCGTGGACGCGGGGTCGCCACTGCAGGAACGGGGGGAGGGCAGATGAAGCTGTCGACCAGGGGGAGGTACGGCGTCAGGGCGGTATTCGATCTTGCCTATCACGGCAACGGAAAACCCGAGCAGATCCGGCGCATCGCCGACCGGCAGGAGATCCCGGTACGATACCTGGAGCAGATCCTCCAGCGGCTGCGGCGCGCCGGGATCATCCGGACCCAAAGGGGGGCCAGGGGCGGGTATTTCCTGGGCCGGCACCCATCGCAGATCACCGTGGCGGACGTGGTGCGAGTCACCGACGGGCCGTGGAACCTCGTCTCGTGCCGGGAGAAGGGGCGAGGGAAGGCGATGTGCCACCGGGCCCCGCATTGCGTGACCAAACCGGTGTGGGACGAGGCCGCAAGGCGCCTCGGAGAGTACCTGGACTCCGTGACCATCGAGAGCCTGTGTGCCGATGCCCAGGACCGGGGGTTGTGACGGGGTCGGGAGTATTGACAAGGGCCGGGGTCTGGGGTATTTGCATCTAATTCCGTAGGAATACGGCCGAAGGAGGCCTCAGATCGGCCCATCGGATGCGCAAGGCCGGGAGGGGGAAGGGGGAAGGCTGGGCGCTCGGGCTCACGAGGTGTGCGCGCTGCGGTTCCCATGGGAATCGGCGGCTTTGGGGCGGACAAGGGATCGCGGAGACGTGAAAACGGATGTGGAGGTGAACGTGAAAGAGCTCATCAGGACCATTGCCATGGCGCTGGTCGACTATCCCGAGAAGGTCGATGTCACGGAGATCGTCGGGGAGACGACATCCGTCATAGAGCTGCGGGTGGCCAAGGAGGACATCGGAAAGGTCATCGGGAAGCAGGGGCACACCGCCATGGCCATTCGGACCATCCTGAACGCCGTGGCCTCCAAGCTGAAGAAGCGGGCGGTCCTGGAGATCATCGACTAGGCCGGGGGGGCCCCGGAGATCCCATCACACCGTCCCGCCTCGGGGCACGAGGGACCGGCCTGCCCGGGAAATGCCCGGGGTGCCACGCCTTCGCTTGTCCTTGCCCAAGACCTTCAGCAGCATGGCCTTTCAGAGTCAGAAGCCCACGAGCCCGCTCGCGGCCGTGGCCGCGCCTGCGACCATGACCTTGGGTTTCCAGTAGCCGGGCGCGAACAGGCCAGCCGCCGCCAGCACGGCCCCGGCTGCCACCCTGGCCGGGCGCTCTGCCTTGCCCAGATTCCTCATCCGTGCCATTGCCCCTCGGCGACGGCCCCCGGGATCAAAATCGCCGCCGCAGCTTGTCCCACAACCCACTGCCGATCATTCGATCGGCCACGGCCAGAACGGATCGAATCACCTGGAGCACGTCCTCGTCCCCCGCCCAGTGCTCCCTGAGGACCTCCGCGTCGGTGCTGTTGACCACCGAGTGGAGGACATAGGCCGCCACGGCGATGTCGTCCACGAAGCCCACCGGCCCCAGGATGACCTCGGGCACGAGGTCCAGCGGCGAGACGAAATACGCGATGGCGCCCGCCAGCTTGACCTTCTCGCCGGCGGGCACCCGTTTGTCCAGGGACAGCCTGCAGAGGAGATGGAACAGGTCCGGTGCCCAGATGAGGTACTCCACCCACTGGTGGGATGAGCCCTCCTGACTGCGGAGCCATTCCCGCATCCTCGACCGCAGGCGCTGGTAGAAGTCCCATTGGCGCTCGTTCATGGCGCATCCGGCCCGTGGGGCCCTATCCCGGGCAGCCCGGGGCGACGCCCAAGGCCTTGGCGTAATCCCTCAAGGCGTCGCGGGTGCTGGGGAAGGCCAGCTCCTCCCAGGGGATCTCCTCGGGTGCAAAGGTCCGCACCTCCAGGGTCTCGTCCCCGGCCTGGAGCTCTCCGCCTACCACGGAGGCGACGTATACGATGACGATGATGGGACGCCCCGCGTAGGAGTAAACGTTCAGAAGCCTCTCGATCCTCACGTGGAGGTTGACCTCCTCCCGGGTCTCCCGGATGCAGGCCTCCTCCACCGTCTCCCCCCGGTCCACGTACCCGCCGGGAAAGACCCACTTGCCGTATCCCGGGTCGATGGCCCGCTTGAGGAGCACCACGGCCCCGTCCACGGTGCAGATGGCCCCTGTGGCGACCTTGGAGTCGAGGTAGAACACGAAGCGGCATCCTGCGCACACCAGGCGCTTGGGCTCTTCGGCCTTGAGCGACTCCAGATTCAACCCTCGGCCGCACTTGGGACAGAACCGGTATCCGGGATCCAGGGGATCGTGCCCCGGCCGGGGATCAGACGGCTTCTCGTCGGTCATGGCGTCCACCATAGCAAATCCCCCCCAAGGGAGGCAAGTTCACCTCGTTCGGCGGCTTTGACCAAGGGCCTTCCTGTGGCTATAGTGTTCCCCTCAGGGGCCGCCCATGGGCGGCCCTGGAGCGCCCAAGGGAAGGGAGGGGGTCCATGGCTCAAGATCTGAGCCGATTCTTCGAGCCTCGCAGCATCGCCATCCTCGGGGTCTCCAGGGGGGAGGTCCGCTTCGGGGGTGCGAGTTTTCTCAGTTACATCCGGCAGAGCCGATACGCCGGCCGCGTCTATCCCATTCATCCCCAGGCCGAGGAGATCCAGGGGGTGAAGGCCTACGGGGATCTGAAGGCCTTGCCCGAGGTGCCCGATCTGGCCATCGTGAGCGTGCCGGCAGCCCATGTGCCCGGCGTGCTGGGGCAGTGCGCGGACGCGGGGGTCCGTCATGTGCACATCCTGACCGCCGGGTTTGGCGAGACGGGGACGGTGTCGGGCCGGCGGCTGGAGGAATCCGTGGCCGCCATCGCCCGGGAGCGGGGCCTGCTCGTCATCGGGCCCAACTGCATGGGGGCGTACTGCCCGCGCTCCGGCCTGACCCTGTGGGGGGCCGTGCCGGGAGAAGACGGCCCGGTGGGCGTGGTGGGACAGAGCGGGGCCGTCCTGCAGCGACTGACCGAACACCTCGGCTCCCTGGGGCTGGGCGTGGGAAAGGCGGCGAGCATCGGTAACGCCACCGTCCTGGATGCCACGGACTGGCTGGCGTTCATGGCCGAGGACCCGGGGATCCGGGTCCTGGCACTGTACGTGGAAGGGGCGGGCGACCCGAGGCGATTCCACCACCTGGCCCGGGAGGTTTGCCGCCGGAAACCCGTCATCCTGCTCAAGGGCGGGGAGAGCCCGGCCGGGGCGGCCACCGCCTCGTCCCACACGGGCCGCATGGCCGGCGGCCACGGCCTGTGGGATGCCGCATGCCGACAAGGCGGGTTGGTCATGGTCCGGGATATGGACGAATGGGCGGACGCCATCTTGGCGTTTTCCCTTCTCCCGGCGCCGGCCGGGCCCGGGGTCTTCCTGGTGGGCGGAGGCGGGGGGCACAGCGTCATCCATGCCGACGCCTGCGTGCGGGAGGGCCTGGAGGTCCCCCCCCTCTCCCGGGCCAGCATGGAGGCCCTGCGGCGCAGCGTCCCCCGGGCCGGGAGCATCGTGGGCAACCCCCTGGATCACTGGCTCACCTTCGCGGACCCCGCCGTCATGGGCCAGATGCTGGACCTGGCAGGCGCCGACTCCAACGTTCACATGGTCATGGCGGATCGGCTCATCGGCAGAAAGGCGTTTCACATGCCGGAGATGCCCGACCCCACACCCGGGACCATCGAGGCGGTGAAGGGCTGCCCTGAGAGAAAGCCCACCGTTTTCACCGTGGACTCCGACGGCGGGGATCCCGCCCTGGCCGCCCAGGGCGCCGCGGTCAGGGCGAGCTTCTGCCGGGCGGGGATTCCGGCCTTTCCATCGGTGCCCCGCGCGGCCAGGGCCCTGGCCCACCTGTGGAGGTATCACCGGCGATTCGCAACGTGACGGGCGCTGGGGAAGGGGACGGTGCGGCCCCCGGACGGTTTCCGGGGCGACCGCCGGTCCCTGCCGGGGTTTTCAGGGAGGGGCTCCGCGCCCGGGCCGCCAATGCCGCACCCCAGCCCCCCGATAGTACAGCAGGCGAGCCAATTGCCTCCGGCGCTCCCCGGGCGTTCGCGCCACGTAGATCTCCTCCCCTGTGCGGGGATCCACCCCCGCGTGGAACATGGCCGTGGCCAGAGTCATGGGGGTGGGCAGGAAGAGCTGCACCTGCTGGGGTCGGATGCCATGGCGGCGGAGCTCCCGCTCCACCACCCCCATCTCCCCCTCGGTGCAACCCGGAAAGCCCGCCATGAGGTAGGGGACCAGATACTGGGCCTTGCCCGCTTGGCGCGAAAAAGCCTCGAACAGCGCCCTGAACCTTCCGTACAAGGAGGCTGGCGGCTTGCGCATGCGCCGCAGCACGTCCGGAGCGAAGTGCTCAGGGGCGACCTTGAGGTGGCCGGATACGTGATGGCCCACCAACTCGGCCAGGAACTCCGGGTCCTCCAGGGCCACGTCGAATCGGATGCCGCTGGAGACGAAGACGCGCCTCACCCCGGCGAGGTGGCGCAGGGATCGCAGCAGCCGCACGTAGCGGCCCTGGTCCGTCTGGAAGCTGGGGCAGATGCGCGGATGGAGGCATGAGCTGCGGCGGCAGCGGGCCTGGGCCGCTGCGTCCCTGCAGCCCAAGCCGTACAGGTTGGCGGTGGGACCCCCCACATCCGAGATGATCCCGCCGAACCCCGTCGCCTGCCATGTGCGGACCTCGGTCAGGATGGAGTCCCGGGAGCGGCTCTGGATGGCCCGACCCTGGTGGAGGGACAGGGCGCAGAAGCTGCACCCTCCGGCGCACCCCCGGACCGCGGTGATGGAGTGGCGGATCATGGTGAAGGCGGGGATCTCCTCCTGGTACCGCGGATGGGGCCTGCGGGCGAAGGGGAGGGCGTACAGGGCGTCCATCTCCTCCGTGGCGAGCGGGGCGGCGGGCGGGAAGAGGATGACGACGCGCCGGTCGCTCCCCTGCACGAGGGTCCTGGCGTTGTACGGATTGGCCTCCTTCTCGAGGATGCGCGTGGCCTCCAGGAGGGCCGTGCCCGAGGCAACGATTTCCTCGTGGGAGGGGAGCCGCACCGCAGGGGCGTATTGTGCGGGATCAAACGTCGAGGCGTCGCGGAACACGGCCGTCCCTCGGATCCCCTCCAGCCCCAGGCCGGCGTCCAACCTTCGGGCGATCTCGCCCACGGCCCGCTCCCCCATGCCGTAGACCAGGATGGCGGCCTTGGCGTCCAACAGGACGGACTTGCGCAGCCGGTCGCTCCAGAAATCGTAATGGGTGACCCTGCGCAGGCTCGCCTCGACGCCGCCCAGGACGACGGGCACCCCAGGCATGGCCTGCTGCACCCGGTTGGCGTACACCAGGAGGGCCCGGTCGGGCCGGCGGCCGGGTCTCCCGCCCTCGGAGTAATCGTCGTTGGACCGAAGCCGCTTCATGGCGGTGTAATGGTTGACCATGGAGTCCATGGCGCCCGAACTGATCCCCACGAAGAGGCGGGGCTGCCCCAGGGCGAGGAACGCGCGGGAGTCGCTCCAGTCCGGCTGAGGGATGACCCCTACCCGGTGCCCCAGGCTTTCCAGGAACCGTCCGATGAGGGCCGCACCAAAGGCCGGGTGGTCCACGTACGCATCCCCGCTGATCAGCACCACATCGCACCGGTCCCAGCCGAGGTCGTCCATCTCACGGCGGGTGGTGGGAAGAAACGGGGCGTGAAGGGTCGGCTTCACCGGGTCACCTCTGCGCGCCCGCTTCTGCGGGCGGGCCACCTGAAGTCTACGCCGCGGCGCACGCCGTTTCAAATACCCTCCCCGGTGAGGGAGCGCGCGCAAGGGGCAGGGGCCTTGGCTTCTCCGGCAGGGGCGTTGTGCGCCGGGGGGGGAGGTTCCGGTGGGAGTGCGCCCCGGGCCGGGGCGGATGGCGGGCAATGAGACAGAAAGGGCCGGCTCCCCCAAGAGGCGAGATGCCGGCCCCGGCGAAGTCGGTCAGAGGGGCCTTACATTCTTGGCCTGAGGTCCTTTCTGTCCGTCCTCCACATCGAACTGGACCCGCTGGCCCTCCGAGAGGGTCTTGAAACCCTCGGCCATGATGGCGCTGAAATGGACAAAGACGTCCGATCCTCCATCCCGCTCGATGAAACCGAACCCCTTCTTTTCGTTGAACCACTTGACTCTTCCTTCCATCTCCTGCCCCTTTCCTGTTCTTGTCTCGAGGTTGCCGTCCGAGGGCCCACAAGGCGGCGCTCCCCGCCGCTTCCCGCCCCCGATTCACAAATCCGATGGGCGATCATAGCGATATTCCCAATCACAGTCAAATTATTTCTCACAAATCCGATGGTGCGTTGACCGGGGAGAGCGCGCGTCCTTGGGACGTGGTAGAATCGCCGTCATGTTGTCTTGCGCAGACATGGGCGCCGGGCCGGGGGGGCGGGCGGTGATCGAGCCGCGGCGGGGCCGAAACGAGGAGGCGGTGCCGCCCGCGGTGATCCTGGGCTTCACCCGGTGGGACCTGGCCACCATGCGGCGGGCCCTCGGCCTGGAGGGGGTGGGGGGCCGTCCCCTGGACGCAGCTACCCTATGGGTTTGCCGGGAGCCGTGGACCGCAGTGGGGCTGGCGGGGCCGGCCATGGGGGCGCCGGCGGCCGCACTGCTTTTGGAGCGTCTCATCGCCCTGGGGGCGCGGGCCGTGGCCGCGGTGGGGTCCTGCGGATCCCTCCAGCCGCGGGCCCCCATCGGCTCCGTGATCCTCCCCACCGGGTCCCTGGTGGAGGAGGGGACCTCGCCCCACTACCTGGCTCCATGGGTGAGCACAACGCCCGACCCCGGGCTGCTGGCCCGGACGCGAGGGGCCCTGGAACGGGCAGGGGTCGAGCCGCTGGAGGGGCGGGTCTGGACCACGGACGCCCCCTTTCGGGAGACCGTGGAGAAGGTGGTGACGTATCAGCGGGAGGGCGTCCTGGCCGTGGACATGGAGGCCTCGGCCATGATGACCGTCTCGTCGTTCCGTCGCGTGCCTCTGGTGAGCGTCCTGGTAGTGAGCGATGAGATCGGGACCCTCCGCTGGAGGCGCGGATTCCATGACGCCTCGTACCGGGATCGACTGGTCCTGGCCGCCAGGACGGCCGCGAGCGTCCTGGCTGAGCCGCTCCTGGCGGGCGTTGCTGGAGGGGACGTTGGAGAACCTGCGTGATATCCTGGCCCGCCTGATGACCCGGCCGGATCTGGAGCACCGCGCCCGGCAGGGGCCGCTCTTCGAGCGTTGGCCCGAACTGGTGGGGGACCTCTTGGCCCGCCGCTGCCGGCCCGTCTCCATCCGCAAGGGGGTCCTGCTGGTGCAGGTGAGCGACTCGGTGTGGATGCAGGAACTCCAGATGCAGAAATTCCAGATCCTACAGCGCATCTGGGCGCTGGTAGGCGAGGGGGAGGTCACGGACGTCCGCTGGACCATCCGAGGCACGGCCTTGAGGCGCTCCGCCGCGCCCCGCCGCGTCCCGCCGCCCCTTCCCCTGACCGAGGAGGAGCGAGCCTGGGTGCGGGCCGTTTCGGCCCAGGTGGCCGACCCCGATCTCCAGCGCGCGGTCTCGCGGGTCCTGGACAAGTACGTGCGCTCGCCGCGCAGGGGCACGGAGGCGTAAGGCCGTCCGTTTGACCCTGCGGCAAGGCGGGTAGTGCAAGGGGGCTTCTCCCCCCCCTCAGATCATCTCATAGATCCGGGTCAGTTCCTCGGTGTACACCCGCCCGCTGCGGTACAGGATGAGCGGGGCGGGGACCCTCAGGCCGGGGCGCCCCCCGCGAACGGCCTCCACCAGGGCCACCCGGGCGGGCAGGTCTGAGCGGCCGTGGACCATGCGGACGGCCTTGGGCTCGAACCCCTCTCGCCGCAGGGCCTCCAGGAGAAGGGGGAGCCGGGCAGGCGGGTATGAGAGCCACAACCTTCCCTTGGTGCCCAGAAGGTGGCGCGCCGCTCGCAGCAGATCGTCCATGGTACCCGAGATCTCCTGCCGGGCCATGGCCCGGCCCGCGACCGAGCTTGCCCGGCCCGCGGCCGCAACGTGATACGGGGGGTTGCTCACCACGTGTCGGAAGGACTGGGGGGCAAAGAGCTGCTCCACGCGCCGGTAATCCCCCAGGACGACGCGAATGCGCCCCTCCAGGCCGTTCAGGCGGATCGATCGCCGGGCCATGTCCACCATGTCCTCCTGGACCTCCAGGCCCACGATCTCCCCTTGCGCCCCGCGCACGGCCAGGATCATGGGGATGAGCCCGCTGCCGGTGCCCAGGTCGATGACGCCCTTGCCCCGCAGGGGGGAGGCGAAATGGGCCAGCAGCACGGGATCCATGGCGAAGCGGTATCCATGGCGCTTCTGCAGGATTCGCAGGCGCCCGCCGAACAGAGCGTCCAGGGTCTCGTCGGGGTGGATCATCCTTGCACGGGTTCATCCAGGGTGTGGATCACCAGGCCCGAGAGGAGCTTGGGGTAGAAGTAGGTCGCCTTCTGGGGCATGGTGCATCTGGCGGCGGCCACTGCCTTCAATGCCTCCACCCGGGTCGGGTTCATGATGAAGGCCGCCTGGACCTGTCCCCCCCGGACCCGCGTCACGGCCTCCTGCGCCTCGCGCACGTAGCTGAGGTGTCGATCGGCGGGGTCCGACACGTCGATGCCCAGGACCCCCTTGAGCACCACAGCGTGGAGGATGGACACGTCCAGACCTCGGATGCACTGGGGGAGATGGGAGAGGTCCCGGGTCAGGCCGGGGAGGTCCCTGGGAGTGAGGATCCAAAGGGGGGGGTCGGCGGCCACGGCCAGGCCCAGGGCGCAGCCTCCCTCTCCAGCCTCTCGCAGCGAACGCTGGAAGCCCCGGCAGGCCTCCACCGGGTCCTGACGGCCCGCGGCATAGGGCTCCACACGGAAGTGGACGGACAGGGCCTTGAGCAGCCCGGCGGCGTCCAGCCCCGGGACGTCCTGAACCATCTTGTGGGTGGGGTAAATGACCAGGCCCTCGCCCTCCATGGGGGTGAGGTACATGAGGGCCCAGTGCACGGGATCCCGGCTCGGGGTTTCGGCCGCCGCCCGTTCCTGCTCGTACCGGAGGCAGGTCTCGTACCGGTGGTGGCCGTCGGCGATGAATACCGGCCTGTCCCCCATGGCTTGCACCAGGGCTCGGATCCGGGTGGGATCTTCCAGAGGCCAGAGGCGATGGCGCACGCCACGATCGTCCCAGGCCTCCCCGGCCAGGGGGAGGTCACCGACCCCCAGGAGCGCTTCCACCCGGCTGTCCTCGTCGGGGAAGATGGAGAAGATGGGGTTGAAATGGGCGCGGCAGGCACGCAGCAGACTCAGCCGGTCCGCCTTGTGTTTGGGAAAGGTCTGCTCGTGGGGGAACACCGTCCCGCCCTCCAGCGGCTCCAGCCGGAGAAGACAGACGAACCCCCTGCGAGCCAGCCGCCTGCCGTCGGGTCCCTCGAAATCCTGCTGGGACACGTACACGGCCGGGACCTCGTCTCGCCGCAGCACCCCCTCTCGCTGCCAGGCCCTCAGGAAGTCGGCCGCACGGCTGTACCGGTTCTCCCGGGGCGTGTCGTCGGGAAAGGACTCCCCCGACTCCAGCCGGATGACGTTCCACGGATGCCGCTCATGGAGTTGGCGCTGCTGGGCGGGTTCTATGACGTCGTAGGGCGGCGCCAGGACCGAGGAGAGGTCGGAGATCTTCTCCGTGCTGTACCGCCATGCGCGAAAGGGCGCGATGACCGCCATGGGCTCACCAAAACAAAGCCCCCTCCGGGGGGGCGACGCTTCCACACGCTTGGGGATCTCAAGGGCACTTCTTTGATTACTTCTTACCACAAACAAGGGCCGGGGACAAGGCCGCTCCCGGCCGAGGATGGGCCGAGGGCGGGGCCTGTCCCTCCCAGGGGGGCCGGGAACTTGAACCAAGGGGACCAAAGGGCGTATGATACATGGACAAGAGCGCTCAGGAGGGGCTCCATGACCCAGGATGTCTCCAAGAAGATCGTCCTGTATTTCTCCAGGGCCACGTACGACAAGCCCATCGTGTACCGGCTGGTCAAGGACTACGACCTGGTGTTCAACATCCTCAAGGCCCATGTGCTCCCCCGGCAGGAGAGCTACATGGTCATGGAGCTGAGCGGAAGCCTGGGCAACTACCGCAAAGGCCTCCGCTACCTCAAGGAGAACGGCATCACCGTCAAGCCTGTGGAGCGGGACGTCCAGCGGGACGAGGCGCTGTGCTACCACTGCGGCGCGTGCACGGCGGTGTGCGCCACCCATGCCCTGCGCATGGACCCCGGGACCATGGAGGTCCTCTTCGAGAACAAGCGATGCAGCGGATGCGGGCTGTGCATGCCCACCTGCCCCAGCCGGGCCCTGCAGACGGCCACCATCTGAATCCGCCCCCATGATCATCGCGGCTTCCCGCGGCAAACGGGTGTGGGCAGCCATGAGCGGCGGCGTGGACAGCGCCGTGGCCGCGGGGCTGCTCGTGCGGGAAGGTTACGCCGTGGAGGGGCTGTTCATGGATCTGTGGGACTGCCGGCTCCTGGAGCGGCGGGGCCGGGGCAGCTGCTGTTCCCCCCGGGATGAGCGGGACGCGCGGGAGCTGGCCCGCGCCCTGGGCATCCCGTTTCGCGTGGTGGACCTGCAGGCGGCTTTTCGCACAGAGGTCATGGAACAGTTCGTGGCCGCGTACCGCGAGGGTCTCACCCCAAACCCCTGCATTCGCTGCAACCAGCGGATCAAGTTCGGCCTCCTTTTGGACATGGCGCGGGAGGCCGGGGTCGATTTTTTGGCCACGGGCCACTATGCCGTCAAGGCACGGGATCCCGGCGGGGGGCCTTTCCGCCTCCGACGGGGGGCGGACCCGGACAAGGATCAGTCGTACTTCCTGTTTCCCCTGGGACAGGCGCAGATGGCATCGATCCTGTGGCCCGTGGGAAGGCTGTCCAAGGCCCGGGTGAGGGCCCTGGCGCGGCAATGGGGGCTCTGCGTGGCGCAGAAAGCCGAGAGCCAGGAGCTATGCTTCATTCCAGACCATGACTACCGGGGGTTTCTGGCGTCGTACCTGGGGGACGACGCCGGCGGGCGCGGCGAGGTCGTGGATTCGGCGGGAGCGGTCCTGGGGACGCACGGCGGGGTCTGCGGCTTCACGGTGGGGCAGCGCCGCGGTCTGCGGGTGCCCTGGAAGGAGCCGTTGTACGTGCTACGGCTCCTGCCCGAGGAAAGGCGGGTGGTGGTGGGGCCCCGGCGGGAATTGGCCGGGGGCGTCCTGGAAGCCGAGGAGGTCTCCTGGGTGCTGGGGGAACCTCCGGCGCGGGTGTTTGAGGCCCGGGCGCGGATCCGCTATCGGCACCGCGAGGCCCCGGCAACGGTGACCGTGCTGGAGCACGGGCGGATCGGCGTCCGGTTCCAAACCCCGCAGCACGCCATCGCGCCGGGGCAGGCCGTGGTTCTGTACCAGGGCGACGAGGTCCTGGGGGGGGGCTGGATCTCCCGGTCCGCCGCCCCGCGGGGGCCTGCGAGGCAATGGGACGCGGAGGCGGAGGGGTGAGGCGCACGGACCGGGCAGCCGGATGGGGCCCCCCCCGGGTTGCCATCCGAACCCTGGGCTGCAAGGTCAACCAGTACGATGCGGCGGTGCTGGCCAAGGCGCTGGCCGATGCGGGACTGGCCATGTGCCAGGCGGGGCAGGAGGCGGACCTGGTGGTGGTCCACAGTTGCACGGTGACCCGCTCCGCAGACCGGCAGAACCGCCAGCTCATCCGACGCCTCCGCGGGGAGAACCCCCACGCCGTGCTCCTGGTCACGGGATGTCAGGCCGAGGTGGACCCCGCATCCCTTCGGGCCATGCCAGAGGTGGACGGGGTGGTCGGGGTCCGGGACAGGGACGCCCTGCCCGCGCTGGCCACGCAGGTCCTCTTGGGGCGCCGGCTGCAAAGGCGGCCCACGGAGGCGGTCCGGATGGCGCCGTGGGGCGCCGGGGTGGACCATCTCCCCGGCCGCACCCGGGCGTTCCTCAAAGTCCAGGACGGCTGCGATGCCTTGTGCACCTATTGCATCGTCCCACGCGCCCGGGGACCCGGCCGCTCGCGCCCGGTCCAGTCGGTCCTTGACGAGATCCGCCTTATGGAGCGCGCCGGCGTTCAGGAGGTGGTCCTCACCGGAATTCATCTGGGCCACTACGGGCGCGATCTGATCCCCGCCTGCAACCTGACGGAGCTCCTCCACCGCGTGCTCGATTCCTGCGGCATACCGCGCATCCGCCTGAGTTCCATTGAGCCGCTGGAGGTGGAGACCCCCTTGCTGACCCTGCTCGGCAGGTCGGGTCGGGTCTGCCCCCACCTCCACCTCCCCCTCCAGAGCGGCGATGACGAGATCCTGGCGCGGATGAACCGGCCTTACACAGCGGCCCAGTACCGGGAGCGGGTGCGGCAGGCAATGTCCCAGGTGCCGGATCTCACCCTGGGATGCGACGTCATCGTGGGCTTTCCCGGCGAGTCCGAGGATCGGTTCCTCCGGACCCTGGCCTTCGTGGAGGAGATGCCCTTTGCATACCTCCACGTCTTTCCGTATTCCCCGCGGCCCGGGACGCCAGCAGCCGACCTGGCAGGGCGGGTGGCGCCCCCCGTTGTGAAGTCCCGGGCCCAACGGCTCCGCGACCTGTCCCTGTCTCGCCGTCAGGGGGCCATGGCCGCCTTTGTGGGCCGGACGCTTCCCGTGCTGGTGGAGGGTCCTGCCCAGGGCCGGCGCACGTGGATGCAGGGGCTCACCCACAACTACCTGCGGGTCATGGGACCCGGCGGGCAGGGGCTCTGCAACCGGATCGTCCCGTTCCGCATGGAGGGGGTGGAGGGTCCTTGCCTGGTAGGAACGCCGGTCCCCAACCCCCAGGGGCATTGACCGGGCCGACCCGGGGGTGGGCCTTCTGGGGGGGGCGGCGCGACGTCGCGTGGAAGCGCACATGAGAGGATCTGCCTCCCGGGTCCGCACGGGCCGCCTGGCAGTCCCGCCAAGGGCGGGGTGGCCTCCCGCCTCGGTCGGCCCCGGGGGCATGCCTCGGGCGATCCCGCCTGCAAGACAAGAAAAGGTCCCCCCCAAGGCCAAGGGGACAACCTTTTGCGTTGACCCCTTTGCAGGGTGTCTGCTAGATTCCCCGTCGGCGCGCCGGTCATCCAGGAGTCGAACATGAGCCAGTGGGTCTCCCGCGGCCTCAGAGATCAGGCCCCCTCTGGGGCGGGGCCTTCGTCCTTCCGGTCGATCCTGGTCCACTCGGACGAGATGGCGCGGTTTGATTTGGGCCACGGCCATCCCCTCAAACCCGAGCGGGGCCTCAAGACCGTGGACCTGTGCTGGCGCTACGGGCTCATGGGGCACCCCTGGATGACCGTCCTTTCGCCCGAGCCCATCGATCCTTCGCTCCTCGCCCTGTTTCACGATGCGGAATACCTGCGCGTCCTGAAGGCGGCCAGCCGGGGGCAGGGGGGGGTCGAGGTGGTCTGGCACGGCCTGGGCACCGAGGACAACCCCATCATCCTGGGCATGTATGACTGGGCCCTCCGAAGCGCGGGGGGGACTCACGGCGCCATGGTCGGGATCCTGGACGGGACTGCGGATGTGGCCTTCAACCCCTATGGGGGGTTCCATCATGCCATGCCGGGCCATGCCGAGGGGTTCTGCTACATCAACGACATCGCCGTGGCCATGAGGGTGGCCCTGGGCAGGGGAAAGCGGGTGGCCTACATCGACTGCGACGCCCACCACGGAAACGGCGTGCAGGAGGGTTTCTACACGGATCCCCGGGCCCTGGTCATATCCCTCCACGAGACCGGCCGGACCCTTTATCCCCGGGGGGGATGGGAGACGGAGATCGGAGCGGGGGAGGGCGTGGGGTTCAACGTCAACGTCCCCCTGGAGCCCGGCACGGACGATGAGGTGTACGCCTGCGCCTTCGACGCCGTGGTCCCCCCCCTGGTCAGGACGTTCTCGCCGGACCTCATCGTGGCCGTGCTGGGGGCCGACACCCTCATCTCCGACCCCTTGACCCACATGAAGCTCACCAACAACGGGTATCAGCACTGCGTTCGGGAGATCGCCGCCCTGTGCCCCAGGGTTCTGGCCCTGGGCGGGGGGGGGTACGACCTGTTCCGGACCGCCCGGTGCTGGACCCTGGCCTGGGCCATCCTCAACGACGTGGAGCCCAGGGACGAGTTCGCTGGCCTCGTGGGGGGCATGATGTTCGGTCCGGAGATGGAGGTGGGGAGCCTCCGCGACTACCCGTATCGCACGGAGGGGGAGCTCAAGGAAAGGGCCATGGCCGAGGCCCATCGGGTGGTCACCTACATCCGAAAGGAGGTCTTTCCCATCCACGGACTGTGAGTATCTTCCCGGGTCGCAGGTCGCGCGTCGCAAGCGGGCCGTCGATGAGCACGAATCACGTCCCTGATCCACTCCAGAGGGAGGGCGGCATGAGCGAGTGGCTTTTCGAGGAGGAGCATCGGATCTTCAGGGAGCAGGCCTCCCGATGGGTTGCGGCGGAGCTTCGACCCCACGCCGACGATTGGGAGGCGGCCGGTGAGTTCCCGTTGGGGCTGTACGCCAGGGCGGGGGAACTGGGGTTCTTCGCGGGGGGCTTCCCCGAGGAGTACGGGGGGGCGGGGGGGGATTTCCGCTATCACGCGGTCCTGTCCGAGGCACTGGCCCGATGCGGGTCGGGAGGGGTGAGCGCGGGCCTGGGGCTCCACGCCTTCGTAGCCCTGCCCGCTTTGGCCAGCTTCGGCTCTCGGGAGATCAAGGAAAGGTACCTGGTGCCGGGGATCCAGGGCAAGCTGGTGGGGGCCTACGCCGTGACGGAACCCAACGCCGGATCGGACGTGGGCGGGCTCCTGACCCGGGCCCGGCGCGAGGGGGACCAGTGGGTCATCAACGGATCCAAGACCTTCATCACCAACGGGGTGCGGGCGGATTTTTACGTGGTGGCGTGCAAGACCGACCCCGAGCGCGGGCATCAGGGGATCACCCAGATCATCGTGGACAAGGGAACGCCCGGATTCCAGGTGAGCCGCAAGCTGGACAAGCTGGGGTGGCGTACCTCTGACACGGGGGAGCTGATCTTCGAGGAGGTGCGGGTCCCTCTGTCCAACCTGGTGGGGCAGGAACGTCAGGGATTCTACCAGATCATGCACGGCTTCCAGACCGAGCGGCTCGTCATGGCCGTGGGCTCTGTGGCAGCGGCCCAGGCCTGCGTGGAGCTGACCCTGGAGTACTCCAAGCAGCGCCATGCCTTCGGACGCCCCATCGGCCGATTCCAGGTGACACGACACAAGTTCGCGGACATGCTGACCCGCATCGAGGCGGCCCGGCAGCTCGTGTATCACACCATCTGGCTTCACGTCCACGGGCGGGAATGCCGCAAGGAGGTGGCCATGTGCAAGATCTTCGCCTGCGAGACGGCCGTGGACGTTGCGGACCAGTGCATCCAGATCCACGGCGGATACGGATACATGATGGAGTATCCGGTGCAGCGGATCTGGCGGGACATGCGGATCCAGCCCATCGGCGGGGGCACATCCGAGATCCAGAAGGAGATCATCGGCCGGCTGGTGGGGCTGTGAGGGGCAGGCGGCAGGCAACGGGCAACCGGCAACGGAGCGGGAGTGGGGAAGGGGTGGACCGGGAAGGGGGTGACACGGGCTTGGCGGGTTAATTGGGTTGCTTGGGTTGCCCGGGTCCATGGGTTCGTCGGGTTCCACGGGGCGGGGCGTCCGACGTCCACATGAACCGCGCACACGCCCAACGCCCGACGATCTTCCACGACACGACCCGCCAATCACGATTGGGCGGGGGGGCAGGAGGGGTGACGCCATGAGGGAGATCCTGGAGGATCTCAAGGCGGAGCAGGAGGCGCTGGATGCCTTGGTGAGCGGGTTGAGCCATGCCCAGTGGGAACTCCCCACGCCGGCGGAGGGGTGGTCCGTGAGGGATTGCATCTCCCATCTGGCCCACATCGATGGGGTGGCCGTTCAGGTCATGCGCGGGGACCAAACCCCGTTCGATGTGGCCCGCAAGGTGCTGATGGGGTTCAACGACCTGGGGCTGGAGCGGGGGCGGGCCATGGACCCGGCCGGCGTCCTGTCCTGGTGGCGGGATGCGCGCCGCGTGGAGCTGGAGGAGCTCGCCAGGCGAGACCCCAAGGAGCGGCTCCCCTGGTTTGCCATGCCCATGGGAGCCAGGGCCTTCGCCACGGCCCGCCTCATGGAGACCTGGGCCCACGGCCTGGACTGTTTCGATGCGGTGGGGGTCGCGCCCGAGGACACGGACCGCCTGCGCCATGTGGCGCTGCTGGCCTTTCTGGCTCGGCCCTGGGCCTATCAGATCAACGGCATCCCCCTTCCCCCGGAGGTGCCCAGGCTGGAGCTCACCCTCCCCTCGGGGACGCGCTGGACCCAGGGGCCCGAGGACAGTACCCAACGGATCTGCGGGGCGGCAGGGGATTTCTGCCGGGTGGCCGTCCGAAGGCGTCACTGGACGGATACGGCCCTGGAGGTGGCCGGGGATGAGGCCAGGCGCTTCCTGGAGATCGCGCAGGCCTATGCGGGCTACGGCGGGCCCGGGAGGCGCCCGGGCGGCAAAGGACGTCCGTAGCGGGCCGCCCGCGGCGGCCCTGAGGGGCGACGGATGACCCCAGCCGAGGGCGTCAGTCCACCTGACCATTCAGGGAGGGGGGGGCCCAGCCCCACGGCCCCAGCGCCCGTTCCACGTCGGAAAGAAGCGTCCCGCGCGCAGGGCTCCCAGCAGTCCATCCATGGTCCGGAAGGGCTCGGGGAATCCGGTGAAGGCCCGGCCCAGGACCCCCGGGCCGTGGGCATCGGAGCCTCCGATGCCGGCGACGCCCAGTCGGGCGGCCGCGTCCATGGCCCTGCGGTTATCCTCGACGGACAGGCTTCCGTTGATGGTTTCCAGGGCCGTCAAGCCCCGCAGCCCCAGCACCCGATCTCCCAGGGCCCCGCCCAGGAGGTCCCTCTGATACGGGTGCGCCGGGACCGCCACCCCGCCTCGCCCGTTCACCCAGTGGACCGCCTCCTGCATGGGAAGGTTGCGGGGGAGATCGGCGGGCCCCGCCTTCACGCCGAAGACCAGCAGGTGCCCCTCGGCGGCGTGGTACTCCAGGCCGCGAAAGATGGGGAAGCCGGCCTCCCGGTGGATCTCCTCCAGCGGTTGGCTGAGGAAGAACGAATGGTGCTCGGTGACGCACAGGGCGTCCAGCCCCGCAGCGCGCGCCAGAGGGACCAATTCCCGGGGATCCAGTAGGGAGTCGCCGCCCAACGCGGTGTGAACGTGCAGGTCGATCTTGAACATGTGCACCCCCCCGCCCCGTATGGTAGTCCCTGAGCCCGGGGCGGCGCAACGACCCTCCGGTCCTCCCCGTCCATCGCCCGGCGCCGGGCCCTTGTGTAGAATCGAGGGTCGCCAAGGGGCCCGCCGCCCCGCGACCCCTTGACCGCGACCGCTGCACGAGGCACAATCTCTTCCCGTCGGCGGACCGGGTTTCTGGAGGGCCCCCACCATGGCCAAGATCGACGCCTTCTTCAAGCTCATGCTGGATCACGGCGCGTCGGATCTCCACCTGGAGACCGGGGCCCAGCCCATCCTGCGGATCCGCGGGGAGTTGGAACGGATCAAGTACAAGACCCTGGATGACGAGGAGCTGCGGGCCATGCTCTTCGAGATCACCCCCGAGGAGAAGGTCAAGGCCTTCCAGGAGACGGGGGACCTGGATTTCGGGTACGAGATCCCGGGCGTGGCCCGGTTTCGGGCCAATTACTATGTGCAGAAACACGGGGTGGGGGCGGTCTTCCGGGTCATTCCAAGCAAGATCCAGACCATTGACGACATGGGGCTCCCTCCCCTTCTCAAGAAGCTGGCCATGCTGGACAAGGGATTGGTCCTGGTGACCGGCCCCACGGGCAGCGGAAAATCCACCACCCTGGCCGCCATCATCGATCATGCCAACAAGAACCGCCGGGACCACGTGATCACCGTGGAGGACCCCATCGAGTTCGTGCACAAGAGTCAGGGCTGCCACATCAGCCACCGGGAGGTGGGGGCGCACACCCGTTCCTTTGCCACGGCCCTGCGGGCGGCCCTTCGAGAGGACCCCGACATCATCCTGGTGGGGGAGATGCGAGACCTGGAGACCATCGCCCTGGCGCTGGAGGCCGCGGCCACGGGACACCTGGTCTTCTCCACCCTTCACACCCAGAGCGCCACCAAGACCGTGGACCGCATCATCGACGTGTTTCCGTCGGAGCAGCAACCCCAGATTCGTGTTTCCCTCTCCGAGACCCTCAAGGCGGTGATCTGCCAGACCCTGTTCAAACGGCGGGACACCAAGGGCCGATGTGCGGCCCTGGAGATGATGGTGGTGACGCCGGCGGTCGCAAACCTCATTCGCGAGGCCAAGACCTACCAGATTACCTCGGTCATCCAGACCGGGAAGAAGTACGGCATGCAGACCATGGACGATACGATCCTGGGCCTCCTCAACAAGAAGTGGATCGACGCCGAGGAGGCGTACAGCAAGGCCATGGACAAGGAGAAGTTCGCACAGTTCCTCAAGGAGCCGCCGGAGGTCTGGGCGTGAGGCGGGAGGCAGGGGGGCGGGCCCCGCGGGCTGCCCTCAGCGCCCGCCCGCGGGGCGGACCATCTTCACGCAGCTGGGGTTGACCAAATACTGGGCGTCGCCGGCCTCCAGGTAGAAGAACCCGAGGCACTGGTTGAGGAAATCGGACAGGCGGGAGCGATCCTGGGGGAGGTCCAGGTACACGCTCCCCTCCAGGGTCTCTCCGGACAGGAGGTGGACGAGGACGCCGGCCTTCTGGAGATAGGGCAGATTCTCATCCACTTCCCGCTGTTCCAGCAGGACCCGGGACATGGCCTCCTTCTGCACGAAGACCACGTCGCCGTCCCTGAGGTGAAACGGCAGAAAGGGGGTCCGCCCCGAGAGGAGTTCGCTCACCCGTTCCCCGCCGGGTCTGGTGGGAGAGTTCGGAGACAGAAAGAACGTCCCCGCCAGGCGGCTGCCGTCGGTCAGGAAGATCTCGGCCCCCCGCCTCACCTTGTCGATCCTCAGCGACATGGACCCGCCCCCTTTGCTGGCTGGATGGCAGCGCCACTTATAGCACAACGGCCGCCGCCCCTCAAGGCGCGCCCGGGCGGCGGTCGCACCCGACCCCCGGGCGCTTCCGGGCCGAGTCATCCCTCGCCGCAAAGCAGGGCAGGGTCCAGGTGGGGAAGGCTGCCGGGCTCGCTGAACAGCACCAGGCGGCGAAACCCCTCGGCCAGCTCGCAGCCCGCCCTTGCGCCCATGGCCTGGAGGGCGACCTTCTGCCTGGGGAGCCATCGCTCGGGCCCCTGGCTCGCGTGGGCCAGGAGGGCATGGGCCTTCCGGTCCCACTGCTGGGAGACGTCCACGAAGGTGTCCAGCTCCACGGGCCCCCGCAGGCCCATGCCCCGGTACGTACCCGCTGCGTACACCGAGGGGATGGCCGGGGGGCGGTGCGGTCCCGCATACCAGCGGATGAGCGCCCGACGGGCCACCAGAAAGCTGGCCTCGTGGTCCGGATGGGAATCGTCGGGGTTGTGGACGATGACAATCCGGGGGATTTCCCGTTCCAGCACCGCCATCAGTCGATCCGCCGCCTCGTCCGTATCGCGAACGGCGGTGTCCCGCAGCCCCAGGAGATCGACCGTGGCCCCCAGTCTGGCGGCGCCGGCCAACGCCTCCACGCCGCGGGGATCGTGGGGGCCATAGGTCATGACGGCGATATGGGCCCGGTGGCCCCGGTCGACGAACTTGGCCAGGGTGCCCCCGGCCCAGACCTCTGCGTCATCGGGATGGGCCATGACGGCCAGCATGTGCAACGTCTCTTTCTTGGTCACGATGCGTCCTCCGTCCGCGCAAGCCGGTCTTCCTCGCCCCATTGCAAGGATACGGCGCCAGCATGTCTGCGGCAAGGCCGCCGGCGCCGTTCCCCACGCCTGGTCTTCGTGCTATGGTGGACACAAGTGCGTTGTGCACGGCGTCAAAGCAGACGGGAGAGGTGACTCGTGAGCGAGCTGCAACCGCAGGGGGAGGCCATCCGCAAGGCCGTGAAATGGATCTCCGAGAGGCGGCAGGAGCCGGGCTGCCCGCCGGGCTTCAAGCTAATCGAGGAGGCATGCGTCAAGTTCAACCTCTCGCCCAGCGACGGGGAGTTTCTCCAGCGTTTCCTCAAGGAGAGCTCGTGAGCCCCGCCCGCCCCCCGGATGAAAGAGGAAGCGGGCCAGCCATTGCAGGCTCAAGTCGGCGGCTTGCCGGCGATGGCCGGGGTCGGTGAACCGATGGTCCCCCCCGGGGAAGATGCCAAGCGACTTGGGCGCTGAGGCGCACGCGAACAGCCGCCGGGCGTGGTCCTGGGGGACGATCTCGTCCTTCTCCCCGTGGAGCACCATGAGATGGTGGATGCGGGGGGACAAGCGCGCCAGGTGGTGTGTCGCCAGATCCTCGAAGAACGCTGGCCCCAGGCCGGCCAGATCGGGGTGCGCCCGGAGCCGGGAGAGCCCTTGGGGATCGAACGGGGTGGCCCACACGCAGATGGCGTCGATGTCCCGGCCCCCGGCGAAGGCCAGAAGGGATATGAACCCCCCCATGCTGCTTCCCAGAAGCCCCAGGGGGCCTTGGATTCCCAGATCCCGGCGGAGGAAACCCAACACCGCCCGCAGCTCATCCAGTCTCCGGGAGACCGTGGTGTCCCGCAGGTGGCCCGTGCTGGCGCCGCACCCCAGGAAATCGAACCTCAGGGCGGCCATGCCCCGGCCGGTGAGGGCCTCGGCCAGGAGGCGGAACTTGGGGCTTTCCATGGAACTCAGGAGGCCGTGGCAGAGGATCACGCAGGGGAGTTCGGGCGCCGGCGACGGGCGGTGCAGATGGCCGGCGATCTCCCAGCGATGGAAGGGGATGCGGATGGGGATGACGGGCATGGGGTCGAGCACTCAGAGCGAGACGTCTTCCACGGACTCCCCCTCACCACCCTTCCTGCTGCGCACCAGTTTGAGGCGGGCGTCCTGGGGGAGGGCCGTGGGCTGGATGCCCAGCCGGACCTTGACGCCCAGGTCCTTCTCCAGTGCGGCAAGATCGGCCCGCATGTCGTTGAGGAGATAGCGCGCCGTGTCCAGGGGGATCTCCCCCTCCACCCGGACCAGGTTTCCCTTGACGGCGGCCCCCTGGATCCGACGGAAGATTTGAAGGGCCTGGGCCTCGGCCGATTTGACCTTTCCGCTTCCGCGGCAGCCCGGGCAGACGTCGTAGGCGTGGGACTCCAGGGTGGGCTTCAGGCGCTGTCGGGACATCTCCAGCAGCCCGAACTGGGAGATGCGCCCCGTCCGAACCCGGGCCTTGTCCCTCTTGAATGCGTCCTTGAGGGCCTTCTCCACATCGGACCGGTGCTTGCGGCTCTCCATATCGATGAAGTCGATGACGATGAGCCCGCCCAGATCCCTCAGGCGAAGCTGGCGCGCGATCTCCTCGGCCGCCTCCAGATTGGTCTTGAAGGCGGTGGTCTCGGGGTCTTCCCGGATGGCCGTCTTGCCCGTGTTCACGTCGATGGAGACCAGGGCCTCGGTGGGATCCACCACGATGGTCCCGCCGGACTTCAGCCGCACCCTGCGCTCGTAAACGGACTCGATCTGCTCCTCGATCTGGTACTTGTTGAGGAGAGGCCCCTTCTCCTTGTGGAGCTTGACCATCTTGGCCTGTTTGGGCATGGTGGCCTTGAAGAAATCCTGGACCTGCACATAGAGGTCGGGGCTGTCCACGAGGATCTCGTCCACGTCGGGGGAGAGGTAGTCCCGGATGGTCCGTATGGCCAGGTTGCTCTCCTGGTAGATGAGGGCCGGCGCCGTGGCCTTCTTGGACTTCTGGGCGATGTCCTGCCACAGCCGGCGCAGGGTTCGCACGTCCTTGAGGATCTCGCTCTTTCCCTTGCCCTCGCAGGCCGTTCGCGCGATGAAGCCCATCTCGTCCGATGGATTGATCTCATCCAGGATCGCCTTGAGCCGCTCGCGCTCCTCCTCGTCCTGGATCTTCCGGGACACGCCGTTCTTGGCCTTGTACGGCATGAGCACCAGGTAGCGACCCGGGAATGAGATGTACGTGGTCAGGAGGGCTCCCTTCTGGCCCCGGGGGTCCTGCGAGACCTGGACCAGCAAATGCTGGTTCCTCTCCAAGGCCTTGTTGATGGGGAGCGGGCCGTTGCCCTCCTTCCTGGCCTGCCCCTTGTAGTGCTTGGGATGGACGTCGTCGGCGGGCAGAAACCCGTGCCTCTCCCCGCCGTAATCCACGAAGGCCGCGTTGAGGCTGGGCTCCAGGCGAACCACCACGGCCTTGTAGATGTTCCCGCTGATCTGCCCCCGGCCCGAGGCCTCCACGCCGATCTCGTGGAGGTGGCCGTCCTCCACGATGGCCACCCGGATCTCATCCTCGGTGGCTGCGTTGATGAGCATCTTCTTGGGCATCTCCACCCTCTCCCTGACCTGCCGACCTGGATCAGAACGCCCCATACCATAGCCCAGCTCGCCGCAAATGACAAATGGAACGTGATGCCCACCGCCCATGTTTCAGGTCCGGAGGGGATACGCCGTCCGCATCCGACCGGTGACGGCGGAGGCCGCCGGGGGGTTTTGACTTGCGGACGGCTCGGCCTTAGGATTGTCCTGAGGATCGAGGGCCCCGGGCTCTTTCGCCCGGCCCGGGAGGCATGCAGACCATGGAGACGCGCCGTCGTCCAAGGCCGGATCCCATCGTGGAGTCGCTCCTGGATCCGTTCCAGGGAAGCGAAAACAGGGACCTGGTGGCCGAGATGATTCAGTCCAGCCTCAACCTGCTCAGGGACGAGGCGGATCGGGGAGACCTCAAGGTCCTCAACAAGGCGATCAAGGAGCTCCGGCACGCCTTCAAGATCTTCGCCCCGTATCGCCGGATGCGGAAGGTGAGCGTGTTCGGGTCGGCCCGTTCCACGGAGGGGTCGGCGGAGTACCGCCAGGCGGTGGCCTTCGGCGAGAAAATGGCGTCCCGCGGCTTCATGGTGATCACCGGGGCGGGGGGCGGGGTCATGGAAGCCGCCCACGAGGGCGCAGGGCGGGACCGGAGCTTCGGGGTGAACATCCGGGTCCCTTTCGAACAGCAGGCCAACCCGGTCATCAACGGAGATCCCAAGCTGATGACCTTTCGCTACTTCTTCGCGCGCAAGCTGGTGTTCGTCAAGGAGGCCCACGCCCTGGTCTGCTTCCCCGGGGGATTCGGCACCATGGACGAGGTCTTCGAGGCCCTCACCCTCCTGCAGACGGGAAAGAACGCCCCCATGCCCATCGTCCTTTTGGATCGGCCCGGGGGGAGCTACTGGAAGGCGTGGGACCGTTTCGTGCGAACCCAACTGCACCGCCGGCGGATGATCTCCCAGGAAGACCTCAATCTCTACCTGGCCACCGACGACGTGGATCGGGCCTGCGAAGAGATCTGCGGCTTTTACCGCGTGTACCATTCCCTGCGTCAGACCAAGGGGGGCACGGTGATGCGCCTCTCGCGCCCCATCTGCCCGGAGTTTGTCCGACGGTTGAACTCGGAGTTCGGGGACATCCTGGAATCGGGCCGGTTCGTCTTCGTCCCGGGTCCCATTGCCGGGGAGGAGGAGGATCCGGAGCTGGGTTCGCTGCACCGGCTCGTCTTCGCCTTGGATCGCCGTCGCACGGGGCGGCTCCGGCAGGTCATCGACCGGATCAATGGGGCGCCTGACGGCCATTGACCGGGCCCGTGCGCCAGCGCGGCGGGGTGCCCACAGCCGGCGCGCACGTGGTCCCGCTCGCCGCCAAAGGGAGGGCATCTTTCGCGTGCGAGGGGCCGAGAGGTGATCGCGACGGTGGGAAGCGAAGGCGGATCGGGCTGCCGCCCGGCGTTCTTGTCTGTTGACAGCCTCATGTCGCCTGTGGTATTGGGTCATTTATGCTGATGATGGATCTGAAGCTGAAGCTCCTCGCGACTGCCCTTTGGTGGTGGCGCGGCCCCCATGCGGGTGAGGCGCGCACACCGAGGGTCCGCTGATTTGCTGACTCGGTTGCATGGCGAGCCTCCCAGGGCTCGCCTGGCCCTTGAGACCGCGAGAAACAAGCTCGCGGTCTTTTTTTTTCAACTCAAGCCAAAGGAGGGTGGAACCGATGGACGGCGCCAAGAAGATCCTGCTCAAGGAAGACGAGATCCCCAGACAGTGGTACAACATCCTGCCCGACCTTCCCCGCGGCATGCAGCCACCGCTGCACCCGGGGACGGGCCAGCCCGTGGGCCCCGACGACATGACGCCCATCTTCCCCATGCCCCTCCTGGAGCAGGAGATGAGCCCCGAGCGGTGGATCGACATCCCCGAGGCCGTCCTAGAGAAGTACCTCCTGTGGCGTCCCACGCCCCTGGTGCGGGCCACGAGTCTGGAGAGATTCCTTCAGACCCCGGCCAAGATCTACTTCAAGAACGAGGGGGTCAGTCCGCCCGGCAGCCACAAGCCCAACACCGCCGTGCCTCAGGCGTACTACAACAAGGTCTCGGGGATCAAGCGGCTGTGCACGGAGACGGGCGCCGGCCAGTGGGGGAGCGCGCTGAGCTTCGCCTGCAACCTGTTCGGGCTCGAGTGCAAGGTGTTCATGGTGCGCATCTCGTACGAGCAGAAGCCGTACCGCCGGGTCATGATGCAGACCTGGGGGGCCAATTGCACGCCCAGCCCCAGCAACGAGACCGAGGCGGGTCGCAAGATCCTCGCCCAGAACCCGGACTCGCCGGGGAGCCTGGGCATCGCCATCAGCGAGGCCGTGGAGGCCGCCGTCAAGGGGGAGAATTCCAAGTATTCCCTGGGAAGCGTCCTCAACCACGTGCTCATGCACCAGACCATCATCGGGCTGGAGGCCAAGAAGCAGATGGCCCAGCTGGGGGCGTACCCCGACGTGGTCATCGGGTGCGCCGGCGGCGGGAGCAACTTCGCCGGCCTGGCCCTGCCTTACGTGGCCGACAAGATCGGCGGCAAGCAGGTCACGGTCTACGCGGTGGAGCCGGCCTCCTGCCCCACCATGACCAAGGGACCCTTCGCCTATGACTTCGGCGATACCGTGGGCATGACCCCCCTGCTCCCCATGCACACCCTGGGGCACACCTTCGTGCCCGAGCCCATCCACGCGGGAGGGCTCCGATACCACGGCATGGCCCCCATCGTGAGCCAGCTGGTCATGGACGGGCTCGTGACCCCCGTGGCGGTCCCCCAGATGGAGACCTTCCAGGCCGGGATCACCTTCGCCCGGACGGAGGGGTTCATCAGCGCCCCGGAGACGGACCACGCCATCGCAGTGGTGATCCGCGAGGCCCACAAGGCCAAGGAAGAGGGCAAGGAGAAGGTCATCCTGTTCAACTGGAGCGGCCACGGCCTCGTGGACATGGGGGCGTACTCGGCGTTCCTGGACGGCAGGCTGGCCGACCACGACCTGCCCGAAGCCGAGATCGAGCGGGCCCTCAAGGACATATCGGCCTTGCCAAAGCCCAAGATGTAGTTTACGTTCATAGCCCAGGGCGGGAAGGGATGTCACAACCCGCCACATGATGCCAAGGGCCGGAAGGCAGCGGATGCGTTGTCTGTGCCTCCCGGCCCTTGTTGCCTGGAAGCCAGGAGGTGGCATCAGCCATGGAGAGTGCCCCCACCCACCGCGTGCCCGAGATGAGATGTCCCAGACTGGGCCATCCCGTCCCCATCGCGTACTGCTACCAGATGCCCGAGGGAAGGCCCTGCGGCCGCCTGTTCCAGTGCTGGGAAGAGGTGATCCCGCGTCTGCGCGCCGTGATCGCCAGGCTCATCCCCCCTGAGCAATGGGCGGATTGCTTCGAGACCCCGCCGCCGCCCAAGGCGGTCGCTCTCGTGGATCTCATTCGAGAGGCCCAAGGGGGAGGCGAGCATGCCACCGAGGCGTAGAGAAGTCCTCATGGGCAACGAGGCCATCGCCCTGGGGCTCGTGGAGGGCGGCTGCCGGGTGGTGGCCTCGTACCCCGGGACCCCCAGCTCCGAGATCCTTCCGGCCGTGCTCGCCTTTTCCCGCAGATGGGAGCTGGGGGTATATGCCGAATGGTCGGTCAACGAGAAGGTGGCCCTGGACCAGGCCTTTGCCGCGGCCATGGTGGGCAAACGGGCGGCATGCTGCATGAAGCAGGTGGGCCTCAACGTGGCCTGCGATTCCCTCATGAGTGCGGCGTACGTGGGGGTGCTGGGGGGCCTGGTCGTGGTCTCCTGCGACGACCCCGGGCCCCATTCCTCCCAGACCGAGCAGGACTCCCGCCTCCTGGCGCGGGTGGCCAAGATCCCCGTCCTGGACCCCTCCACGCCGGCCGAGGCCCGATCCATGGCCAGGGGGGCCCTGGTTCTGTCGGAGCGCTTCCAACTCCCCGTCATGCTGCGGTCGGTGACGCGCCTGAGCCATGCCCGCCAGGACCTGCCCGTGGCGCCGGTGCGCCTGTCTGAACCTCCCCCGGCCCGCTTCGTGCGGGACGTGACGCGCTGGGCAGCCACCCCCCGCTTTCGCCATGTCCTGCACCGCAAGCTCAACGCCAAGCTGGACCGCATGGCCGCCGTCTCCGAGCGGCATACGCACCGGTTCTTCGAGGCGGACGGGCGGGAGGCGAAGCTGGGCATCATCGCAGGCGGGGTGCCGTTCCAAGTGGTGCGCGAGATCCTCCTGGAGCGCCGGGTCGGGGACGTGCCGCTGCTCAAAGTGGGCATGCCCTTTCCTTTTCCCATGCGGTCAGTCGCTCGCTTCATGGCGCGGTGCCGGTGGGTCCTGGTCCTAGAGGAGCCCGACGGCCTCATGGAACTCCAGCTGCCGGGGCGGGAAAAGGCCTGGGGGCGCATGACGGGACACGTGCCCCGAGAGGGAGACCTCTGGCCCGAGACCGTGTGGGAGATCCTGGATCGATGCCTCGTGGCGGCCGGGCTCCAAGGCCGCACCGTGCGCCGGCGGATTGCCGGCCCCGCCATCCATCGGGTGCTCCAGGAGGTCGCCCTCCCCCAGCGCCGCCCCACCCTGTGCGCAGGCTGCCCGCATCGCGCCTCCTTTTACGCCATCAAGAGGGCATTCCCCGACGCCGTGTTCACCAGCGACATCGGCTGCTACACCCTGGGGGCGAACCTCGGCGGGGTGGACACCGTCCTGGACATGGGCTCGGGCATCACGCTGGCCAGCGGGATCTTCCAGGCCTTCCACCAGGACGGCCGCGAGCAGCCCATCGTGGCCACCATGGGGGACTCCACCTTCTACCACTCGGGAAGCACAGCCCTGATCAATGCCGTCCACAACGGCGCGCGCTTCGTGCTGGTCCTGCTGGACAATGAGGTCACAGCCATGACGGGCATGCAGCCCACGCCCGCATGGGACAGACGGGTCAACGGCTCTCCGGGACGGCCCATCCCCCTCGAGCGCCTGGTGGCCGGCTGCGGCGTGGAGTTCCTGGAGGTCCACGACCCGTACGACCTGCGGGGGTTCATGAAGCTGCTCAAGCGTGCCGGCCAGCACGTCCGCTCTCCCGAGGGGGGGGTGGCTGTGGTCATCGCCCGCCACCCGTGCCTCATCGCCCGGCGAGATGCTGCCAAGGGGCGGGGCGCACCGGTCCGGATCAGTGATCGCTGCGGAGGATGCCGGCACTGCGTGGAGGCCTTCGAGTGTCCGGCCCTGCTGTGGAATCCGGAACAAGGAAGGGTGAACGTGGACGCTCGGCTCTGCACGGGCTGCGGGGTCTGCGTGGCGGTCTGTCCCAAGAAGGCCATTGGGAAGACAGCGGACCGGGAGGATGCGCCGTGAACATCCTGCTCTCGGGCGTGGGGGGACAGGGGATCTTGTTCGTCAGCCGGGTCCTGACCGAATTGGCCATGAGGAGGAGCTGGCCCGTGCTGGGGGCCGAGACCCACGGCATGGCCCAGCGGGGCGGCTCGGTGGTCAGCCATGTGAGGATGGGCCGGGGGGCCCTGGCCCCCATGATCCGCAAGGGGGCCGCGGACCTGGTCCTGGGCATGGAGGAGAACGAAGGCCTCCGGTACCTGGCTTTTCTGCGGCCCGAGGGGATGCTGCTCGTCAACGAGGGGGCTGGCAAGCTCCAGGGCCCCCTGGTCCAGGCTTATCTTCGGGCCCATCGAATCGCGTGGCGCGGCGTTCCCGCCACCCTCCTGGCCCAGGAGCTTCGCTATCCCGTGGGGGTCAACCTCATCATGCTGGCCGCAGCCCAGCAGTTGGGCTGGCTTCCATTCACGCGGGAGGAGATGATGGCCGTGGTTGGGGGGCTCTCCAGGTCCGACCTGGCGAGGCCCAACCTGGAGAGCCTGGCATGCGGATGGCGCGCCGCGGCGGCCCCGGGGCAGCGGGGGGATCTCCGGGAGGGGAAACCCGCGGGGGTCATCCCTTGATGGTGTGGCAAGAAGCCGTCAGCACGTGGAAAACCGGGGTCCAGGAATCATCGAACCAGCTGAAAACACGGGATTGCGTCCCTCGAGGGGACGACGAAAGGGGGCATTTGCTGACCTCTTGCGAGATCATCATCCCTTGAGGTATTGGACGCGGTAGATGGAGTTGGCCGTCTTGATCAGGACCGCGTCCGCACTCGTCCGCACGTCCTCCACGGGGCTCGTCCTCAGGACCCGGCCTTTTCCCAGGAACACGCTGTACCGTTCCCCCTTCTTGGGGACCCCGTGCTCCCAGCCAACCACGGCGCCGCGTTGCTCCTTCCCCACCGAGTCCACTTTGGTCAGGGAGATCTTCCGGGTGAGGACTTCGCCCGTCGTTGTCATCCGTTGCATGTCCATCTCCCCTCGCTGCCCCGAGGTTCATGGCCCGCAATCGAGGCCCGCACAGACGGTAATGCAACGCCCGTGCCAGATCCAACCCCTTGATTTCCCGAGATCTGCCCCGATGGAAGGATACCAAATGGTAACCCGAAGGCCCCGGGCCATACAGGAACGTTATCTCCGGTGCGGCGGGGAGGGGATAGGTCGAGGCCCTGAGCCATCCCTCACTCGGCGGCGATGCGGTCGGCCAGGGTGCCCACGGAGATGGCGAAGAGATGGGAGCGGTTCCAACTCATGATGGCGCGGTAGTTGTCGTAGGTGAGAAAGGCCCTGCCTTGGGCACCGTCGGGCTGGATCAGGGCCGCCGTCCACGAGGGGGGGTCCCTCAATTCCTCCCCGTCCGGGCCCATCACGCCCAGGGCCTGCCACTCCCCCAGGCTCTTGCGCACCTGGGAACCCACCAGACTTCGATCGAAACCCTCCTGGATCCGCACCTCCCGCCCCCAGCCCTGTTCCCTTTTCCATCCCAGCTTGGAGAGGTAGTTGGCGGCCGAGGCAATGGAATCCCCCAGATCCCCCCATATGTCCATGCGCCCATCGCCATTGTAATCCGTGGCATAGCTCCAGAAGGAAGAGGGCATGAACTGGAAGTTCCCCATGGCCCCCGCCCAGGAGCCCGTCATCCGCTGCAGGGAAACGTGACCCTTGTCCAGTATTCGCAGGGCCAGGACCAGCTCCTTTCGAAAATAGGCCCCCCGCCGGCCGTCGTAGGCCAAGGTCACCAAAGATCCTATGACCGGGAAATCCCCCGGCGACGAGCCGTAGCTCGATTCCATCCCCCAGAGGGCCATGAGATACTGGGGCGGAACCCCGTACTGCTCGGCGATGGCCTCCACCAGCTCCCGGTGCCTGACCCACGCCTCGCGGCCTCGCGCCACCCTGGCCTCGCTCACCACCCGGCTCATGTACTCCTCGAGAGACAGGGTGAACTCGGGTTGCTTGCGATCCAGCTCGATGACCCGCGCCAGGGGAGTGACGTCCTTGAGGGCCAGATCCAGGGTCTTGGATGAGACCCCAGCGGCAAGGGCCTCCTTCCGGAACTCCCCCAGCCAGACCTTGAAGTCCTTGGCCTTCTGGCCCTGGGCCCCTCCCGCAGGGTCCACGCCCAGGATGCACAGAAGCGAGCAAAGCACGAACCCGAACCTGACCATGTCTTTGCGTACCCCCCTGTTTGCCGGCCCCCCGGGCCTCCGCCCCGGATCAGGGGGCGGGGCAGGGGATTGTCCATGGGTGAACGCGCCGGCCCGGCAGAAAAAAGCAGGAGCGGACCCAGGGGTCCGCTCCCCTCGAGACGCACGCGGCCGCTGCGCGAGATCCCCTACCTGAGGATCTTGAGCTCCACCCGCCGGTTCTTGGCCCGCCCCTCCTCGGTCTCGTTGGAGGCCACGGGATTGGCCTCGCCAAAGGCCGTGGGCTTGAGGCGACCCGGGGCAATGCCCCTGGTGATGAGGTAGTCGTACACCGCCTTGCTGCGCTTCTCCGACAGCCGCCGGTTGTACCCGTCGGTGCCCCGGCCGTCCGTGTGGCCGGCCAGCTCCAGCTTGACCTCGGGGTTGGCCTGGAGGATCCGGGCGGTCTCGTCCAGGATGCCCCGGGCCTGCGGCGTGAGCACGAACTTATCGAAGTCGAAGTACACCCACTTGAAGCTGATCTCCTTTTTGGGCGGCGCCGGCGGAGGAGGCGGCGTGGGTTTGGGAGCCGGGGCCGGCGGCGGCTGGCAGCCCTCCGCCTCCTTGGCCAGCCTTCGGGCCTCGGCCAGCATCTTCAGGGCGTCCTCGGTCCGGCACGCCCAGTAGGTCTCGATGCCCTGCTTGGCCAGCTCCTTGGCCTTGGCGATCTTGTCGGGGCACTGCTTGGCCCCCGGCGACCTCTCGGCCTGGGCGATGGCCGCCTCGGTCTGGGCGAACTCCGGGGGCGCCATCAACGCCCGGTCCTGGACGCCCATGTGCGCCTGAGGGGCGCACGCCCCTGCCAAGGCTGCCAACAGGAACAACAACGGAATCAGCTTCCCTCTCATCACTCCCCTCCTCTTTCACGGGTTTCGAGATCGCGGGGGGGGTGCCTCCGTTGCCCTCCCGGCGGTCCCTACAACCGTCGAGACATGAGCCCGTGGGCCTTCAATGCGCCCCCCGCGGGATCCGCAGGATCTCCTGGGTCAATAGGCCTTGCCCAGCTTCATGAGCAACCCTTTGGACCAGATTCCGGAACGCTCCAGGTCGTTGTGCGCCAGGGCGGCCGCGCGCACCCAGGGCTCCCGCTCCACGTCCAGGAACACCACCCCGGCCGCCGCGCAGTCCTTCATGGCCTGCTCGTCCAGGGCGTGCGCCTCCGCCGAGAACCAGTCCGCCGCCTCCTGAGCGGCCTCGCTGAGGGCCTTCTGCACGTTGGGCGGCAGGGCGCTGAAGCGCTTGTCGTTGATCCAGGTCACGTCATAGAGCTTCACGAAGTTCAACAGGGTGCAATACTTGAGGTTCGCGTGGAGCTTCTCGTCCCGCACCTGCACCATGTTGTGGAACAGGCCGTCCACCGTCCCTGTGGACAGCGCTTGGGGCACGTCGCCCCACGGCATGGTGACGGGCGCGGCCCCCAGGCCTTTCCAGGTGTCAAAGAGCGTCTTGGACTCCCACACGCGCAGCTTGATCCCCCTGAGCTCCTTGGGGCTGGTCACCTGCTCGTTGCGGGTCCAGAGGTGAAACGGGGGCCGAAAGGCCAGTCCGGGCAGGGTGCGGATGCCCACCTTCTTGCGCACCCGCTCCCGGAGCTCCTCCAGATACGCGCTGAACCGGATCTCCTCGCGACTGAACATGAAGGGGGCCCAGTAGATGGTGAAGTCCTTCTCGTAGACATCCATGAAGGACTCCAGCTCCTGGGCCATGTCGATGGTCCCCTTGGACACGCCCTGGAGGATCTGATCGATGCTTCCCAACTGTTGCTCCGGGAAGACCTCGATCTTCACGCTCCCCCCGGTCTTCTGGGAAACCAGTTCGGCCAACTTCTGGGCCCTCTGGTCCAGGAATCCCCCCTTGACCGTCAGATGCGCCAGTTTGAGCACGGTGGGCCCTTGCTGGGCCCAGGCGGCGCCCGGCATGGTTATGGCCAAGGTGGAGACCAGACAAACCAGGATCCATCTCGTCATCTGCGTCATGCTCCTTTCGTCGGGAGATCCGCGGAGGTCCCGCCGGCAGCGCGCGGATACCCAACCATGCTCACCCACCCCCCCGGGATTGTCAATAGCCCAGGGCCCAGGGGTCCTATCCCCCCAGGTACGCCGCCACGATCCTGGGGTTGTGGATGAGGTTGCGGGCCGTGTCGTGCAGGGTGACGACCCCTGACTCCAGCACGTACCCCCGTTGGGCCACGGCCAGGGCCTTTCGGGCGTTCTGCTCCACCAGCAGGATGGTCGTCCCCTCTGCGTTGAGCTGCCGGATGAGTTCAAAGACCCGGTCCACGGCGATGGGCATGAGGCCCATGGAGACCTCGTCGATGAGGAGCAGTTTGGGCCCGCTCATGAGGGCCCGGGCGATGGCCAGGATCTGCTGCTCGCCGCCCGAAAGGTGCCTTCCCAGCTGCCTGCGGCGCTCGGCCAGAATGGGGAACTGCCCCAGGACCCAGGAGAGCCGCCTGTCCACTGCTGCGGGGTCCGCCACGGGGAAGGCCCCCATGGAGAGGTTCTGCGAAACGGTGAGATCCGGGAAGATCTTCCTTCCTTCGGGCACCATCGCCATGCCCAGGCGGACGCGCTGGTGCGACGGCAGGTCGGTGATGTCCCGGCCCTCGAACAGGATGCGGCCTTCCGTCCGGTCGGCCAGGCCCAGGATGGCCCGGATGGTGGAGGTCTTGCCTGCGCCGTTGGCCCCGATGAACGTGACCAGTTCCCCCCTGGCCACCTCGAATGAAGCGTTCCTCACGGCGCAGTACCGGCCGTAGTACACGGACAGATCCCTGGCCTCGAGCATGCCCCGTCCCCGATCCTTGGCCGGGGGGCGTTCCCAGCAGGGAGCGCCCCCCGGCCCTGTCACCTTCCCAGATACGCCTCGATCACCCGCGGGTCCGAGCGAACCTCCTCGCAGCACCCCTCGCGGATCTTCTCCCCGAAGTGCAGGACCGCCAGGCGGTCGCACAGCTCCATCACATACGGCATGTTGTGCTCGATGAGCAGGATGGTGAGCCCCTGGTGCCGGAGGTCCCGTATGACCCGAGCCAGGGGGCCGATCTCCTCCTGGCTGAGCCCCGCAAAGGGCTCGTCCAGCATGAGCACTCTGGGCTCGAGGGCCAGAGCCCTGGCGATCTCCAACCGCTTCTGGTGTCCCAGGGTGAGGGTGCCCGGGGTCTCGTTCATGACCCCCGCCAGGCCCACCAGCCCCAGCAGCCCTCTGACCCGTTCCCGGTGGCGCCCCAGCCCGGTGCCCAGGAGGCCGGCCCGGAGCCCCGCCATGGCCTCATGTCCCAACGCCGCCAGGACATTTCGCTCCACCGTGATGTTCCGGAACGGTTTGACGATCTGAAATGTCCGACCGATCCCCATGCGGGCAATGCGGTGGGTGGGCAGACCCGTGATCTCCCGGTCGTCCAGGAATATGCGCCCCCCGTCCGGCCGATACACCCCGCAGATGGTATTGAACAGGGTGGTCTTGCCCGCTCCGTTGGGGCCGATGAGGCCCAGGATCTCGTTGGCGTTGACCTCCAGGTCCACGTCCCGGACAGCCTGGAGTCCGCCGAAGGCCTTTCTCACCTTGTCCAGTCGCAGCACGGGCCCCATAGTCCCCGTCCCTCACGGCCCCGGCCCGGCCCCGACCCACCGCCCGAACAGGCGCCGGACCAGGAAGGCCTGGGTGCCGAAAAGCCCTTGGGGCTGAAAGCGCGTGATGAGGACCATGAGCCCTCCGTAGAAGAGCAGGCGGAAATTGGCCAGGGGCCGGAGGATCTCGGGGAGGGCCGCCATGAGCACCGCCCCCAGGACTGCCCCCCGGATGCTTCCCGTCCCCCCCACCACCATCATGGAGACGATGGTGATGGAGATGGGGAAGGAGAAGTCCACGGGGACCACGAAGCGCATGAAGTGGGCGTACAGGACCCCGGCCAGTCCCGCCGCGCCGCACCCCAGGGAGAACGCCACGATCTTGAACTTCTTGCAGTTGATGCCCGAGGCCTCGGCCGCGTCCTCGTCCTCCCGGATGGCCTCCAGGGCCAGCCCCAGCCAGGAGCGGGTGACGAGCAGGCAGAACAGGGCCGTGACGAGCACGAAGAAGAGGATGAGCGCCAGGTAGTAGCCCCGGGACAGGGTGAGCCCAAAGAGCGACGGATACTGGATTCCTGAGATGCCGTACGCCCCGCCGAAGAAGTCCCAGTACTCGAAGATCGAGACGATGACGAAGTTCACCCCGATGGTGGTGACCGCCAGGAAGTCCCCCTTGATGCGCAGGGAGATGATCCCCACCAGGGCCCCCACGACCCCGGCCGCCCCCACGGCCAGGGGCAGGGCCAGCCAGAAGCTCATGCCGGCCTTGGTGGTCAGCATGGCCGAGGCATAGGCCCCGATGCCGAAGAAGGCCGCCTGGCCCAGGGAGGGCTGGCCCGCATATCCGGAGATGATGTTCAGGGAGAGGGTCAGGATGATATAGATCCCGACGATGTCCCCGATGGTGATGAGGTAGCCCCAGCTCATGCGGCCCTGGCTCCCCCGAAGAGGCCCTGGGGACGGAAGGCCAGGATCAGGATCATGGCCGTGAAGGCGATGGCGTCGCGGGGCATGATGAAGCCGAAGTACGCTGACATGACCGTCTCGACCAGCCCCACGATGAGGCCTGCGGCGATGGTCCCGGGGATCGAACCCATGCCGCCCAGGACCACGATGGCGAAGGTCTTGTACGCGGGGACCGATCCCATGGTGGGGAGGACCGAGTTGTAGTTGATGGCCGTGAGGACCCCGGCCACGGCCGCGATGGCCGAGGCGATGAGGAAGTTGAGGTTGACCACGTGGCGGATGTTGACCCCCATGGCCCGGGCCGTGTCCATGTCCTGGGCGGTGGCCTGCCACGCCAGGCCCAGCTTGGTGCGGGTGATGATCAGGTAGATGCCCCCCAGGCAAAGGGCCGTGGCGGCGAGGATCAGGACCTGGTGGGCCGTGATCACGGTGTCCCAGATCACGACCTTCTCAAACCAGAGTCGCACAGTGAACGCCCGGATGTACGGCCCTCCCAGAAGCCGGAAGAGGTCCTCGAAGAAGATGTAGCATCCCACCGAGGCGATGAGGGGGACGATGCGCTCCTCCTTGAGCAGGGGCGTATACAGGAAACGCTGGATCAGCCAGCCCAAGACCATGCAACCGGCCATGGCCGTGCCCAGGCCGAAAACGAGGCTCCCGGTGTACGTATATCCGATGAGGCCCAGGTAGGCCCCCGAGACGTACACCGCCGCGTGGGCGATGTGCAGGATGCGCAGGATCCCGTACACCATGGTGAGCCCCACGGCCACCAGGGCGTACAGGGACCCCGCGATGACCCCGTTGACGAGCTGCTGCAGCATGGCGTCTGAAACCCTGGATTGGGCCCGTTCCCCCGGCCCATCCCTGTCGGGACAGGAAGGCCCCGGGGCGGTTCAGTGCACTGACAACCATGGATGGCGGTGCCAGGCCCCTCCGGCCGTCGATCCAACCGAGGGGCGCCCGCAGGGCATCATGGGGTCAGCAGATTCCGGTCGTCCACGAGCCCGAAGTAGCGGAACTTGCCGTCCTTGACCACCTGCAGGACCACGTCCTTGATCACCTCGCCGCTGGGGGTGAACTCGTAGATCTTGCCCGTGACGCCCTGCCATCCCTTGAGGGTACGGAAGGCCTCGACGACCTTCTCGGGCTTGTCCCCGCCCTTCTGGATGGCCTCCAGGACGGCCATGAAGGCGTCGTATGTGGACGCCCCCGTCATGTCCGGCGCGAAGCCGTACTTCTTCTCGTACTCCCTCAGGTATTCCTGGACCTCGGGCACTTTGGAGTCCCGGTCCAGGTTGGTGGTGATGACCAGGCCCTCGGCCTGCTTGCCGGCCACGTCCAGGAAACCCTTGGTGGAGTCCAGTCCCTCGGTCCCGATCATCTTGGCCTTAAGCCCCAGATCCGCGGCCTGCTTGATCATGAGGGCCCCTTCGAGGGGATATGCGGTGGTGAACACGGCGTCGGGGTTGAGCCCCTTGATCTTGGTCAGAACGGGGGAGTACTCCTTCTCCCCCATCTTGAACTTGTCCTCGGAGACGATCTTCACCCCGAACTTGCCGGCGTACTCCTTGAACCCCTGGGCCAGGGACACGCCGAAGTCATTGTCCAGCACCAGGAGGGATACCGTCTTGATGTTCATGAGCTTGCCCGCCGTGTACCCCGCAGCCCGCCCCTGGATGGGGCCCAGGACCGTCAGGCGAAACACGTATTTCTTGTCCTTGGTCACGTCCGGGTGCAGGGCGTACCCCACGGAGAAGGGGACCTTGTTCTCCTCGAAGACCTGGGCCGCCGCCCGGGTGGGGCCCGAGTACGACCCGGAGACCCCGGCCATCACCTTGTCCGCCTCGATCATGCGCCGGGCCACGGTCACGGCCTGCTTGGGGTCGAACTGGTCGTCGTAGAAGACCACCTCCACCTTCTTGCCGTTGACGCCCCCGGCGGCGTTGACTTTGGCCGCCGCCATCTCCACCGACTGCTGGGCGCTCTGGCCGTCGGCAGCCGCGGGGCCCGTGAGGGGCACCATGACGCCGATCTTGATGGCGTCGGCGGCCAGCGCCGGACCCGCCGCCAGCAGCAGGGAGATCGCCAACAACGCCGACTCGAGCCACATACCCGTACGGTGCCGTTTCATGTCCGTCCTCCTTGATTGAAGGAATAACGCCCTATTGGGCCACAGGTTTCGGCCGGGCGTCAACCCAAATCTCCCCG
>CAZEPJ010000013.1:46800-76357 GCA_964514105.1 uncultured Desulfarculaceae bacterium | reverse complement strand
TCACCGCCCCCGGAAGACGGGCCTGCGCTTTTCCATGAAGGCCCGGACCCCTTCCTTGAAGTCCTCGCTCTCGAAGCAGGTCTCGGAGTAGTCCGGCCCGTCCTCCGCCCCGGGCCCCAGGGCTTCCGGGTCCATGATGCGGTTGACCGTCCGCTTGGCCCACAGGACGGACAACGGGGCGTTCCCGGCGATCTCCCGGGCCAGGGCCGTGGTGAACGGCTCCAGTTCCCCCTTGGGCACCACGTAGTCCACCAGCCCCATGGCCAACGCCTCTTGGGCCGACACGAGCCTCCCCGTTAAGAGGATGGCCTTGGCCCGGGACGGGCCCACCAGCCCCACCAGCATCCGGATGTCGTTGGCCGAGATGCAGATCCCCATCTTGGCCGATGGGATGCCCAGCCTCGCCGTGTCGGCAGCGACCCGCAGGTCGCAGGCCACGGCCAGCTCGCAGCCGCCTCCTACGGCGAAACCGTTGACCATGGCAATATAGACCTTGCTGGATTGGGCCACCAGCGCGGTGACCCGTCGAACCGGATGGGCGCGCACCCCCTCCACCCTGGGGGGATACTCCCCCTGCATCTCGGTGATGTCCGCCCCTGCCGCGAAGGCCGCCTCCCCGGCACCGGTGAGGACCACCGCCCGCACGTCCCCATCGGTCTCCAGCCCCTCCACGATTTCCATGAGCCCGTTCCACATGGAGACCGAAAACGCATTGCGCCGCTCCTGGCGATTGATGACGACCTTGGCCAGCGGGGCGCTCTTCTCCACCAGGAAAGGGACACCGTTCATCCTCTAGGTAACCCCCTCCTCCCGCATGGCGGCGATCTCGGAGGACGCATACCCCAGCTCCTGCAGCACCTCCTCCGTGTGCTGGCCCAGCAGGGGGGGCGGCAGCTTGAGCGCCCCGGGGGTCCGGCTCATCTTGATGGGGAACCCCAAGGTCTTGATGGCCCCCGCCAGGGGGTGCGCCATCTCCAAGAGCATCTCCTGATGGAGCACCTGGGGGTCCCCAAAGACCTCATCGATGTGGAGGATGGGCCCGTTGGCCACGCCGGCCTTCTCCAGGATCAACACCCACTCGGCCGTGTCCCTGGCCGCCAGCTTCTCCTCCAGCAGGCGGGCCAGTTCCTCGCGGTGGGCCATGCGATCGCTCACGGTGCGAAACCGCTCATCCTGGATCAGGGGGGCCAGATCCAGGGTCTGGGCCAGCCGCTCCCACATGGCCTGGTTCCCTGCGGCGATGTTGATGTACCCGTCGCGGGTCTGGAAGGTCCCGTAAGGAGCCATCATGGCGTGGTCGTTCCCCTGGCGCTCGGGCCGCGCGCCCGTCCCGAAGAACTTGGCGGCCTGCATGCCCAGGACCGATACCAGCCCTTCCAGGAGGGAGGTCTCCACCCGCTGCCCCTGCCCCGAGCGCTCCCGCTCCAGGAGGGCCATCATGATCCCCAGGGCGGCGTAGATCCCGGCGATGGAGTCTCCGATGGCCACGCCCACGCGCACGGGCCCCGTGTGGCTCCAGCCCGTGACGCTGGTGAGCCCGGACATGCCCTGGGCGATGGGGTCGAAGCCGGCCCTGTCCTGGTACGGCCCCGTCTGGCCGAATCCCGAGATGCTGGCGTAGACGAGGCGCGGGTTGTCCCCCTTGAGATCCTCGTAGTCCACCTTGAGCTTCCGCTTGACCCCCGGCCGGAAGTTCTCGATGACCACGTCGGCCTGTCTGGCCAGCCTTCGGAAGACCTCCAACCCCTTGGGGGACTGGAGGTTCAGGGTCACGCTCCGCTTGTTCCGATTGGTCACCAGGAAATAATAGCTCTCCCCCTCGATGAAGGGCGGCCCGAATTCCCGGAGCATGTCCCCCTTGCCGGGCGGCTCGATCTTGACGACGCTCGCCCCGAAGTCGGCCAGGATCTGGGTGCAGAACGGCGCTGCCATGGCCGCGGACAGATCGACGATCTTGACTCCGGACAGGGGTTGTGACGACATGGGTTCTCTCCTCCATCGGATCTCGCCCCGGGCCCCATCGGGACGAAACGCAACCATATCTGATTCATGCCCCGAATTCAACGGGTCCGGGCGGAATGTCCCCTCCCGGCTTCCATGGGAGCCGCCCACGCTTGCAAGACGGACGACCGAGGCCCCCCCTCAGCCCTTGTGAGCCGCCCGCAGGGCCAGGGAGCAGGCCAGCGTGACCAGGAGCATGACCCCGCCGGCCACGGCGAAGCCGATGGAGAATCCAAATCCGTCGATGAGGTGTCCCATGACGGGGGTCAGGACCCCTCCCCCCTCCATGGCCCCGAAGAAGTAGATCCCCAGGACCGTGGAGCGGTGACGGGGCGCCGTCTCGCCGATGATGAACGACTCGGAGACGGGCATGCGGATGAAGACGATCACTCCCGTTGCGAACAGCAGGAGGAAGTACGGCCAGCCGAAGGGCACCGCCCCCAGGAGATACATGGCCGGCCCGCTCAGGAAGGCCACCCCCACGAGCATGGGGATGCGGCCCACGCGATCCGAGACGTGGCCGGCCACCGGCCCCACCCAGAGCCCCGCGGCATAGATGATCCCCAGGAACGCCCCTGCCGCCTTCTCGTCCACCTGGAACCGGTCCACCAGGTACAGGGGGATGAAAGAGATCACCGAGATGAAGATCGCCCCCGTGCAGGTGCTCAGGAAGATGAAAGGCACCAGACGCCCCAGCCGGGTCACCGAGGGGGCCTCCCGCGCCTGGCCCCCCCCCTGGCGACCTCCCCCCCTGGGCCGCCGCGACCAGCGGGCGAGGTAGCGGGCGAACAGCACCCCGAAGATCAGGGTGGGCACGGCCATGCCCACGAAGACTCCCCGCCACCCGAGCACCGCGGCCATGCCGGCGGCCAGCAGCGGCGCCATGAAGTAGCTGGCCCCGCCGCCGGTCAGGTGCAGACCCAGGGCCCTTCCCAGGTGGGCGGGGGCCACCAGGCCCGAGATGATGGGCGGGGCCGACGGATGGTATCCGCCCCCCAGCAGGCCCATGAGGGCCAGGCACGCCAGCAGGATTACGTAGTCCCGGGAGAGGCCCACCAGGAGCCCGGCCACGGCCACGCCGCAGATCCCCGAGGTCATGAGGATGCGCGGACCGATGCGATCGGCCAGCCACCCCCCCGGGACCTGGGACAGACCGTACGCCACGGTGAAGGCCGACAGGACCAGCCCCGAGCGCGTGTAATCCAAAGCGAATTCACTGCGGATCATGGGCAGCAGGGGGCCCGGTACCGCCGTCACCAGGTGGTGAACGAAGTGGGCCAGCATGAACAGCGGGAGGGCCCCGGAGAAGATCCCCCCCGGGGGGGGGTGGGTAGGCGCAGGGTTTATGGGCATCTGATGGTCCGGCCTCCGTGCGGCGCACTGGTCGTTGGCGCCCTCCGGAAATGATAACCAAAACTCCGTTCCATGGATACGCCCTTCCCATTCCCCTTCGGCGATGGTATATCCCACATGAACGAGACGGCATCCAAGCCGACGCCGGGGCTCGCAAGGACGTCCCGAGATGCGCAGGACCGAACAGGAAGGGCGGCGGGCAGAGGGGTTCACCGGCGCCCCGCCCCATCCCGATACCCAGGAGGGAGACCCATGGGCGTGCGCGACTTCACCATCTACGACTTCATCGTCAGGAACGCCCGGCTCCACCCGGACCGGGAGGCGGTCGTGTTCAAGGAGACCCGCCTGACCCACGGAGAGTACAAGGCGCGGTGCGACCGGCTGGCCGCTGGTCTCCTCCGGGAGGGCGTCGCCGTGGGCGATCGGCTGGGGGTGGTGGCCCACAACTCGGACGAGTTCCTGGTCCTGTACGGGGCCGCCGCCCGGATCGGGGCCATCGTGCTTCCCGTCAACTGGCGCTTCCAGCAGGAAGAGGTGGAATACGTGCTCGCCGACTGCACGCCCAAGATGGCGTTTGCCGGACCAGGCTTCGAGGCAACCGTGGCCCAGGCGGCCAAACGCGTGGGCTCCATCGAACGCTGCTATGTCATGGGGGGGGGTGAGGCCCCGGGGGGCTTCCGGCCGTTTGCGTCCCTGTACGCGGACGAAGGTCCCGGCGCCGCCGCCCCCGTGCCGCCCGAAAGCGGGTTCGTGATCATCCACACAGCGGCCGTGCAGGGCCGGCCCAGGGGCGCCCTCCTGAGCCAGGCCAACATCGTGGCGGGCAATTTCATCATGATGACGCGCCAACATCTGGGGCCCGACGATTGCCACATCGGGATCCTCCCGCTGTTCCACATCGCGGGCCTGGCCCTCTCCATGGCCGTCATGCACGCGGGGGGGAAGAACGTGGTCGTGGAGCGCTTCGACGCGGAGCTCACCTTGCGGCTGATTGAGGCCGAAAGGGGGACGACCTTCTTCAACTTCGCGCCCATCCTCCAGACGCTGGTGGACAGGCACGGCCAGTGCCCTTGCGACCTCTCCAGCCTCAGGCACGTGCAGGGGCTGGACCACCCCGACACCCTCCATGCCTTCACCCGGATCGCCCCCCATGCGACCTTCCTCACGGGGTTCGGACAGACCGAGGCCATGGGTGTGACCGGGGGGCCCTACTTCGAGAGGCCGGGCAGCGCGGGGACCCCTTCGCTCCTGTCCCGCGTGGCCATCCTGGACGACGACGACCAAGAGGTCCCCGTGGGGGCCGTGGGGGAGATCTGCGTCAGATCCCCCACCGTGTTTCTGGGGTACTGGGGCCGCGACGATGACAACGCCCGAACCTTCCGGAATGGATGGCATCACACCGGGGACATGGGCCGTCTGGACGAGGACGGCTACCTCTGGTACGTGAAGCGCAAGGCCGAAAAGGAGCTGATCAAGCCCGGGGGGGAGAACGTGTACCCGGCTGAGGTGGAGCAGGTGATCCTGGAGCACGGCGCCGTGGCCCAGGCCTGCGTCATAGGGGTCCCGGACCGAAACTGGGGGGAGGCCATCAAGGCCGTTTGCGTGCTCGAAGCCGGAGCATCCCTGGCCCCCCAGGAACTGATCGATTTCGTGGCCTCCAGGATCGCCAGATACAAGAAGCCCCAGCATGTGGTCTTCGTGGACGCGCTCCCCAGGACCTCCGCGGGGGAGATCGACCGCGATGCGGTCAAGAAGCAGCACGGGGGCAAGTACTGACCCGCCCCCCCCGAGGCCGCAGGGAAGCGAACCACGTCCCGCAGGGCAAGACCCGGAGGAGATCCATGACCCAGGATGACGAGGCGGCCAGAAGACCCGTTTTCATAACCAGACAGCCCATCCTCGATGCGGACCGGCGCATCTGGGGCTACGAGCTTCTGGGCGAAGAGCCGAACGACGGGACGCGCGAGACCTCGCCCCGGCAGGGGGCGGCGGCACTCTGGTCAGGCGCATACTGGGGCCTCCAGGACGCCATGGCGCGCGGCAAGCGGATCATGATCGCCCTGGATGAGGCATCCATCCTGGGGGGCCTCCCCCATGCCCTGCCCCCCTCATCGGGGGTGATCCGCGTGGTGCGCGGGAGGGAAGCGGCGCCCCAGATCCTGGACTCCCTTGAGGCCCTTCGGCGGGATGGGTATCTTGTCGCCCTGGACCTGGAGGGAGACGCGCCGCCTTGCGACCGGCTCCGCGCCCAGGGAGACATCCTTGCCGTGGGACTGAGCGCGGCCGAGCCCGGCACGGTCCCGCCCCGCGAGGTTGGGGCGCCCCAGGCCCGCTGGCTGGCTCGCGGCGTGAGGACCATGGCCCAGTTCCAGGCGGCCCGGGACGCCGGCTTCGCCCTGTTCCAGGGGCCGTTCTTCAAGGCCATCGAATACGGTCCCGTTCGCAAGATCGGCTCCAGCGAGATCTCGCGCGTGAGCCTGATGCACCTGGGGACGCGGGAGGAGCCCGAACTGGGGGCATTGAGCCGGGCCATCGCCCAGGACGTGGCCGTCAGCTTTCGCCTGCTCACCTACATGAACAGCGCCCACATGGGGCTGCGATACCGCGTCAAGTCCATCGACCAGGCCGTGCGGCTCCTGGGATGGGAGAGGATTCGAAGCTGGCTGCGGGCGGTGATCCTCGTGGACATGGCCGGGCGGGAAGAAGGCCCCCGGGAACTGGCCGCCCTTTCCCTGCAGCGCGCCAAGTTCCTGGAACTCCTGGCGTCCCGATGCGACTACTGGGGATTCGATCCCCAGACTCTCTTTCTGCTTGGCCTCTTTTCCCTGCTCGATACGGTGCTGGGCATGCCCATGGAGGCCGTGGTGGAGATGCTTCCCCTGGATGCCGGGCTCAAGACGACCCTGCGGCGGGAGCCGGGCAGCGAGCACGGCGCCCTGTTCCGCCTCATGGAGTCCCTGGAGGACGGGGACTGGGACGCCCTGAAGGCCCACAGCCGCGCCCTCAGCCTGGATCCCGCCGTCATCAAGGAGGCCTTTGTGGAGGCCACGGATTGGGCGATGGGTTTCTTTGCGGAGCCGGCTCAGGCCGTTTCCCCGTGATCCCCGTCACCTCGGGGTGGGAACCGCAGCGACTGGCGGCCGGGCCGCGGCTGCCGTGGGAGCTGGCGCCTTGGATGAGGATGGCACGGGCTGCGGGACCGCGCTCGGGGCCCGCCCAAGTGGCTACGCCTCCAGCGGCTGGACCCCCCATATCTGCCGGGCGTACTGCATGATGGCCCGATCGCTGGAGAACAGGCCCATGCGGGCCGTGTTCAGGATGGCCTTCCGCGTCCACTGCTCCTTGTCCGTGAACAGGGCGTCCACCGCGCCCTGGGCGTCCAGATAGCTCCGAAAGTCCGCGAGGTTCAGAAACCAGTCACCCTCGCAAAGCAGCGCGTCCACGATGGGGCGGAAAAGATCGGGTTCATCCGGGGAGAGCCGGCCCGATTGGATCAGGTCCACGGCTCGAGCCAGCTCCCGGTCCTCCCGGCAGATCCGGACGGGGTCGTACCCCTCTCGGCGAAGCGCCTCCACCTCCTCGGCGCTCCGGCCGAACAGAAAGAAGTTCTCGCCCCCCACCTGATCCCGCATCTCCACGTTGGCGCCGTCCAGGGTCCCGATGGTCAGCGCCCCGTTGAGGGCGAACTTCATGTTTCCAGTGCCCGAGGCCTCCATGCCGGCGGTGGAGATCTGCTGGGAAAGGTCGGCGGCAGGGATCACCTTCTCGGCCTGGGAGATGCAGTAGTTGGGCAGAAACAGCAGCCGCAGGCGGCCCCCGACGGCGGGGTCGTTGTTCACCATGTCGGCAACGGCGTGGAAGAGCTTGATGATGAGTTTGGCACGACCATAGCCCGGGGCGGCCTTTCCCCCCATCATGACCGTGCGGGGCACGAGATCCTCGCCCGCCCCGTCCTTCATGCGGAGATATCGGGTGATGACGTGCAGGATGTTTAGGAGCTGGCGCTTGTATTCGTGGATCCGCTTGAACTGACAGTCGAACATGGTGTGGGGGTTGATGCCCAGGGCCATCTTGCGCAGGACGTACCGCGCCAGGCGCCGCTTGTTGTCGAGCTTGACCCGGGCGAAGGCCTCCCGGAATGATGCGTCTTCGGCCAGGGGGACGAGCTCCTCAAGCCGGCCCAGATCGCATACCCAGCCGGGTCCGATGGCCTCCGTGATCAACCCGGACAGGGCGGGATTGGCCTGCAGCAACCAGCGCCGAGGTGTGACGCCGTTGGTGACGTTGAGGAACTTGTGGGGATAGAACCGGTCGAAGTCGGCGAACAGACGCTCCCGCAGGATCCGCGTATGGAGGGCGGAAACACCGTTGACCGCGTGGCTTCCCACGATGGCCAGGTGGGCCATGCGCACCCGGCGCTCCCCCCCCTCTTCGATGAGCGACATGCGCCGGAGCCGCTCCACGTCGCCCGGATGGGAGGCGGCCACGTCCTCCAGGAGGCGCCGGTTGATCTCGTAGATGATCTCCATGTGCCTGGGCAGGAGCCGCCCGATCAGCTCCACGGGCCACGTCTCCAGGGCCTCGGGCAGCACGGTGTGGTTGGTGTACGCGAAGGTACGGGTGCAGATGGCCCAGGCCTCGTCCCATCCCAGGAGTTCCACATCCAGGAGGAGCCGCATCAGCTCGGCCACGGCGATGGACGGATGCGTGTCGTTCAGCTGCACGGCCACGGCGTCGGCGAAGCCCGCCATGCCGCCCTGCTGCTTCTTGTGACGGCGCATGATGTCCTGGAGGGTGGCTGCCACCAGGAAATACTGCTGTTTGAGCCGAAGCTCCCGGCCCTGCTCCGCCTTGTCGTCGGGGTAGAGCACCTTGGAGATGCTCTCGCTGAGGACCTTTTCCTGCATGGCACCCACGTAGTCCCCCCGGTTGAAGGACTTCAGGTTGAACTCCCGGCTGGATTGGGCGGCCCACAGCCGCATGTTGGTGACGTGGTCGCCGCCGTACCCCGGGATCAGGATGTCGTGGGGCATGGCCATGACCTTCTCCGTGTCCACCCATCGGTACCGCAGCTGCCCCCGGGCATCTTGCCAGGGCTCGCTGCGCCCGTAGAAGTTGACCTCGTACAGATGCTCCCGCCGCACGATCTCCCAGGGGCTCCCCTGGCGGCGCCAGTTGTCGCAGCTCTCCTCCTGGTAGCCGTTGGCGATCCGCTGGTGAAAGATGCCGTAGTCGTAGAGGATGCCGTAGCCGTATCCGGGGATCCGCAGGCTGGCCATGGAGTCCAGGTAGCAGGAGGCCAGCCGCCCCAGCCCCCCGTTGCCCAGTCCGGCGTCCCATTCCACCTCCTCCAGGTCCTCCAGGGCGAGCCCCATGCCCTCCAACACGTCGCGGCACTCGTCCTCCATGCCGAGGTTGATCAGGTAATTCATGAGGAACCGGCCCGGCAGGAATTCCAGCGAGAGGTAGTAGACCCGCTTGACGAGGCCGTCGTAGTACCGGCGTTGGGTCTCCAGCCACTTGCGGATCAGCCGATCCCTCACGCTGTGCGCCAGACCGTAGAAGTGCCGCCGCGGATCTCGCCCATGGCTCTCGCTCCCCAGGGTATGGGCGATGTGTCGATGGATCTCCCCGGCCAGGATGTGGGAATCCCATGCGCCCTGCGGGGCCGGCGGGAGGCCCTGAAACGGAACGACCTGATTCCAATGGGACATGTCTCATCCTCCGGTGGGGCCGGGCAGCCGGGCGGATCACGGCCATGGCTCGGGCGCCGGGGGGCCCCTGGGCCATCAGCTCATCCCAGCACCCGCATGGTGAGCGGCCCCACGCCCCGCTCCACCAGGCTCAGCTTCCTGGCCAGGCCGTAGGAGAGGTCCACGTCCCGGCCCGCGATGAACGGACCCCGGTCCGTGACCACGGCCGTGACGCGCTGACCGGTGGCGGCGTTGAGGAGCTCCACGCGGGTCCCAAACGGCAGTTGCTTGTGGGCAATGGTGGCGCCGTGCATGTTGAAGGGCTCCCCGTTGGCCATGATCCTCCCGTGGTGCTCCTCTCCGTACCAGCTCGCCACCACCTGCTGCTCCCGCGGGACCGACGGAAGCCGGACCCGGAGACGCTGTCCGATCCGCAGCGTCCGGGGGTCCTCAATCCGATTGTCCCTCATGAGATCCTCCATGGAGACCCGGAACTTCTTGCCGGCCAGGGCCCACAGGGTGTCGCCTCGCTTCACCGTATACTCCACCCACCCCGCCCCGGGCCTCGCGGCCCCGCGGCCCTCGGGAGGCGGCGGGGCCGGTACAGGGACGGGACCCGGGGCTGGTTCAGCCGGCGGGGTGGGGGGGGGAGCCTGGGGCTGGGCTTCCGCCCGGCCATGTGCATCGAGAACGATCTGGAAAACCGGGGCCTTGCACACGACCGGGCCCTGGCCGGCGTGGGCAGATGCCGGGAAAGGTGCCCCCCGTTCCACCGCCTCCATGCCCCGGCGGACCCGGTCCCCCAGCGCCCCCGCGAGCTGCCCCACAACGGCGAGAACCCTTCCCGCAGCCCACAGCGCCATCTCGTCGCCTCCTTGGCGCCGCCGTCGGCCCGTTGGGCGCGGGCCCGGCGGCCATCTCATGGAACAAGGCGTCCGGATGCAAGCGTCGTGCCACCCGGCGCGGGAATGACACCGGGAGATCCTTGCGGGAGAGGTGGACCTTTTGCGGGCTCCAGACTAAAATGATACCCATTTTCCCGCGGGAGGGGCCTGATGCGCCTGCTGGTGGTGGATGACGAACGGGAACTGACCTGCCTGCTGAAGGAGTACTTTCAGAACCACGGATGGGCGGTCACCCATGCGCAGAACGGCGACGATGCCTTGAGGATCCTGGAGCAGGAGGCGTTCGACGTGGTCCTGAGCGATCTGCGGATGCCCGGGGCCAGCGGCGTGGAGGTATTGCGGGCCGTACGGCAGGGGCACCCGTTCACCCAGGTCATCCTCATGACGGGATACCGGGACATCCAGTCTGCCATCGAGGCGGTGAATCAGGGTGCCTTCGCGTATCTGGAAAAGCCGTTCAGCCTTTCGGACCTGCACGAGCGCCTCCAGGAGGCCCTCAGCCTCAAACAGCGGCGGGAGGGGGAGGCGCGGGAAAGGCGGCACCTGGAGGTCCTCGTGGGCCAGAAGGAGGAAGAGCTCTCCCTCCTCAAGGAGCGAAGCCGGGCCATCCTGAGCGTCATCCCCTCCATGCTCGTCCTGGTGGATGGGGAAGGCCGCATCCGGGACGTCAACGCCCCCTTCAAGAGGGCATTTCCCAAATGCCCGGGCGGGGCCGGGGAGATCCCCCTGTGCGAGGGCCTCCGATGTCCCCTGGCGCGGGGGGGACCATGCAGCGAGCCGTGCCAGATGTGGGAGAAGCTGCAGGCGGCCATCCAGACCGGTCACCCGTCGGATCGATTCACCTTGATTCCCCTGTTCGGCCGCTGTGTCCAGTGGGAGCGGCCCACCTATCAAATGCTGGTCCTGCCCCTTCCCCACAGTCGGGGTGGCCCCCCGGCCGAGTTTCTCATCGTCATGGACGACGTCTCCCGCGAGAAGGCCATGGAGATGCAGATCCTCCATGCCAGCCGGCTGGCCTCCCTGGGGGAGATGGCCACGGGCATCGTCCATGAACTCAGCCAGCCCCTCAACGACATCTCGGTGCGGGCGCAGCTCCTGACCCATCGGGTGCAGAAAGACGGGGGTCTGCCCCCGGAGGAGATCTGCGCCGTTTCCCAGAAGGTCACCGAAGGGGTGTTCCGCATCGCCGAGGTCCTGCAGCACCTGCGGGTCTACGCCCGCGCCCAGGCCTGCGCGGAGGCCTGCGAGTTCAACCCCATGGAGCTCGTCGAAGGCAGCCTCCAACTGATCCGGACGCAGATGAAGTCCTGGGGGATCTCTCTGGTCGTGGAACCCGAGGAACCCCTCCTTCCCGTGCGCGGCAAGCTGCATGAACTCCAGCACGCCCTGACCAATGTCCTGCTCAACGCGCGGGATGCCCTGCGGGAGAAGGATCCCGGCAAGGGATGCCCCTCCTTTCCCGACGGCAAGGAGATCCGGATCACCGTGCGGTCCGTGCGGGATCGGGGCGTCCCGTGGACCCTCATCGAGGTCCGGGACAACGGCGCGGGGATGGCCCCCGAGGTCCTGGATCGGGCCTTCGACCCCCTGTTCAGCACCAGGGCCGGGGATGGTGGCTCCGGGCTCGGACTGCCCATCGCGGCGGCCCTCCTGCGGGAGGCCAAGGGCGTCCTGCGCATCGAGACCTGCCCCGGCGAGGGCACCCTCGTGGCCATGGAGATCCCCGCCGCGGGCCCGGGCGCGTCCATTTCGTGACCCGGGGGGCAAGGATGTGACCCGGGGTCCCGGCCCCGGGCCCATCTGGATGGCCAAGGCCCGTTGCGGCAGTCGCTCCCTCCCATCTCACCCCCTTTGGATTCCCAACCCACACGGCCGCACTGCCTCGGAGAAAGCGCAGGGGGCCTCCTGGCGGCCCACACCCCCATGTGCTGGATCTGGTATGAAAATTGCTGTCTCCCCGTGCGAGACAGACCGGGAGAGGCCCCATGATGGAAGGCGCTGCGACCATGAAAACGCTCTTGGATCTGGAGTCGCGTGACCTGCCCTTGCGGGAAGCGGGGGACGGGGGCGGGGGGCCGCCGGGGGCCGACGGCGGGGACCGTCCCTCCGGGGCCCCCTCGGCCTTCATCGGTTGCCAGGAGGGGATGCAACGGCTCATCCCCGGCCTGGGGGGACCTCTCATGTTCCTCCTCAACGCAGGCGAGATCCGGGGGCTCCCCCGGCTGTGGGAAGACCCCGGCGCCTTTCTTCGGCAGTTGGGAGAGATCGCTGCCCCCGAGCGGCACGGCCTCCAGACCCCACCGGCCTTTCTGGATGGCCCCCAGGGGTTGGCCGCGAGGGGCGGCGCGGGCCTCCCATCTCGCCCCCTGGTCATGTGGATCGAGGAACGAGGGCAGTCTGCATGGGTCCAGGAGGCCGTGGTGGGGCAGCTGACGCCGGCGGTTTCCCTGGAGCGTGTGGGCGATCTGCCCACGGCCCTCCGGAAGCTGTCCACCCGGGCCTATGACCTGGTGTTGACGGGCTACGACCTGGAGGGGGGCACGGGGCTGGATCTCCTTCAGTCCGTCCGGAGGCATCCCGCCTGGATCCCCACCCTGGTGCTCACCCAGCGGGGGAACGAGACCGTGGCATCCCATGTCATGGAGGCGGGGGGAGCCGGTTATCTGGGGTGCGAGAGCCTGCGGGAAGACGGACGGATCATCCGCGCGGCACGCCGGGTCCTGGGGGAGGCGGCCCTCATGAGGAACTGGGAGGGCATGCTCCAGCAGATGCACACCCTGGCCATCTCCGATTCCCTGACGGCCACGTACAACCGGCATTTCATCGGACAGCTCCTGGAAATGGAGTTGCGGCGCTCGCAACGGTACGGGCATCCCTTTTGCGTCGCCCTCATCGACGTGGACGGCTTCAAGGAGATCAACGATCGATTCGGACATGGGTACGGCGACGGCGTGCTGCGGGAGCTCGCCAGGCTCCTCAAGGACCAGCTCCGTGCCACCGACCATCTGGGCCGCTTCGGCGGAGACGAGATGCTCGTGATTCTGCCCCAGACCACCCTGGCGAACGCCCGCCACCTGTGCCGCAGGATGTCCCAGCGAGTGGCCCGGCACGCATTCGGAACGGCCTCGGGCGAGGCGCTCCGCATCACCCTGAGCATCGGGGTGAGCGATTGGGGCGGTGGACCGGGCGTCTCGACCGCCCAGCTCCTCGAGGACGCCGATCGCGCCCTGTACAGGGCCAAGCTCGAGGGGAGGAATCGGGTGTGCCACTGCGGCCCGGGGGATGGGGCGCCGGTCGCCCCCACGGCAATCCCGCGCCGGACCTTCCCGTGCGCGGCCGGGGCCAGTTGTCCCCTTCAGGCCGGGAGACGGTGACCCCCATGGACCAAGGCTTCCATTGCGCCCGCTGGACGCCGCATGGCGGCCAGGCGGCACCCGCCTCCCAGTCGGGATCCGCCGCGCGACTCAAGTGCGGCCGCGGCGCTCCGATACGTACGAGTACCACTCGGTGCCCGGCGGGCGCCCAGGGCCCTGGACGGCCAGGAGGGCCGGCACGCCCGGCCCCCTGCCCGCAGGCGTTTTGCGAACCGGGACGGGCCCGGTTCTCCTTGAAGGCCTCGGCCCCTCGGGGCAGGAAGGCCCTGCTGACCCTCTCCACCCCCCCCGCCTTGTCACCTCCCTCCGCGCGGGGGCGAACCCGGAGTTCGCCCCCGCCCCGCCTTTTCTCCCCGGCCGCCTCCGGGAGGCCCAATCCATAGGGCGCCAGGTGACCTGCGGGCGACACCCCGTCGGCCCGGATGGTGGCCCCAAGCCGTCTCAAGTCTCGGCGGGGACCGCCGATATGGATGTTGACAGGGAGCGCGGGACGGACAGGCTCGCGCATGGAGGAAGACGCGTTGGAACAAGGCTGCGCTCTGGCATGGCCCCCGCCCCGGGAGATCGGCGATCAGATGCCGGTCATCCAGGCCCTCCTCGAGTCCATGGACAAGGGGGCGGCCTTGATCCGTGCCGGGGGGGAATGGGTCTGCGTCAACCGACTCCTGAGAGAGTTGGCCGAGGGGAGCTGCACAGGCCGCGGGGTGACGGTGCAAGAGTTCTCTGCGCTGCCCCCGGGGGGCGGCGGCGGCCCACAGGTCCGCTTTTCCCTCAGGCCTCTGCCCTGCACCCTTTCCGGAGAGCCCATCTCTTTGCTGACCGTGGAGGATGTCATCGCGCCGCCCCGGGCCGAGCGAGAGCTGGAGGCGGCCAACCGGGAACTGGAGAAGGTGAACCAACAGCTCGCGGCGGCCATCGAACGGGCCAATGGCCTGGCCCTGGAGGCCGAAGCGGCCAACGTGGCCAAGAGCGCCTTCCTGGCGCGCATGAGCCATGAGATCCGAACGCCCATGAACGCAGTCATCGGCTTCACCGAGCTGCTCTTGGAGACGCCGTTGAGCCAAGAGCAGGCGCAGTACGCTCGCACCATCCAGAAGGGGGGAGAGTCCCTCCTGGCCCTCATCGAGGACATCCTGGACTTCTCCAAGATCGAGGCGGGGCAGCTGCGTCTGGAGTCCGTGCCATTCGACCCCCGCGACGTGGTCCGGGAGGCCCGGGATCTCATGGGTCCGAGACTGCGGGGAAGGCCCCTTCGCCTCCTGTGCCGGGTCTCGGAGGCCGTGCCCCATTGGGTCCGGGGAGATGCCGGACGATTGCGCCAGGTCCTGCTGAACCTCCTGGGCAATGCAGCCAAGTTCACGCAGCAGGGGCAGATCGCCCTGGACGTGGAGGTGGTGGAGCAAGCGGGCGAGCGGTGCAAGCTGAGCTTCCGGGTCAGAGACTCGGGCATGGGCATCCCCCAGGACCAGTTGAAGGCCATCTTCCATCCGTTCCGGCAGGTGGACAGCTCCACCACCCGCCAGCAGGGGGGAACGGGGCTGGGGCTTTCCATCTGCCGGCAAATCGCGGGGCTCATGGGCGGGGAGGTGTGGGCCGAAAGCGAGCCCTCGCGGGGAAGCACCTTCTTCTTCACGGGCTGGTTCGGCGCGGAGACGGCCCGGGGGCCGGGGGAGTTTGCCGGGCACGACCTGTCCGCCCCGCACCGGGAGGACGGCCCCGGCGAGAGCCGGCCGGACGCCCGAACCCCCCCGGGAAAGGCGATCTTGCTGGCCGAGGACAACCCGGTCAATGCGGGGCTGGCCCAGCTTGTGCTGTCCAGGGCAGGCCACCGGGTAACGGTGGCGCAGACCGGCCTGGAGGCGGTCCGGCTGTACGAGGCCGACCCCCGGCAGTTCGACCTCATCTTCATGGACGTGCAGATGCCCGAGATGGACGGGATCGAGGCCACAAGAAGGATCCGGGCAGGCGGGCACCGAGCCGTACCCATCGTGGCCATGACCGCCCATGCCCTCAAGGAGGATCGGGATAAATGCCTTGCCTGCGGCATGAACGACTACATCACGAAACCCATCCGGCGGGACGCCTTGGTCCAGGCCGCGAACCGCTGGCTTGGACGGGAGGCCCCATGACGCCATTGGGGGAGGCGAACGATGGTGTGGGGCTGGACCCCGCCGAGTTCCTGGAGTTCTCGGCCCTGTTCGTGGACGTGGCGACCCGGGAGCTGGCCCGGCTGGAGGCGGCGATCGAGGGTTCCCATCCCGCTCTGGCGGCCGAGGCGGCCCATTCCATCAAGGGCGCCGCCGCATCCATGGACTTCCGGGAGATCCTGGCCTGTGCGGCGCGCCTGGAGGCGCAGGCCCGCCGAGGTTCCCTGGCCGGGGCGCGCGGGGAGATGGAGTCCATTGGACGCGAGGTGAGGCTCCTCCGGGAGGCCCTTTCGGCCCAGTTGGGAGAATGGGAGGCCGCCTGCCCGTCGATGGGAGGCCTCACATGAGCGGCCAGATCGTCCCCAACCCGCCCATCCGGGCCCGGCGTCAAAGGAGGCCGCGCGGATGAACACCCTCGGCCCACCCAAGAAGATCCTCGTCGTGGACAATCAACCCATCCTTCGCACGTTCCTGGCCAGGATGCTGGCGCGCGACGGCCACTCGGTCCGGACCGCCGAAGACGGCCTCACGGCCCTGGACGCCCTGCGGGACTCCCCGCCGGATCTGGTCTTCCTGGACCTGGTCATGCCGAACATCTCCGGGGACAAGCTGTGCCGCATCATCCGAAGCGACCCCAGCCTGCGAGAGATCTTCGTGGTCATCCTCTCGGCCATCGCCGCGGAGCAGTTGGTCGAGGTGTCCGAGTTGGGGGCGGATGCCTGCATCGCCAAGGGCCCGTTTCCCCAGATGGCGAGACACGTGCGGGCCGTCCTGGCCCTGGCCGAGACCGGAAGGCCCATGGACGGGGAACCGCTCGTCTTGGGCATCGAGGAAATCCAGCCCCGGGAGATCACCAGGGAACTGCTCGCCATCAAGCGGCGCACCGAGCTGATCCTGGAGCGCATGGACGAGGGGATCCTGGAGGTCACGGCCGACGGCCGGATCACCTTTGCCAATGCGGGGGCCGCGGCCATGACCGGCCGCACAGAGGAGGACCTGCTCGGAAGCCTCCTGCCGGACATCCTCTCTCCAAGCGCGGGGGAGCGGGTGAGGGATCGGCTGCGGAGAGCCTGCGATAGGCGGGAAGGGCAGCCCGGCGACCTGGTCACCCTGGCGGATCAGCGGCAGGTGAGCATGACCGTCTCCCCGGTGCGCGACGAGCAGGGGCGGGCCATCGTCATCCTCAATGACCTGAGCGACCTCAAGCGCTCCGAGGAGGCCCTCCGCCTGGAGCGCGAGCGCCTGGCGGCCATCGTGGACGGAAACCCCATCCCCACGCTGGTCCTGGATCGCAACCGCCGGGTGGTCCTGTGGAACCGGGCCAGCGAGCGACTGACCGGGGTGGGCAGGGACCGCGTCCTGGCCAGTCCCCTGGATCCATCCGTGGCGTTTTGCGGGTCTCACAGGCCCCTGTTGGCCCACCTGGCTTTGGACCCCGACGACGGCAATGCCAGGGCCTATTTCGCGGACAAACAGCTCGTCAAGAGCGATCAGATCCCCGAGGCCATGGAGGCCTACGACGAGATCTTCCTCAACGGCCGCCCCAGGCACATCTACTTGGTGGCGGCGCGGCTCAGGGACTCCGAGGGGGAGGTCATAGGCGCCGTCGAGACCATGCAGGACATGACGGAGAAAGAGCAGTTGCAGCGCCAGCTCTACCACGCCCAGCGTATGCAGGGCCTGGGCACGCTGGCCGCTGGCATGGCCCACGAGTTCAACAACATCCTGGCGGCCATCCTGGGATACACGCAGTTGTGCGCACTGACCGCGCCTGCCGGGGGCCCCCTGGCGGGATACCTCCAGGAGATCGAACGGAGCTGCGGGAGGGCCTCGGCCCTGACCCGCCGGATGCTCACCCTGGCGCGAACCCAGGAGGGGGAGCGGGTCCCCTTGCAGATCAACGCCGTGATCCAGGGGGCGGTGGAGCTCCTGCGTCAGGGCACTCCCCCGGAGATCCGCCTGGAGACGGACCTCGAGGAGGGGCTGCCGCGGATCCTTGGGGACAGCACCCAGTTGGAGCAGGTCCTCTTTCACCTGGGTCTCAACGCCCGGGATGCCATCTCCCGTGAGGGCGTGATCCGGTTCGCGGCGCACCAGGTGCAACTCGGGGAGGACTTCTGTCGAACGCACCCGTGGGCTTCGCCGGGGCGGTACGTGGCCGTGACCGTGGAGGACGACGGCAGCGGCATGCCGCCCAAGGTGCTCGAGCGAGCCTTCGAGCCGTTCTTCACGACCAAGGAGCCCGGCAAGGGCACAGGGCTGGGCTTGTCCATCGCCTACGCCATCGTCAAGGACCACCAGGGGTACATCCTGGCGGAGAGTCCCGGGCGCGGCGGGGCGAGTGGCGGATCCTGTCTGACGGTCTACCTGCGGGCGTTGGGGGAAGAGGGCGGCACCACGGCCCGGTCCCTGCCCCCTCCATCGCCGGCCCCGCCCTCCGGGGATCGGATCCTGGTGGTGGATGACGAACCCCTCCTGCGAGAGGTGGCCGCGGAGATCCTGGAGCCCCTGGGCTATCGGGTCAGCGTGGCCGCCAGCGCCGAGGAGGCCCTGACCACGCTCCGCGCGGCCAGCCAGAAGCGGGAGCCGTTCCACCTCGTCATCCTGGACCTGCCCCAGCCGCTGCCCCAGCAGGAGCCAAGCCTTCGGGAGCTGATGGAGGCCGCCCCGGAGACGCGCATCGTGGCCTCCCTGGGAGAAGACGGGGACGAAGTCGGCGGCGTCCTGGGGCACCGGCTGGCCGGAGTGCTCCGAAAACCCTTCGGCCTGCCCGCCTTGGTCCAAGCGGTCCGCGATGCCCTGCGGTGACAGGGGGAGGCCACGGGCGGCGGCGGGGCGCCCCCCCCGGGGCGCCGTGACGTTCGGTCAAACGGCTCCGGACTCCCGGCAGATCCGGGCTGTTGTGCGTTGAAGCCATGAACCTGCGCATCGTGGGAATCGCGGATTTGGCGGTCAGCAACGACCCGGGGGAGACCCTCGTGGCCCAATCCCTGGGCGCCTGCATGGGCGTGGCCATCCATGACCCTGGGGCGGGGGTAGGGGGGATGCTCCACTGCATGCTGCCCGACTCCGCGCTGGACGCCGTCCGGGCGCAGCACAGGCCGGCCCTGTTCGCAGACACGGGGATCCCCCTGCTCCTGGACATGGCATTCCGCCTGGGCCTGAACAGGGGACGCACCCGGGTGGTGGTGGCGGGGGGGGCTCGAATCCTGGACGATTCGGGCTTTTTCGACGTGGGGAGCCGAAACTGCGAGGCCGTGCGCCGGATCCTGGGCGCCCTGGACCTCGCGTTGGGCGGCGAGGACCTGGGCGGCGTCGTCAATCGCACCCTGCACCTGACGCTGGCCACCGGGAGGGCGTGGGTCCGGTGTGCAGGACAGGAGGTGAGGGAGCTATGAGCGACATGGAGGCCATCGTCGATTCCATGGATCGGGTTCGCTGCTTTCCGCAAGTGGTGATCAAGGCCCTGGCCCTTCTCCAGGACCCCCAGGTCTCGGCCACTCGCCTGCTGCCGGTCATCCAGTACGACCCCGTGATCACCGCCAGGCTCCTTCGCGTCTGCAATTCGGCGCTGTTCGGCCTGCGGGGGGAGGTTGACTCCCTTCACCAGGCCATGGTCCTGCTGGGAAACCAGGGAATGACCCGTCTGCTCGTCACCTTCGGCGCCCTGGAGTACTTGGCGGGAGAGGTGCCGGGCTACGGACTGGAAAAGGGCGAGCTCTGGTCCCACGCCGTGGCCTGCGCCACCCTGTCCCGGATCCTTCATGGTGCCATGGGGGAGCAGGAGGAGGACCACGCCCTTTTCACCGGCGCCCTCCTGCACGACGTGGGCAAGATCGTCCTGAGCCAGTTCGTGGGGGCCCGGTACGGGGCGGTCCGAGAGCAGATCCACCAGGGGCGCCGTTCGCTACTGGAGGCAGAAAGAGAGGTCTTGGGAATGGACCATGCCCAGGTCGGCGGCTGTCTGGGAGAGCGCTGGAACTTCCCTGCGAACATCGTCGCCATCATGGCCCGGCATCACGAACCGGTGGATCCTTCGCGGGACCCTCTCGCCCTTTGCCTGGTCCATCTGGCCAACCTGTTGTGCATCCAGATGGGCATCGGCACAGGGGACGATGGCATGGCCACCCGATCGGCGCCGGGGCTCGCCCGGGCATTGGGCTGGTCCCGGCGGGCCCTGGATGCCTGCACGCCCGTGCTGTGGACAGAACTGGAAAAGGTGGAGGACCTCATGGAGATCCGCGGCGGAGCCGGGGCGTGAACAGCACGTCGCCGGCCATTGACCGCGGGCGCGCAGGGCGGCATTGCCGGACACCGGCGCCCCAGTTCCGCCCGGGGCCCCGCCCCGGTACGACCCGTCGAGGTGAGGATTCATGAACCGACCTTGCGCCGTGCTGATCACCGAGCGGGAGGCCGTGGGTGAACGCTTTCGTCGGGCTGCAGGAGACCCATCGCGGCTCCTGGTGGCTTCGACCCGATCCGAGGTCCACCGCCTGCTCAACACCCGGGAGGTGGCCCTGGTGCTGGCCGACAGCCCCAGGCCCCAGACCTCGGATGTTCAGACGCTCAGGTCCATCCAGCGGCGATACCCATGGGTCCGCGTCGTCCTCCTGACCGGGCCCGAGGGTGGCGGGAAGGGGGACGCCTGGCGGCTCGGCTGCTCGGCCCAGCTGACGCCCATGCCCACCAGCGAGGCCGGGGTCCGAGAGGTCCTGAACGAGCACCTGCGCACCGCCGTCCATTCCGCAAGCCGGGCGCCCCAGGCCGGAGACGTGCTGCGGGAGACGTTGAGCGGGAACCCCAATCAGGAGATCGTCCGGGGACTGACTGCCTTCATCGATGAGCTGCCTGCCCTGCCGCTGGTGGTGGAGAAGGTCCTCTCGCTGGTTCAGCGGGAGGAGACCTCGCCAAGGGAGATCGCCGGGGCCATCTCCTTGGACCCGTCCCTGGCCGCTCGGGTGCTCCGACTGGTCAACTCGGCCATGTTCGCCCCCGCCAGCCCCGTCACCACGGTGCAGCATGCGGTGGCCCTGCTGGGGTTCTCGGAGGTCAAGAACGTGACCCTGGGCCTCAAGCTCATGGAGACGTACGCCCACATGGAGGCCCCGGACCTGGATCGGGATCGCTTCTGGGAGCACAGCCTGGCCTGCGGCATCTGCGCGCGGCGCCTTGCCAGGGACGTCCCAGGGATCCAGCCCGACGAGGCCTTTCTCGGGGGCCTCCTCCACGACATGGGGAAGCTGCTTCTGGACACCTATCTGGGGGATCAGTGGCGCGAGGCCATGCAGAGGGCCCGCAAGGAGCGCATCTCTCCCCTGGATGCCGAGCGGGATGTCATCGGCCTTCCCCACACCGTGGTGGGCGGTCTTTTGGCCAAGCACTGGGGCATCCCCCCCGTGCATCGCGTGGCCATCGAGCATCACCATGCCCTGCCGGAGGCCCCGGGGCCGCAGCGGACCCACTGCGCCGTGGTCCTGGCGGCCAATCTGCTCGTTCGTTGGATGGGCCTCGGGTCAAGCGGACACAGCGTGCTGCGGTCCATCCCCCAGGCCGCCCGGGAGGCCCTGGGTCTGGAGGAGGGGCGGCTGGAGGAGATCCTCGGGCAGACCCGGCTCGAGGTCGATCACTGGAGGGCCAGCCTCGTGCCCTCTTTCCGGGAGGCCCCTCCGGCCGAGGCGGCCGAGCCGGAGGCGGCGCCTGTCCCACAGGACCTCCCATCCGTCCCGGTGTGGGTCGTGGCTCCCAAGGGCAAGCAGACGCCCTCTTTGGAAACCCTGTTGCGGGCCTGGGGCCATAAGGCCCACGCCTCGGTGTGGGGCGATCCCCTCCTGGAGCTGGCGGGCAAGATCCCGCACCGGGCCAAGATCCTGGATCTGCGAGCGGTTCACGCCAGGGAAGAGACGCTGGAGCGATTCGTGCAACAGCTCAGCAGCCGGGCCCCAGGACCGATTCTTCTCCTGGCTTCCCATGACACCGCCCTGTCCCCCTCTCTGGCGAGGGACGGCATCCGGGTGCTTCGCGGCGCACCCCACGGCAACGCGCTTCACCGCTGGCTCCTGGGGGCCGTGCAGGGATGACCCGCACCCCCCGGGCCGATGGGATGACCCCGTTGCGGCCGGGCGGAGTGGGATGAAACGTGCGGGCCTCGAGGCTAGGGCTGCATCCTCGCCTTGCGGATCTGGTCCGCCTGCCGCTGGAGCGTGTAGCGGATGATCCTCTCGCGATCCGGCTCCTCGATGCCGTCGAATCGGATGGCTGTGCGAAAGGGGGCCTGGGAGCCGCACTCTTCGGCCGCCGGCGAGACGTGGACCACGACCCCGGCAATGCGCATGACCTGGCGGGGGGAGAGGGGCAACAGGAGGGCCACGCGCAGACGCTCGCCCACCTGGAAGCGCTCCCTGGTGGGAAAGCGCATCCCCGAGCCGCTGATATCCACGACGCAGGGCGCGAGGTCGGCCTCTTCCCGGAAGGGGGGTCGGGAGAGGATGGAGAGGATGGCCTCCAGCCGGGCCTCCATGCGGTCCATGCGGAGGCCCACACAACATGGGCACGGCCCCCCCAGAGCCGGGACATCCGCGGGCCCGGCATGGGCCTTGGCCCCTCGATCCCCCACCGGCACCGGGCTCTTTGTCCCAACGGTGTCCTGGTCGACCTCCTCCCCGATGCGGTGATAGGACAGGAGCACGTCGCCTTCCACCCGGAAGAATTCCCGCCTCTCCTCGATCCGGTTCATGGCCTCCCCGCCTCCTCCGGCGCCCCAGGCGCGAGGGCTTCGCGCGCGAGGAACATGGGCGGGGGCGCGCCGCTCCCCTCCCCCACTTCCCCGGAGCGCCTCTGGACGATCCAGCGCGGCATGGCCGACCGAAAGGCCCGAACCACCTGGGGATCGAACTGGGTCCCCTCGCATCGAAGGATCTCCGCAATGCCCGCTTCGAACGACTTGGCGGGCCGGTAGGGACGGTCCGAGGTCATGGCATCGAAGGCGTCGGCCACGGCGATGATGCGCGCCAGCAGGGGGATCTCCTCGCCCGCAATGGCATCGGGATAGCCCTTGCCATCCCACCGCTCGTGGTGGTGCCGGATGAGCGCCCGTTCGTCGGGGAGAAAGCCGATGGGCGCGATGATCTGCTCTCCGATGAGGGGATGGGCCTTGATCTGGTCCAGTTCCTCGTCGGTGAGGGGGCCGGCCTTGAGCAGCACCGAGTCCTTGACTCCCAGTTTGCCCAGGTCGTGCAGGTACCCGGCCACTCGCACCGTGTCGATCTGCTCCTCGGTGCAGGCCAGCTCCTGGGCAATGCACACGGAGAAGTCCGTGACCCTCTGGGAGTGCTGGCGGGTGTAGGGATCCCGGGCCTCGATGGTCGACACCAGAGACCGCAGGGTGGACATGAGCACATCGTAGATGCTCTCGTACAGGAACTTGTTCTCCAGCCCCAGCGCGGCCCGTTTGGCCAGTTCCGTGACCAGCAGCAGGTCGTGCTGATCGTAGCCGTCCCCCTGCCTCCCGGAGGCGTGGATCAGCCCCATGACCTGCCCCTTGATCAGGATGGGAACGGCCATCTGGCACCCGTCGCCCTGGCCGCCGGCACAGGACGGATCGCTGGGTCTCCACGGACCGCGCTCCACGACGGGGGCCTTGCTCTGCAGGGCCCGGGCGAGGAGCGGCGAGGCGTCCTGGGAGCGGAGGGGGGCCGGGGCGCCGTTGGGGCTCTGGACCAGCACGCGAAGCCGACCCGACTGCTCGGTGGCCTCCAGGAAGGCCACATGGCGGGAGCGCGTCGCCCGCCTGGCCTCGTCGATGGTGGCCAGCAGGATGGCCTTTCGATTCAGGGGGGAGGACGCGATGGTCTCTCCCAGCGAGCACAGGGCCCGCATCTCCTCCACCTTGCGGTGGAGTTCCTCGTTGAGCTTCTCGATGGCCCGTTTGTGGAGGACCTCCTGGCGCAGGCCCTCGTTGTCCAGCAAGAGCCGCCTCTCCCGGAGCGCCTTCTCCAGGACCACCCGGACCTGCTCCAGGCTGAATGGCTTGGTGAGAAAGTCCGAAGCGCCGTCCTTCATGGCCTGGATGGCCACGTCCACGGTGGGATAGCCCGTGATGAGGATCACCGGGACGGCGGCCTCCCCCTCCTTGAGCCGCCTCAGGAGGGACACGCCGTCGATGCCAGGCATTCGGATATCGGTGATGACCACGTCGGGCCGCTTCTGGGCGAACTGAAGCACGGCATCCTGCCCGTCGGCCGCCTCCCCTACCTCGGCCCCCGTGGCCAGGTGGATCATCTGGGCCAGGACCTTGCGCACCCCCTCCTCATCATCCACGATGAGCACGCGGGGGGGGGATTTGGCCTCCCCTACCATGGACGCATCCCCCTCACGACACCACCGCGCGCCCCTTGGAGAACTGGGCGTGGAGAAGCTTGTGCTGGTCGTCCGAGATGATGCCGCGACGGCGCAGGACCTCCAGGATCGCCAGTCCCTCCGCCCCCGGGGGGGCGGTCTCCCAGTGCCGGTAGGAAACGAAGGCCTCGCGGGGGCTCAACTGGCCTTCCAGGATTTCCAGGGGGGCCCTTGGCTGCCTGGCGGCGCGCCCCCCGCCGGCCTGAGTCCCCGGGCTCCGGGCCGCCAGGGCTCTTTCCAGATCCGACACCCGCCCGGCCAGACGATCCCGCTCCCGAATCAGCTGAAGGTGCGCCTCGGCCCGCCGCACGGAAAAACCCATCTCCTCCAGGAGAAAAGGCTTGGTCTTGTAGTCGAAGGCCCCCTGCCCGATGGCGGCCACGGCGGTGGTGATGGAGCCGTATCCCGTCATCACGATGACCAGGGTCCCCGGGCTGCGCTGCAGGGCGTGCCGGAGCACCCCCATGCCGTCCACCCCGGGCATCATCAGATCGGTGATGACGACCTCGGCGGGGGGGCCATCGTCCAGAAGGGCCAGGGCCTCGGTTCCGTCGTTGGCCAGGCGGATGTCCCGGTTTCCGCGGGACAGGTAGGCGGCCAGGGCGTTGAGAAACCCCCGCTCGTCGTCGGCGATGAGCATCCGGGTGGGCTCGGTCCGGTTCATGCTTCCACAGTGGGATCCGTCGCCGGGACAGGGCCCTGCTCCCCCCGGGTCATCCCCTCTGCCGCGGCCTCTTCCTGCTGGGAGCGCCACATGCGCCTGACGACCTCCTCGGCCGTCTTCTGGTAGATCTGGAGGCGCTTGGCCTCTGCCGAGATCAGGACCTCGTCCTCGGCCCGTTGGGGCACGCCGCCGGCGTACCGAAGCCTGGCCTCGGACAGCCTGGACTGGACCTGCTGGCGATGGTACGTGTTGAGCAGGCTCTGGATCTGTTGGATGGTGATGCTCATGTCTCTCCGGCGTCCCCCGGGGGACGGACCGTCTCCTCACCTGCTCTATCGGCAAAACGGGGGGAAACTTTAGCCCCGAGTCCCCCTAGCCCGCCGTGTCGAGAAACCGGGCCCGGGGGGGGGGGCCCTGCAGGAGCCCCGCGGCCGACGCGGCCCGCCCGATGGCTCCGAGCTCCCTTGCGACCAGCTCCATGGCCTCGCGCAATCCCGCCTCGGCCAGGCGGTCCCCATGGAGGGCATCTTGGAGCAGGGCCCGCACCCCCGGGTCGAGGGCCGCCCCCGGACCCGGGGATCCCTGGCCGTCCCAGTGCCCCAGACGCCGTTGCGCGGTGCGGCACAGGTCGCCCCGCTGCTGGGTGAGCTCCCAGGCCGCCTCCCATTGACCCCCCTGGACGGCCTGGACGATCCCGGCCCCCAGGGCCCGGTACCGCCCCAGCACGTCCCATATCCCCTGGGGGTCCTCCGTCCCCATGGCGCGAGGTGCACCGTGGCGCTCGTTGCCCATGCAAGACCCCTCAGATCCCCACGGCCTCGGCCCCCACCGGCCGCCCGGGAGGGTCGGGGGAGACAACGGGCGCGGCAGACGACCGCTTCACCATAGCCCACGCCTCTCGCAGGCTGTGCAGGAGCCCGTGGACGGCCTCCATGGCCGCCGCATCCTTGCGGGCGTCGGCCAGGAGGATCTCCTTGCTGGCGTATCCGTAAATGGCCGCCAGGTTCCGGGCGATGGGCCCCCCGCGCTCCATGTCCAGGGAGGACCACAGTTCGTTGATCAGGTCCAAAGCGCGCTGTACCTCCCGGGCTTTGGCCTCGAATTCTCCCGCGACCTGGTGCTCCAGGGCCTTCCGGAGGCTGGACAGAAGGCCGTCATAGGCCAGCAGGACGAGCCGCAGGGGGTCCGACGTCTCGACCTCGGTGCGGTGATACCTCTGGACCAGTGCCCCATACGCTTGCATCAACGGATCCCCCGTTCCTGAGATGGTTCAGCCCTGGGAGAGGCTGTTGATCTGGCCCGTGAGCCAGCTCATCTGCGCCTGCAGCGCACTGAGGGTCTTCTCCATGGCCGTGAACTGGCGGATGAGGCGCTGCCGCCTCACCTCCAGGCGTCCCTCCATGTCCGCCATGTCCCCCTTGATATCGGCGATGGTCCTCTCCAGGGCGCCGGTGCGATGATAGATGGTGCCCCCCACGGGGTCCGTCAACGCGTCCAGTTCCCTCCAGAACCCCTCGGCCACACCGATGGTCAGGGTGAACCGGGTGGACGTGGGCGAGCTGCCGTCGTACCGGAGCCTCAGCCCGCTGGCGCTGTCCCCCTCCTGTTCCAGGGAAAGGATCCGCCCCTTGCCCGTGGCCGCAACGCCGTTGATGGTCCCGGCCACGTCCAGGCCCCCTGTCTCCGTTGCCGCATCGCCCATGCCCAGGGCGGTGCCGCCGATCTCCACGGCGGTGATTCCCTGGGCGCCCCCGTAGACCTGGTGGACCAGCTTGAGGCGGTTCCCTTCGGCCATGGCCGTGATGGGCAGGGCGTACCTTCCCTCGGAGGCCACGGCCATGGCGCCCAAGTCCAGCCCGGGGACGGCCGCGCTGTCCACCGATAGGCTCAGTTGGCTGTCGCCGGCCGTCCGGTCCGTGACGATCAGCCGGCCCGAGGCGTCCAGGCTGGCCGTGACCCCGTTGCCGTAGGCCTGCTCGATGACCCCCAGGAGGCTGGCCAGGGTCTGGTCCGCGCTCACCTGGTACGAACCCTGCACAGCCCGGCCCCCATGATCCGTGCCGCTGAAGGTGATGACGTCGCCGTCCTCGGCGCCGGCCACCTGGGCCCAGGACGTGCTCGCCGAGAGGCCCGTGGCATTGGCCCCCTGCAGTTCCTGGCTCCGGTTGGAGGCAAGCTCGCTGTTGATGGCCGAGAGGATGGTCTCCAGGCCCCACCCGGCCTCGAGGGAGACCGAGGCCTGGCGCCCGGTGGCGCTGTCCGTGATGCGCAGCTCCTCTCCCTGGGGCAGGCCGCCCGCCAGGTCGGCCCCCCCGGTCAGTGCGGCCTGGCGCGCGGCATGGGTGATCTCCACGGCGTACGACCCGGCCCGGGTCGCCCGGGTGTGCCCCAGGTACGCCAGGAGCCCGTCCTCGGCCGTCCCCCGGGCCGAGAGCAGCCCTTCCACGTCCGAGAATCGGGTCCTGAGGCACTCGTCCAGGACCGTGGAGTTCACGGTGAGGCGGTTCTGGGCGTTGAGGCGGATCCCCGCCATGGCCAGGGTCCCCATGCCCTCGGGCGCCCCCCAGACCGGGTTGATGACCAGCGACTGGATGCGGGAGCGGATGATCCGCAGGGTGGAGTCGGCGAATAGCGGCCCCCCGCCCTTGGCGCTCTGGGCATCGTAGGTGAACTGCTTGGCGATCCAGTCCATGACCTCGTTGTACGCGTCCACGAAGGCCTGGACCTTGCCCCGGACCCCCTCCACATCCCGGGCCACCTGGAGCGTCACGGTGCTGGCGCTGTCCTGACCCAGCAGATCCAGAGTCACCCCCTCGATGAGGTCCTCGATGCGGTTGCTGCTTCGGGTTACGGCCACCCCGTCCACTTCCACCCGGGCATCCAGGCCGGCCTGGACCTCCCGCTTGCGCAGGGCGGCGGGCGGGTCGAAGGTCCCGAAGGAGACGCGGGCGCTGCTGGGTGTGAGCTCCAGTGAGAGGAGGCTGGAGCCCGCCTGGAGGTCCTCCACCTGGATCCGGCCGTCGCGCGTGACCGATGCCCGCACGCTGCCCAGGGTGGCCTCGATCTGCGCCAGCAGATCCCCCACGGTGGTCTCGTCGCCCAGGATGAGGGTCGCCGGGCCCACGACGCTCCCGCCATGATCGGTCCCGGAGATGGTGACCGTATCACCGGCCCCATAGTCCATGTATCCGTCCAGGTCGCGGATCCGGGTGTCGGCCGTGACGGCGACCCCGCCCCGGGTGTTGGCCGCGCTCCCCACGGTCCCCATGAGGTCGCCGTGCCCCCGGGCCACCACCCCCAGGGTCTCCAGCACGTTGTTCTCATCGGTGAAATCCAGGCCCTCGATGAAGAGGCGGTAGCGCGTCTCGCCGCCGGAGGTCTCCGTGAGGATGGCGGCCTCCTTGCCGGCGGCGTTGATCTTGTCGCGGATGTCCGTGAGGGAGTCCGCCGCCAGGTCCACGCTGACGGCGACCCCGTCGATGAGGACGGTGCCGTTTTGGGCCTGGGCCAGGCCCAGGGCCGCGCCCACGGCCACCGAGGCCGTGGCCAGGGCCTCGCTGCGGGCGCCCCCCTGAAGGGGGTCCCTGAGGGAAACGGACCCGTCGGTCCACCCCACGACGCTCAGCACATCGGTGGTGCCGGCGTTGCGCAGGGACATCCCCATCGCCCCTTCCCGGGTGCTGGTGAGCAGAAGCCGGTAATCCGTCTCCCCGTAGCGCACCACCGACGCCGAGACCCCGGTGGGGGTCTGCCCGGCATTGAGGGAGTTGATCTTCCGCCCCAGGGCCGCCAGGCAGTCCGATGCCTCCACGGAAACAGCCTGCCCGTTGACCAGGAAGGTCCCCGACAGCCCCAGGGCCGAGGCGTCGCTCCCGAAGGCCGCCGACGAGAGCTTCTGGGCCTGGGCGCGCTGGAGCACCCGGATGGTGTGGGTAGCCTCCGAGGCGCCGGCGCCGACGGAGGCCGACACCAGCCTCTCCGGGGCCGTTGGGCCGTTGCCGTACAGGCGGGCCGAGAAGAGCCCCAGGCCGTCCCGGCTGCGCAGGGCCTCGGAGGCGGTGCGCAGCCCCAGGAGCTTGGTGCGGATCTCCTGCCAGGCCGACAGGCGCTGGTCGTATTGGCTCTTCCTGGCCGACAGCAGGTCCACGCCCCGATGGTCCACGGCCATGAGCTGGTCCACCATGGCCCGCCAGTCGATGCCGCTGGAAAGGCCCGAGAAGAAGGCCGTGGGTCCGTTCACCGAAGACATGGGCGACTCCTCAGCGGACCAACTGGCTGGTCAGGAGCCCGTTCTCCAACGCCCCCATGGCCAGCCTGCGGTTCATGGCGGCGAACTCCTCCAGGGGGACCACCCGGATGAGCTCGCCGTTGGCATCCAGCACGCGGACGATGACCACCCCGCTCTCGGCGTCGGGATGGAAGCTCACCGAGAACCGCAGGTCCTTCATGGCCTGGTTGAGGATCTCGGCCATATGCCGGGCAAACTCGTGCACGTCCGCCGCCCCCGAGGCGGCGCCCACCCGATCCGGCGCCGGCGGGGTCCCCTCCATGGGCTTGCCCTGGGGGGGGTCCACGGGCTTGGACCGGGGCTCCTCCCGGTTCGCCTGGAGGCTCCACTCCTTGAGGGGGGAGATCTGGCGCAGTTCCATCGCCCGCATCTCCTTTGCCGGCAGGCGCGATGGCCGGGGGGCCCGACCGGGGCCCCCCGGGGGATCGCGGGCCTGCCCGATGGGGTTCGACTAACCGCCGAACAGGGCCAGCACGCTCTGGTTGGACATGTTGGCCTGGGCCAGCATGGCCGTGCCCGACTGGATGAGGATCTGGTTCTTGGTGAAGGAGACCATCTCCCACGCCATGTCCACGTCCCGGATGACGGACTCGGCCGCGCTCTTGTTCTCGATGCCGATGGCGATGTTGGCCGAGGCGAACTCCAGGCGGTTCTGGGAAGCGCCGATGTTGGCCAATGCCGTGTTGATGGTGCCCAGGGCCGTATCCAGAAGGTCGATGGCGGCTTGCGCGCCTGCCT
>CAZEPJ010000013.1:0-46700 GCA_964514105.1 uncultured Desulfarculaceae bacterium | reverse complement strand
CATCCCCTCGATCTGATTGGCCCCGCCCTCGGCCACCTGCAGCACGGCCACGGCCTGGGTGGCGTTCTGCTGGTTCACCTTGAGGGCCCGCACGTCGGCCCGGAAGGCGTTGGCGATGGCCAGCCCGGCCGCGTCATCCCCGGCCCGGTTGATGCGGTAGCCCGAGGAGAGCCGCTCCATGGACTTGGCCATCATGGCGTTGGTGATGGACAGGTTGCGATGGGCGTTGATGGCGGAGACGTTGGTGTTGATCCTGAGTCCCATGGTTTCATCCTCCTTGATGTGTGATCCGGGGCATCCTTGCCCCTCGGATTCGGGGGAGCCGGAGGGATCCCTCATCCCTCGTCGCCCTGTGTCGCCCCACCTCCTTTCCGGTCGATTGGCGGCTCTGTGTATCTTTTCGGCAAGGCCGGGAGAAACTTTAGGGGAGGGCCCCCGAGGGCGCGGCGGCCGCAAGCTGGCCCCGGACCGGGCCCGGCAAGATCTCGTGCCGGGTGGAGAAGCGCCTGGGGTTCAGGACCAACTGGCGGGCCTGGCCCGTGCCGGCGTGGATGAGCAGGGGGCCCAGGAGATTGGCCGTGGCCCGGCCGCTTGTCCGCTCGATGGTCACCATGGCCAGGACCACGGCCTCGTGGAGGCCGGCCAGGCCCAGCTCCCCCAGGGCCTCCTTGGGGATGGCCTCCAGGTACTCCGGGTCGGCCAGGCGCGGGTCCGTCACCGCGAAGGCCAGGTCCGGCTCATCCAGGCTCTGGAGCCAGTGAAACGGGCTTCCCGGGGCATGTCCCAGGAGGGCGAAGCGCCGGGCCAGGGGAAATCCGGGGAGGCCGGACGGGAACACGATGACCCGCCCCTCCTCCACATCCAGTTCCCCGAATCTGGTCGTCTCAACCCGCATGGCCCTCCCCCTCCCCGCGGCCCCCCGGGGCGCACAGCCGTCGGGCGGCCTGGGCCAGGTCATCCACCCCCGCCCGGCTGGCCTCGATGTTCTCCTGCCGGATCCGCCGGTACACCTCCTCCCGGTGGACCAGGGTGTGGGCCGGAGCCTCCACCCCGATCCGCACCTGCCGCCCTTTCACCTCCAGGATGGTCAGGACGATGTCGTCGCCAACGGTGACGCGCTCGCCGACCTTGCGCGTGAGGATCAGCATGCCGCACCCTCCCTGGCGCCCCCGGGGCCTCCTGCCCCGCATGTGGAAAGGCAAGGAGACGGGAGGAAGCCCCCCCGGTCTCCTGCGTTTTGTGTTCCGCACGCCGCCCTGCGCGGCCGCCTTCCCCCTCAGCCCAGCAAGTCCATGAGGCGGATCCGGTTCATGATGATCGACGTGGTCCGCAAAGCCGCCTCGTACACGGTCTGCTGGCTGAGCAGCTCCGTCAGGGTCTGGGCCATGTCGGCGTCCTCGTACCCCGAGACGGCCTCCCGCAGGTCCAGCTCCGCGGCCTGCAGGGCCGCGGCAGCATGGTCCAGGCCGTTGGTGCGGCCGCCCACGGCGGCCAGGCATCGGTTCACCGCCTCCATGCCCCGGTCCAGACCCGTGAGGCCGTCGGCCACGGCCGATCGGTCGTTGCCTTCCAGGGCCGTGATGAGGTCCCGCAGGGTCTCCAGCGTCCCTCCGGCCTCCAGGGCCTCCAGGGCCGTGATGTTCATCACCACCGTGTCCCCCCCGTGGACCCGCACGGCCATCTCCTCCCCGTTGCCGCTCAGCAGGGGATTGTACGCGCCGTCCCGGGCCACCGGGGGCCCAAGAGTGCGAGTCCCCCCGAACACGTACCGCTCCCCCAGTCGGGCGTTGGCCAGCTGCACCAGCTGGTCGTACAGCTCCCTGACCTCCTGGGCGGTCATGCGCCGGGTCTCGGCGCTGGCCGTGTCCGAAGCCTGGGAAACGGCCAGTTCCTTGGCCCGTGTCAGGACCTCGTTCATCTGGCCCAGGGACGACTCGGTGACCGACAGCCACGACGCCACGTACCCCCCGTTGCGAAGCGACGGCCCCACCCCCGCCAGATGGGCCTTCATCTCCACGATCCGCCCGACGGCAATGGGGTCGTCCGAGGGCCTGAGGACCTGCCGGGCCGAGGCGCTTCGTTTCTGCAGCGCCAGCAGCCTGGCCGATTGGCGCTCCAGCTCCAAACTGGCCCCCTCAAAGATCTGTCTTTGGCTCACGCGCACCATGCCCTCCCTATCGCAGGAGATCCGAGACCGTCTGCAGCATCTCGCGTCCGGCCTGGATCATCTTGGCCGCCGCCTCGTACGCCCACTGGGACTCCATGAGGCGCACCATCTCCTCATCCAGACTGACTCCGGCCACCGAGGATTGCTGATCCCGGATCTGCCGGACCACGGCGTCCGCGTACTCGGCGTGCCGGTAGGTCCCCGCGGCCTCGGCCCCCAGGGACCCCACCAGGGTGGCGTACGCCCCCTCCAGGGTGGAGCCCCCGAGCAGGGGCATGTCCCGCAGGGCGGCCATGGCCAGGGCCGCCCGGTTGTCCCCGGGGGCCATGGCGCCATCGGCGTCGCCCGCCCGTCCCGACCCGATGGTGGAGGGATCCCCCAGGACGGAGGGGGACACGGCCATGTCCCCGGCGTGTGAGCCCGTGAACAATCCGTTGTATCCGATGGCGGCCAGGGCGTTGGAGGTGTCGCTGGACACCGCGAAGCCGAAGCCCCCCTGCCCCGCCAGCTCAAGGCGCCCGTCGGGGCTCACGGAGGCCAGGAGCCGCCCGCCGTTGTCGGGGTCCGCGTTGATCCGGTCGGCCAGATCCTGCAGCGAGGTGGCCGCGTCCACGGTGACCTCCAGCCGGCCCAGGGCCAGGGGGGGCTCTGAGTCATCGTACACCCACAGGTGGATCTCCCCGTCCCGGATCTCGGACGCCCAGGGAAGCCCCGAGGCCGCAAGGGAAACGCCGGGGGGTACGGCCGCCAGGCTGGAGGCCTGCACGCCGGGCCCCGTTCCCGATGCCACGCTCTGGCGCAGGTTTGTCTCCCAGATGAGGGCCCGGGCCCAGGCGTCCAGGGACGCCCGGAGCTGGGGGATGGTCTGGTCCCGCGCCTGGAGATAGCCGCCGATGGTGCCCTGCTGGATCTCCCCGGTGATGTCCAGCTCGTTGCCGTGGTCGTCCGTCCAGAGGACAGAGGAGCGGCCCGGGGCCGTCACCCGGCTCATGAGGTCCCAGTGGCGGGTCCCCATGACCAGGGGGCTTCCGCCCGGGGCGAGGACCGTGAGCATGCCGCCCTCGTCCTCCCAGGACTGGACCTCCAGGAGCGCGGAGAGCTCCTCCAGCCGCTGGTCCCGCATGTCCCTGAGGTCGTTGGCCGGATGCCCACCGGCCTCGGCCCTCAGGATCTGGGCGTTGAGGTCGCCGATCTGACCGCTCAGGTCGTTGACCGGGCCCAGGCTGAGCCGCACGGCCTGCTCCATCTCGGCCCCCAGCCCATCCAGGCCCTGGGCGAGGCCCCGGACCCGCTGGGCGAGCTGAACCCCGGCCTGGGCCACGGCCCCCCGCTCCGGGCCGCCCTCGGGGTGGGTGGACAGGTCCTCCCACGCGGCCCAGAAGGCCTGGAGCTCCGTGGCCAGGTCCGTCCCCGACAGATCGGCGAACAGGGCCTCCATGCGCTCGTAGGCCGCAGCCCGGCTCGCCAGGAAGGATTGCGAGGACACGGACTCCCGGAGCTGCGCGCCCAGGAATCGGTCGTACACCCGCTGGATGGTCGCCGGCTGCACGCCCGTCCCCACCTGGCCGCACTGGATGGCCCGGGGGCGGCCCTCTTCCAGAAGGAGTCGCTGGCGGCTGTAGCCCGGGGTGTTGACGTTGGCCACGTTGTGGGACGTGACGGTCACGCCCAGCTGATGGGCCTGGAGGGCCCCCAGACCCATATTGAGGATGCCCTGGATGCTTGCCATGCTTCACCCTTTTGCTGGCGGGTGCAGGGGATCGCGGGACCCGGCGGGCCTCACGCGAACTCCCCGACCCGGGCTGGAAGCGCGGCCTCGCAGCCCAGGCGCCCCCGGTCATCGTACCGCAGGCCGCCCAGGCCCCCGATCTGGCCCAGGAACTGGATGGAGCGGGAGATGTGTCCCAGGGCCGATCGGATCAGATAGGCGTTCCCCTCGGTCAGCTCCTCCACGTGGTCGGCCAGGGCCGTCAGGGTCTCCCGGCACACGAGCAGGCGGGAGCGCACGGGCTCCTCGGCGCGCTCCGCCAGCTCCCAGATGGACGCCGGGTCCTGACCCGCGTTCTCTCCGTCGCCGAGCCGACCCAGGAGGATCCGCCGCGACTCATCCAGAATCCGGGCCTGGGCCTGGAGGGTCTCCTTCTCCCTGAGACAGGCCTGGATGCAATCCAGGTCCTGGCGGATGAGCCCGTCGCGTTCCTTCAGGAGAAGGTCGCGTTCCTCGGTGAACTGGACCACTTCCCGCAGGAGGTGGTCCAGGACCTCGTCCTGCGTTGCACCGGCCATGGCACCCCTCACAGGTCCCCCAGGACCAAGGATCGGAGGATGCGGTCCGACACCTTGTCCAGCTCCACGTGATACCGCCCGTCCCGGATCAACTGGCGGATCTCCTCCACCTTCCTGTCCCGCACGTCGGGGATGGCCTCCACGATGGCCTTGAGGTGCTGGATCTCCCGGGCCTCGGCCGAGATCACCACCTTCTCGCCCCGCTGGCCGGCCGGGGCCCCCGGGGAGGCCGGGCGCTGGAGATCATCCGCTCCCTGGGCCCTGCGGAGAAGACCGCGAATCGCCGAATAGCCGTCGCTCCCAGTTACCTTCATGGTGCCTCCTTGAAGGGCCGCCGCCTCGGCGACCCCATCTTCATTCCTCCTTATCGGCGGCGTCGGAAAAACCTTTAGTCGCCCCCCCGGCGGAGGGCTCAGGTCCCTGAACCCCCTCCAGTCGGCTCAGGAGGAGCTCCCCCAGGCCCACCCCCCTCCGGGCGCACAGCCGGGCCATCTGCTCGTCCAGGAGATCCTGGTACATGGACCGGGCCCGGCTTTGCCCTTCGGGGATGGTGCGGCGGAGCCCCTTGAGGATCTCTTGGAAGAAGAGGGCCTCGAACTCCTCGCACGCCTGGCGCAGCCCCATGTTGCCCGCCTCGCCCCGCCCCGGCTCGCCCGGGCGGGAGGGATGGGGCCCGGCCTGGGCCGGTCCCACCGCCACCCCTGTCGCGTGGAGGATCGACATCACATGACCTCCAGGACCGCGTGCAGGGCGCCGGCGCGATGGATGGCCTGCAGGATGGTGATGAGCTGCCGGGGGCTCATCCCGATGGCGTTGACGGCCCTGACCAGTTCGCCGATGGTCGCTCCTCCCCGAAGGAGCGCCACCCCTTCCCCCTTCTCGTCCACGGTCACCTCGCTGCGAGGCACCACCACGGTCTGTCCTCCGGGGGCCAGATCCGCCCCCGTCGCCGCGCCCGTGGTGGGCCCGGCCCCGGCGGCGGGGGGCCGGGGGGCGTACGGTGCCGGTTGGGACACCTGGGGGCTCTCCCGGACGATGACCGTCAGCCCGCCGTGGGCGATGGCCACGGGGGCGATGCGCACCTGCTCCCCCATGATCACCGTCCCGGTCCGCTCATCGACGATGATCTTGCCGGATGCGTCGGGATACAGATCCACCGTCTCGGCCATGGCCAGGAAATCGGCCTCCCGCCCCGCGTACCCGGGGGGGATGTAGAGCTCCAGGGTCCGGGCGTCCAGCAACTGGACCGTCCCCGATCCCAGCTTGGCCGTCATGGCCTGGGCCGCATGGCGCGCCGTGGTGAAGTCCTCTCGATGGAGGATGAAGCGAAACGACGACTTCCCCTCCAGGGGCGGGGCCATCTCCCGCTCCACCAGGACCCCGTTGGTCACGGTCCCGACGGTGGGGTGATTCTGCTGGACCCGGCCGCCCGAGGCCCCTCCGAAGATGAACCCGCCGACGGTCACGGGGCCCTGGGCCACGGCATAGACCTGGCCGTCGGCCGCCCGGAGGGGAGTCAGCAGCAGGTTGCCTCCCTGCAGGCTCTTGGCGTCCCCCATGGAGGAGATGAGCCCGTCGAGGGTCTGGCCGCCCCGGGCAAAGGCCGGCAGTCGGACCGTGACCATGACGGCCGCCACGTTCTTCACCTTCACGTCGTTGGGATCGACCCGCACGCCCATCTTCTGCAGCAGGTTGCCCAGCGACTGAACCGTGAACTTGGTGTTGTTCTGGTCTCCCGTGCCCATGAGCCCCACCACCAGCCCGTATCCGATGAGGGGGTTGTCCCGGACCCCCTGGATGGAGGCGATCTCCTTGAGGCGCACCGCCCAGAGGGAGACCGGCATGAGGAGAACGACGATCAGCCCCGCGGCCATGGCAACGGCCCTGACTCTCATCCCCCAAGACCTCCGTCAAAAAGGCCAGATGTGATCCAGGATCCTGGTCATCCAGCCCGGTCTCTGTTTGTCGCTCACCACCCCGACCCCCGAATACGCGATCTGCGCGTCGGCGACGGCCGAGGAGAGGACCGTGTTGTCGGTGGAGACATCCTCGGGCCGGACCACCCCCCGCAGGATGATGTACTGCCGCTCGTGGTTGATGATGACCTCCCGGTACCCCTCCACCCGCATGAGACCCTGGGGCAGCACGTCCACCACCTTGGCCGTGAGGGTGGCCACCAGGGTGTCCTTGCGCTGGGTGGTTCCCGAGCCCTCGAAGTCATTGGTCATGGATCCCGCCGCCTCCGGCTTGAATCCCCCGTAGTTCAAGGGCGCTCCGAAAAAGCTCGTCACCGAGGCCGAGAGGCTGGAGTCCCGGGACGTCTTGGTGCTGGCGGACTTGAGGGCCTCGGCGTTCTCCACGACCTTGATGGTCAGGACGTCCCCGACGCGGCGGGCCCGCAAATCCGCGTACAGGTCCGTCAGGGGGGAAGCGTCCCGCCACAGGGAGCCCTCGGTGGGCGGGGGAAGCGGCCGACCCGCGTCCATGGGCGTGGGAGCCCACGGGGGGGGCGGCGGCAGCGAGGGCGCGCACCCCGCCAGAGCCATTGCCAGGCCCACAGCCGGCCAGACCGGCAATCTGTTTCCCGTTCGTCTCATGCCCCCCCCGTTCATGGCATCCCCGCGGTCCGGCCCCCGGACGGAGCCGTCAGGTCCATCCCTCCGTACCCAAAGTCCACCCGCACCGTGTGCGCATCCTGAACTCGGGCCGTGATCACCTGCCGGGACGACAGGTTGATCACACGCACCCGATCTCCGGCTCCCCCCTCCTGGAGGCATTCCCCGGCGGCCACCAGCCGGAGGGCCGGGGACTCCAGGACGATGTGCACGGACTGCCCTTTGCGCACCAGGGGGATCTCCTTGAAGTGATCCCGCAGCACCACCGTCCCGCCCTGGAGGCTCCGGACAGCCTTGGTCCCGACCACCTCTGCCGGGTCGAGGACGGCCCCGGCCGGGACCTCCCTGGCGGGAAGCTGGACCGGGACCAGGTCCCCCGGAGTCAGATCCTCGCCGGCCTTGACGGCCCGCCCCAGGGTCCAGATTGCGCGCAGCGCCTCCCCATCCCGGGGCGGGACGCCGCGGGAGGCCTCCCGGGCGCCGGGCTGGGGGGCGATTCGCTGGGCCCCCCAGGCCGCCGGGGCGACTGCGGCCTGAAGCAGCGGGACGCAAACGGCCAGGGCCAGGAGGCCCCAGCGCCGTGCATTGGATCTCATGGTTCCATCTCCTCGATCCTCGGGCGCCTGCGCCCATCCCCCAGCCGGGGCGGGAGGGGGGCGGCTAGCGCTTGACGTTGTTGATCATCTGGAGAATCTCGTCCGAGGCCTGGATCGCCTTGGAGTTGATCTCGTAGGCCCGCTGGGCCACGATCATGGCCACCATCTCCTCCACGATGTTCACGTTGGACATCTCCAGAAACCCCTGGGTCACGGTGCCAAGGCCCTGTTCGCCCGGGGTGCCCTCGGTGGCATCCCCCGAGGAGTCGGTGGGCACGAAGGCGTTGCGGCCCACGGCGAAGAGGCCCGGGGGATTGGGAAAACGGGTCAAAGTGATCCGCCCCACCTCGGTGAAGCCCAACTGACCGGGCCGCATCACCGACACGGTGCCGTCCGTTCCCACGGAGATGGCCGTGGTGTCCTGGGGAATGCTGATGGTGGGCTCCAGCCGGTATCCCTCGGAGGTCACCACCTCCCCCTGGGCGTTGAGCTTGAAGGCCCCGTCGCGGGTGAATACCGACTCGCCCCCCGGCATGGACACCTTGAAGAAGCCGGGGCCCTCGATGGCCAGGTCCAGATCATTGCGGGTCATCTGGAAGTCCCCCTGGCCGAACAGTTTGTGCACGGCCACCGGGCGGGTCCCCAGGCCCACCTGAAACCCCGTGGGGATCTGGCTCTGGGAGGAGGAGGCCGCCCCGGGGTAGCTCAGGGACTGGTAGAGCAGGTCCTGGAAGTTGGCCTTGCTCTTCTTGAAGCCCGTGGTTCCCACGTTGGCCAGGTTGTTGGCGATCACGTCGATCCGAAGCTGCTGGGCCCCCATGCCGGAGGCCGCCGTCCAAAGGGACCGCATCATGGCCTTTTCCTCCTGTGCGGGCACGGACCGCCCGCCTCGGCACCCGGGACCGGGGGGGTCGGCAACCGCGATGCGCTCCCCTGCGCCCCGCTCCCCCCCACCGGCCTCCGGATATCCTCCTCCCAACCGGCGGCGCCGCGTCCCGCCCCGGTCATGCCACCCTGCCCAGCTCCTGAACGGCCTTCTCGCCCAGGCGATCCAGGGTCTGAAGCATCTTCTGATGCATCTCAAAGCCGCGCACGACGTCGATCATCTGGACCATGAGCCGCACGGCGTTGGCATTGGACAACTCCACGTGCCCCTGGAGCACCAACGGGTCGGACACCTCCCGCTGCGCCGCCCCCTCGGGTGCGACGAACAGCCCTTGTCCCTCCCGGACGAGATCCTGGGGCGTCGCGACGGTCACCACCCGGAGTCGACCCACCTCCCGCCCCCCCTGCCGCACGGTGCCGTCCTCCCGGATCTCCACGCTCCCCTCGGCCAGGCGGATCTCCCCGCCCCGCCCCAGGACGGGCATCCCCCGAAGCACGAGCCTCCCCTCCCCGTCCAGGGAGAACCCGCCGTCCCGGGTCAATCGAACCCCCGTGGGGGCCTGGATCACGAAGAACCCCTCAGCCCCCAGGGCCACGTCCATGGATTCGCCCGTGGCATGGAGCTGGCCCGGGGAGAAATCGGTCCACCGGCCGGCGGTCCCCACGTGGGCCGGGGCCCTCACCGGCCCCAGCGCCGTGGGGATGGGCCGCTCGGCGCTCACCAGGTCCTCGATCTTGAAGGCCGCGCTGTTGACGTTGGCCAGGTTGTGGGCCAGCACGTCCAGTTGGGCCTGGCGGGTCACCATGCCCGATGTGGCCGTGTACAGTTCGGAAAACATGTCATGACCTCCCTTGCCGGGGCCCAGAGGGCCGCGCGGCCGCCCAACCAGGATCACAAGGGGTCCCAGTTGCAATTCGTGTGCCAGGCAGGCGGCCCCGTTTGGCGGCCCCGGCCTCCCATCCCCTCACCCTCCCCGGGCAATTCCTTCCCCTCCCCGGCCCGTTTCTGCCTCCCGCAATCGGTACACGAAGGCCAGGACCTCGGCCACGGCCCGGTAGAGGACCGGCGGTATCTCCCGGTCCACGTCCAGCTCCGCCAGGAGGGAGACCAGGGCGGGGTCCTGGCGCAGAGGGATGCCGCATCGACGGGCCACCTCCACGATGCGTTCCGCAAGGGGGCCCGAACCCTTTGCCAGGATTCGCGGCGCCTGGTCCTTTGCCGGGCAATAGCCCAGGGCCACGGCGCGCCGTCTTCGGGCTTTATCCTCCACTCCCTCACCGCCTCCCGTGTCCGGCCAACCCGTCGTCACGCCCGGGTGTCCAGAAGTCCATCGGGCAGGGCCCCCCAAGGCCCCTCCCGACCATCCCCCGGCTCCATGGGCCCGCAGCGGCACTGAACGCGCCCAAGCCCCAGGGCGAGGAGTCCCTCCCGAAGGGTCTGGATCCCGGCCTGGAGGAGCCGCTCAGTGGACGGCTCCGAGGCGCGCAGGGAACACTCCAGGCAGTCCTCCCCAAGGCCCAGGTGGATCACAATCCGCCCCAGAGCGGCCAGCTCCAGACGCACAGTGACCTCCCAGCGGCCCTCCCCCCCCGCGACGCCGGGCGATCCCTTGCGGATCCTGGCCTCGCCCCGGTCCTGGGGCAAAGGACCCCAGAGGAGAAGAGGGATCTGCGGCGCCGCCCCTCCCTTCTGGGAGAGGAGGGCCAGGGATTGGCCGCCTTCCAGGATCTCCAGCAGGTCGCCCGTGGCGGGCAGGCTTTCCCCTTTTTTCTCCGCTGCCTGCAGGACCCTCAGGAGCCACCCCTTGAGGTCCGGCGCCAGCTCCCCCGGCCCGAGCGCACCCCGCGCCAGCCTCCCGAGCTTGGCCTCCAGCAGAAGCCCGCTGGCGGCGAGCCAGGTCCTGGGGTGGGCGAGCATGCCGGGCCCCGGGAACATGTGCCCCCGCAGGAGATGCGGGGAGGGCGCCTCCTCGGCCATCCCCCACGCCCGCCACTCACCCAGGGCCTCGTCCCAGAGCCGCCAGGGCCCGTCTCCATCCAGCAGCGGTATGGCCCGCCAGATGCTCCTGCGCAGCGACTCCAGAGGCCCTTGGGCCTCCGGGGCGACCCGGAGCAGGATCTCCGGCCTCACAGAGGCCACCTCCACCCGGATGGGGCCCCCCAACGGAATCGTCGTCTGGCACCGGGCCGCAAAGACCTGCCCCCCGGCCCGGACCAGGGCCCGGCCCCCGGAGCCCATCTCCAGCACTTCCAGCAGGAACATATCGCCCACTTGAAGCCCGCCGGGAAGCGGGGCCCCCTTGGGCCCCTCCGGCCGCAGGCTCCCGTCCCATATGGGCAACCCCTGAATCCTCAATGGGCCCTCCTGACAGCGGGAGCCAGACCCTGGATCAGGCGGACCTCATCCACGCCGAACCCCGTGCGCCGGGCCACCTCCTCGGGGGGGACTCCTTCCCGGATCCACTCCTTTGCCTGGCCGTACGACGCGCCCCTGGGGCCCCAACCGGCTTGGACCTGCTCCAGCCGATCCAGGGTCTCCGAGGCCCGCACCTGGGCCCGCTCCAGTTCCTCTCCCAGGGCCCCCAGCTCCTGCAACCGACCCTTCATGACCCCCAGGAATGCCTCCCCCGAGGTCTCCCAGCGCGTCATCTGCTCCTGCAGCCCCACCACTGCATCGAGGCGCGCCGCACTGGCGGCCTCGGCGTCCCGACCGCCCCACAGGCACCACAGGACCGCGGCCCCCAGCAGGAGGTCAAAGGCCAACTGGATCGCCACCAACGTCTTGATCTCCATGGCTCACCCCTCACACGCGTATATCGATGCCCCGCCCGCGCCCGTCATCGGTCGCTAACGCCCGGTCTCCGGCTGGACGCTCCCGGGCGGTTCCTTCTTCGCCCTTCACATGGGGGCGGGGCCCGTCCTGCTCTCCTCGTTGCCGCCCGGGCTGCCGGTCTCGGGCCCTGGGCAGACGGGGCTGCACCGCATCGGAAGCTCCGGTCGGCGGGATCGTCCTCGCTGCATCCATGCCCCTTCCTCCCCGGATCATCCCGCGCCTGCGGCGCGCCCCGAGCGCCCCGGGCCCTACAGGATGAGCAGGTCGGTGAATCCCAACGCCTCCACCTTCACCTGGGGATACCGCCGGGACAGGAGTTCCAGGATCCGTCCCCGGAGGGCCTGGGCCCCCCGTGCCCCGCTCACGTCCCGGACCTCCAGCCGCGCCACCGATTCCCACACATCCTGGAGAAAGGCCCCATCGTGCAGGAGCTCGGGGACAGGACCGTCCGCGCTGCTCATGCGGACGGAGAAGCTCAGCAGGAGCGCTCGCTCCCCGCGGCCCAGAGGCAGCAACAGGCCCGAGACCGCCCGCTCCACCGCGTCCGGCCGCGGAGCCCCGGCATCGAGCCGGACCAGGACGGGTCCCGGGGAGGGCCCCCCTTGCGGGAGGAGAAGGACCGCAAAACCGCCGACGGCCAGGAGGCCCATGGTCAGGGCCCCCAGCAGGAGCACCCCATGCCTGGCCGAGAGCCCCCGGAGCCGCCCCAGGGCCCGCAGCCCCCCCGGCCGGCCCTGCACCTCGCCGCCCTCGGGCTCCCTCTCCCCGTCCGGGGTGCAGGGAATGGAGCCGGGGGCATGGGACCTCGGGAGGTCCGAAAACAGAGGGCCTTCCCCCGAACTGCTGGATCCGGTGCCGGCGCCTGTCATGGCGCGCCTCCCCATCCCCGGAGGCGGGCCCGGAGCCTCAGCAGCCCCTGGGAGTGGATCTGGGACACCCTGGACTCGGTGACGCCCAGGGCCAGGCCGATCTCCTTCATGGTCATCTCCTCGTAGTAGTACAGGGTCAGGACCATGCGCTCCCGCTCGTTGAGCGTGGCCAGGGTCTGTGCGATGGCCCCGCGAAGGGCCTTCCACGAGCACAGATCATGGGGATCCCCGTCGCTGCCCCAGTCCCGCAGCTCCTCCCGGTCGGGCAGGTCGCCGGCGAGCAGTTCCTCCACGCTGATGGGCCCCCCCGCCCGCGCCTCGAGCAGGAGCTGGTGAAACGCCTCCAGGTCCAGCCCCATGGTCTCGGCCACCTCCTCCTCGGTGGGGGCCCGCTGCACCCGTCGCTCCGCCTCGGCAAACCCGTCCTCCAGCCGCTTGATCTTCTCCCGGGTGGAGCGAGAGGCCCAGTCCATGCCCCGCAGCTCGTCCAGGATGGCCCCCCGGATGCGGAACTCGGCGTACGTCTTGAGCTGGACGCCCCGGCGGGCGTCGTACTTGTCCAGGGCGTCCAGGAGCCCCAGGATGCCCGCATGGATCAGGTCATGCAGGTCCACGTGATGGGGAAGGCGCGAGGCCATGCGCATCACCTGGTACTTGATGAAGGGGAGGAACTCCTGTACCTGCCGATCCCGGTCCTCCGCGGCGGCGGAAAGAGGGGGCGGGCCAGCAAGCTGCGCCGCGTGGACCCGGGCGGATTGGGCCTTCATGAGCACCTCATGCATACGGTCCGAACAGGGTCATCTCCCCCGCAGCCTCTCCTCGCGGGGAGACCGCCAGCAGCCGCCGGGCCAGGGCCTCCAGGCTCTGGGTCGCCTTGGCCGAGGGGTACAGGTCGGCAAAAGGCCGCTGGCTCCGCACGGAACGCGCCACGGCCGGGTCGCATGGAACGGACCCCAGGTCCGTCAACGACAGATGCAGGAACCGCTCCACCACACCGTTGAGCCCCCGAAAGGTCTCGCCCGCCTCCTGGCCGTTGCGCGCCCCGTTGACCACCACCAGGAAATGCCGCCGCCGGTACCGGGTGAACATGAGCTTGATCAGGGCGTAGGCGTCGGTGATGCTGGGGGGATCCGGGGTCACGACCACGAGGACTTCCTCGGCGGTGGCGTTGAAATGAAGGACGTTGGGGGAGACCCCCGCGGCCGTGTCGATGAGCAACAGGTCGTGCTCATCCTTCAGATCGTTGATCCCCGACATGAGCACCAGGCGCTGTTCGCGGCTCAGATGGGTCAGCTCCCAGAGGCCCGATCCGGAAGGGAGGATGTGCATCCCATTGGGGCCTTCCAGGAGCACTTCCCGCAGGTCGCACGTCCCCGAGAGGAAGTCTCGCAACGTGCGTTGGGGGGACAGGCCCAGGAGGACGTCGATGTTGGCCAGGCCCATGTCCGCATCCAGTACCAGGACCCGCACGCCCATCCCCGCGAGGACGAAGGCCAGGTTGGCCGCGATGCTGGTCTTCCCCACGCCCCCCTTGCCGCTGGTGATGGCCAGGCTTCGAAGACCCCGGTCCCCCGCCAGGGCCACGAGGTCCTTGTTGGCACTCATGAGCCGCAAGGTGGCTCCCTGATCCGTGGCTCCCATCATCGCTCCCATCTCCCCTCCCTGCGGGCGTTCAGACCGCTGCGGCCATGGCGTCCATCTGGTTGAAGCACGGCAACCCCCACAGCGTCCAGGCCGCCACATCCTCCCGGGACGCCACCCGGATGTCCTCGGGGACCCGCTGGCCCGTGGTGAAAAAGGCGAAGGGGAGGCGGCACTGAAGGGCGGCGCTGAACAAAGCCCCCAGGCCCCATGCCTCGTCCAGTTTCGTCCCGATGAGCCCCACGGGCCGCAGGGGGCCGAATCGCTGCAAGGTCCGATCCAGGCCCCGCCCGTCCATGGAGGCGCTGACCAGCAGGAGGCTCTGGACCCTGGGGTCCGCATCGAGCAGGGCCCGGAGCTCCCCCATCTGGACCGCGTCGAAGGGGCTGCGGCCCGCGGTGTCCATGAGGATCAGATCCAGATCCCCCAGCCCGTCCAGGACCGAGGGGAGTTCCTGGGGCTGGAGCACCACCTCCATGGGAATCCCCATGATTCGCGCGTAGGCCCGGAGCTGCTCCACGGCCGCAATGCGGTAGGTATCGTTGGTGACGAGGGCCACCTTGCGTCCCTGTTCCATGGCGCAGCGGGCGGCGATCTTGGCCACGGTGGTGGTCTTGCCCACCCCGGTGGGGCCGATGAGGGCCAGGACCCGGGGGCCCGACCCCGGGGGGGACAGGGGGTCCGCCACCCGGGTCAGCCTGCGCAGGGCCAGGGCCAATGCCGCCGTGAGGTCTTGCGCGTCGGCCGGGTCGTGCCCCCGGGAGGTCTGGATGCGCTGCACGATCTGGAGGGCGTGGCTTTCCCGCATTCCCTGCCGCACCAGCCGGGAGAACCCCTCCCATCCGGCCCCGCTGCCCGTCTCCCGGCCCTTTCTGCCCGACTCTCGAGCCAGGTACGAGACCCACCATCGGATCTCCTCCAGGCCGGACCCCATCTCCTCCCGGAGGTTGTCCGGCGGCATCTGGGCGGCCCGGGCCAGGCTCAGCAGCTCGGTGCGCATCTCCCGGAGCTCCCCCCGGACCAGATCCCACTGCCGGGCAGTGGGCCCGTCTGCCATCCCCTCCCCCGGGGGGGTGGGGGGGCCGTCGTTGCCCGCCCCGCAAGGGTTGTCCAGCGCGGCGGTGACTTCCACCATGGGGCGGCCGAACAGGCCGAAGGCCCGCCGCCCGTCCACCACCTTGCGGGTGGAGAGGATCACGGCTTGGGGCCCCAGGTCCCGCTTGATGTGGCGGATGGCTTCCTGCATATCCATGGCCTTGTATGTCTTAACCTTCATGATGCAACCTCACCACGTCCAGGGTCAGGACAGTGATCTGCCGATCCACTTCCTGATGGGACAGTACGGCCAGGGTGGGGATGTAGCGCTCCAGGAGCTCCCTGAGGTGGGGACGCAGGGCCGCGTCGCACAGGAGCACCGGGATGCGGGCCCGCTGCAGGTGCGGCTCCACGGCCCTTTGCGTCGCCAGGATGACCTTTCGCGCCAGGTCGGGATCCAACGCCAGGTAGGCGTCCACTTCGGTGCGGCGCACGGCCTCCATGAGGGTCTCCTCCAGGGAGGGATCCAGGAGGATGGCGGGCAGGGTGCGGTTCTCCTCCAGGTACCGGCGGGTGATGGCCCGTCCCATGGCGGCGCGGACGTGCTCGGCCAGGGCCCGGGGGCTTCGGGTGCGGGGGGCCCAGTCCCCCAGGACCTCCAGGATCCGGGGGAGATCGCGGATGGAGATCTGCTCCATGAGCAGGAACTGAAGGACCCGGTGCACCTCGCTCACGGAAAGGAGCTTGGGGACGAGGTCCTCCACGACCTTGGGATGCTCCCGGGCCGCGCCCTCCATGAGCCGCTGGACATCCTGCCGGCACAGCACCTCGTGCAGGTGGCCCCGGATGACCTCGGACAGGTGGGTGGTCAACACGGTCTCGGGATCCACCACGGTGTAGCCCAGGGCCTGGGCCCGCTCCCGCTCCCCCTGGGGGATCCACAGGGCCGGGAGGCCGAAGGTCGGCTCCTGGGTGGGAATCCCTTTCATGGCGGTCTTGACCCCGCCGGCGTCCAGGGCCATGCAGTGGCCCATCATGATCTCTCCCTTGGCGATGGGGACGCCCCGGAGCTGGATGGCGTACTGATTGGGCTTGAGCTGCAGGTTGTCCCGGATGTGCATCAGGGGGATGACCACGCCCATCTCCAGGGCGACCTGGCGGCGGATCATGCGGATCCGCTCCAGGAGGGTGCCGTTCTGTTCCACGTCCACCAGGGGGATGAGTGCGTAGCCGATCTCCAGCTCCAGGACATCGACGGACAGGAGCCCCTCCACTTCCTCCCGTCCCCCCGATGGCACGGCGGCCGCGGCGCTGCGGGCCTCGGCCTCGGCCTGCCGGAGCGTGGCCCTCCGGACCTTGTAGGCCACGGCACCGGCGGCTGCCGCCAGCCCCAGGAAGGGAAAGGCCGGGAGCCCCGGCAGCAGGGCCAATGCCAGCAGGATCCCCCCGGCCATGCCCGCGGCCCGATAGTTGTTTACCACCTGCTTGATCAGGTCAGCGCCCAGGGTGCCGTCCGACGCCGCCCGGGTCACAACCAGGCCGGCGGCAGTGGAAACGATGAGGGCGGGGATCTGGGAGACCAGTCCGTCCCCGATGGTCAGGACGGTGTAGGCCTTGATCCCCTCCAGAATGGGCATCCCCTTCTGCACCACCCCGATGACGAGTCCGCCCAGGATGTTGATGAACACGACGATGATGCCCGCGATGGCATCGCCCCGAACGAACTTGCTGGCCCCGTCCATGGCCCCGTAGAAATCGGCCTCCCGCTCCACGAGTCGCCGTCTTTCCCGGGCCGTCCGATCGTCGATGAGGCCGGCGTTGAGGTCGGCGTCGATGCTCATTTGCTTGCCCGGCATGGCGTCCAGGGTGAAGCGGGCGGCCACCTCGGCGATCCGGCCCGACCCCTTGGTGATGACGATGAAGTTGATGACCACCAGGATGAGGAAGACCACCAGCCCCACCACGTAGTTGCCCCCCACAACGAAGCTTCCGAAGGCCTGGATGATCTGCCCGGCCGCGTCCACGCCTTCGTGGCCGTACAGGAGAATCAGCCGGGTGCTGGCCACGTTGAGCGACAGGCGGAACAGGGTGGCCACGAGCAGTACCGTGGGAAAGATGGAGAAATCCAGGGGCTTGAGGATGTAGAGGGAGATCATCATGATGAGGATGGAGGCGGTGATGTTGAGGGCCAGGAGGCCATCGAGCAGGAGGCGGGGAAGAGGGAAGATCATGACCGTGAGGATCCCCATGACTCCCACGGCCAGGAGGATCTCCCCGTTTCTCCATACCGATGGCCAAGGCGCGCCCAGAGCCCTCTGCATCTCTTATTCCCCCTCGGGACGCCGGCCGTTGCGCTCCCGATAGACGTGGGCCAGGATCTCGGCCACGGCCTTGTACAGGCTCGTGGGGATCTGCCCCCCCACGGCCACCCCCTTGTACAGGGCCTGGGCCAGCGGTTTGTCCTCCACCAGCCGGACCCCATGGGCCCTGGCCACCTCCCGGATGCGCTGGGCCAGGAAGCCGGCCCCCTTGGCCACCACCGTGGGGGCGGTCATTTCCCCGGATCGGTAGTGCAGGGCCACGGCCAGATGCTCCGGGTTGGTGATGACCACATCGGCCTTGGGGACCGCGGCCATCATGCGGCGACGGGCCATCTCACGCTGCCGCTGCCGGATCCGCCCCTTGACCTTGGGGTCTCCCTCCCGCTGCCGGAACTCCTCCTTGACCTCTTCCTTGGTCATCCTCAGGTTCCGCTCCAGCTCCCAGCGCTGATACAGGTAGTCCAGGATGCCCAGGGCCACGAGGACCATCCCAGTCCGCAGGCCCAGCCTCATCGTCACGCCGATCCACTGATCCCAGAGATCCCCGGGGGAGGACTGGCCAGCGGCGAGCATGCGCCCCCATTCCCCCTCCAGGGTGCGCCACGCCACAAACGCCACGATGGCCAGCTTGATCAGCCCCTTGAGGAGCTCCAGCAGAGAGCGGACGGACAGGAGCCTGCGCAGACCTTCCATGGGGCTGACGCGGGACAGCTTGGGAGACAGCGCCTCGGTGCTGAAGAGCCAGCCGAACTGGGCCAGATGGCTGGACACGGCCACCAGGGCCACGCAGCCCAGGACGGGCCCCAGCAGCACGGCCACCTTCAACCCCAGGTGGAGGCCCAGGGCGGGGAGGGACTCCTGCGACACGACGATCTGGCCGCTGCGGGAGACGAGGTCGATCCAGAGGTGGGACATGGTGCGGGACAGGACGCCGCCGGCCAGCGCACAGAACCCCACCACCCCCAGGAGGACGGCGGCGGACGACAGCTCCCGGCTGCGGGCCACCTGTCCCCGCTTGCGGGCCTCTTCCCGCCGTCTCGGGGTGGCGGCCTCGGTCCTTTCCTGATCGCTTCTCGGCGGCACGGCGACGATTCCCTTCCACGCTTCTCAGGCGCCGCCCCCAGGGCGGTTTGTCATCCCTCCAGGATCTTTCTCAACACGCCGTAGATCCCGGTGAGCCACTGCAACCCGTTGGCGAGCCAGGGGGACAGCAAGCCCAGGGTGGTCCCCAGGGCTAGCAGTCCCAGGCCGATCTGCAGAGGCGTGGTGACGATGAACACGTTCATCTGGGGCATCACCCGGGCCAGGATCCCCAGGGCCACTTGCACCACCAGGAGGATCCCCAGGACCGGGCCGGCCAGGATCAGGGTGGAGCGCAGCAGGTGGCCCCCCGCCTCCACGCCCAGTCCCCCCCATCCCGACGGATCTCCGCCACCGGCCGGGACCCACCGGAAGCTGTCGAACAGGGCGGCCATGGCCAGGTGATGCCCGTCCAGCGCCAGGAAGAGACCCATGGCCAGCAGGTTCATGATCTGGGCCACCGTGGAGAGCTGCTGCTCGCCCAGGGGGTCCACCACGTTGGCCATGCCCAGCCCCATCTGAAACCCCAGCACCTGGCCCGTCAGCGGCACCGCAGCCAGCATCAGCTGGACCATCCACCCCATGGCCAGGCCCATCAGGGCCTCCCCGGCCGCGGCCAGGCCCCAGGCGAGGAGGCCCGAGGGGGGCGGCGTCTTGGGCAGCGGCACCAGGGGGAGAATGGCCCATGACAGGGCCAGACCCAGCGCGATGCGCACGGGCACGGGCACGCCCCGGGCGCCGAAAGGCGGCATGGCCAGGAGAAGCGCCCCCACCCGCACCAGGATCAGGCTCAGAAACGGGAGTCGCTCTCCCATGGGCACGACCACGTCCAATGTCCCCCCTAGCGCACCCAGGGGCTCATGTCCCCCAGCACCCGGACGGTGAACTCCATGAGCAGGCTCAGCATCCAGGGGAAGAACAGGGCCAGGGCCACGATGACGGCGAGGATCTTGGGGATGAAGGTCAGGGTCATATCCTGGATCTGGGTGATGGCCTGAAAGAGGCTCACCGCCAATCCCACCAGGAGGCCGAATCCCAGCATGGGGGCGCACAGCAGCAGGGTCACCTGCAAGGCCTCCTTTCCCAGGGACATGATGACGGCCTGTTCCATGGGCACCCTTCCTCACCCGAAGCTCCGGACGAGGGAGCCCACCAGGAGGCTCCAACCGTCCACCAGCACGAAGAGCATGAGCTTCATGGGCAGGGAGATCATCACCGGCGGCAGCATGAGCATCCCCATGGAGAGCAGGAGGCTCGAGACCACCAGGTCCAGGATCAAGAACGGGATGTACAGGACGAAGCCGATCTGAAACGCGGTCTTCATCTCGCTGATCATGAAGGCCGGGATCAGGGCGGACAGGGGGATCTCGTTGGGTTCCTTGGGGCGGGGCATCTTGGCCAGGTCCAGGAAGAGCAGGACGTCCTTCTCCCGCGTATGTCGGAGCATGAATGCGGTCATGGGGGCGGCCGCCCGGCTGAACGCCTCTTTCTCGTTGATCTGCTTGGCCAGGTACGGCTCCAGGGCCTCCCGATGGATCTGGCTCCAGACCGGAGCCATGACGAAGATGGTGAGGAACAGGGCCAGCCCCACCAGGATCTGGGACGGGGGAAGCTGCTGGGTCCCCACGGCCTGGCGCAAGAAGGAGAGCACCACCACGATGCGGGTAAACGCGGTGAGCATGAGGATGAGGGCCGGGGCCAGGGAAAGGACGGTGAGGAGCAGCACGATCTGGAGGGCGGGGGCCAGCTCGCCCCCCCCCTCCAGGCGAAGGCTGATCTCGGGCCCGGCCCAGGCCGGAGCGATCGGGCCCGTGGCCACCCCCACCAGGGCGGCCAATGTGATCAGCGCGCCCGTGGACAGCAGGCGGGCCTTCATGCGCCCCCCTCGTGCGCGGTTCCCGGGTGCTCCGCCCGGTCCCCGGCGGGGAGGCGGGAGAGCAGGCGCACGGAATCTCGGCCGCTGCTCAGGAGAAAGCGCTCGTCGGCCACCCCCACCACCAGGAGGCGGCGCCCCTCGCCCAGGGCCACGGCCCCCAGGATGCGGATCTCCACGGGCAGCGAGCCCGCCATGGACCCTGCCCGCGCCCCCCACCGCTGGAGCCCGCGAAGGACCACCAGGGCCAGCCCCACCACCGAGACCAGGGCGGCGGCGGTTTGCATCCCGGGCCCTGCGGCGTCCTGACCGCCCAGGCGGGCCGCAACCCCGGCGCCGATCACCATGAGTACCACGATGGCCAGGCCCAACCCCGGGCTTCCCTTCCAAGGCAACGACCTCAACACGGGGCCTCCTCCCTCCCATTGCGGCCTCCTCCCATTCGTGGGGGGCCCGCCGCCCGGGACCTCATCCCAGTCCCTCCACGCGCTCGCTGAGGCTGACGATTTCCGAGATGCGGATCCCGAACTTCTCATCCACCACCACGACCTCCCCCCGGGCGATGAGCTTGTTGTTCACCAAGACCTCCAGGGGCGCGCCGGCCGGTTTGGCGAGTTCGATGACCGATCCCTGGCCCAACTGGATGACCTCCTTGATGGGCATGCGGGCCCGGCCCAGTTCCACGGTGACCTGCATGGGGATGTCCAGGATCCGGTCCAGTGAGCGCACCCGCTCCTCCAGCCGACCTTCGTCCGCCGCCGTGGATGACGCCTTGACTGCTTCCTGCTGTGCCATGGTTGCCCCCTGCATCATCGCCTCCTGGGATCCTGGGGGCCGAGGGCCCCCCCTGCCGCGTCCTCGCTCATGAGGCGGGCCACCCGCACGGCCTTCTTGCCGTTGGCGTGACCCGGATGGGCCAGAAACTTGGGCACCCCCTCCACCTTGACCAGGAGGAGGCCGTCGACGGCCTGATCCAGACCGAGCAGATGGCCCACCTCCAGGTTGAGGATGTCCTGAACGGTCAGACCGGCCCCGCCCAGCTCCACGGACAAGGTCACGGGGGCATCCAGGACATGCCCCAGCACATCGCTCATCCACCGCCGATCCCCGCCCGCAGGCTGCGACCCCATCCCGGGCAGGCGGTCGCGGAATGGCTCCACCATGGCCAACGGGAGGCACAGCAGCATCCCCCCGCTGGCCACCTCCATCTCGACGGTGAGTCGGATGCACAGGACCTGATCCGAGGGCAACAGCACGGCGGCCAGCTGGGGGTTGGTCTCCACCCGCTCCACCTCGACCTTCGCGGGCTGCAGTACGCTCCAGGCCGCCTCCAGATCGCCCAGGATCTCCTTGGCGATCCTGCGGATGAGGCGGTTCTCGATGTTGGTGAATTCCCGCCCCTCGATGGTGAGCTGCCCCTCCCGGTTCCCCCCCATGATGAACTCGACGAGCAGGTACACCAGGTTGGCCTCCAGGACCAGGAGCGCCGGCCCATGCCGTGGACCCATGCGAACGATATGGATGCTCGCGGGCACGGGGAGGCCCCCGAGGAAGTCCCGAAATCGCTTGACCTCCGGGGAGGAGGGCATGACCTCCACCATGCGGCGGAAGGCAGACGTGAAGGTCCCCGTCAGCTCATGGACCCATCGATCCACCATGACCTCCACCGCGGGGATCCTCCCGTGCACGATGCGGTCGTGCCCGGCCAGGTCATAGGCCCGCACTCCGCTGGCATCGTCCCCAGAGGCCTCCTGGCCGGTGGGGACCTCTCCCGAGGAGATCCCCGTCATCAAGGCGCTGATCTCTTCCTGGGTGAGGATATTGGCCACCTTCCCGCCCTCACTGGATGATGAATTCCTTGAAGAAGATCCGATTGGCCGTGGCCGTCTGGAGACGCCCGTTGATGCGGGTGATGATCTCGTCCTTGAGCCGGTCCTTCCCCTCCACCGTCACCAGCTCCTGGCTGCGCTTGCTCCCCAGCAGGACGATGACGGCGTCGCGGATCTCTGCCATGCGCGCCTCGACCTCCTTGGACTGATTGCCTGGGCGCAGCTCCAGCTCGAATTCCAGCTTGAGATAGCGCGCCATCTCTCCGGTGTCGGCCAGGTTTACCACGAAGGGCCTCACGGAGACCGTGGGGGGGGGCACAGGGGCCGATGCCTTGTTCTCGGCGGGCTCCGATGCCTTCTTGCCCTGGAGCTGGGTCCAACCCACGAACCCCCCGGCCCCCAAGACCAGGACCGCGGGGAGGAGGATCAAAAGGAGTTTGGACCTTTTCTTGGCCGCCGGCGGCGCCGGCTGCTCGGTCTCAGGTGCCCTGGGTTTCTCTGCCATGTGCCGTCTCCTTGTGAGGCCGTGGCCCCGCGGGGCCTGTGCTGTCCGTGTGTTCGGCGGCCAGTTGAGCAAGGGACGTGCCACGAGACTGCCTGAAGACGCGAGGGAGGAGGCCGGCGGCGGGTCTATGGGAGAAAACCAAACGGATACCCATATGTTACCGGAAGAATGCGGGGCGGCGAGGCGGCGCCGGGGCGGCCACGCCCAAGGATCGAGGTTCCCCGGGGTCCCACGGAGGGCCCCGGGGTCGCCAGTCCCTGTCACAAATGCTCTGAAGAGGTGTCACGTTCCGTGACGCGGTCCCATCCCATGGGCCCCGGTCTTATCGCTTGAGGTTGACCACCTCCTGGAGCATCTCGTCGGTGGTGGTGATGACCCGCGAGTTGGCGTCGAAGGCCTGCTGGGTCTTGATCATCTCCACGAACTCGGTGGCCAGATCCACGTTGGAGAGCTCCAGGGAATTGGAGGCGATCTGGCCCAACCCTGAGGATCCGGCCTGGCCCACGATGGGCGGGCCGGAATTGGTGGTCTCGGAAAACAGGTTTCCCCCGATGCTGGTCAGGCCCCATGGGCTGGTGAAGCGCGCCAGGGCCACCTGGTACAGGGAACGGGACTGGCCGTTGCTGAAGATGCCGCTCACCACCCCCTCTTCGTCGATCTGGATGGAGATGAGGTTCCCCTGGGAGAAGCCGTCCTGGCTGAGGAACTTGGTGGTGGAGCCTCCGGCGAACTCCGTGCTGCCGTCCAGGCCCGTACCCCCCTCGGACAGGCTCTGTCCGAAGTCCATGGCGATGGTCTGGGCCCCGGAGGTCCCGAAGAACTGGGCGGTGAAAGGGGTGGAGAGGGCCTCGGACTGGAGGCGGCCGTCGGTGAAGACCAGGCTCCCCGAGGCAACCTCCTGGTTGACCCCGGCCGTGCCGCCCTCCAGCTCGCCCTGGTCCAGCACGGCGTGCCAGTCCCACGTGGTGTTGTTCAGCTTTCGGAAGTACACGCTCACCAGGTGCGAGTTGCCCAGGGCATCGTAGACCGTGATGGGGGTGGAGTAGTTGGAGGTGTCGGCCGGAGTGTTGACGTCCCACGGGTTGGCGATGACCGTCTCGTTCACGTCCAGGTTGACGTGGATCTGGATGTCGCTCGTGGGCTGGGGCGCCGAGGAGATGGTGGAGAGGTTGATGTCCACAAGGCCGCTGTTGATGTTCCCGTTGGGGTCCAGGGTCCACCCCTGAAGGGCGTAACCCCGCTGGTTCACCAACCGACCCTCCTCGTTCATGAAGAACTGGCCGGCCCGGGTGTAATGGGTGACGCCGTCCTGGGACACAATGAAGAACCCATCCCCGTCGATGGCCAGGTCCGTGGCCGAACTGGTGGTCTGAAAGCTGCTCTGCCCGAAGAGCCGCTGCACCGAGGCCACCTGAACGCCCCGCCCGATCTGGAACTGCCCGGTGGCGCCCACAAGGTTCTGGCTCAGCACGTCCTCGAAGGAGATACGGCTGGCCTTGAAGCCCACGTTGTTGACGTTGGCGATGTTGTTGCCGATGACGGACATGGCCTCGCTGTAGGAGTCCAGACCGCTGATGCCCGTATACATGGAAGAGAGTGACATGCCGATTCCTCCTTGGGAGAATGGGGGACGAGTCTCGTCCCGCGATTATGCCCTGACCTCCAACACGTTGCCCGCGGGCACCGTGATCCCGTTGATCATCACCGAGGTCTGTCCGTCCCGGAAGAGCGTGGAGGTCACCCGGCCCCGCAGGTATCGATCCACCTCCACGGCGGCGCCCCGGGCGTCCTGAGCCACCACCTCGAACCGGTACGTGCCCGCAGGGAGGAGTCGCCCGTGCTGGTCCTTCCCGTCCCAGATCAGGGTCTGCTCCCCGGCCGACTTGCGGCCCAGGGCCAGGCTCCTGACGACCTTGCCCGAAGCGTCGAGAAGCAGGACGTCTGTGCGCACCGCATCCCCCTTGAGTCGGAAGGCCACGGGGGCGCCCCCCTCGGCCAAGAGCACGCTGTCCCCCAGGGCCGTGACCTCCCGGCCGATGAAGCTGGTGGCCATGGCGTTGTTGGCCGAGGCCTCATAGAGGCTGAGGGTCTTGAGGTGCTGGTTGGTCTGAAAGGCCTGTTCCAGCATGCTGAATTGGGCCAGCTGGGTGGTGAACTCCCTGGCCTCCATGGGCTTCAGGGGGTCTTGGTGCTGGAGCTGGGTGACCAGAAGCCGGAGGAACTGCTCCATGCCGACCTGCTGGCCCTTGGACGCGCTGCCCGCAGCCGCCGCGTCTGAAACACCCGTCAATGCCGAGATCATAATTGCCTCCTTTTCAGATCCTCACGTCCAGCGCGCCCCCCGGGCGCAGGACCGTTGCCGCCGCCTCCGGCCGCTCGGGCCCCGGGGGGATGAGGTCCGAGGGACGGCAAGGGGGTGGACCCACCGGCCCGTCTCCGTCCTGGGGCCTCCTGTACGACCCGCCCCCGCCATCCTGCGAGCCCACGTGCACCGCCAGATCCTGGACGGACAGGCCCTGCTCCACCAGGCCGTGTCTGAGCAGGGGGAGCCCCCCGTCCAGGGCGGCCTTCTGCCTGGCCGCATCGGTGACGAAGAGGGCCTGCACCGATTCCCCCTCCACCCGGACCCTGACCCGCACCGGCCCCAGATGGGGGGGCTCCAACCGCAGGTTGAGAACGTGGACGGGGCCCGTCGCCCCGCTGGCTCCGCGGGCGCCCACGGCGCCCTCCGGGGGGGTCCGCTGCGCCCCGTCCGGGGATTCCACGGGTGGGTTCTTCCCGGGCCCGTTGGCGGCGGGGCCGCTTGGGGCCGAGGCCCCGTTCTGTGCCGGCTGCCCCGGGGTCGATCCCTGGGATCCCGCCTCGGCGGCCGCCGAGGCCTCGGGGACCGCGGGGCCCGATTGGACATGGGCCCCGGCGCCCTCCGGGAGGTTCGGCTCGAGGCCCTGGGGATCCGGGCCCTCGGTCATGCGGCCCGGATGACCCGCCTCCAACCGACTCCCCGCCGGGGGTGAAGCGTCAGGGGCCTCTCGCCGGTCGGCGACGGGGTCGCGGGGCCTGTCGAGCACACACCTGGTCGGCTGGACCGCGGCCCCCTTGAGCATGGGGCCCGCCGCCCTCGTTTTCGGCCATGCCACCGGGACCGCCTGCTCGACGGCGATCCCCGCATCCGGGGCTGGGGCTGTGCCAGGGGCGGGGGCGGAGCGGATCTCCTCGGGCCCATTTGCGGGAGGAAGCGGAGCCGGGAGACTCTCCGGCACGGCCGCCGGGGCCCCCAAGGTCCGGACCGGGGCGGACCGGGCCGGATCCCCCGGGGGAGGACCTTCCCCCCCCGCCAACGCCATGGCCGGCCAGGGTCCCCGATCCGCACCTTGACCCGAACCCGCAGCCGGAGGGGGCGAACCTGGGTTGCCGGCCTCGGGGAAGGTCTCCACGGGCCCTGCGTCCCCGCCAGGGACGCCCTGCGAATCCTGGCCCCCTGCCGAGGACCGGGCAGGCCCGGCAGGGGCGCCGGGGGGGGGAGGATCTTGGGCGCCCTCTGCCCGAGGGGTCACGGGAGCCGACGACGGGATCCCCTGGGGGGTCGCGGGAAAAAGGGCCCCGGCCAGGGCATCCTCGAAGGAAGACCCCTTGCCCTTGACCCTGGGCGCGGCGGCCTGGGCCCTGCCGACGGCCTTGGGGATGATGTCCTGGGCCTTCATCTCTCCTCCCGGCGGTCTCGATGCCCGAGAGAAGCAAGGAAGGTGCCACCCCTCCCCTCTGGCATTATTCATAATGAATTCAATCTTTTATGTCGATAAGGCCCCGACGTCTCTCCCGGGGTCCGGGCATTCCTTGCCCCAAGCGGAAGTATCTGCCGGGGCCCGGCGAGCCAACGGGCCCCCGGGACCCAGGAAGGGTGGGGTGCGGCTACGTCCCTGGCAGGGCCGGCCCCTCCCCGGCGGGAGGGCCGTTGCCGTCGTGGGTTACGGGCGGGGTTGCAGCAGGGCGTTGCTGATGAGGGCGGCCTGTCCGGGCTCCACGCTGGCCAGAAACTTGCCCGCCTTCCGGCTGTTCATGCGGGCGAGGAGCCGGGCCGCCGTGTGGGGCTCCAGTTGGGAGAGGAGGCGGGCTCCCTGCTCGGCGTTGGAGCCCTCCACCAGCTTGGCCAGTTGGGACAGGCGGCCTTCCTCCTCCTTGGCGCCGTGCTGCCCCCGCGCCTCCAGGGCCTCCTGGCGCCGACTGATCTCCGCCAGGAGCCTGGAGAGCTCGGCCTCCAGGGCCTTGAGGCGCTCCTCCCCTCTGCGAAGCTCCGCTTCCCGCACGGCGATTTCCTGCTCCCTCTTTCTGACCTCGGCCATCATCCGCACGGCCATCTGGGCGGCCGTGTCATTGCCCCGGGTCAGTTGGTCCGGCCCCGGAGCCCCGTTTCCCTGCCCCTGCGCAGGCTCCCCGTTGAGGAGCATCGCCGCGCAGACGGCGCACAGGATCCCCGTCAAGGAGCGGCGGGTCATGGTCTCATGCCTCCCTCTCCCGGGCGGCCTCAGCCGCGCCCGGGGCCACGAAGGGTCTCAGTGAGATCTCGTCCAGGGCGGCCGTCTCGGCCCTCCCGAGGGCTTGCAGGAAGCGCTGCAAGGCCTTGTCGCGCAGGATTTCCAGGCTCTTCTTGTCCCGCCGGGCGTTCACCAGGGCGTCTCTGGCCTGGGCCAGCCGCTCCTCCCATTGCCGGACCACCTCCTGCTGAGCGGCCACATCCTCCCGAAGGACCGCCCAATGGCGCCGCATCCAGCACAGCTCGTCCAGGGAGACCCGCTGGAGGATCAAGGCCTCCCAGCGCGCCTCGGCCTCCCGGCACATCCCCATGAGCCGGCCCAACTCCCGGGCCTCCTGGTCCCGTCTCCCGCGGACCCTGGCCATCTCCAGTGTGGCCCTTCGCTCGGACTCCATCCGATGGGCCAGCACCCGCTCCAGACGAAACTGGAAACCCATCTCCACTGCGCCTCACGCGGGAACCACGGCCGCCAGGGCCTCCTGGCAGGACTGCAAGGACGCGGCCTCGTCCACCCCCTGGCGCAGGAACGCGTTGAAAGGATCCACGCATTGGATGGCCTCGTCCACCCGGGGGTCACTTCCCCTGGCATAGGCCCCGAGCTGGATCAGGTCCTCGGCGCGGCGGTACACGGACAGGATGGACAGGAAGCGACCCGCCAGGGCGCGATGACCCTCGGGGGTCACGTCCCGCATGACGCGGCTGACGCTCCCGAGGACGTCGATGGCCGGATAATGGGCCTGGGTGGCCAGGTCCCGGGACAGCTGGATGTGACCGTCCAGGACCGAGCGCACCGCATCGGAGATGGGTTCGTTGAAGTCGTCGCTCTCCACCAGGACCGCATACAGGCCGGTGATGGATCCCCCGCAGGCCCCGTTGCCCGCCCGTTCCAGGAGGCGGGGGATGGCCGCGAAGACCGACGGGGGGTACCCCTTGGTGGTCGGCGGCTCTCCCGCCGAGAGCCCCACCTCCCGCTGGGCCATGGCGAATCGGGTGAGGGAGTCCATGAGGAGCAGCACGTGCCGCCCCTGGTCCCGGAAGAACTCCGCCACGGCCGTGGCCATGAACGCCCCCCGCATGCGCACCAGGGCTGGCTGGTCGGACGTTGCCACCACCACCACACTGCGCCGCAGCCCCTCTTGCCCCAGATCGCGCTCGATGAACTCCCGCACCTCCCGGCCCCGCTCCCCGATGAGGGCGATGACGTTCACATCCGCCCGGGTGAAGCGGGCCATCATCCCCAGCAGCGTGCTCTTTCCCACTCCCGAGCCGGCGAAGATCCCCATGCGCTGCCCCTTGCCGCAGGTGAGCAGGCCGTTGATGGAGCGGATGCCCAGATCAAGGGGCTCCAGGATGCGCGCCCGCTGGAGGGGATGGGGGGGGGGCGCGTGCAGGGGATAGCGGGTCTTGCCCGGAAGCGGGCCCAGGCCGTCCAGCGGCTCGCCCAGTCCGTCGATGACCCGGCCCAGGAGGGCCTCCCCCACGGGACACTCGGCGGGGTCGCCGCAGGAGAGGATCCGGCACCCCGGCCCGATCCCGCGCGTCTCCCCGTACGGGAGGAAAAGGACCTCACGTCCCCGGAAACCCACAACCTCGGCCAGAAGGGGCTCGGCCCCAGGCTCCTTGGGGTAGATGCGGCATTGGGAGCCCACCGTGGCGCCCGGGCCGTGCCCCTCGATGAGCAGGCCCACCAGGCGGCTCACCCTCCCGTTGAGGGGGAGCGTCTCCATCTCCTGCAAGGCCCTGTGGAATCGCGCCATCTCCGCGGCCAGGGGCGTCATGGCCCCCCCTCGGCCCCGGACTGGGCAGGCGCCCCCTGCCCCGGGGGGAGTGTCCCGGTGGGATCGACCCACAGGCGGGCGAAGGCCTTGGCGATCTCCTCCAGCTGCCGGCCCAGGCGCAGATCCAGTTCCCCCAGTGCGCACTCCACCAGAGCCCCCCCGCGCTCGATCCCTTCGTCGGCCTCGATGCGCATGGATCGCACCTCGCCCAGATGACCGATCATCTCCGGGCGCGCCGCCATGAGGGTCTCGCGGTCCATGGGGTTTACCCGGACAACGACCTCTTCCCCCAGTTGCCCGCGGTGAAGGGCCGCCGTGACCACGTCCGTCACCACCCGGGGGTCGGTTCGGACCTCCCGGTGGAGGATCCGCTCCGCCACGGCCAGGGAGAGCCGAACCACCTCTTGGACCTGCTCCCTTGACCGCTCCTCCCGGCTTGCCAGCCAGGCCTCCAGGGCCCCGTCCAGGGCCCGCAGCGAGCTCTCCATGCTCTGCTCGGCCAGGGCCCGACCGGCCCGCTCGCCCTCGGCAAATCCCTTGGCAAAGGCCTCCCGCTCGATCTGATCGGCCCGCCGGCGCGCCTCGGCCACCAGCCGTTCGGCGCACCCCGCGCCCTGGGGGTCCAGGCCCTCGTGCGGGCTCGACGCCTCCCCGGACACAAGGGATGCGGTGGGATCCAGGCCGTCGAATCCCCCGCCGCCCCTCCGCCGGGCCGGGAAGGGCATGAACGCGCTGGATGGGGGCCTGCCCACGGCCAGGGGCTTCCACTCAGACGAAGACATCGTCCTGCCCCCCGGACTGGATCACCACCCGCCCCTCGTCCCGCAGGCGCAGCGTCACCTTGACGATCTCCATCTGGGCCTCTTCCACGTCCGAGAGCCGGGTGGGGCCCAGGGCTTCGATGTCCTCCCGGAGCACGTCGGCGGCCCTCTGCGACATGTTGCTGAAGATCTTCTTCTGGACCTCCTCGCCGGCCGCTCGCAGGGCCTTGGCCAGGAGCTTGACCTCCACCTCCCGCAGGATCTCCTGCACGGCCCTGTCCTCCAGCTTGCTCAGGTCGTCAAAGACGAACATGAGCCGCTGGATTCCCTCGGCCAGGGAGGGATCCTCTTTCTGGATCTTGGTGATGATCTCCTCCTCCACCTTTTTGTCCGCATGGTTGAGGATCTCCGCCACCTTCTTGAGCCCCCCCATTTCCTGGCCCGAGGAGCTGATCTGAAGGAGATCCGTCTGGAGGGCCTCGGTGATCTCCTCCAGGATGGTGGGCGAGACCTCCTTGATGTTGGCCAGCCGCAGGATCACCTCGGTCCGGACCACGTCGGGCAGTTGGGAAAGGACCTTGCCGGCCGTCGCCGGATGGAGGTGGGCCAGGATGAGGGCCGTGGTCTGCGGGTGCTCCGCCCGGGTGAATTCGGAGATCACCTTGGGGTCCACGCGGTTGAGGGCGTCGAAGGTGCGCTGATCCCCCATGGCGCTCACCGCGTCCATCAGGCGGCTGGCCGAGGCCTTGTCAAAGGCGCGTCCGATGACGGATCGGGCGAAGTCCTCCCCCGACACCATGAAGGTCCCGCGTTGGGCCATCATCTCCGTGAACTCCCGGGCGATGCGGCTGGCCTCGTCGAAGCTGGCCGGCTCCATGCGCATCAGGACCTGGGTCATCCGCTGCACCTCGTCCATGGGGAGGCTCTGAAGCACCTGGGCCGCCGCCTCCTCCCCCATGAGCTGCAGGAGGATGGCCGCTTTTTCCAGGGCGCTGCGCTGACTGGTCGCTGCCCCCATGTCACTCCCCCTGTTTCATCCAGGTCTTGAGGGCCGCGGCGAAGCGCTGCGGGTCCACCTGGGCCATCTGGACCACCTCCTGGGGCAGGAGCCCTGGCGGGGACGCTGCCGAGGATGGCAAGGGGACCCGCGCCCGGCCGTCCGCGACTCCCAGGGCCCTGGGCAGGGCCGCCTCGCGGGGTGCGCTCTGGATGGCCCGCACCACCCCCCGGACCAGGGGCCGGACCACGGCCAGAAGCAGCACCAGGGCCAGGACCAGGGCCAGGCCGTGCCGCGCGGCGCCTCCCCCCAACGCCTCGCCGATCTCCGCCAGGCCGCCGGGCGAAGGTGAGGCGACATCCTGCATGCGCTCGAAAGGCGCGCTGGCCACCTGCAGCTGGTCTCCCCGCTGGGGGTTGAAGCCCACGGCCTGCTTGACGATCTCCTCGTACTGCTTGAGTTCCTCGGCGGGGCGTGCCACCACGGTCCAGGCCTCCTTGCCCTCGCCCCCCGCCGCGGGCTTGCGGATCCCGTCCACCAGGACCGCCACGGTGAGCCTCCGCACATCTCCCCCCGATGCCAGGGTGCGGCGGGTCAGGCGGTTCACCTCGTAGTTCACCGTCTCCGACTCCCGCTGGGAAGTGGGGCCGGCGGCGGCCTGACTGCTGCCGGCCTTCGGGTCCGTCAGGTTGGAGACGACCCCCGGGACGCCCCCTCCCGTGAAGCCTCCTCCCGTAGAACGCTCGGTGGAGCGCTGCTCGCTGCGCACCGCCGACTTGTCCGGGTCGAACTGCTCCTCGGTCTGCTCCACCCGTCTGGCGTCGAGGTCCACGTGGACCCGGGCCACCACCTTCTGGGGACCCAGCACCGGCTCCAGCATCCCGTGGATCTTGGCCTCCAGCCGGCGCTCCATCTCCACCTGCCGCTCCAGGACCCGTCCGCTGGCCCCGCCCGCGCCCTCTCCGTCTGCGGACGAGTAGAGGACCTTGCCCGTGGTATCCACCAGGTGGACGTCCTGGGGACTCATGCCCGGCACCGCGCTGGAGACCAGATGCACGATCCCCTGCATCTGGGCGGGTTGCAGGGTGGTCCCGGGGTGGAGCTGCAGGACCACGGTCCCGTGGGGCCGCTCGGCCTCCCGAACGAACAGGGAGCGCTCGGGGACGCTCAGATGGACCCTGGCCTGGGCCACCTGGGGGAACTGCCGGATGGTCCTGGCCAGCTCGCCCTGGAGGGCCCGCTGCAGGTTGACCCTTTGCACGAACTCCGTGGCCCCGAAGGCCTGGCGATCGAACAGCTCGAACCCCACCCCGCCGCCCTGGGGAAGCCCGTCGGTGGCCAGGTTGAGCCGGGTCTCGTAGAGGCGATCCTCGGGCACCTCCACCGCGCGCCCGCCCGCCCCCAGCCGGTACGGAACCTTGCGCTCCCTGAGCCGATCCACGATGGCCGCTGCGTCCTCCTGGCCCAGGTTGACGAACAGAGGTCGATAGGCGGGTCGCCCGCCCAGGACCGCCAGCGATCCCAGGGCCACCATCACGACCAGCGTGACCCCCACGAGCCCGACCTTTCGGGAGCCGCTGAGCCCCCCCCAGAAGGCCCGGCTCTGGTTGACGATGTTCTCCACGGGCATGGCCATGGACTGCACCTCCGTTCAGGGTTCAACGATGGGACCCGTCGGACGGGTGGACGACTCGAGCCACCCTACAGCGGCATCCTCGTAAGCTCCTGATACGCCTCCAGCAGCTTGTTGCGCACCTGCATCATCAGCTTGAAGGAGAGGTCTGCCTTCTCCATGAGGACCATGGTGCGGTGGAGGTCCTCTGTGCGTCCCTGGGCCAGATCCTCCATGGCCTGGGCCGCCTGATCCTGGAGGCTGTTGGCCTCCTCCATGGAGGTGCGGAGCAGATCTCCGAAGGAGACTTCCCCCTTTTCCTCGCCCTGCGGGCGCCCGAGGCCCGGGGACTGCCCCGGGGACGTGCCCTGCACCTTGCTCCAGCGGATCTCGTCCATATGGCGCCTCCGTCAAACCCGTCCGATCTCCAAGGCCTTGAGGAGCATGGCCTTGGTGGCGTTGAACATCTCCACGTTGGCCTCGTACGAGCGTGCCGCGGCCAACAGGTTCACCATCTCCTCCAGGGGATTCACATTGGGGAGGGCCACATAGCCCGCGGGGTCGGCATCCGGATGCCCGGGCTGGTACACCAGCCGGGGCGGCCTGGGATCCTCGACGATGCCCGACACCCGCACACCCCGCAGCAGGGGATCGGCCCCGGCGCGCAGGACGGCCTGGAAATCCTGGAGGGCGGCGCTGAACACCACGTCCTTGCGGCGGAACGGCCCCCCCTCGGGGCTCCGGGTGCTCTCCGCATTGGCCAGGTTGGAGGCCAGCACGTTGAGCCGCCAGCGCTGGGCCGTGAGCCCCGAGGCGTTGAGATCCAGGATCCGGAAGAAGTCCTTCATCGCCTGCCTCCCTCTGTGATGGCCTCCCGCAGCTTGGAGAAGACGCGATTCATGGCCTGGGTCAGGGCCTGGAAGCGGATCTGGTTCTGCGCCAGCCGCATCATCTCCCCTTCGAGGTCCACGGTATTGCCGTCGGCCCGCACCTCGCCCATGGGCTCCATGACGTAGCGCACGGGCCATGAGGGCTCCGTGGGGCTCTCCCCCCCCCGATGCTGGGCGTGGGTGCGCGTGAGCACGGCGGGTCGCGCGAGGGGACCCGACTGGCCCGCCTGGTCCAGGAGACGGTCGAAGTCCAGGTCCGCCGCCTTGTACCCCGGCGTCTCGGCGTTGGCCACGTTGGCGGCCAGGACCCGGCGGCGCGCCACGGCCAGGTCCATCCCGCCCTCCAGCAGCCGTACGGTCCGGTCCAGTTGTCCGCTCCACATGGATCAGCCCCTCCCTTGCGTGGCCTCCAGAAACCCTTCCCGGCGGTACTCGTGGAGCTTGTTTCTCAGGGTGCGAACGCTGATGCCCAGCTTGATGGACGCCCGGGCGCGATTCCATCCCTCCCGCTGCAGGGTGCGCAGGATCAAGCCCCGTTCCATGTCCTTGACCGAGCCCTCGGCCGCATCCCCCGCCCCCTGCGGGGCCTCGGTCTCCCATCCCTCCAGCCACAGGTCCTGGCTGTCGAGCAGGCGTCCCTGGGACAGGAGCACGGCGCGCTCCACTGCGTTTTTCAGCTCCCGCACATTGCCCCGCCAGGGGTGTCTCCCCATGAGTTCCACGGCGCGGGGCGTGAACCCGTCGATCCGCCTCCCGGGCGGCATCTCGCATCGGGCCAAGAAGTGGTTCGCCAGCAGGGGGATATCCGCCGGCCGCTCCCGGAGGGGCGGCAGGGTGAGGGGGATGACGTTGAGCCGGAAGAAGAGGTCCTCCCGGAAGGACCCCTTGCGCACGGACGCTCCCAGGTCCGCATTGGTGGTGGCGATGATGCGCACGTCCAGAGGGACCGGGCTGATGCCCCCCACGCGGTCCACCTCCCACTCCTGCAGGACCCTCAGGAGCTTGGCCTGGAGGGTCAGGTTCATCTCGCCGATTTCGTCCAGCAGGAGAGTGCCGCCCTGGGCCTGTTCGAACTTGCCGATCTTGCGCGCGTGCGCCCCGGTGAAGGCCCCGCGCTCGTGTCCGAAAAGCTCGCTCTCCAGAAGGTTCTCCGGGATGGCGGCACAGTTGATGGCCACCAGGGCATTGTCCCGCCTGGGACTCGCCCGGTGGATGTATCGGGCCAGCACCTCCTTGCCCGTTCCGCTCTCCCCCTGGATCAGCACGGGGACCCGGCTGGGCGCCACGGCCCGGGCCCGCTGCACCGTCTGGATCGTGGCCGGATCCCGGGTCACGAGCCCGTCGCCGTTCAATCCAGGCCCGGTCTCCTGGATGCCCGCCGATGCGCTCATGCACCTCTCCACTGCCCCCTTGAGCTCTTCGAAGGAGAAGGGCTTCCGGATGAAATCCACTGCCCCCTCCTTCATGGCCTCCACTGCCTTTTCCACGGTCCCGAAGGCCGTCACCACGATGACGGGGGTGCCGGGCCGCAGGCGGCGCACCTCGCGCAGCACCTCCATGCCGCTGCCGTTGGGCATCTTGAGGTCCGTCAGGACCAGGCCGAATCCGGCCTCCTGGACCTTCCTGCGGGCCTCAGGCACATCCACGGCCGTCTCCACGGGGAAGCCGGCCTTGGTGAGAGACGCCGCCAGGGCGGCCCGCATATGGGCGTCGTCCTCCACCACCAGGACAGTGGGATGGTCCATGCGTTCAGCGCTCCTCTCCCGGCCCGCCGGAGGTCGACGGGATTCGAAACTCCACGCGGGTCCCCTCGCCCGGCTCGGACCGAATCCCCAGGACTCCCCCGTGGGACCGCACGATGTTGTGCACGATGGTCAGCCCCAGCCCCGTGCCACCGGGGCGGGTGGTGTAGAAGGGGTCGGTGACCCGGGGGATCACATCGGGGGGGATCCCCTCCCCTGTGTCCTGAACCCCCAGCTCGACCCAAGGGCAAGACGGGGCAGGGCCGGTGTCTGCTTGCGCGGGCTTGAAGGCGGGCGCGGTGCCTTGGACCCAGGCGCGCACCGCGCCGCCCGGGGGTGTGGCCTGGAGGGCATTGAGCAGGATGTTGAAGAGCGCCTGTTTGAGCAGGGTCCGGTCCGCCTCCAGAGGGACATCCGTGGAGCACGCATCCAGGCTGAGCCGGACCCCCTTCTGCTGGGCCAGCGGGAGGCTGAAGGCCACGCATTCCTCCATGAGACCGGCGGGGTCCATGGGGGCCCTGTTGGGGCGCAGGGGCCGGGAAAAAGTGAGCAGGTTGGCCAGGATCTGATCCACGGCCCCGATGGCCGACTGGATCTGGTCCATGATCCCCCTGCGCGCCCGCGCGTCCGGCTCCTCGGCCATGAGGGAGACGAAGAGCTGGATCCCGCCCAGGGGGTTGCGCACTTCGTGGGCGATGCCGGCGGCCATCTCGCCCATGGCGGCCAGCCGTTGACTGCGGGCCACCTCCTCCTCCATGGCCCGCAGGTCGCTCAGATCCTCCACGGTGATGAGGCGCCCCGCGGCGTGGCCCTTTTCGTCCATGAGCGGCCCGCTGCAGAAGCGCAGGCACGGACTCTCCTTGCCCGGAAGCCGAACACGACGCTCCAGACTCACCGACCCGCGGCCCTCCGGCGGCCTGCCGAGCCGCTGGAGATCCCGGGGGGGGAGCAACCCCGCCAGGATGCAGTCCAGGGACCCTGCCAGATCCCCATGGCACAAACCCAGAAGCTCTCGGGAGACCTTGTTGGCCAGGGTCACGCGGCCGTGGAGGTCGGCCACCATGACGCCGACGGGCAGCCCCTCCAGGATGTGGTGGAGGTGTGCCCTGAGGCGTTCCGTCTCCCCCAGGTTCTCCTCCAACTGCCGGTTTCGCTCCTGGAGCGCCAGGTCCAGGGCCTCCACCCGCCCCTGAAGGGCCCTGTACGCCTCCTGCAGCCCCCGGGTGGAGTGGTCGAACCGCTCCAGGGCCTTGAGCCACTGCGCCGGGATCTGCGCGGGTATTTCCACCGTCCGGGCCTTTGCTGCCTCGGCCCAGGCCTGGCCCGCCTCGCCTGCCGTCACGACGCCTTCCCCTCCCGATCCCGGCTCACCGCCCCATGGGCTTGGCCGTTGAGGTACTCCGCCAACCGCCTCCACATGCTTCCCTCGGGCTCCCGGGCGAGCCGATCCCACAACGGCCGGACGCGGGCCGGCGCCCCCGCCTGGATCCCATGGCGAATGGCCTCGAATGCCGACCACTTCTCCAGCGCTCCCCAAGGCTCCCGGGTCAGGGCCCGCTCGTAGGCGGCCAGGGCATCCAGAGGGCGGCCCTGGCCGGCCTGCAGGTCGCCCAGAATGGACCAGACCTCCGTCCAGCCATGGGCGTCCTCTCCCGGGGGGGGCATGGAACCCAGGTTTTCCTTAAGGATATCAAGTTCTTGTCCATGCGCCCCGGTGGCCGCTGCCCAGCGCCCCAGGGCCATGAGGGAGGCCACGGAGCGCTTTGCTTCCTGGGCCTCGACAAGCCATCCTGCCACCAGGCGACCCAGCTCCGGGCTCGAATCCGTGGCCGCCCAACGCAGCAGCTTCTCTGCCGTGGCCTTCCAGGGCCGGTCGTCGGGGACCTTGCCCAGGAGGGCCAGGGCCGCATCCGCCCGGCCAGCCCCGGCATGGACCCTCAGCAGGCCGTGCACGGCGTCCCCGTATCCCGCCGAGGCCGGACCCTGCTGCAGGACCCTCCCGTACAGGTCGGCGGCCAACTCCTCGAAACCCAGGGCCTCCAGGGCCCGCGCCACGCCCCCCAGGGCATCCACGTCCTCTTCCATCTCCCGGACCACAAAGGAGGCCTCCTGGAAGATGATCACGGCCTGCGCGGGTTCGCCCGAAGCCAGGGCCGCGCCTATGGCAGCCGTGGCCGCTGACCGCAGGCCGTCCCGGGCGCGGGCAGCCGGGGGCGTCCCGTCCCACCGCCGCCTGGCCGCAGCCAGAATGGCCACGGCGGTCGCCCCATCCCCCCGTTCCAGGAGGCAAGTGACCAGGTCCAGGACGGCGCCCTGCAGCAGGGGGTCGCTCGACGCATCCTGGTACAGGCCGCTGCGAGGATCGGTGAGGGCCACGGGCGACGGCGCCGGGGCCAGCATCACGGGGGGCCCGAAGCAGCGGCGCTCCAGGCCGACCGCACGGACTTTTGCCCGGGGCGCCTCCGCTGCCATGGGGTGTTCCTGCAGGAGCCGGTCCCAGATGATGCCCGCCTGGAGGGCTTTGCCTTCGTCGAGGAAGCCCTGGGCCACAAGATCGAGCCAGGTGGCATGTCTCGGGTGCAGGGGATGGAGGCTGGCGGCCGTCATGACCAGCGACCTGGCTTCTTTGGCCTCGCCGGCCTTGCTGGCCAGTCGCGCCATGTTCTCCAGGCTCTCCGGAGGGATCCATGCGGGAGGCGCCCCGGCCTCCCGGGCGGCGGCGAACCGGGCCCTGGCCCCGGCCTCGTCCCCCCCCGCCGCCATGCAGTCGCCGCATCGATAGAGGGCCCAGATGCGCCCTGGCCCGGCAGGCAGGGTCCGGCTCAGGACGTCGAAATGCCTGAGCGCCTCGGCCAGGTCGTGGAGCAGAAACAGCCCCTCCGCCCAGGCCAGATGGGCTTCCTCCCGCAGGGGCCCCGGTGGGAGGCCCTTGAGGGCCAACGGCCAGTACGAGACCGCTTCCTGGAAATGGCGCATCCTGTGGAAGCCCTCGGCAATGCGGAACAAGGCTTCGCCCGCCCATGGCGGGTGGTCGGCCCTTTGCATCGCCTCTCGATAGGCCTGGATGGCCGGAAGGAAATTCCCGTTCCCCAGGCCGGCCAGGTGGAGCCTCTGAGGATCCTCCAGTTCCGGAACCGTCGTCCCGGCCTGGGATGCCCAGGAGGTCCCGGGGAGGTCCCAGGGCCCCAGCATGGCGCGCCACGCCGGGGGCCTGGCTTCCAGGTGACTCCCATTGGGACCAAGCCCTTTTTCAGCCAGCAGGGACGCCCGGCCGGACCAGGCCACCAGGCCCGCGGTCAGGAGCCATGCAACCAGCTGGATTCTCAACGACTTGCCCATCAGGGAGCTCCCACAAGGCCTCGGTCGTGTTCAGCGCCACGTCAAAGCAAAGGACGTGCCAGCTTGCTCCCCCGTCGGGTGCCCGGCCCCGTTCTCCCGCGGACGGGCCCATGTCCCGGGAACTGGGGGCGAGGTCAGGGCGGCTCAGGGCCCGGATGGCGAGGGGGCGTGGGCCGGGTGCCGGCAGGGGCGGGAGGGAGCAAAGGTGACAGGGCGCGTCACAAAGTTGACTCGACGCTCTCCGAGGTGTCGCGGACGGAAGGGGTCATGCGCCTTCGCTTCATCTTCTGGATCAGCGTGGTCCGTTTCATCTGGAGGAGCCGCGCAGCGTCCTTCTTGATCCCCCGCGACCTTTGCAGGGCCTGGAGGATGAGGTCCCTCTCGAAACGCTCCACGGCGGAGGACAGGTTGATGCCGTCCTCGGGCAGGACGAATCGAGCCGGCCATTGGCCGGGCGAGGCCAGGAGTTTTTCGGGCAGGTCATTGACGTCGATGATCCCCGAACGCTTGAGGACCACCAGCCGCTCCACCAAGTTCTCCAGCTCCCGCACGTTGCCCGGCCAGGAGTACTGGACGAGGCGCTCAACCGCTCCCGCCGAGATGCCGGAGACTTGGCGGGCCCTCTCCTCGTTGGCCTTGCGAATGAAGTGCTCCACCAGCAGGGGGATGTCCTCCTTGCGCTCCCGCAAGGCAGGCAAATGGATGGGGATCACGCTCAGGCGGTAGAACAGATCCTCGCGAAACCGCCCTTGGGCAATGGCCTTTTCCAGATCCTGATTGGTGGCGGCGATGATCCGCGCGTCCACCTCGATGGACTTGATCCCCCCCAGCCGTTCAAAGGTGCGCTCCTGGAGGACCCGCAGCAGCTTGACCTGGAGTTGCGGGCTCATCTCGCCGATTTCGTCCAGAAATAGGGTCCCCCCGTTGGCGTACTCGAACCGTCCGATCTTGGGCCTATGCGCCCCGGTGAACGCGCCCCGTTCGTACCCGAACAGCTCGCTTTCCAGGAGGTCCGACGGGATGGCCGCGCAATTGATGGGCACCAGGGGTTTGTCCATGCGCAAACTCTGATAGTGAATGGCCCTGGCCACCAGTTCCTTGCCCGTGCCGCTCTCGCCGTAGATGAGGATGGTGCTGTCGGAGTCCGCCACCTTCTGCACCAGTTCGAAGACCCGGAGCATGGGCCCGCTGCTCCCCACCATGTTCTCGAACCGAAACCGGCGTTGGACCTCCTTGCGAAGCTGGCGGTTTTCCCGGTGGAGGCGCTGAAACTCCAGGGCCCGGTTGAGCGCCAGCTCCAGCTCCTGCAGATCCAGGGGTTTGAGCAGGTAGTCGAAGGCCCCCAGCTTCATGGCATCGATGGCGCTCTGCAGGCTGCCGAAACCGGTGACCAGGATCCCCAGCGTATGGGGGGCCTCCCCCTGGATGGACCGGAGGATCTCCAGGCCGTCGGCGCCCGGCAATCTCAGATCCGTCACCACCAGGTTGAACCCGCCGTCCCGAAGTCGCTCCAGGGCTTCGTTCCCCGTGGACGCCTCGATCACCTCGTGCCCCAGTTCCTCGAGAAAACGAACCAGTGATGTCCGGAGGGAAACCTCGTCCTCGACCAGCAGGACCTTCGCCTTTTCCGCCATCGCCTTTCCCCCAACAATCCCGCGCCATTATGGGACAGCGCTCCAGGCTTTGTCAACGGCCCCACCGGGATCCACTTCAGGGCGTGTGACGCCCTAAAGTTCCCACCCGGCCGACCGATAAGAAAGTAGGTCGATCAGGGGCCGGAGGGCCGCCGGCCTTCACCCGCCCGCGGGTGCGCCGGGACCGGGGGCGACGCGGCACGTTCATCGCGGATGAGGCGATCGGGGGGATTGCTGGGACCATGTCGGTCGTCATCGGAATACTGGTGGTGTTGGGTTCGGTGGTCGGCGGGTATCTCCTGGAGCGGGGAAATCTGGGGCTCCTCTTCCAGCCTGCCGAGTTCGTCATCATCTTCGGGGCCGCCGCGGGCGCCTTGCTCATCTCCTCCCGGGGCAAGGTGATCACCCTCATCCTGGGGGGCGTGGGGAGCATCTTCGGCGGCAACCATACAGGCAAGGGATCGTATCTGGACCTGCTGCTTCTCCTGTACAACCTCTTTTCCAAGATCCGCAAGCAAGGTTTGCTCGCCATCGAGTCGGACATCGAGGACCCGGGCAACAGCGAGCTCTTCAGCCGGTTCCCGAGCGTGCTCCAGAACAAGGGCGCCCTGGATTTCATCTGCGACAATTTCCGGGTCATCGTCTCCACCAACATGCCCCCCCACGAACTGGACAACCTCCTGGAGATCGACATCGACGCCCAGCACCAGGAAGCCCTGATCCCGTCGCAGAGCATCGCACGGGTCTCCGACGCCCTGCCCGGCCTCGGGATCGTGGCCGCAGTCATGGGCGTGGTCCTCACCATGGGCAAGATCAGCGAACCCCCCGAGGTCTTGGGCCACAGCATTGGGGCTGCCCTGGTGGGCACGTTCCTGGGGGTGCTTTCCTGCTATGGCTTCGTGGGCCCCGTGTCCACGCGGCTCGAGCACCACGCCAAGGAAAAGGAGATCTACTTCAACGTCATCAAGACGGCCCTGGTCGCCTTTATCGGCGATGCAGCGCCCCGGATCGCGGTGGAGGCGGGAAGGCGGGCCATTCCCAGTCAGGATCGGCCGGGTTTCCTGGACCTTGAGGAGGCCATCAAGGCGTGGAAGGCAAGAGCATAATCATCAAGAAGCGCAAGCGGGCTGTCCATGAGGGCGGTCACGGCAGCGCGTGGAAAGTGGCCTACGCCGACTTCGTCACCGCCATGATGGCCTTCTTCCTGCTCTTGTGGCTGGTGACCATGGTGGAGCCCGAAAAACGAGCCAGGCTCTCCAACTACTTCAAGAACTTCTCGGTCTTCGAGAAAAGCGGCACCTCCCTCATGGACGTCACCCCCAAACTGGACCTCACGGACATCTTGAATGAACGGGCCCAGCAGGCCATGCGCAAGGCCCAGGGGATGCGCCGGGCCCAGGGCCAGGGAGTGAGCGCCGAGGATCTCAAGGAGAAGCTCAAACAGGAGATCGAGAGCAAGCTGTCGGACGTAAAGGATCAGGTCATGGTGGAGATCTTCGAGGGAGGGGTGAGGATCCAGATTGTGGACAAGGACGGCAGCACCATGTTTCCCCTGGGGAGTTCCGAACTGACCCCAAACGCCCGCAAGATCCTCAAGGTCATCACCGACAACATCCGGGAGGGGGACAATCCCGTGGCCATCGAGGGGCACACCGATGCCCTGGCCTACGCCACCACGCGCTACACCAATTGGGAGCTCTCCACCGAGCGGGCATCGGCCGCCCGAAAGGAACTGGAGAACAACGGTCTGGACACCAACCGCCTCATTCGGGTCTCGGGGTTCGCGGCCACGGACCCCCTCATCCGGGAGAACCCGTACGATCCCCGCAACCGACGCATCAGCATCCTGCTGACGTACCCCAACGCCGCGCAACCGGCAGCGCCCTTGGGCCCCCCAGCCCCCCAACCGGCAGCCTCATCACCGTCCCCTGCTTCCGCCGAGGTCGTCAGCCGGCTGGAGGCGACGCGCCCCTGGTGAGATGAGGAGCGGTCACGCATATTCCCCGAAGAAGCGCAGGACCCGGCGCACGTACTGCCGGGTCTCGGGGTACGGGACCCGGCCGTTGTGCTGCCTCACCGCCCCGGGCCCGGCGTTGTAGGCCGCCAGGGCCAGTTTGACGTCTCCCCCGAATTCGTCCAGCATCTGCCTGAGGTACCGCGCCCCGCCGTCAATGTTCTGCCTCACGTCAAAGGGGTTGCGCACGCCCAGGGCCTTGGCGGTCTCGGGCATGAGCTGCATGATCCCCTGAGCGCCTGACGGCGAAACCGCACGGGGCTGAAAATCCGACTCGGCGCGAATGACGCTCCGGATCAGGGACGGGTTGAGCCCATAGCGGCTGGAAGCTTCCTGGATGCAGTGCTCCACGACCTCATCCCCGGCTCCGCCGGGCGAGCCTCGGCCGCCGGGGGCCCGCCGAGATACCCCTTGGGGAAAAGGCTTCCGGGGAGCTGATCGGATGGTGCCGCGGGCAGCGGCCCGCACCCCGTCGGGAAAGTCGACCCGCGCCCCCCCGGCCTGGACAGACGAGCCCGCGGCCCCCTCGGACGGGGCTCCCGCCTGCGCCCTTCCCGACCGAGGGCTCAGGACCGCTCTAGCCAGGTAGTCAGCCGCCCTCAAACCCTCTGGGGGACGACGCTCCTGGGCCTTGGCCTGCCCCTTGAGGAGCTGGGCGAACAGGGAGCCGGAAGCGTTGTCGGGCCTCTCCGGCCTGCGCATCCCGTCTCCCGTCCGGGTGGGGGAAAGATAGTCCCGAATGCTCCAGGGCCTCTCAATGGGCATGGACAGCCTCCTCCATGATCGCTCCAGCCGCCGGGCCGCCACCCCCCGGGCCCGCGGGAGACCGCCGTTTCCATCCCGTGGGTGGCGTGCAACCCGGGTTGCCGGCCGCCCGTCCCGGCGGGCGTCACGGCGCTTTATCGCAACAACCGTACCACATGGACCCGCGCCCGAGCCCGTTGCTGCCGGCTCAATGCCCTGTCCCTCCTGGCGGGTTGGGGGCACCGGCAGGGAAATGGAACGACGCGGCGAAAGGACGATTCGGGTTGCAGCCCCGGGGGGAATCCGGCAATATGACCATGGAGGCGGGTGGGGAGACGGCGGCATGGGACACAGGATCTGCCCTTTCTGGATCGGATATCTGCTGGTCAATCCCGTCAGGAGGCTTTGGGAGGACCCCGGCAAGATATTCCGGCCTCTGGTGGCACCGGGGATGATCGTCCTGGAGCCGGGGTGCGGCATGGGCTTTTTCACCCTTCCCCTGGCCAGGCTGGTGGGTCCCGGGGGGCGGGTGGTGGCCGTGGACCTCCAGCCCAAGATGCTGGACGCGTTGGGGCGGCGTGCGGCCAGGGCCGGGCTCCTGGACCGGATCGACCTGCGCCTGGCCAAGGGGGCCTCTCTGGGAGTGGAGGACCTGCACGGCACGGTCGACCTGGCCGCGGCCGTCCATATGGTCCACGAGGTCCCGGAGCAAGAGGGATTCCTGCAACAGCTTTGGCAGGCCCTCAGGCCGGGCGGCCTCTTCCTCTTGGTGGAGCCCAAGCGCCATGTGTCCCGGGAGGAGTTCGACCGCACCCTGGCCGCGGCCAAGTCACAGGGGTTCGTGGAAGCGCCGACGGACAGCTGGCTCCCGGGCCGATCCGCCCGGCTCCGCAGGCCGCTGGACGCGGCATGAGTCCCCGGCGCACGGCGGGTCTTGTCCCACGTGGCGGCCCCGCCCGGGGGATGATGGCGGCGCGGCTTTCGGGGCCTGAGGAGCCGGGGCCGCCACGCCCTTGGACCCATGTCGGATTGGACCCGGGGGCCTCCGTCGCAAGGGGAGGTGCTTCCCCCGTGGCTCATATGAGCGATTCATCCGCCCAGCCCACCTTGATGAGCTCAATGCGGCTCAGATCGCTGACCCCGATGCCGTACGTCTTGTCGGCCGCCACGATGTGCGTGGGGGGGACGTCCAGGGCCCGGTCCTCGCCGAACGAGGCGATCCGCTTCGCCTGGAGCAGATGAGCGCCCATGGCATCTACGGCCACTGGATCGGTCCCCACGATGAGCCCGCTGTACGGCCAGACGTATCTTCTGTCGAAGAAATGGGCGCCCCTCCCGTAGAACTGAGGGGTGAGGGCGCTGAGGATGTTCAGGCGGGTCTTCCCCTTCACCAGAGGATTCGTCCAGATCTTGCCCAGGGGCGAGCAGCCCTCGTCATGATAGGCCGAAGGGTTTGGAACGAACATGATGTAGTTCTTCAGGCAGGTCCCCACGCCGGACCAGTGATGGGTCCTCAGCGGACGCACATTGATGAGGGCCGTGGCCTGGAGAAAGACCGGGTTATGAAGGACCCCCCGGTCGTCGATGTCCACGTTCTTTTCCGCCACCCCCACATCCAAGACACGACGCTTGATGGCCGCTTCCAGTTCCTTGGGAGTCGGAAGCCGATGCCATGAGTTGCTCTTGATGCCCACGATGTCCGAGGCCTTGATGAGCTTGCGCCACGCCTCAAGCGAGCCCCTTGTCCCCAGGAGACTCGCAACGGCCTCGTCCAGCATGGATTGCAGGATCTCGCCGCGCACCTTGCCGTCGCTCCCCAGGACCTCTGCGTTGCGGACGAGAACGACCCTCGCGGCAGGCTCCGCCCTGGCCTCTCCCGAGACCTCCGCCCCCAGAGCGGCGGCCATGGCGACCCCAGCCGCGGCCCGGAGAAGATCCCTACGGGTGATGGTGTTTTCTTCCATCTGACTCCAACCCCTTTCCCGCGCGAGAATGAGAATCACCAAGCGCATGGCCAAGACGCCGAGACGCAAGATCCGTCCAGGGGCCGGGGTCCATCACAACGACTCCCGTCTCGGCCATGGCCATTTGCCCCCTGTGCGGCGCCCCAAGTTCACCTTAGCGTCCCTCAGCCGATTTCTCTTCTGCTGCCTTGATCAATGCCTCTGCATCGGCGGCAGTGGGGGCCCCGAACACCACCGTGAGGGCCTCGCCCCGCAGCCTGGCCATGGTCCACTTGTGGTCTTCCGTCATCAAGAGCTCCTTCCCTCCGGCATCCGGCAGATAGGCGCCCATGAAGCTCCGGTAGGCATCGCCCGCCTCCCTCGCGCCGGAGTATCGAACAAGGAGCAGGTGGACCTTCCCGCTTTCTCTCGTGTATTGGGCGAGCACAGCCCCCGTCCCGCGGCCCAGGTGCAGGATATTCCCGTGAGCGATGAAGAACCGCTGGTTCAGGAGCACGTGGCTCTTGAGAAAGCGGACGCTCCCCTCGACCAGTCCAAGCTCCTGGCCCGGGATGGAGCCGACCAGGGCGGGAGCCGGCCCCGTCTCCTGGATCGCATCCGCCGCGGCCCTGCCCGCGGCTAAAATGGCCGATTCGATTTCCCCTCCCTCGCCTTCGGCGTAGATGCTGACAAAGTACTTTCCTTTCCAGAACCGGAGCAAGCCCCCTCCGAACTCCGATCCCTGGCCGATCCCCGCGGCTTCATCCTGGCGCTCGAAAGAGAAGAGGCCGTAAGCATCCTCTGAACAGGCCATCTCATACAGCTCAAGGGTGATGGGGGGTTGCCCCGGCCTCTCGAACTTTCGAACCCTCAGGTCCTGGAAGCCGTAGGCGAGATAGAGCTCCGCGGCCCCGTCCATGTAGTCGAAGAGGCTCTTGGAGTCGTACTTGATTTCCTTCCGGTCCCATGCCCAACCCGCCACCTCAACGGGCAGGGAAATCCCCGAGTTCATTATTCCCCTTTGCTCCCCCGCGGCGGTCCGGGCCGCCGTCAATCCCCAAGCCATGATGGCAAGACAAGCCCACGTCCTCGTCCCGATTTCCATATGGATGCTCCTCCCAAAGGGCTTCATCGTCTTGGTCCTTTGAAATCACCTCCCTCACTTGTTCCCGTCTTTTTCTTGATGCCTTGCCGCAGACATGGCAGTTCTGTTCAGACCCGGTCTGAATCCATATTATCTGAAGAGAAGCGGAGAACGATACGGAGGAAGTCGTCCCTGTCGAAGGTCGATCTGTTGTCAAGGCGCCAGGTTGGAAACTCATTGCCGGGCCGACACCCCATCCGCCGGCTCGGCGGCATACACTTGCGCTTCAGTTTCGGCCCCGGACACCGTGGAGTCGACTCGTTCAGCCAACATGGAACTCCAGGCGACTGTCCGTCCCAAGGCCCCAACCTCTGGAAATCTGGAGGGGAAAGACCAAGAAATCGCTACTGTTTTCGGGCATCATCTGGTATCATCTGTCATGGAACATAGCGTGATCATTGAAAAATACAGTCAAGAGGATACCAGAGAAGGCGTCAGAGATTTGCCCGCCAGGTGAGCCCCTTCGCTCCCATGGCCAGGAACTCCACCGTGAAGATACTTGAGCACGTCTCCAAGATCCTCGATGCCAATGCCCGCGTTCTGGAACTCGTCCATGAGGATCTCGTGAGGATAACCCGTCCCGATACCGGCAGGCGGAAGGTGAGTGCCGAGCAGGAGTTGAGCCCGGCAGTTCTCAAGAAGTACCGGGAACTCACCGCGCTCGGTGCGAGGCCCTCGACGCAAGCATCCTGGCCCGCTGATCACCCGTATCAAGAAACAAAAGGGCTAGGGCGGTCTGCCCTAACCCCTTGATCTTCTTGGTGAGCGGCGAAGGAATCGAACCTTCAACCTACGGATTAAGAGTCCGTTGCTCTGCCTAATTGAGCTAGCCGCCCATGCCCTGATCCGGGCCATATGTGTGGCGCGCCCGGTAGGATTCGAACCTACGGCCTGCGGATTCGAAGTCCGACGCTCTATCCAACTGAGCTACGGGCGCATAATGCATCGGTTTCCAGGGCCGCAAGCCCGAAACGCGTCGTTGGGGTGAGTGAAGGGACTCGAACCCTCGACCCCCAGGGCCACAACCTGGTGCTCT
>CAZEPJ010000012.1:0-78785 GCA_964514105.1 uncultured Desulfarculaceae bacterium | reverse complement strand
GGTGCCCTCGTAGATCTGGGTGATCTTGGCGTCGCGCATGTAGCGCTCCACCGGGTATTCCTTGACATATCCGTAGCCGCCCAGCACCTGCACGGCCTCGGTGGTGACGTGCATGGCCGTATCCCCGCACAGGACCTTGCTCATGGACGACATGCGGATGAGTTCGGCCGGGAGCCGCGACATGTCTTTGGGCTGCTCCTGGAGCAGGGAGGCGGTCTTGTACAGCAGGTGTCGGGAGGCCTCCACGGCCACGGCCATGTCCGCCAGCTTGAACGAGATCCCCTGGAACTTGATGATGGGTTGGCCGAAGGCGATGCGCTCCTTGGCGTAGGCCACGGCGTAATCCAGGGCTCCTGCGGCGATGCCCAGGGCCTGGGCGGCCACGCCCGGCCGGCTGAAATCCAGCGTCTTCATCATGATGTGGAAGCCGATCCCCTCTGCGGTGAGGAGGTTCTCGGCGGGGACTTCGCAGTCCTCGAAGATGAGTTCGCTGGTGTCCGACCAGCGAATGCCCATCTTGTCCTCCTTCTTGCCCACCTTGAAACCCGGGAATCCCTTCTCCACGATGAACACGCTCGCCCCCTTGTGCCCGCCCTTTTCGGGGTCGGTCAGGGCGTATACCGTGACCACGTCGGCCACGCCGCCGTTGGTGATGAACGTCTTGACGCCGTTGAGCAGATACTTGTCCCCCTTGCGAACGGCGCGGGCGCGGAAGGCGGCCACGTCCGAGCCCCCCACAGACTCGGTCAAGGCGAAGGCCGCCAGGTGCTCCCCCGAGGCCAGTTTGGGCAGGTACTTGGCCTTCTGGGCCTCGTTGGCGGCCAGGAGGATGGGTAGGGTCCCGAGCTCCTGGTCTGCGGGGACCAATCCGGCCGAGGCGTCCACCCGGGAGAGCTCCTCCACCACGATGCAGAAGGCCAGGAGCCCGGCCCCGCCGCCCCCGTGCTTCTCGGGGAAATCCACTCCCATGAGCCCGTTTTCCCGGATGACGTCCACCACGCCCCAATCCCATTCGCCCTTCTCGTCCCGCTCCCGCGCCCCCGGCTCCACCTTCTCCTTGGCCAATCTGCGCACCATATCCCGCAACATCCTTTGCTCTTCCGTCAGGTCGTACTGCATCTTCCCTCCTCCTTATAGCCGCATGGATTGGCGCCCAACGGGGATTCCCACGCCATGGCGAGAAAGCGGAGTCCAGGACCGCTGACGCGGTATACTAAGGATCATTTTTCGGGGAAAAAGTCAATCCGTCTCGAAGAACCGGTGGCCCGTGCCCGCACACAGGTGGAAGGGGGCCTCCGTGCCCGCCCGGACCAGGCTCCTTTGGCGCCTTCTCCTGCCGGCGGCCGAGACATAGGGATCCCTTTGCTACAATTGGGCGAGAAACGCCGAGGCACTCGATTCGTAATCCCCGTTTCGGGCGGCGTAGAGGGTCACCGTGGCCGCCATGGGCAGCTCAGGCCGCTGGGCGAGCCAGGGCGCCCAATGGCCGCCCATGGAGAAGCCGATCACCCCTACACGCCCATGAGGCGCCTCCATTTCCCCGCACAGCGCCTCGATCGTGCGCATCAGGTATCTGTACGCGGGCTCCCTGCGGGCGGCGGTCATCCTGGCCCGCAAGGCCCTGGCCTGGGGGATCGTGCCGGGCATGCGGCCGCGCCCGGGCTGGTAATCCCCTCTCCCGTGGGCCCGTCGCCGTGGGGTATCATGGCACTCAGAGTCACAGGAAGGGGCAAAAGATGGCAACGGATTGCAGCCGGGAAAGAGGGAAGAAGCCGGAGCTTCGAGGGAAGCACGGGCGGATCTCCCGGCGGGTGGTGGTGAGGTACGTCGTCCTGCAGGTTCCAGGTCTGGTCGCCTTTGTTGCAGTCCTTCTGGTGATCCGACACTGGGTGGAGTTTCCCTCCTGGGTCCCTTGGGCCGGGGCCGCGATCTGGCTGGTCAAGGACGCCGCACTCTTTCCCCTGGTCTGGCGATCCTACGATCCCGAGCGGCCGCCCCACGGGCACTCCATGCTGGGGGAACGGGCCGTGGCCCTTGGACCGATGGCCCCCGCAGGCCTCGTGAGGGTGCGGGGGGAGCTGTGGGGGGCCCGGATCGCACCCGATGGGACGACGGTGGGGGAAGGGGAGACGGTGACAGTGGTGGGGCAGGAAGGCCTGACGCTCCTTGTCCAACCGGAGCAGTCGATGTCGTCCGACCCCCAGCGGGATCCCGGCATGGGCGCGTGAAGCGATGCTCCACGGGGCGAGGGGGGGCCCCCCAGCCTTCTCCCGGCCCTGGCCTCCGTCCACGAGGACGAAGTCCGCGGGCAGGGGGCCGTCGCGCTCCAGGATCTCCCTGATCCCCACGGGCAGGATCCTGCATCTCATGCGCGTCCGCCAGGTCCGGGGGGTCTTTCAGACCTCAACTGGAGGCGTCGCCGGGCGGTGGCTCACAGGCCGCGGCCGATCTCCTCCACCGAGAGGACCTTGGCGAAGGCCCCATGGAGCGCGGCCAGGAATGCCGCGTGCACCTCCTGGGCAGATACGGCCACGCCGCCGAAGGAGAGCGCCCCGGCCGCGCACGCGTCGTGGGCCAGGAGACACGAGAAGCCCAGGTCGGCCGCCGCCCGGGTGGTGCTGTCGATGCACATCTGGGTCATCATGCCGGCGATGACCAGCTGCGTGATGCCTTGGCCGCGCAGGTGATCCAGAAGGGGCGTTGCCCGAAAGGCGCTGGGATGGCCCTTCTGAAAGACGGTCTCGCCTTGCAGGGGAGCCACGGCATGGTGGATGGCCACCCCGTGGGTGTCAGGCACAAAGAAGGCCGCTTTGGGCCTCGTCGAGACGTGCTGGATGTGAACCACGGGAAGCCCCCGGTGCCGAAATGCCCGGAGGAGGAGTGCGGCCTTTTCCGCGGCATCAGGGCTTCCCGGCAGGGCCATGGCCCCGCCGGGAAAGTAGTCGTTCTGAATGTCGACGAGCAGCAGGGACTTCTTCATGGGACGCCTCCTTGATCCGGGATGTCCGAGCCCGCCACATCCAGAGCCCGGCTCGCCCCTGCATTAGAGCCCAAAGGCCGGCTCCGGGCAAGGGCCGGTTTCCCCATCGGGAGGGATCGGGTCGTGTGCGGGGGCCCAAAACGTCCCGCCGGTGCAGCTCTTCATGAGGCCGCGGGCCGTGGCCGCTGGCCGACGCGGTCAGATGATCTCCTGGGAAGCGGGCTTTCCCCTTCGCAGCCGTGGGACGAAGGACGAAAGCAGGACCGCTGCGGCCACGGCCAGGATGACCGCGGAGATGGGGCGCGCGACGAAGATGGCCAGGGAGCCGTCGGACACGATGAGGGAGCGACGCAGATTGAGCTCCAGGAGGGGACCCAGCACGAAGGCCATGACCAGGGGGGCGCCCTCGTACTGGAGCTTGCGCATGAGATACCCGAGGATCCCGAAGACCATCATGATCAGGATGTCGTTGGCGGAGCTGTTGAGGCTGTACGCCCCGACCAGACAAAACAGGACAATGAGGGGGAATAGGATGGGGTACGGAACCCTGAGGACCCGCACCCACAGCGGGATGAGGGGGAGATTCAGGACCACCAGCATGATGTTCCCCAGGTACATGCTGACCACCACCCCCCAGAAGAAGTCCGGGTGTTCCTTGATGAGCAGGGGGCCCGGCTGCAGTCCGTGGATCATCAGCGCCCCGAAGAGGATGGCCATGGTCACGTTGGGTGGGATCCCCAGGGTGAACAGGGGGATGAAGGCGCCCTGGGCCGACGCGTTGTTGGCGGATTCAGGTCCGGCCACCCCCTCGATCATTCCCGTGCCGAAGCGTTCGGGGGTCTTGGACAGGCGTTTTTCCACCGTGTAGGAGAGGAAAGAGGAGACCACGGGTCCGGCCCCCGGCAGGAGGCCCAAAAGGAAGCCCAGCACGGTTCCCCGAACGATGGCCCATCTGCAACGGATCCAGTCCTGGACAGAGGGCATCAAGTTGGCGATCCGGGCCTTGAGAACGTCCTGGGACCATGTCTGCTCGACGTTGACCAGGACTTCGGAGATCCCGAAGAGCCCCATGACCAGGGGGACCAGGTCGAAGCCGTCGGCCAGGTGCATGATGCCGAAGGTGAAGCGGAGGGTCCCCGTGATGTTGTCCGTGCCCACATAGGTGAGGGTCAGGCCGAACAGGGCCATGATGACGGCCTTGAGCATGGAGCCATGGGCCAGGTAGGCCAGGATGACCAGGGCCAGGACCATGAGGGAGAAATACTCGGGCGGACCGAAACCCAGGGCAACACGGGAGAAGGGAACCGCCAGGAAGGTCAGGCCCATCAGGCTCAGGGTGCCGGCCAGGAAGGAGCCCATGGCCGCCATGCCGAGGGCCGGACCGGCCCTGCCCTGGCGGGCCATCTGGTACCCGTCCAGGCAGGTGATCACCGAGGTGGCCTCGCCGGGGATGTTGAGGAGGATGGAGGTGGTCGACCCGCCGTACTGGGCCCCGTAGTAGATCCCGGCCAGCATGATGATGGCGGCGATGGGGGGGATCTTGTACGTGATGGGGAGCAAGATGGAGATGGTGGCCACAGGGCCGATTCCCGGAAGCACCCCGATGAGGGTCCCCAACAGGACCCCCACGAAGCAGTACAGGAGGTTCATGGGCTGGGCGGCCGATTGGAGGCCGAGGGCCAATCCGTCGAGGATCTCCACAGCGTCAACCCATGAGGCCCGAGGGAAGCTGGACCTTGAGACATCCGTGAAAGACCAGGTACGTCGCCAGGACCACGACGAGGCTCCAGCCCGCAACGGCCCACCATCTCCTCCGGCCGTCCAGGGAGAAGAGGACGGCCATGAGGAGGAAGGTGGCTGCGAGGTATCCCAGCCGGGGCATCAACACGGCGTAGGCCAGCACCGCCGCCGCCACGACCCCGGCCCGCGGCCACCTGGGCGCACTGACGGCCTCTCCGCCTGCGCAGGACCCCGTCAGGGTGACCCGCACCAGGTGCGCCAGGGCCAGGACGCCCATGATGGCGGCCGTCCAGAAGGGCAGGAAACCGGGACCGGGCTCCGACGGGGTGCCCAGTCTGAGCTTCACGGCACCCGCACATACGAAGGCGGCCAGGCCCACCCAGAAGACGGCGCCCGCCTGTTCGCCGCGCTGCATGTCAGTTGACGAGACCTTCCTTCTTGAGGAATTCCTTGTAGAAGGCGTGCTGCTCGCGGATGTACTTCTCGAACCACGCCCCCGACTGATACTCGATCTTGGCAAAAAGGGTCTTCTCCACCTCCGCCACCAACTCCCTGTTCTGCAGGACCTTGGCGAAGGCGTCCTCGAGCTTCTTGCGGATCGCCTCCGGAACGCCAGCCGGCGCGCCCAGGGAGAAGTAGGAGGATTGATAGAAATCATATCCGCTGGTGAGGAGGGTGGGCACCTGCGGGAGATAGGACCAGGGATCCTTGCTCGTCACCACCAGGACGCGGAGATTCCCGGCCTTGACCTGGGGCACGATGGCCGCCGGGCTGCCGACCGCGGCGTGGACATGACCGCCCAGCATGGCCGGGATCAGCTCCCCGTCTCCTTTGTACGGCACGTGCTTCATGTTGAGGCCGTGCTTCTTGATGATCTGCGCCACGATGAGATGATTGGTCGTCCCCGCCCCGAGGGAGCCGTAGATGACCTTGCCGGGGTTGGCCGCGGCGTAGTCCACGAACTCCTTGAAGTCCTTCCACGGGGCATCCGCCTTCACGTACAATCCGTACTCGTAGGGCTGAACCACGCAGATATGGGAGATGTCCTTGAGAGGGTCATAGGGCACCTGCTGCATGTGGGGGATGATGGCCAGAGACGGCATGTTGACGCAGCCGATGGTGTACCCGTCCGGTTTGGCGCGCAGCATCTCGGCCACGCCCACCGTGCCACCCCCCCCGGTCTTGTTCACCACGACGATGGGCTGGCCCAGAATCTTGGAGACCTCCTCGCCCAGCTTGCGGGCCAGGATGTCCGTCTGGGCACCGGGGGAGAACTGCACGATCAGCGTGATGGGGCGGGACGGGTAGTCGTCGGCCGAAACCTGGGTCGCTGCCGCCAGCGCCCACAGGAGGAACCATGAAACCGCCGCAACGCCTGTCATCCTTCTGTTCATCTCGCCTCTCCTTTCCATGGGGGATCCGCCGGTCGAGGGCCCGTTCCCGCCGGGCCGCGCCCCTACCGGATGAGATAGGGCAGGTCCTTCATGACGATGGCCTGCCGGGGGCACATGAAGACGCACACGTCGCAATACCAGCAATCGTCCCGATACTTCATGAACGGATGGCCCGTTCGGTCGAAGCGGAGGACATCCATGGGGCACAGGTCGATGCACAGCCCGCACTTGTTGCATCGCTTCCGGTTGACCTCGATCCACTGATAACAGGACTCCTCCAACTGCGACACACAGGGGAGCTCCATGCCTACTCCTCCTCTCTGGGCATGAACCGTCTGGGGGTGGCCATCCCTTCCGCATCGAGGTGCCTCCGCATCCAGGGATCTTCGGGGGGATTCGTCCAGTGCGGGGCCTTCTGGAACGGCTGGCCCACATCGAATTCCAGCCGGGGATAAGCGTACTCCATGGAGGCGGAAAAGTCCCAGCGGGGGGGAGGGACCCTGCGCTTGCAAAGCTCCATGCCGTTGTCCCCCTTGCGGATGACCACCCAGGTCCCCTCCCATTCGGGCCGCTTGAAGGGGATGTCGGCCCTCCAATGCTGGTATCCCCAGCGGCTCTCATCGCGAAAAAGGGATGCGCGCGCCATCATCTCGCCCACCGTGAGGATGCAGCCGATCTCCCATGCCTTGAGCAGGTCGTGGCAGTCCCGGGCGTGGATCTGGGGGATGTCCTCGTTGCGGATCCGCTCCATCCACCAGACGGCCGTGGCCATGAACTCGGGGTTCTTGGGGGGCTTGAGGTAGGACTGTATGCGGGTCCTGGCCTTGAACTCCACGAGGTGCGTGGGCAGCCCCCGCTCCCTGTTCAGGGGCGCTTCGAAGGCCAGGATCTCACGGCGCATCCAGGCCCTCAGGCCCCGGCGGGCCGGGGCGAAGGGGGCGCCCCCAGCATACTGCGCCGCGCGCTCTCCGATGATCCCGCCCATGGCCAGGGCACCTCCCAGATACGAGTGGGGAAGGCCGCCGTCCACGTCTCCGGCCACGAAGAGGCCGGCCACGTTGGTGGCGCCGTCCCGGTCGCTCATGACGCCGCTGCTGGAGTGCCCGCCGCAGGCCCCGATCTCCTCGCTGAAGGCCTGCTCCACGGTCCGCTCGCACCGGTAGTCCTTTCCGCGCCCCTTGTGGAACAGGCGGCGGCTGGTGCGCTCGCTCCCCCACAGGATCTTCTCCACGATGCGCAGATTCTCCTCCGAGAGGTGGTCCATCTTGAGGTACGTGGGCCCCTTGCCCTCGGCAAAGGCCTTCCATACGCCCATCTTGGCGTCGCCCGACGAATAGGCGTGGGTCCAGGTGCGCTCTCCCAGGCGGTTGATCCCGTACGCCCCCCGGGGTGCGGCAACGTACGCACAGGAAGGGCCCTGATGGTCCTTGATGAGGGTGTTGGCCTGGAAACACTCCATGTTCACCAGCTCGGCTCCGGCCTCGTACGCCATGGCGTACCCGTCGCCGGCGTTGCCCGGGAACTCGTAACATCCCGACAGGTATCCGGAGCCGGCGAGCCCCATCCGACCGGCAGCCCCCGTGGTCAGGCACACCGCCCGGGTGCGGAAATGGAAGAAGTGGCCACTGCGAACGTTGAAGGCCACAACGCCGGTCACCCGTCCTCCGGACGCCACGATCCGGATGGCCGCCGTGCGGTCGTACACCTCGGCGCCGGTGGCTCGAACGGCCCTGGCGAGCCCCCGTTTCATCTCCTCGGCGTCCATGGGCAGCAGCAGGGGCTTCTGCACGGGGTGGAGGAAGTACAGGAGGTAGTTTCCGTCTTGGTCCACGGGGAAAAGGTCTCCTTTCCCCCTCCCCAGGATTTCCTCCAGGTCCCGCACCACCTGGGGACAGCGCTGGCCGAAAGCGAAGGCCACCTCCTGGTCCAGGACGCCCTCGGTGACCTTGGTCAGGACTTCCACCACGTCCTCCGGGTACGAGCGGGGAGGCAAGGCCATTGTGTTCAGGGCATCCATCCCCCGTCCGGCGGCCCCCGAGGTCTCCATCTTGCTCTTGTCCAGGACCACAACCCGCAGGCGGGGGTCCGTCCGGTGGGCATGGATGGCGGCCATGGTCCCGGCCGCGCCCGCCCCGACAATGACGAGGTCCGCCTCTCTCAGGTGATACATCGCTACGCTCCCTTTCCGTTCCGGCCGGGGGGACGGCCTCGCCGGCGGACCGCCCAAGGCCCCTGTCTCCGTGCGATTTCCCGGACCCGTGTGACGATGGCCTCCCGGCGCACCTCGGACATGCGCGGGCAGATGGCTGAGACGGTGACCGCTGCGGCCACGCTCCCCTCGTCCTCGAACAGCGGGATCCCCACCGAGGTCACCCCCTCATGGAAGAGACCCTCGCTCACCGTGAATCCCCGGGGCCCGAATCGCCCGACCATCTCTCGGACGTCCCGTTCTCTGATCCCCTTGTATTGCGGGTACCGATGCGCATTGGCGGCGATGATCCTGTCCCGTTCCTCCTCGGGCAGGAACGCGAGCAGGGCGAGGCTGCCCGCGCCGATGCCCAGGGGTCGGCGGGCCCCGACATTGACGATGAGGGTCCGGATGGGGTACTTGCCCTCCACCCGGTCGATGCACAGCACGTCCAGGCCCGAGCGGATGAGGAGAAAAACGGTGTCCTCTGTCTCCAGGGCGATGCGTTCCAAGACTCCCCGATACCGATCCCGGATGAGGAAGCGATGGGCCGCCTGTCCCAGCGTGTGCAGCTCCAGCCCGAGCTGATACAATTTGGATACGGGGTCGTGGGTGATGAATCCCTCTTTCACCAGGACGCTCAGGATCCTGTGGGCTGTGGCCACATGAAGCCCCACTTCCTCGGCCGCCCTGGAGAGGCCGACCCCCTCCTGGTCGTGCCGGGCGACCGCCCTGAGGAGGTCCAGGGCGCGATGAATGGCCTGTGCTCCGCGGGTCCTGGTCTGTGCGGGGGCGATCCCCACGAGTGCCCACCTCCCCCATGGTTGGCAAGGGACTATAGCGTGTGACCGGGGAGGATTCAAGTCTTTTTTGTTATATGAGAAAACTATTTCATAATATGATAGCTCGACGGCGCAGATGGCCGACGCCGCGGTTCTTGGCATGGGGGGCCGGGATTGCCATTGCGCCCCAGTCGGCTCGGGAGCGGGGGGGGGAGGGTGGGCGCTGCAAACTGGTTTCGGGTCCGGGAGGTCGAGCAGGGGATCTTTGTCCTGCGGGAGCACGAGCACGTCCAGAGCTATCTGGTGCGGGGAGAGGGGCGATCGGCCCTCATCGACACGGGCATGGGGTTTCGAGACATCCGGGAAGCGGCCCGGGCCTTGGTCTCCCATGAGATCGTGGCGCTGAACACCCACTGGCACTTCGATCACATCGGCGGAAACGCCCTGTTCAGACAGGTGGGCATCGCACGGTGTGAGGCTTCCCTCATCGAACCCCCCATCTCCAACGCCGTGCTCCTGGACCTGTACGTTCGCCCCTTCCTGGCGGCGGGGGCGGTCTTTCCGCCGGGCTTCGCGGCGGAGAGGTACGAGATCCGCGGCTCACGGGCGTCTCTCTTTCTGGACGAGGGGGACATCATCCCCCTGGGAGGACGATCCCTCAAGGTCCTGGCCACGCCGGGCCATACCCGGGGAAGCCTCTCCTTCCTGGACAGCCTCACCGGGGCCCTGTTCTGCGGCGATCTGCTCTACCCCGGCACCCTGTACGCCCATTTCGACGACTCGGATGTGGGGGAATACGCTGCCTCGCTGGAGAGGCTGGCGGGTTTGGGCAACGGGGTCTCGAGCATCTACGGCGGGCACAACGCGCCCCGACTCCCCGAGGGCCTTCTGGAGGCGGCCTGGGACGGGTTTCGGCGCGTTCGCGCGGGCACACCTCCCGTGGAGATCACGGGCCAATGGGGGGAGCCTGCCCACGTGTACCAGTTCGGACAGATCCGCATCCTGGCCAGAGCCCCCGGTTCCCAAGGCGTGCACCTGGCCCGCCGCCTCCACGGGGGCCGATGGGAAGGCCAGGCCCGCGGAGACTGACCCACGGCGCTGGAACGCTCACCGCCAGGGAGCCTCGGCCCATTCCCGTTCATCCCAGTAGTCCCGGGCCCAAGTCCCGGAGGTCCGAAACCGGATGCGGGGCCTCTCCATTTGGGCCCTGGGAAAGCAGTCCGGCATGAACTCGGCCCCGGGCGGCATCCGCCGGAAGTTGCCCTCCCCGCCCGTTTTCTCCAGGATGTCGCTGCGGCCTTTCAGACGAAGCGCCACCCACGCGTGGCCCCCCTTGCGCACATTTCCCACGGCCACCTGGGCAACGCGGTTTGCGGACCCAGGCCAGTCGGCCGCGGGGATGGCGGTGTCCTCGCAGTCAACCCGCCGGCACCGGTATGTGTCTTTCGCCGGCTGCCACACCTCGCGGGCGCGGAACTGAACATGGTCCTCCTGGTATTGGCAGTTCTGGAACACCCAGATCCAGGGCTCTAGCGGTCCCGAGGCCCGGATGAGGCGGGCAGAACCTTTCCAGGAACCAGTCCGGGCGTTGGAATTCCCCCCGCTCGGCCGGGGAGAACAGGTCGAAGAGGCGCCGGCAGCGTGGACAGACAAACTCCAGGATCCCCGCGGGCGACGGCCGGGAGCCGGCGAGCCCGACGCGAGAGAGATGTCCGCACAGGTGGCCGGTCGCCCGGTACTGGTCCATGCCCTGTTTGAGCCGATCCGCCGAGATGTCATGGAGGCCGGATGGGTCGGCGGCCCCCATGGGCCGCCTGTGGGCCCGGGGGCGGAGGCCGCCGGCCGGAGGGCAAGCCCCCCGTGCCGCTCCGGCGTCGGGCTCGGAGCCATCCGTGGGGCCCCGGACAAGTCGCTCCCGGGGGCCGGGACCGGGTCCTTGGGCCCATTCATGGATCCCGCCATGAGTGCGAGGGGCGCCAGGAATCCCGCCAGCCCCACCCAGGCAAAGGGCCGCATGGGCCATCTGCCCTGAGACAGACCCGGAGACAGGGTCGCATCGCTTCAGGCGCAGACCGGCGGTCTCCTCCCGGCCCAGGGCCGTGCCGACTCCAGCTGGGCAGCCAGGCGAAAAAGGGTGGCCTCATCCCCGAAGCGGCCCACGAAGTGACTGCCCACGGGCAGTCCCGCTGCGTTCCAGAACAGGGGGACGGACATGGCCGGCTGTCCCGTGATGTTGCAGATGGGGGTGAAGGGGACGAAGGCGGCGGATCGGAACAGACCCATAAGGGGGTTGTCCGCAGGTGAGTCGAAGGTGCCCAGGGGAACAGGGGGCTCGGCCAGAGTGGGGGTCAACCAGACGTCGCGGTGGACGAAGTGGGCGGCCACCGCTCGAGAGATGTGCTGTAGGTCCTGAACCGCCAGGAGGTACTCCGAGGCGTTCGTCCGTCGTCCCCCCTCTCGCAGGGCCCATGTCAGCGGCTCGAACCGGTCGGCCGTTGGCTCCCGGCCCGTGCGCCGTGCCCAGTCGTCCACGGCCCAGGCAATGCCCGCCGCCCAGACCTTGAGAAAAGCCTGGGTGATCCGTTGGCCGTCCAGGGCCATGTCGGCTTCCTCCACGTGGTGGCCGAGGTCCTGGCACAGGGCTGCGGCCTCGAGGGTGGCCTTGACGCAGTCCTCGTGGACCGGGGCCTCCGTCGACGCCTTGCAGGTAAAGGCGATCCGCAGCCTTCCCGGGTCGGCGCCGACCTCCCGCAGGAAGGCCCGGGCCGGGGGGGGCGCCCAGTATGGATCGCCGTCGTCCGGACCGCTGGTGGCGTCGAGCAACGCCGCGCTGTCCCTGACCGATCGGGTGATGGCGTGCTCCGCCACCAGGCCCCCCATGAGGTCCCCGTGCACGGGTCCCAGGGGATTGCGTCCCCGGGTCGGCTTGAGGCCGAACAGACCGCAGCACGATGCCGGGATCCGGATGGAGCCTCCACCGTCGTTCCCGTGGGCCATGGGGACCATGCCCGAGGCCACGGCCGCAGCGGAACCGCCGCTGGAGCCGCCCGCGGTTCGAAGGGTGTCCCATGGATTGCGGGTGGGGCCGAACAGCCTGGGCTCTGTGGTGGGGAGGATCCCCAACTCCGGCGTGTTGGTCTTGCCCACGATGACCAACCCCGCGCGCCTGAGGCGGCGGACCAGTTCGCTGTCTCCGGGTGGGACGAAATCCCTGAGGAAGGCCGAGCCCTCGGTCATGGCCGTCCCGGCGCATTCGGCCAGGAGATCCTTGAGCAGGAAAGGGACCCCGGTGAACGGGCCCTGCGGCAGCCCGGATCTGAGCGAGTCACGGGCTTTCCCGTACATGGGGGTGACCACCGCGTTGAGCTCGGGGTTCAATCGCTCGATCCTCGCGATGGCCGCCTCCACAAGCTCCGCGGCCTCGACCTCTTTGCTCCGCACCAGTTCTGCCTGTGCCAGGGCGTCGAGCCCGGCCAACTCGTCGGGTGATACCATGACCGCGGCCTCCCGCTGCGCGAAACGGCTTGAAGTGCTCCCGGGATGGATAGCCCGGAGTCCACCCTAGAGTCTACCCGCGGGTTTGTCAACGGCGCAGCGGCAGGGGAACGGGGCCTGCGCCACGACCGTTTCCCGGGCGAATCCCCCGTGTTATACTCTCCTCAATTCGTCGGGGAGAAGGTGGGGCCGGGCATGCGGCCGCAAAGCGGGGCGCAGGAGATCGAGGAACGGGTCCGGGGAATCCTCGAGGGCTTCCAGGGAAATCGGGACGAGCTCCTGCCCATGTTGCAGAAAGTCCAGTCCGATCTGGGCTACATTCCCCCCGAGGGCATGGCCCAGGTGGCCCGGCGCCTCTCCATCGCCGTAGGGGAGGTGTACGGGATCGTCACCTTCTACAACCAGTTCCGCCTGACCCCTCCCGGCAAGTATCAGATCAAGGTCTGCGTGGGGACGGCCTGCCACGTGCGGCGCTCGTATGTCCTGCTGGAAGAGTGGAAGCGCCGCCTTGGGATCGAGGAAGGCCAGACCACACCGGACCGGCTCTTCAGCCTGGAGCGGGTGGCGTGCGTGGGTTGCTGCGCCCTGGCGCCGGTCATGGTCATGGGGAGCAACGGCACAGAGACCTTTCACGGCCACGCCATGACCAGCAAGGTCAACGGCCTCATCCTAGAGGTGCAGCGCAAGGAGGGGGAGGGATCGAGTGGGTGAGGCCCTGCAAGCGCTGGAGCGGGTCCGGGCCCGGGCCAGGGAGACGTGGAACGCCTGGCAGGACGGCGACAGGCCCCTCATCACCGTGGGAACGGCCACCTGCGGCCTGGCCCAGGGGGCCGGGGAGCTGGTTGCGGTACTTCGAGACGGTGTCACCCGCATGGGGCTGGACGCGCAGGTGCGGGAAGTCGGATGCATCGGCCACTGCTACGCAGAGCCCCTGGTGGCGGTGAGGCTCCCGGGCGCGGTCCCGTACCTGTACGGTCGGGTCAATGCGGTCAAGGCCGAGGGCCTTCTCAGACAGTGCGTGGGGGAGGGGGACCCCTTCCTGGATTTCGTCATGGGGGCCTTGGGGCCCGACGAGATGATGCCTTCGGTTTACGACCTCCCCCGCTTCTTCTACGAGAGGCGGATCATCCTGGATCTGTGCGGTCTCATCGACCCGGACGAGATCGATCATTACATCGCCAACGGCGGGTACGGCGGGCTGGGGCGTGCCCTGAGCATGCCGCCCGATGCGATCATCGCCGAGATCAGCCGCTCCGGTCTCCGAGGACGGGGCGGAGCGGGCTTCCCCACCGGGGTCAAGTGGGACATCTGCCGGCGCACTCCGGCCAGCGAGCGCGTGGTCATCTGCAACGGGGACGAGGGGGATCCGGGGGCGTACATGGACCGCGCCATCCTGGAGAGCAACCCTCATCAGGTCATCGAGGGGATGATCATCGCGGCCAGGGCCGTGGGGGCCTCGGAGGGATACCTGTACCTGCGCGGCGAGTACCCCCTGGCCATCCGCCGCGCGCGAAGGGCCGTGGAGCAGGCTCAGGCCGACGGGTTTCTGGGCGAGGATGTCCTGGGCAGCGGCTGGGCCTTCCGGCTGCGCCTCTTCGAGGGGTCCGGGGCCTTTGTGTGCGGGGAGGAGACGGCCTTGATCGCCTCCATCCAGGGCGAGCGGGGCATGCCCGGGCCACGCCCCCCGTACCCGGCGCAGAGGGGATTGAACGGGCGCCCCACCCTGATCAACAACGTCAAGACCCTGGCCCTGGCGGCCCGAATACTGCGCTCCTGTGCGGAGATCCTGACGTCGGCGGGCACCGAGACCAGCAAGGGGACCATGGTCTTCTCGGTGGTGGGCAAGTGCCAGCAGCAGGGTCTGGTGGAAGTGCCCATGGGGACTTCCCTGCGCAGGCTCGTCTTCGACATCTGCGGGGGCATGGCCGAGGCCAAGGCGTTCAAGGCCGTGCAGATCGGCGGGCCCTCCGGGGGATGCGTGCCCGAGTCCCTTCTGGACACGGCCATCGACTACGAGGTCCTGAATCAGGCGGGGGCCATGATGGGCTCGGGCGGGGTCGTGGTCATGGACGAGGACGACTGCATGGTGGAGGTGGCCCGCTTCTTCCTGGAGTTCACCCAGGGGGAGTCCTGCGGCAAGTGCACGTTTTGCCGCATCGGAACCCGGCAGCTCCTGGAGATCCTCCAGGACATCACCCGGGGCAAGGGGACGGAGGCGGACTTGGGCCTCCTGCAGGAGTTGTCCGAGGAGATTCGGGCAGGATCGCTGTGCAACCTGGGATGCACGGCCCCCAATCCGGTCCTGACGACACTGCGCTATTTCCGGGGGGAGTACGAGGCCCACATCCGCGAGAGGCGCTGTCCGGCCCTTCAGTGCAGGGATCTTATGGCGTTTTACATCGTGCCCGAGCGATGCGCGGCTGGGTGCGAGGCATGCGTCGGCACCTGTCCCACGGAGGCCATCTACACCATGCGGACCCGTAAGAAGGCCGTGGAGCAGGAAAAGTGCGTCAAGTGCGGAGAGTGCGTCCGAGCGTGTCCTCCCGAGTACGGGGCCGTGGTGAAGGTCTCCCCCAAGGAGGCGGTTCCCCCGCCCCAGGCGCCCCGGGCCGGGGAGGGGAAGACGGCGTAACGGCGCGCGGGCAGGTCGGCGGCCTTGCCCGCAGCGGGAGGGCGGCGTGCAGCGAGTCAGGATCCGGGTGGACGGTCGGGAATTGGAGGCGATGGAAGGGGAGCGCCTCTTGGACGCGGCTCTGGCCAACGGTGTATTTGTCCCCCATCTGTGCCACCGGGACGGCTCCGGGGAGCCCTTTGCCGGCTGCCGCCTCTGCTTCGTGGAGGTGGACGGGCGCCCTGGGCCCGTGACCGCGTGCACGGAGCGTGTGCGCGGCGGCATGGTGGTGCGGACGGATACCGGGGCGGTCCGGCGACTGCAGCGATCGGCCCTGAGGCTCCTGCTGTCCGCCCATCACATCGACTGCAGGCGCTGCGTGGCCAACCGGCGCTGCGCTTTGCAGATGCTGGCGCGAGCGCTGAACGTTCGATTCAAGGTGGAGGGGCTCAGGGACCTGTCCCGTCGGGAGCCTCAGGAGCGCACCCTGCCGGGCGTGGTGCACGACCCGGGCAAGTGCGTGCTGTGCGGACGGTGCGTTCGATGCGCCCGGGAAAGCGGCCAGGGGGTCTTCCAGTTCTCCCATCGGGGGCTCAGGACCCGAATCGCCATGTTCCCCACCGACGCGCCGGGGAATGCGGCCGGGGCGTGCTGGCAGGAATGCCCGGTGGGGGCGCTGTTCCCGGAGGAGGGGTGAGGAAAGGGTCCCGGGCGTCGGGCAGGGTCACGGCCGGGCCGCGCAATTCGAACATCCAGGAGGAGGGCTTCATGAGGGCCGTGTTTACCCTGATTCCGGCGGAGTCCCGGAGACTCATCGCCAAGGCGGTGGCGCGCATGGACGAGGTGCGCGCGGCCATGGAGAACGCCTACGTCGTCATCAACGGCGGGACGACCAATGGGTACGTGGTTCAGGAACTCCTTGGGATGAGCGGGTTGGAGCCCCAGAAGTACACCGCGGGCACGAACAGCCATCGCCTCCTGTGCGTGACCGATGCCGACAGGCGCACCCCCTTCCCCATCGTCCTGCACAAGGGACAGGTGGTGGGCAAATCGCTCCCAGAGGTGCTCAAGGACTTCCACAGGGACACGGTGCTCATCAAGGGGGCCAACGCCGTGGACCCCGAGGGCAACGTGGGGGTGATCGCGGCGGGATTCGACGGCGGGACCATGGGGGCCACCCTGGGAACGGTCGTCTCCCAGGGGCTCCGATACGTGGTCCCGGTCGGGTTGGAAAAGCTGGTCCCCTCGGTGCGGGAGGCCGCCGCCTGGACGGGCGCCAAGACCTTCGACTACAGCATGGGGGCCGAGTTCGGGATCTTTCCGGTGCCCAACGCCCTGGTCGTCACGGAGATCCAAGCCCTGAAGATCCTGGCCGGCGTGGAGGCGCGGCACGTGGCTTCCGGAGGCGTGGGGGAGTCCGCGGGCGCCGTGGTGCTGGTGGTCCAGGGGCCTGAGGAGGGCGTGCGCACCGCCATCGCCCAGGTGGAGTCCATCAAGGGCGAGCCGGTGCTCCAGGGCTTCAAGGGGACGTGCGAGAGATGTCCCTATGCCTGCACCTTCGCGGGGAAGGGAAGGGACGCGCTGCCCGCGTGGCTTCTGGACTGAGGGGTCTGCGGGCGGGAGAGGGCGGGCCTCAGCCCAGGGGAAAGACGGTGACCTGAAGATCGTGCACCCCCGGCACGGCGCGGGCCAGCTCCTCGATCTCCCGCTCCAGGGCCGCGGTCCTGGACCTGGGTGCCTTGGCGTCCACCCGGACCTTGCCCTTTCTGGCGCTCACGGCCAGATCCACACCCAGAGCCAGCAGAGGGATCTTGACCTCGCCTGCGAGAATCAGATCGTTCAGGATCTCCAGGGACTCGGGCGTGGTCCGGAACTCGGGGAGCGCCACCGCCCGGCAGACCAGCTCCACAGCACCCTCCAGGCTGAGCTGCCGGATGTTGAGCGTCAGGTCGAAGAGGTTGGGATCGGAGGAGTCCACCCCGTACAGGGCCATCCCCCACGCCTTGCGTTGCTCGTCCACGGTCTCCAAGAACTGGGAGGCATCCCCCCAGGTCTTTCCGTCCCGCTCCATGACGATACGGATGCGATCCTCCCTGTCGGCCAACACGCGCACCTTCACCACGTGGGGCACCCAACGCAGGAAGAAGTGGCCCGCGAGCCCGTGGTACACCACGTTGTCCCTGCGCACGTGCCTCAGGAGCGTGACGCCCACGGCGGCGACGAAGCGCCGCTTCTGCTCAAGCAGGGGGTCCAGGGCCCAGGGGGCCGCTTCCATGGCCTCGGCCAGCTGGACTTCCGGGATCTGGAACTGCCTGGCCGCCTCCAGGACGACCTCCCGGGCGATGCACTCGTAGCCGAGCCGTTGGGCCACGGCCTGGGCCACGTCTCGCCCACGGCTGTACGAACCCCTGGATATGGTCACAATGGCCATTGAGATCCTCCTGCCCGGGGCGCTTCCGCGCCATGGGCGCTCGGGGGGCCGCCCATTCCGGGGTGGATGCGACTGCGCCGGGCTGCTCCGGTGCCGGTGGACCGCAGCAGTGTACCAGAACCCAGGCGGGTTTGGCGAGCAAGGCGCCCATCCCGGGCCTTTGCGGGCGACGCGCCCATCACGCCGGCTCCAAGGCCGCTTGAATCATCTCGCCGGCGCCGGGCCCTCCGGCCAGGCGGGCCTGCCATACCAACAGCGCCTCCCGCCATCGTTGCCGTGTCCCTTTGGCGCCGAGGGCCTCTTTCGCCCGTTCGATACAGCTCAGTCGGACCTCGAGGTCGCGCCGCTCGATGATGTCCCGGGGGAACGCCCGACTGTAGTGCCAGCTGTTGAGGATCATGCGGCTGTTGAACTCGCTGCGCAGCGCCACCGCCTCCAGGTTCGCGCGCCGGCCCAGCAGCACCAGGCTCTGGGAAGTGAACTGGAGCAGATGCCTGGGGGGGTCCAGGGGGTACCAGAAGGTCCCGAAGCGGCGAAAGCTCCAGGACGCGATATTGGGCACCGAGAGCACGAGCCTCCCGCCGGGCGCCAGGAGGTCTCGGGCGCGTCGGAGGGTCTCCACGGGGTTCCAGACGTGCTCCAGGACGCTGCGGAAGGCGATGACGTCGTAGCGCCTGTCCGTCGGCACGGAGAAGATGTCCCCGTGGTGAACCGGAAGGCCCAGAGAACTGGCCTGCCTGCATGCATCCTCGGAGGGCTCCACGCCTTCGGTCTGCCATCCCAGCAGCCTGTGCCGGTACATCCATCGTCCCGAACCGCATCCCACCTCCAGGAGTCGGCAGCGGCCGTGGGGCATCAGGGTATCGGCCATGGCGAAGGGTGCCATCAGTGCTGCGGCCGCGCGCCGGAGCCCGGATCTGGGGCTCGATGGAGCCAGCCGATGGCGCACGACGAAACGGTTGAGCGGACGGCCCAGGCGCCTGCGGATGGCCGAAGCGTCTGCGGGGGCGTGGGGGGTGTAGCCGGCGCCGTAGTAACTCCGGATGACATCGGAATTGGGCATGGGCGAGAGATAGATCATGGGGCAGCTGGTGCATCGCGCGTAGTCGTGGTTCTCCGCCCGCGGATAGAGCCGATCCACGGCCGTGAGGAATGGCTCGGCCTCCAGGCTCCCGCAAAGGGGGCAGCCGCGCCCCTCCGGCGCTTTTTGCGCGCCGGCCATCGCCCCTCCGTCCATCCGCACCGGGCTCAGCGCCGCACCCGCGCCGCCAGGGCATCCAGCATGCGCCTGCACTCGGCTCTGGCGGAGGCAAACCCCTGGGGCGTGGCGTTGCCGCCGTTGAGATACTCCAGGACCACGGCCTCGGCGCGGCCGAAGGCCTCGCAGGCCTCCGGGATCTCCGAGGCGATCTCCGCCGGGATGGTGGTCACCCCGTTGCGATCCCCGTGGAGGAGGTCGCCCGGTCGTATCACCACCCCCCCCACGTTCACCGGCACCTGGGTCGCCGGGATGTGGCAGTACCCGTGGGAGCAGATGGTGCCGTTGGTGAACACCGGGAACTCCAGGGCCCGGACTTGGTCCAGGTCTCGCCCCGCCCCGCTGGTGATGAGGCCGACGGCCCCGAAGGCCTTGTACGCCGAGCACATGATCTCGCCGAAGGTGGCCGCCGCGGGTGGATCATCCATGTCCTGGAAGACCATGACCGACGGGGCCGAAAGCTCCGCCAAGAGGGTGGCCTGGTCTTCCAGGCTGCGGTATGCATCTCCCGAGGCCGGGGCTGCGGCGCGAAAGGTCGCCGTCACCGCGTAGCCGACCATGGGGGGCAGATCCGCGAAGCAGGCCACGATGCGGCGATCCAGGTACCCCACGTTGCGGGGGCGGACGGCGAATAGCTCAATGGCGTTGCACACCGTGGGGGTGTCGTACCGGCCGAGCCGCTCCAGGAGATCCGGGGACAGGGTTGGGCCCATCAGCTCTGGTTTCCTCCTTTCCCAATCCGACAATGAGATCTCTCCATCCCGTGACGGCCACGAAGCTCCCTCATCGGCCGCGGGGGCCGGACTCCTTCTTGGGATCCATTCCCGGCATCACGGGCTCCACCAGGACGAAGGGGATCTCGGCCGTTCGCTTAAGGAGACCCAGCAGGGCGGCCGCCACGTCCTTGGACGACAGGACGGTCACCTTGGGGTCCTCCAGCTTCCCGGTGATCCGAACCGGAACCGACAGGAAGGCGTCCCCCACCAGATGCCTCAAGACGGGGATTCGGCGGGTTGCCGCGTCCATGGTGCGCGAGACGGACACGAGGGCCTTGAGGTTGAGCGTGCCTTTGGTCAGCACCATGTCTCCCTGGCAGACCACGTTGAGCGAGGGCCCGGCAACGGTCCACTCCTGGACCGTCAACACGCCCCGCTTCAGGCTCACCTTGAGGGTCATGGAATCGTAGGCCGCTCCCGCCTGGGACAGATCGGGGAGCCTCCCCCGGTACATCTCCGTGACATTCAGGACGGCGAAAACCTTGGAGAGGATGGCGAGGTGGTGGATGCGGCCGTCCCGGGCCTGCAAGACCGCCTGTCCCTGGGTCCCTTGCAGGAGCTCAGGGGCCCTGCCCTGGGCTGTGAGGCTGGCGTCCAGATCGTAGGTCCCCGTGGCCTCCACCTTCCCCCCCAGCAGGCAGGCCAGGAGCGGCTGGAGGGGCTGCCCGCTGGAGGTGGGCCGGGCGTCCAGGCTCACGCCCCGGGAGGAGACCTTGACGGTGCCCGGCACCGAGACGCCGCACAGCCCCGTCTCCAGGATCGTGGCACGGATCTCCTCGCCGTCCAGATCGAGCAGGACGGCCAGGGGCTCCCACGAGAAGCCCCCCGCGGAGAGGCGATCGGCCCTGATGGACAGCTTGCCCCGCAGGGGCGCCGGCTGAGGACGGAGGGCTGCACCGGCCGGGCTCGGCATCCCCGGAGACACGGAGAACTCCCCGGTCAGCAGGGGAACCCATGGCTCCCATTGCAGGTGGTCCGTCTCCAGGGACAGATCGACCTCGATGCCTTTGGAAGAAGGCCGCAGCCGGCCTTGAACCTGGAGCGTCTGCGCACCGAAAGCCACCGAGGCGGAATGCACAAAGACGCCATCGCCCTCGGCCTCCACGGAAAACGTGCGCAGCTCCAGGGGGAGGGCGATCCAGGGTGAGAGGTGGACGTCCTCTCCCCGGAGCCATCCCTGGGCCTTCAGGGTCAGGGGGTCTGCCGGGGTGAGCGTGATGTCCAGATCGCCCTCCAGTCGTCCAGTGAAAAACCGATTGGTCTGGAGCAGGCCGTCCACGGTGGCCTGGTCCAGTCGCCCCTTGAAGCGCGCCTGCACCTGCTGCCGGTCGGCGGCCACGGAGAGATGGGCATCAGAGCGCCCGTCGCGAATCTGCACTTCCTCCAATCGAGCCCCGGTATCATCCCAGGATGCAGCCAGGGACACGATCCGATCCTCGCCCATATCCAGGCCCCCGGCAAACGTCCAACCCGCATCCCGACCCCAGGAGAGCCGCGCGTCCGAGAGCGCCGCGGGGGCCCTGGGGGATAGGGCGGACGGCGGGGCGATGCGCTCCAGGACCCACTGCCACAGGGCCGGTCCCACGGGCCCCTCCGCGGCGAGCTCCCCGGTCAAGCCGCCGGCGCCGTACCCGAGGCTGATCTGCCCTGCGGAGAGTCGGGTGTCCAACAACTCCAGAGCGGCGGAGCGAATGATCGCCTCGCGTTGCGTGGCCTCGACTGCGCCGTGGTGGAGGGTCAGGGGAGCGGGCAGAGGGGCGGCCTTCAGCGTCAGGCCTTCCAATCGGCCTTCGGCCCGGAAGCGCCACTGCTCAGGCTGCAGCAACGGACCCTCCAGGGACAGTCCGGCCAGCGCCCCGCGGCCCGAGACGGAGGCGACGACGTCCCCCGTCCTCTCGTCCCCTCCCAGGGCCTTCCACCACTGGTACAGCTCTTCCAGGGACAGCTCGCCCCTGGCATCGAGGACTCGCAAACTGGGCTCCCCTCGGAGGTCCACCCGGGCAGCCAGACCGGAGAAGCGCGAGCCCCCCACGGCCCCGGCCAAGTCCTTGATGCGGATCTGGCCCTCGCCGTACGCGAACCCCCCGGAGGTGATCTCCAGGTCGCCAGGGAGGCGATCGTAGTCCATCCAGAGGTTGAAGTCCGCCGCCTCCACGCTCCACTTGGGGCTCTTGAGGGTCCCTTCCACAACGACACGGCCTACGGCGTGGCCCCGCATCTCGGCGATTCGGTCCATCTCGCCGGCCCAGGCAAGGTTCCCCAGCAGGCCCCGCAAGGCGGGTTGCAAGGCGGCCAGGTCGGCGTCCACCCGGGCATCGAGACGCACAGGGGCATCGTCCCCTGTGAGGCCCACCGTCAGCTCGCCGCCGTGGGCGAAGAGCTGGGTGAGTTGCGCCTCGATCCCCCTGGCCTCCAGGATGCCCCCGGCCACGGCCACGTCCCCCCGCACGGCCTCGAGATCCAACCCGGTGTCGGGCACACGCACGGTCCCTTCCCGCAGGCTCCCCCTGACCACCACTGTCCGCGTCCCGCACAGATCCTGTACCGCACCTGCCTCGCAGCTCACGTGCAGCCTTGGCAGCTTTCCGTCCCGGAGGATCCCGGAGAGGGTCTCGAGCCAAGGCGGGCCCCCCAACAGCACCGCTGCGGCCTTCCGGGCGGGGAGGATCTCCACGCCCTTGCCCTCCACCAGAAGCCGCGCCTTGGGGCCCATCCGGTCCAGGGACAGTTCGCCGGACAGCGCCATTTCGGGAGATGCCAGCTGGAGGTCCGCCACAGTCAGGCTCAGGGAGTCGGCACCCAGATGGAATCGGCCGGAAAGCCCTTTCACGCGCAAGTGGGCCCTTTCCCCGTGGAGCTCGACCAGAATATGGGAGCTGGTCCCGTCCAGTTCGCCCCGGACCTCGGTGAGGCCGTTGATGGTGAGGGAAAGGCCCAGATTCACCTTGGAGTCCTTGACTCGCTCCGCCACGGCCGGGGCAAAGGCCGCCAGCAGGGCGTGCGCCCGCAGACCTCCCCAGTCGACCCTTGCCCGTCCCTTGAGGTCCGCCAGACGGATCTGGCCTCTTAGCCCCAGGCGTTCCCAGAGGTCGGACTGGGCGGAGATCTCCAGGGAAAGGCTTCCCGAGGAAAGCTGGACGCCGCCGTCAACGTCTCGGAACCAGTGCGCGGGTGTTTCACCCCGCCAGAGCCTCAACCGGCCCCGATCCACACGCACCTCCAGATCCTTGGTTCCGCGGCCCAGCCGGACCAGAATGCGGGCCAGCGCATCTTCCCAGCCCTGGAAAGAGGAGGCGCCCGGGGGGACCTCTTCCCCGGCCGCCGGCTCTGCCAGCTTGGCCTCGACCTCGGGAGAAGCCAGGTGCACAGAGGTCAGGCGCACTCGCCCCGAGAGCAGCGGGAGCATCGCTGGATACGCGTACACGGCCTCTGCGGAAGCGGCCAGCGCGTCCGGGACAATGAGCCTGACGCGATACAAGGCCGCATGGGGAAGGGGCAGGTACGAGAACTCCATGGCCTGACACGTGACGCTCCCGCCCAGTTCACGCCCCAGGGTCTCCAGGACCCTGGTCCGAAACGGCTCGCTGTCCAGGAGATGCTTCCCGGCAAGGCCCAAGGCCCCCACGGCGGCGAGGAGCAGGGCCGCAACCACGACGATCCAGCGGAGGGGTCTCGATAAGTCCAACATGGGGTCCCTACGGGAGGCCCGCCAGGGCGTCCTCGAGGATGTCCATGGCGCGCTCCCAGTCTTCCCATGGTATGGTGAGCGGTGGCAGCAGCCGCAGGACGTTGCGATACAGGCCCCCGGAGACGATCAGAAGGCCGCGTTCCCGGCAGGCCCGCACCAGGGCGCGGGCCTGCCGGGGGGCGGGCTCCCGAGTCCCGGGGTCCTCGATGAGCTCCAGGCCCAACATGGCCCCGCGCCCACGGATGTCGCCGATGCGGGGAAAGCGCAGGCGCCATTGCGCCGAGCGCTGCTCGAATCGGGAGAAGATCTCCCGGGCCCGTGCGCACAGGCCGTCGTCTTGGAGGACCTGGATCAGGGTCCCCGCCGCGGCACATGCCAGGGGATTCCCCCCGAAGGTGCTCCCCAGGGCGCTGGCGTGGGGGGCGTCCATGAACTGGGCCGGACCCGTTACCGCGGCCAGGGGGAGCCCCCCGCCCAGCGCCTTGCCCAGGACCATGAGGTCCGGCGCCACGCCCGGGTAATCCATGGCGAACAGCTCCCCCGTCCTTCCCAGGCCGGTCTGCACCTCGTCGGCGATGAACAGGATCCCGTGACGGGTGCAGATCTCCCGAAGCCCCCGCAGGAAGGCGTCGGGCGGCACCACCACCCCGCCCTCTCCCTGGATGGGTTCAACCACCAGGGCCGCCACCTCGTCCGAGGGGCACTCCAGGAAGAAGAACCGCTCCAGGGCCTCAAGGCATCGAAGAGCGCAATCCGGTTCCGCCAGGCCCCATGGGCAGCGATAGCAGTATGCATAGGGCACATGGTGGATCTCGGGGGCCAAGGGGGCATGGCCCCTGCGGTACGGGTGTGCCCGGCTGGTCAGGCTGGTGCCCAACAGGGTGCGGCCGTGATAGGCTCCGTCCATGGCGAGGACGGCGCGTCGTCCCGTGGCGTGCCGTGCGATCTTGACGGCGTTCTCCACGGCCTCGGCGCCCGAATTGACCAGAAAGGTCTTGGAGGGTCCGGAGCCGGGAAACAGCCCGTCCAGCCGATCCGTGAGATCCAGATACGGGCGGTGAAGGGCCACGTGGGCGCACAGGTGGGAGAGCCTGTGCAATTGCCGCTCCATGGCCTCCAGGAGCCTGGCATCCCCGTGTCCCAGGGCCAGGACGCCCAGGCCGCTGGTCAGATCCAACAGCTCCCGCCCGTCCTCGGTGATCAGGCGGCACCCCCGGCCGGACTCGATGACGGCCGGATGAAACGAGTAAAGGCCGCGGGGAAGGTGCTCCCGCGCCGTGGCCCCCGTCAGCGGCATTGGTCGCTCCGGAGTAATCTCGGTACCCCGGCCCCGGGCGCTCGTCCTGGAGCCGGGCCATGAATTGAGGCTACAACGACCCGGACCCTCACGCAAGGGGGTTGGGCCCCTTGAGGCATGGCCCTGGCGCGGGCAGCGCGGAAGGGATACAGTGGAAATGAGAGATATCCTGGCACAAGAATAGGGAAATACCTGATAGCCAGATCCGGAATTAACCCTCAGGATAGGATCAACGCCCCTAGGGTGAACTCGAGGTGTGAGGTCCCGCCATGAGCCCGGAGCTCCCGACCGATCGTACCGCTCGAAGTCAGTCGCTCAAGGCAGCCATCGTCGGCCTGTCCCAGTCTCCAGGACTCCTCCGGGAGATCGAGGGGATGACCTCCCTGGAGATCGTGGCGGCAGCCGACTTCGATCTTCGACACCCGGCCATTCTCGAGGCGGGTCGCCAGGGGATCTTTGTCTCCCAGGACTACACCGAGATCCTGGATCGACACGACCTGGACCTTGTGGTCAATCTCATCCCCGACCGGACGGTGGAAGCGATCATCGATCAGCTGAGGCCTGAGCGCGCCCATGTGGTCCACTCCTCCGTCTCCTCGTTCCTCAAGGCCTTCTGCGCGGAATCCCTCACCAGGCGGGCCCTCCTGGATCTCCTGGCCGACGTATGCCGGTACTGCCGCGGGCAGGGCGACCCCCGGGACCTGGTGACGCGACTGCTGCGGGCCGCCCAGGAGATCTGGGGCTTTCAAGGTGCCGGGGTCTGGGTGAAACGGGGGGAGGCCTTCGCGTTGTTCGGGGAGCGTGACTTGCCCGACTCCCTGAGAGCGTTCGGGCCCGCGAGGGGAGAAGGTGGGGTGTTCGATCGGCTCCTGGAGGAAAGGGCGCCGCTGTGGATCAAGGACGTGGAGTCCGAGCCGTCGCTTCCGGAAAGGAGCGTCTATCTGCAGTCGGGCTTCAAGAGCGCGACCATGGTGCCGGTGCTCCATGAATCCGACGTACTGGGGGTCCTCTGCTTGTTTCGCACCAGGCCTTCCTCCTCCGATCGAGGATCCTTGCGCTTCCTTCAGGCCGTTGCCGATGCCCTGGCCCTGGTGTTGGCACGCGAGGGGGAGGGCCAGGAGGCGCGGGATCAACCCCTGCGGGACGAGACCACGGGCCTGTACAATGGGGTCTACTTCATGGATCGGCTCCGGGCGGAGATGGGCCGTGCCAGCCGGGGGGAATCACCCCTGAGCCTCCTGTATCTGACCGTGACGCCCCGGGAGGCAGGGGGCGGACAGCCAGCTTCCATGGATTCCTGCCTGCGTGCTGTGGCAGGGGACGTGCTGGCCAGTGTGCGAAATGTGGACGTCCCGGCCCGGTACAGAAAGAACGACCTGGTGGTCATCCTGCCCGAGACCACCGCGGCCGGGGCCATGTCCATCGCCGGCCGCCTCCTGGAGCGTCTCTCCACGACGGTGGCCGAGGGATCCGAACAATTCGGGGTGAAGATCAGCATGGGCGTGGCGTCCTATCCTGAGCACGCCGCCGAACCAAAGGCCCTCCTGACCGATGCCGAGCTGGCGGCCTTCCTCGCCAACCGCGAGGGAGGAAGACAGATCCAGATCTTTCCGTCTGGCCCGACCGGGCTTGAGGGCCTCACGCCGGAGGGGATCGTTCGGGAGTACCCGGAGCTCGCCGAGGTCTTCCACGTCCTGGACGCCCAGGGGGCCAAGGACCGTCACACCTTTGTCCATGCCAGGGATGTGGCCCGCAGCGTGAGCCTCATGGCCAGGGAACTGGGGCTTCCCGTGGGGACGATCAGGGAACTGGGCATCGCGGCATGGCTCCACGACGTGGGGAAGATGACGCTCCCCGGGGCCAACGGGGAGATGCGGGACAAGCTGCTTCGCCTCCCGGCCCTCAACATGAAGATCCATCCCACCGTGGGGGCGTTCATCCTGAAGAACCTCGTTCGCTCTCCGGCCATTCTCAGGGGGATCCTCCACCACCACGCCCGCTTCGACGGGGCGGGTCAACCTGCGGGGCTGCGGGGGGAGGCCATCCCCCTGGAGGCCAGGATCATCGCCGTGGCCGACGCCTATCAGCACCTCCAGGCGGATCTGGACAAGGGCCAGGGTGCCACCCAGAGGGACCTGTTTCATGCCCTTCGACGCAAGGCGGGCCGCGAGTTGGATCCCCAGCTGGTCGAGTGCCTCATCAGGGCGGTGGTGGGATTGTAGGGGCCGGGCGGGAACGCCGGGACACGAAGCACGGGAAGGGTCTTCATGGCTGTGATCAATCTGGCACAACGGGAAATCCTATGTAAGATCGTCTACTACGGCGCCGGCCGTTGCGGGAAGACCGAGAACCTGCTGTACATCTACTCCAAGATCCACCCCGGCGCCAGGGGGAAGATGATCAGCATCGACACCCGGGGGGAGAAGACCCTGTTTTTCGATTTTCTCCCCCTGGACCTGGGAGAGGTCAAGGGGTTGCGCCTGCGCGTGCAGCTCTACAGCGTTCCGGGCCAGCCGTACTACGCGCCCACGCGGCCCGTGGTCCTGGCAGGTGTGGATGGGGTGGTGTTCGTGGCCGACTCCCTGGAAGTGCGCCGAAAGACCAACCTGCAGAGCTTTGAGGAGCTCCAGCGAAACCTCAAGGTCCTGGGCGCAGGGGGCGAGGGTTTCCCCCTGGTGTTGCAGTACAACAAGCGGGATCTGCAGGGCGGGGTCATCCCCCTGCTCCCCCTGGCGCTCATGGAGAACGACCTGAATCCCGGGCGCCGTTACCCATCGGTGGCGGCCAGCGCGGTGACGGGGCAGGGGGTCTTCGAGACGCTACGGGCCATCGTGAAACTGGTGGCGGTCTGCGCGAGCCGAAAGCTCCTGCTGCCTTCCCGGACGGGCTCGCCCCCGCCCCCGCCGCCCGCCGATCCCCCCCTGGAGGCCCACGGGCCCCGTGCGGCCGCCGCGGAGGCCGCGGCCTCCGCCCTGTGATCGGCCCTCCGGGGCTGCGCCAACGTGACGGTGCATGCCCCCGCCCCCTCGAACCGGCGCACATCCCCGTTGCGCCCGCGCGCGCGGGCTCCCCGGTGGGCGCTCGGCGTGTGCGATCCACCCGAGATCTCGAAGGGTCCCGGCGGGGCGGTTGATCATCCCGGCCAAAGGAGCTAGGATGGTGCCGCATCGACCCAGGAGGTGGGGGCGTGGGATCGCCGAGGGCCAGGACGGTACTCCTGCTCTTCCTTCTCCCATTGTGGCTGCTCTGTATGGGGTTGAGCCTGCATAGCGCCCTGCGGCCGATGGGGTACCCGCCCATCCGCGTACAGGGGGGTTCAGCTCCGGATGGACATCCTGTCGTGACGGGATTCACGTTCGGCTTCTCCGAGCGAAACTGCCCGTTGCGGATGGGGGATCGACTGCTGCGGGTGGGCCGTACGGAGCTTCGAAACACCGGGCCCGTCACCCTCTTCGTGTGGGCTGCGCAGGATGCTGACCCGCGGGTGGCGGCACCGGTTCTGTTTGAGCGGGGCGGGCAGAGGCGGGAGGAGCAGATTCGGGTGGGTTCCTGCGCCATATTCCTTCCGCGGTTCCCCGCCGCCGTCGCCTTCATGGCCGCTGCCCTCCTGCTTCACATCCGGGCCCGTCCCACGCGGCTGGTGGAGGTGTTGGTCCCCGCCCAGCTGTGCGTGGCGTTTCTGTTCGCCTGCACGTTCGCCGGAAGCTGGCCGGTGACCTTGGCATCCATCCCGGTCCACATCCTGTCCCTGTCCCTGGGCGCCCCGCTGGCCATGAAGGCCGCCCTCATGTTCCCCCACGGGGATCCGGCACGGGGAAGGCTTTCCGCCGTGTGGCCCTGGGGGTTCGCGGTGCTCGGCCCCCTCGACGCCAGCCGGGCCTACGGCCTGCCGTTTTCGCCCCAGGTGGGCGCGGTGGCTCTGCCCGCGGCCTCGGCGGCCTTTCTCGGGGCGATGCTTTGGGCCCTGACCGTCAACTACCGGCGGTCCGACCCCATCGGCCGGCGCCGGCTGAAGTGGAACCTGCTCGGTGTGTACGTGGCATGCGCCCCGCCCATGGCCGCCTCCGCGGCTTCGGTGTTTGTTCCGGGCCTGGCGGAGTACGTCGTCCTGAGCGCCGTCACCCTGGGCCTCATCCCCGTTTTCCTGCTCATCTCCATCCTGCGATACAACCTGCTGGATATCGACCGCCTCATCAGCGTGACGGCATCGTACACGCTGCTTTCGGTGGTGCTCCTCGCGGCGTTCCTGACGGGCGTTCCCACTGCGGCCCGGGCCTTGAGCAACTCCACCGGCGTGGAGTCGGCGACCACCCAGGCGGTCCTGGCGGTGCTCGTTGCGGCAATCCTGGTGCCGCTGCACGGGCGGCTGCGCCCTCAAATCGACCGGATCTTCTTCACGGAGCGCTGGGCGCTGCAGCAGGGCACGGGTCGTCTCTTGAAGGAACTGGCTGCGTGTCGGGGGGCCGAGGCGTTGATCGCCGTGCTTGGAGACCGCCTGGACCGACTCCTGAGGCCCGAGAGCTGTGTGGTATACGGGCTGGGACAGGGCATCTTCTCGCCCATCTTCGTCAGGGGCAAGGCGGTCCCTCCGGCCTTTGCATCAGGAAGCGCGTTCGTCGGCCTGTTGCGAGATCAGCACGGGGCCATCCCGACGATGGACTTGGCCTCGAGCGGCCGGGCCGGGGCGTTGAGCCATTTCGATCAGGCGGCCCTGGAGGCCCTGGGGGGGCCGGTGGCCTTGCCCATGCGGCAGCGCGAGGAGCTGGTGGCGTTCGTGTGTCTTGGTCCCAAGGGGTCTGGAGACATCTATACAGCCACCGACCTCGCCCTTCTCACTACGGTGGCGGACAGGGCGTCCCTTCAGCTCTCGGGCTTCGATCAGGAGAAAGTGATCCGGGAGAGCCTGGCCATGCAGGAGGCGCTTCGGCGGTACGTGCCTGGCGAACTGGCGTCGCGCCTGGAGAGCGGACGGGACCTGGAGGTGGGTGAACGGGAGGTCACGATCCTCTTCGTGGACATCCGCGGGTACAGCAGCTATGCCGAAGGGCGCAGGCCGCTGGAGGTCTTTTCGACCATCAACCGGTACACCCAGGCCGTCTCCCAACTGGTGCACGCGCACGGGGGCAACGTGGTTGAGTTCAACGGCGACGGCATGATGGCGGTCTTCGGGGCTCCGGGCCTCCTGCAGGATAAGGAACGGTGTGCCCTGCGCGCCGCCCTGGCCATCGTCCCCGCCGTGGAGGCCCTCCGCCCGGAGGGCGCCGTGCCGGACGACTTCGCCCTCGCCGTGGGGCTGGGAATCGCAACGGGAGAGGTCTTCGTCGGCAGCGTCCGGGCCGCGGATCGCCTCATCTGGACCGCCATCGGCGCAACGACCAATCTGGCGGCGCGCCTCCAGGCGCTCACCCGGGAGCTGTCCGCCGCCGTGGTGATCGACGCCGCGACGTGGGGCAAGGCGGGGGCCCTGGCGGCGCCCTTCCAGAGGCTGGAAGGCGTGCGCATCCGGGGCCTGGAGTCCCCCGCAGAGCTGTACGCCCTTCGCCCCGCATAGCGCGCAGGGCATCCCGCCCCGCGCCCGCGAACAACCGGCCGATCCGCCGCGGCGCCCGGCTCGCCCCTCACACCCAGTTCAGGATCTCGTGGGAATCCACGGCCATGCGGATTCTCGCGGAGATATGCCTGTTGCGGGTGATGGAGACGCAGAACTTCTGGAGCGCGGCCACGGACAAGGTGTAGCCCACGCACAGAGCCGTGCGCTCCCCGGGGAAATAGAGCGTCTGGGCCTCCATCCCCTCGGGCATTCGGTTGAGGACCTTCTTGAAGATCTCCAGGGCCTCCTCGTCGTGGCCCAGGGCGGTCTTGAAGAAGACGGCGAACCACTGGGCGCCCTTGGGCGCACCCGCCACCCGCTTGATGCCGACGATTCCCGGAGTTCTCCTCGCCATGTCAACGCTCCTGTCCCTGAGGCTGAGGGGATGAACGCGCCGGCCGGGGAAGGAACCCCGTGGGGCGCAGGTCGCGGGCCCGGACCAGGCGGTTCGCCGGCGGCGCGAGGCGTCACAGGGAGGAGCAGGAAAAGAACGGCAACGGATCCTGCCGGTCGGGCCGAATCATCCCCACTGTATGCCGCTAGACGGGAGGAGTCAAAGGTTTTCGTGCCTCGAGGGCACGCGGAGGACGGTGGGATGAACCAAGAGGGCTGGGCTCGACACCCTGCGCCGCGCTCCCGTCCACCGGGATCGGATCATCTCCCGGGCAAGGGGGGGGCGGTGATCGCCGCTTCAGGACCGGGAGACACGCCCGCCCTGTGGCGGAAATGCCAGCTCGTCGTTGCGGGCCCAGCGCCACCTGTGCCCTTCCCCCGCAGGATCCGCCCTGAGCACGCCCTCTTGCACCCAGAGCTCCAGGGCCTCCCGGACGCGGGCCGCGGGAAAGGTCAGGTGCCGGGCGAGGCGCTCGGCCAGGAGGGGGAGAGCCTGGGCAGGCGGCACGGGGCCGTTGACCCGGCCGTGTTTTTCCACGAGGTCCTTCCGGAGGATTTCCCATGCCACAGGCTTGAATCCGCGGAGCCACACCTCGTATCGCTCCTGGGGGGGGGCTGTCCCCTGCCGAAAGTGTTCCTCCTGGACGCCGCAGTACGCGGCGATCCCAGCGTCGTATTCCTCCAAGATTTCCTCCACGTCGCTCGGAGAGAGGCCCGGGGTCAACGTGACCACATGGTTGGCGTCATACTGATCCCAACGGTCCGTGAGGATCCGGATCCCGAAGCGATCGGCCTCCTCCCGCAGCCGGGTCCCGGGAAACGGCGAGAGCACGTGAAACCCGTACTGGCATCCCAGGGACTTGGCGAACTCAGCCGTGGCGCGGAGGGTCTGGCGGGTCTCACCGGGGAGCCCCAGGATGAACGAGGCGAAGATGCGGATACCCGCATCCGAGGCCATGCGCACGGCCCGGCGCACCTGCTCCAGCGTGATCCCCTTGCCGATTCGGTCCAGGATGGCCTGGGAACCGCTCTCCACGCCGTACAGGATGTCGCTGCAGCCGGCCTTGGCCATTGCGCCCAGAAGCTCCGGGGTGACGGTGTCCGCCCGGGCGAAGGCATGCCATGTGATGGGGAGCCTTCTGGAGCGGATTTCCTCGCAAACGGCCAGGGCGTGGCTGCGTTTGAGGGTGAACAGGTCGTCGTCGATGCCGATGGAGGAGAACCCCCGCCGGGCCAGCCACTGCATCTCGTCCACCACGATGCGGGGACTGCGGTAGCGCCCCTTCTTTCCCACCATGCGGTGACCCACGCAAAAGATGCATCCGTACGGGCATCCCCGGCTGGAAAGAACGCCCACCTTGCCCCGCAGGGCCCGGTAGCGGGCCAGAGGGAGCTTGTCCCAGGCCGGGAAGGGAAGGGCGTCCAGCCCTGCGATGAGGGGTCGATCGGGCGTGGAGTGAATGGCGCCGTTCCTGCGGAATGTGAGTCCCTTGACGCTCGAAAGATCGCCGTTGCCCGTGAGGCGCTCCACGAGTTCCACGATCGTCTCTTCTGCCTCGCCCCGGACCACGACGTCAGCCTCAGGGCACTGCCGGAGGCTTCCCTCGGGGGCGAAGGAGACATGGGCGCCGCCCAGCACGATGACGGCCTCGGGTCTGGCGGCCCGGACCCACCCGGCGATGCGGGCGGCTTGGAGGAAGGTCATGGTCACGGAGGTGATGCCCACCACATGGGGGCTCATCTCCCGCACCGCGTCCGCGACCTTCTCGGCCGTGGCCTCCGAGATGAGCAGATCCAGGACGCCCACCTCGTGGCCGTGATCCACGAGGACGGCTGCCAGGTACATGCTCCCCGTGGCCAGGGCCGGATATTCCTCGATGGGGTAAGGGGGAACGATGAAGAGGATCTTCAAGGCGTCTCGGCTCCCGGTCACCTTCGGATGATCCGCCCGCTGCGGCGTGGCCTCCTGTGTACGAGAAAACCGGTGGATTGTCAACGGCGGGAAGGCATCCATCGACCGAACGAATGGCAAGAAGGGGAACGCAGCTTGACACCGGAGGGTCATCTGCTATGATGGGAAAAACCCGGACCTGGGTGAAAGGATGTCGGCAACGGTCATCATCCCCGCCCGCTACGCCTCCTCCCGCTTTCCCGGCAAACCCCTCGTCTCCCTCCTCGGCGAACCCATGATCCGGCACGTCTACCGCCGGGCCGAGGAGGCACGTCGCGTGGGGCAGGTGTGGGTGGCCACGGACGATGAGCGCATCGCCCGGGCGGTGGAGGGGTTCGGGGGCAACGTGGCCATGACCTCTGCGGAGCACGCATCGGGGACCGATCGAGTGGCGGAGGCGGCGGCCCGGGTCGGGGGGGACCCGGTCGTCAACCTGCAGGGGGACGAACCGCTGATCCGCCCGGGCCAGATCGACCGTCTCATAGAAGCCTTGGAGGAAGACCCGGAGGCCGATATGGCCACGCTCTGCGTGGCCAGCGAGGCGCCCCACGAGATCTGGAGCCCCCACTGCGTCAAGGTGGTGACGGACCATCGGGGGTACGCCCTCTACTTCTCCCGGGCACCCGTTCCGTTTTACCGCTCGGCCTGGCTGCAACGGGGTCCCGGGGAGACGGTTCCCAGGCCCTGGGGGAGGGCGTGGATCCACATCGGGGCGTACGGCTTTCGCAGGAGAGTCCTCGAGGCGATTCCGTCCCTGGGGCCGTCACCGTGGGATGCTGCGGAGCAGCTGGAGCAGCTGCGCTTTCTCCATTGGGGCTACCGGATCCTCGTCGTCGAGACGAGCCACCGCACCGTGGGCGTGGATGTGCCCGAGGACGTGGGGCGGGTGGAGGACGCCCTCCGGTGTTGGCAGAGCGAAGCGGCGGTGGTGTCGATGGATGCGCCTTCATCCGGGCAGGAGGCTTCATGAAGACCAAGTTCATTTTCGTGACGGGGGGAGTCCTCTCATCGTTGGGCAAAGGCCTTGCCGCTGCCTCCATCGGCGCGCTGCTGGAAAGCAGGGGCCTGCGCATCACCATGCTGAAGCTGGACCCCTATATCAACGTCGATCCGGGGACCATGAACCCGTTCCAGCATGGGGAGGTCTTCGTGACCGACGACGGGGCGGAGACCGATCTGGATCTGGGCCACTACGAACGGTACACCCACGCCCAGATGTCGCAGAAGAACAATTTCACCACAGGCCAGATTTACTACAACGTCATCCGCAAGGAGCGTCGGGGAGATTACCTGGGGGGGACGGTTCAGGTCATCCCCCACATCACCGACGAGATCAAGCAGTGCATCCTGGGACTGGTGGACGGGGTGGATATCGTCATCGTGGAGATCGGAGGGACGGTGGGCGACATCGAGGGGTTGCCGTTCCTGGAGGCCATCCGGCAGCTGCGCAACGATCTGGGCAAGGAGAATGTCTGTTACATCCACCTGACCCTGGTGCCCTACATCCCCACCGCCGGGGAACTCAAGACCAAACCGACCCAGCACAGCGTCAAGGAACTGCGGGAGATCGGCATCCAGCCGGATATCCTCCTGTGCCGCACGGACCGTTATCTGAGCCCCGAGATCAAGGCCAAGATCGGCCTGTTCTGCAACATCCCGCCCGATGCGGTGATCACGGCCAAGGACGTGGAGAGCATCTACGAAGTCCCCCTGGTCTTCCACAGAGAGGGCCTGGACGAGAAGATCATGGAGATCCTCAACGTCTGGACCCGGGCGCCCGTCCTGGCCGAATGGGAGGCCATCTTGGGTCGGATCCATCGGCCACGCCTGCGCGCCACGGTGGCCATCGTGGGGAAATACGTTCATCTGACCGAATCGTACAAGAGCTTGAGCGAGGCGTTGATCCACGGAGGGATCGCCAACGACTGCCGCCTGGAGCTCCGGTACGTGGACTCCGAGCAGTTGGAGGGGGAGGGGTGGGAGGCGCATCTGGCGGGTGTGGACGCTGTGCTGGTGCCCGGGGGGTTTGGAAAACGGGGGGTGGAGGGGAAGATGCGGGCCATCCGCTACGCCCGGGAGCGGGACATTCCGTTCTTTGGCATCTGTCTGGGCATGCAGCTCGCTGTGGTGGAGTTCGCCCGGGAGGTGTGCGGGCTTCGCGGCGCCAACTCCACGGAGTTCGATCCGGCCAGCCCGCATCCCGTCATCGACTTGATGCCCGATCAGCGGGAGATCAACGACATGGGAGGGACCATGCGATTGGGGGCGTATCCATGCCGCATCGTCGAGGGAAGCCTGGCCCACCGCATATACGGGGAGCAGGAGATCTCGGAGCGACATCGCCATCGATACGAATTGAACAATCGGTTTCGGGAGGTCCTGGAGGCGCACGACCTGCGGATCTCCGGGCTGTCCCCGGACGGCCGCCTGGTGGAGATGGTGGAGATGCCGGGCAGGCAGTGGTTCCTGGGGTGCCAGTTCCATCCCGAATTCAAGTCCCGCCCTCGGGATCCCCATCCGCTTTTTCGCTCCTTCATCGCCGCGGCATTGTCGCAACGGGCCAAGGCGGGAAGGGGAGAAGCCTGCCCCGGACAGATGGAGGGCGTGGAGGAAGACGAAGGGGAGCCCCATGCGGCCCGGGCCTGAGGCCGGAGCGCCCCGCCTGGGGCCGATGACGCCGGTAATCATCGGTGAAGTGCTCATCGGGGGCGGCGCGCCTCTGGTCCTCATCGCCGGGCCCTGCGTCATCGAGTCCCGCGCCCAGTGCCTGGAGGTGGCCCATGCCCTGTGTGAGGTGGCGGGGCGGGCAGGGATGCCGTTGGTCTTCAAGGCGTCCTATGACAAGGCCAACCGCACGTCCGTTGGGTCGTACCGGGGCCCGGGCCTGGCATCCGGGCTGGAGATCCTGGCGGAGGTGCGGGCCACGAGGGGCGTCCCGGTCCTTTCGGACGTGCACTGCCGGAGCGAGGTGACCGCGGCGTCCCAGGTCCTCGATGTCATCCAGATACCGGCCTTTCTGTGCCGTCAGACCGACCTGCTCCTGGCCGCAGCCCGGACCGGACGCGCCATCAACGTCAAGAAAGGACAGTTTCTGAGCCCGTGGGACGTTCGGCCTGTGCTGGAGAAGATCCAGTCGGCGGGGAACCGCCGGATTTTGGTCTCCGAAAGAGGGAGCTGCTTCGGATACAACAATCTCGTGGTGGACTTCCGCTCCCTGGTAATCCTGCGGAAGCTGGGGGCCGCCGTGGTCTTCGATGCCACCCACAGCGTCCAGCTTCCAGGAGGGGCAGGGGATCGATCGGGGGGCGAGAGGGAGTACGTTCCGTTTCTGGCGCGGGGGGCCGCGGCGGTGGGGGCCGATGCCCTTTTCATCGAGGTGCATCCCGATCCGGACCGCGCCCGTTGCGATGGACCCAACAGCTTGCCCCTGGCGGGCCTGGAGGGGCTCCTGGAGGAGGTCGTTCAGATCCATGCCATCGCCCGGAGATGAGGGATGGGGCCCGGCCCGGGGAGATGAGCGTGCCCTGGAGAGCGCCCGGCGGGTCCTGGATATCGAGGCCGAGGCCATCGCGCGGGTCCGGGACGGTCTGGGTGCCGGCTTTGCCCGTGCGGCGGCCCTCATCCTGGGCTGCGAGGGCAAGGTCATCGTCTCCGGGGTGGGCAAGTCCGGACATGTGGGGCGAAAGATCGCGTCCACCCTGGCCAGCACTGGCACCCCGTCGTTCTTCCTGCACCCGGCCGAAGGGACCCACGGGGACCTGGGCATGGCCAATGCCAGGGATGTCTTCCTGTTCATCTCCCACAGCGGGGCCAGCGAAGAGGTGGTCCGGCTCATCCCCTTCGTTCGGCGGTTGGGTTGCCCGGTGATCTCCATGGTCGGCAACCCCGCATCCCCCCTGGGTCGCAACAGCGATCTGGTCATCCCGGTGGAGGTGACTGAGGAAGCTTGCCCCCTGGGGCTGGCCCCGACGGCGAGCACGACGGCGGCCATGGCCATGGGCGATGCCCTGGCGGTGGCTTTGTTGGAGATGCGCGGCTTTACCCGAGACGATTTCGCCATGCTTCACCCCGGCGGGACCCTGGGGCGTCGACTCCTGTTGACGGTGGGGGACATCATGCACTCCGGGGAGGCCCTCCCTTTGGTCCGCACCGGAACCGTTATGCGGGAGGCATTGTTCGAGATCACCTCCAAAGGGCTGGGCGTCACCGGCGTGGTGGGCGACGATGGACGCCTGGTGGGGGTGATCACCGACGGGGACCTCAGACGGGGGCTCCAGCGAGGCAACGACCTGCTGGAGAAGCCGGCCAGGGATGTGATGACCTCCAACCCCAAGGGCATCCCTAAGGGGGCCCTGGCCGTGGACGCCCTCAATCGCATGGAGCGCCATGCCATCACCTCGCTGTTCGTCTTCGAGGAGCGCGAGGAGGGGGAGCCCGTGGGCGTGATCCATCTCCACGACCTCCTCAAAGCGGGGGTCGTCTGATGCGGCGGATCCTGCGTGTGGCTTGCGCCTTGTGGTGGGCCGTGGGGCCGGCCGCCGCTCCGGCATGGGGCGCGGATGGCCAAAAGGGGGCAAAGCAGGAGGCCCAGGGCGGTGGGCAGCCGTCGGTGCCGCCCCTGTTCATGCGGGGGATTCATCTCGAGGAGTTTGATGAGCGGGGGCGGACCACGGAGCTCTGGGCGGGAGGGGCCGAGTATTCCAAGGACGGCGGAGAGCTTCGGCTGTCGGATGTGCGCATCCTGGCAGAGCCCAAGGAGGGGGAGCGTTCCAGGCCCTTCGAGTTGACCGGCGATCGGGGGGTGTACCATGTCAAGGCGCAAAGCGCCCGCGTGGAGGGAAACGTCCGGATCCGATCCCAGGAGGGGTACGTCCTGTCCACGGATTCCGCCACGTTGTTTCAGGACAAGCGGGAGATCGAGGGCCCCGGCGAGGTCCTGTTGGAAGGCCCCGAGGGAATGACCGAGGGGGTTGGGCTTCACGTTTGGATGAACGAAGAGAAGGTCCTCCTGAGGCAGACCGTACGGACGCTGTTGCGGCCCTCCGCCCTGCAGCGGGCCAAAGAGGTGCTGCGATGAGGCGCGAAACGGACCGCCCGGCGAGGGGGCGGGGCTTGGGGTCTGGGGGGGGGGTGCGGGGGTTGATCCTGGGGATGGTCGTGGTCCTGATTCCATCCTGGTCTGCGGCCCTGGATCCCCGCAAGTGGGAGGGCAGGAAGAAGGCCCCCGCGGAGCCCATCGAGATCCGGGCGGACCGGATGGAGCTCCGGAGGCAGGAAAACGTGGCCATCTACTCCGGCAGGGTCCGGGCCTCCGAGCAGGACTACGTGATCCGGTCCGAGAGGTTGGAGGTACGGTGGGATCCCGCCACCCAGAAGATCAGCGAACTGGTGGCCGAGGGGGACGTGCAGTTGGAGACCGAGGACGCCAGGGGGACCTGCGGAACGGCGAGCCTGGACGTGGCGACCAAGGCCGTCACCATGCGGGATGCGCCGCGGCTCGTCCAGGGTGGTGAGTTCGTGGAGGGAGACAGCATCGTCTATGCCATTGCCGAGCGCAAGAGCACGGTCCTGGGCGGCAAGGGGGGACGCGTGCGAACCCTCGTGATCCCGGGAGGCCGACGGTGAGGCCCGTCTCCGCCAACGAATCCCTGCCACGGCTCCTGGCCAGGGGGCTCTGCAAGCGTTTCGGCCGGAAGACCGTTGTGGATGACGTGGATCTGGAGGCGCACCAGGGAGAGATCGTGGGCCTGCTCGGGCCCAACGGCGCGGGCAAGACCACGATCTTCTACATGTTCACGGGCGCCTTGCGGCCCACGCGGGGCCGGGTGTTCCTCATGGGGGAGGACATCACCGAGGCCCCCATGTACCTTCGAGCGCGCAAGGGGTTGAGCTACCTTCCGCAGGAGACGTCCATTTTCCGAAAGCTCACCGTGGAGCAGAACCTCTTGCTGGTGCTGGAGATGCGGGAGCCCGACGGGGTGCGCCGCAGGCAGCGCTGCCAGGAGCTGTTGAGGGAACTTCGCATCGAGCATCTGGCCAGGAACAAGGCCTATTCCTTGTCCGGCGGGGAATGCCGGCGGGTGGAGATCTGCCGATCCCTGGTCATCGATCCCATGTTCATCCTGCTCGATGAGCCCTTTGCAGGCATCGACCCCCTGGCGGTCACCGAGATTCAGAACATCGTCCGTTCCCTCAAGGAGCGTGGCATCGGGGTGGTGATCACGGACCACAATGTGCGCGAGACCCTCAACGTATGCGACCGGGCGTACATCATCAACGAGGGGAAGATCCTGGAGGTGGGCACCCCGGAGGAGATCGCCCGGAGCGAGCGGGCCCGACGCTTCTACCTGGGAGAATCCTTCCGGCTCTGATCCGCTGGCCGCCGGCCTTGCTCGCCCAAGAGGCCGTTTGCTATAATATTTCAGTTTGCGTCGCCTCGAATCCAGGGAGCGAGGCCCTGAAGGAACCGGATGGCACTGGAGATCAGACAGCAGCTCAAGCTTACCCAGCAGCTGATCATGACGCCGCAGCTTCAGCAGGCGCTCAAGATCCTGCAGATGCCGAGGTTGGAGCTGACCGACGTGGTGCAGGTGGAGCTGCGGGAGAACCCGGTGTTGGAGGAACTGACCTCGGCGCCAGAGGACGAGTGGGGGGACGAGAGCCCGGGGGAGCAAGGCGCCTCGGCCGAGCGGGAGCGGCCCTCCTCGGACGAAATGGCCTGGGAGAAGTTCCCGGCGGATTACGGGACGATTCCATACCACGACGTACCGCAATATGAGGAGGACGACGACCGGCCTTCCTACGAACAGACCATCTCCAAACCGGAGAGCCTGACCGATTACCTCATCTGGCAATTGCGCCTGTCGGATATGGACGACGAGGCGAGGCGGGTGGGCGTGTTCATCATCGGGAACCTGGGGCCCGACGGGTACCTCCAGACGGATCTGGAGAATGTGGCCCTCGAATGCGGCGTGAGCGTGGAACGTGCGGATGAGGTGCTCAGGCGCGTTCAGGATTTTGATCCCCCGGGCATCGCGGCGCGCGACCTTCGGGAGTGCCTCCTGATTCAGGTCCGGCACATGGGGATGGTTGGTACCCTGGCGGAAAAGATCATCTCCGAGTGCCTCAAGGACCTGGAGAACAATCGCATCCCCCAGATGGCCCGCCGGCTGGAATCGTCGGTGGGGGAGGTGGTGGAGGCCGTCAACTGGATCAAGGGGCTGGAGCCCAAGCCGGGCCGTTTGTTCTCCTCGGAGGATTCCCATTACATCACCCCGGATGTCTTCGTATTCAAATGGCAGGATGAATACGTCATCGTCCTCAATGAGGACGGACTGCCCAAGCTTCGCGTCAGCCCTTTTTATTTGCGGTCGCTGGCCAGGAAGGACTTGGCCAAGGAGACGAGGAACTACATACAGGAGAAGATGCGGTCGGCCATGTGGTTGATCCGAAGCATTCATCAGAGGCAGCGCACCATTTACAGGGTGACCGAGAGCATCATGAGATTTCAGCGCGAGTTCCTGGACCGGGGGATCGACCACCTGCGCCCCCTGGTGCTGAGGGATGTGGCCGCGGACACGGAATTGAGCGAATCCACGATCTCCCGGGTGGTCACCAACAAGTACGCCCATACCCCCCAGGGCCTGCACGAACTGAAGTTCTTCTTCAACAGCAGCATTTCCAGGGACGACGGTGAATCCGTCGCTTCCCAGAGCGTCAAGGATCAGATCCGACGCCTCGTGCAGAAGGAGGATCCCAAGAACCCCTTGAGCGACCAGGAGATCGTGGAGATCCTGTCCGGCAAGGGCATCCAAATCGCCAGGAGGACGGTGGCCAAGTATCGCATGGTCCTCGGGGTGCTGCCATCCAACAAGCGACGCAAGGTGTACTAGGCGGCCAGAGAAAGGGACAAGAGGAGCGGGAAGATGCAGTTCTCCATCACGTTTCGCCACATGCAATCCGATGACGGGATCAAACAGTATGCCCGGGAAAAGCTGCAGCGCCTGGAGAAGTACTTGGACGCCCCGATGGAGATCCAACTGACCTGCACCCAGGAGAAGCACCGCCACAGGGTCGAGGTCCTCCTCAAGGCGGACGGCGTGTCCATCGCCGGCGAGGAGGAGACGTCCGACTTCCTTTCCGCCCTGGACGCCGTGGTGGACAACCTGGAACGCCAGCTCAAGAAGCAGAAACGGCGGTTCCGGCAGCACAAGGCGGGAAACGAGGAACGCGCGTGGCGGCTCCAGATGGACGTGCCGCCCGGCGAGGGGCGCGATGAGGCGGTGGAGCCGGAGATCATCGTCAGCCGCAACGTCTTTGCCAAACCCATGTCCCTGGAAGAGGCAGTGATGCAGATGAGGCTCACGGACAACGAGTTCATCGTCTTCACCGATTCCTCGAGCGACAAGATCAACGTCCTGTACCGGAGGAAGGACGGCAATCTCGGGTTGATCGAGCCCCAGGCCAGGTGACCGGGAAGAGGTCGAGGCGTCCATGCGAATCATCGACATCCTGAACAGAGACGGGATCATCGCCCAACTGACTTCTCGGGGCAAGCGGGAGGTGATCACGGAGCTGGTGGGGGCGCTTCCGAGGGTCCAGGCGGACCCCGATCAGTTGATTCAGGTCCTCATGGAACGGGAGAAGCTGGGGAGCACGGGGATCGGCGACGGCGTGGCCATACCCCACGGAAAACTGGCAGCGGCGGGGGGGCTCCTGGCATCCTTCGGGCGCAGCCGAGAGGGGGTGGATTTCGACTCCCTGGACGGCAAACCCACGCATCTCTTCTTCCTCCTCGTGGCGCCAGAGGACTCCGCCGGCGTCCACCTCAAGGCTCTGGCCCGGATCTCCCGCCTCCTCAAGGACGCGCAGTTCCGCCAGACCCTGATGGTGGCCCAGAGTGCGGAGGAGATCTATCGGGCCATCCAGCAAGAGGATGAGAAGTACTCATAGACCGAGGTCGCTGGACCACCCGTGGCCGCTGGGTCCCGGGCAGTAGGGCCGAGGGGCTGGGGGCCCCGCATTTCATGCGATCCGTTCAGGTGCAAGACCTGTTGAAGGAGGGCGCCGAGGCCCTGGGTTTCGAGGCCATGGCCGGGACCGCGGGCCTGAGTCGTCCGATCTCCTCGTGCAGACCCCAGAGGCCCGGGCGCCAGTTCAGGCGGGAGGCCAGCGAGGTCCGCGCGAACCGCCCCCTCATCCTGGGCCGTCTGGAAATGGCCATCCTGGCCGAACTCCCGTCGGCGCGAAGGAGCGTGCTTTTCCGGGAGCTTTCCCTGCTGGAGGTGCCCTGCTTGATCGTGGAGGGAGGGCTCCCGGTGCCAGAAGAACTCCTCTCCTTCGCCCAGTCCAACGCCATCCCCCTGCTATGCACCCGGGAAGCGGGCCCCCGCCTGACGCGAAGGCTTCAGGAGATCCTGCGCGGATTGTTGGGAAGGGGGTTTCAGGTCCAGGGCGTCCTGCTTCGGGTCTACGGGGTGGGCGTGCTCATCATGGGGAAGAGCGGGATCGGCAAGAGCGAGTGCGCCCTGGACCTCATTACGCGAGGCCATGCGCTGGTGGCGGACGATTTCGTCGAACTGCGCCGGCAGGGCGGCGGGGTGGCGGGGAGCAGCCCTCCCCTCATCCGGCACCACATTGAGGTCAGGGGGTTGGGGATCATCGATGTGCTGGAGCTCTTCGGGCCGGATGCCGTGGAGCAGGAGTGCCGGGTAGAGCTTGTGGTGGAGCTCGTGGAATGGACCCAGTTCCGGGCCATGGACCGCACGGGACTGACAAGGCGGACGTTGACCCTGCTGGAAGTGGACATCCCGCTGCTGCGGATCCCCGTGAGCCTCAACCGAAACCTGGCCATCATCGTCGAGGTCGCTGTCCGCAATCACCTGCTGCAGCAGCGGGGCGTCCGGCCGATCGAGGCATTGGAGAGGCGGCTGGAGACCCAGCTGCGCAGCGGGAAGTCGGCATGAAGCAGCTCCCGATCTTCGTGATCACGGGCCTGTCGGGATCGGGCAAGAGCACGGTGATGAAGGTGCTGGAGGACCTGGGCTTTTTCTGCCTGGACAACATGCCCATTGTTCTTCTGCCCAAGTTCCTGGAGCTGCGTCTGTCGTCATCGTCGGAGATCAGCAAGGTCGCCGTGGTCATCGATATCCGGGGCAAGGAGTTCCTGGAGGCCGCGCCCCGCATCGTGCAGGACCTGAGGCAACAGGGATACGCCATCGAGGTCATGTTCCTCGACTGTGACGACGCGATCCTGCTGCGGCGCTTCAACGAGACGAGGAGGAGCCACCCTCTGGCCAAGGGGCGACCCATCGCGGAGGGAATCCAGGACGAGCGGCGCCAATTGGCGCAGCTCCGATCCATCTCGGACCGGGTGATCGACACCTCGGATTACACAGTCCACCAGCTCAAGGCCCTCATCGCGGAGGCCTTCGACGTCCCTTCGGTCCATCGTCGGCTGCAGGTCTTTCTCCAGTCCTTCGGATTTCGGCATGGGGTTCCTGGCAACAGCGACGTGATCATGGACGTTCGCTTCCTTCCCAACCCGTACTTCGTGGAGGCCCTCCGGGAGCGCACGGGGCAGGATCCCGAGGTGGCCGGCTACGTGCTGGATCGGGAGGAGACCCAGGCGTTCATGAGGCGATTCCAGGATCTCATCGCGTGGCTCCTTCCCCTCTACGTGAAGGAAGGCAAGAGCTACCTGACCATCTCTCTCGGGTGCACGGGCGGGCGGCATCGCTCGGTGGCCATCGTGGACGGATTGCTTCCGTTTTTCCAACAGTTGCAATGCGAGGTGTCCGTTCACCATCGAGATATCCACAAGGATTGAAAGGATCGAAGCCATGGTCGGCGTGGTCATCGTCACCCATTGCCATCTGGCCAGCGAACTGCTGACGGCGACGCGCCTCATCGTGGGGGAGGAGAAGGCCCTGGAGGGGATGGAGGCGCTGTCGGTGCAGGTCAACGAGATGAACGATGATCTGCGCAGACGGATCGCGGCCGCGGTGCGCAAGGTGGACCGCGGACAGGGCGTCCTGATCCTCACCGACATGTTCGGGGGGACGCCCTCCAACCTCAGCCTCTCGTTCCTCAAGGAGGGGCAGGTCGAGGTGGTCACCGGCGTCAACCTCCCCATGATGGTGGCCCTGGGCAACTATCGGGAGGGAAAGGGCCTGCGCGAACTGGCGCAATTCATCACCAACTATGGACGCAAGCACATCAACCTGGCCAATGACATCCTGCACAAGCCCAAGGAATGAGGCGCCTCCCCAGGGATCCCCGGTGCGTTGGAGCATTCGTTCCCTATCGGCACAAGACCTGGATGCGGTCCTGGCCATCGAGCGGATCTCTTTCCAGTCCCCCTGGTCACGGGAGCAATACCGGGAAGAGTTGATGAATCCGCGGTCGCGATGTTGGGTGGCCGTGAATCCCGCCGCACAGGGGGAATCGTGCCCTCCTCCCTGCGCAGGGGGATTGGTGGGCTATGTGTGTGTCTGGATGGTGGTCGACGAGATGCACGTCATGAACGTGGCCACCCACCCCCGGTGGAGGCGTCTCGGGGTGGCGCGGACGCTCATGGAAAGGGCGCTGGCAGAGGCCCGGGGGCTGGGGATCGTGCGGGCGTTCCTGGAGGTGCGGGCGTCCAACGCAGCCGCCCAGGGGTTGTACAACTCCCTGGGATTCGAGCCCGTGGGGGTGCGCCGCTCCTACTATGAGGCGGGGGGTGAAGATGCCCTGGTCATGGCCAAGGCGTTGAGGGCGGGGCATGAGACGCCATAGGGCGGAGGTCCGCTTCATCCAGAGGGTTCACCCCGAACTGATCCGGGTGGGGCTGGCCGCGCCGGGCATCTGCCGGGATGCCGTCCCCGGTCAGTTTTACATGGTCCGAACCGGGCAGGGAGATGACCCATTTTTGCCCCGGGCCTTCGCATTGTACAGAAAGGGTCTGGGGGGGGAGGACGGCGAGGAAGGTCGCGAAGACGGGCTTCAGCTGCTTGTGCGGCTTGTGGGTCGGGGGAGTCGATTTCTGTCCCTTCGCAGGCCAGGTGATGTGTTGGAGCTGCTCGGTCCCCTGGGGCGCGGATGGCGGCCGGAAGGACAGGGGCGCCCTGTGCTCGTCGGGGGGGGCGTCGGGGTGGCCACCCTGGTGTCTTTGGTTCAGTCCATGGACCCAGGATGGCGCCGCAGTGCCCTGGCCTTGTTGGGGGGGCGCACTCGGGATCACGTGTGGGGACGGGAGGAGTTGGAGGAGATGGGGGTGGCGGTGCAGGCCGCCGTGGAGCACGGAGGGGGCGGGTTTCCAGGGACCGTGGTCGAGCTTCTCCAGGCCCGGGAGAGGGAACTGCCGGTTCCGGGGGCGCGCCTGCTGGCCTGCGGGCCTCCCGGTATGCTGAAGCGGGTGGCCTTGTGGGGCCTTGCGCGGGGGATCCCGTGTCAGGTCTCCCTGGAGGCGCCCATGGCTTGCGGCGTGGGCGTGTGCTTGGGGTGTGCCGTGAAGAGGCCGGGGGATCGGGGGTATACCCGGCTCTGTCGGGAGGGCCCGGTGATGGACGCGGCCGACGTCGACTGGGAGTGCATTGGAGGCCTCTGAGGTGGAAGCGACCCCGGATCTGGGCGTGACCCTGGGGCCCCTGAGGCTTCCCAATCCCGTGATGACGGCCTCTGGGACGGCGGGCTATGGGACCGAAGGGCTGCCGGGGCTGGTTCCGGAAATGTTGGGGGCGTTCGTCACCAAGGGCCTGTCTCTGGCCCCCAGGGCGGGCAATCCCCCCCCCCGCATCGCCGAGACCCCGGCAGGCATGCTCAACGCCATCGGACTGGAGAACGTGGGCATCGCCGCCTTTGCGGCGGAGCATCTGCCCAGGCTGCGAAGGGCGGGCGTGCGGGTCATCGTCAACTTCTTCGGGGAGACGCCGGAGGAATTCCGTACGCTGGCCGGCCGGATCGATCGGCTCCCGGGAGTCGTGGGCATGGAGATGAATGTGTCGTGTCCCAACGTGCGCAAAGGAGGGGTGGCGTTCGGCCGGGACCCGGAGGCGCTCCACGAGCTGGTCCGGCGGGTCCGGCACGCCACAGGGTTGCCCGTGGCCGTGAAGCTCGCCCCGGACGCAGTGGATCTGCTGGGCGCCGCCCAGGCCGCCTGGGAGGCCGGGGCGGACGTGCTGACGGTGGCCAACACCTACATGGGACTGGCTGTGGATGTGGGGGCCCGAAGGCCGCGGCTGGGCATCGGGACCGGCGGGCTTTCCGGACCCGCCATCCGCCCGCTGACGGTGTATCGTGTGTGGCGTGTGGCTCGGGCGGCCCCCATCCCGGTCGTCGGCGTGGGCGGGATCGGTTGTGCCAGGGACGCATTGGAGTATCTCATCGCAGGAGCCTCGGCGGTGCAGGTCGGGTCTGCTGCTTTCGGTCGCCCGGAGGTCTTCGCAGAGATCATCGACGGAATAGGCCGGTATCTGGCCGACGGGGGGCATCGAGGCGTAAAGGAGATCATCGGGAGCCTCGCGGAAATGCCCGACCCGGTGGGATGAGGGGACAGCCCGGTGGCGGGATCCACGGGGGGGATGTGCGATGGAAGGTCATGTGGTGTGTCAGCTGCTGGTCAGTCAGATGATGGTGTTCGCGTACCTGGTGGGGTGCAAGGAGACGGGTGAGGCGGCCGTCGTCGATCCGGCGGCGGAGTCGGAGAAGATCCTCGGGGAGGCCGCGCGGCTGGGCCTGAGCGTCGGGAAGATCATCAATACCCACGGTCACGTGGATCACGTCATGGGCAACGCGGACATGAAGGAAAGGACCGGGGCGCCCATCATCATCCACGAGTCCGACGCCGAGTGGATGGCCCGGCAGCCTGCCGGCATGTTCCAGATGTTCGGGGGCCGCCCGTCGCCCCCTGCTGACGAGACGGTGCGGGACGGCGATATCATCCGGGTTGGGAAAGTGCTGCTGCGGGTGATCCACACCCCGGGGCATACCCCCGGAGGCATCTGCCTCGGAATGGACGGCGCGGTGTTCACCGGTGACACGCTCTTCGTGGGCGGCGTGGGCCGGACAGACCTGCCCGGCGGCTCGTGGCAGACCCTGCTGCGGTCCATACAGACCCGGCTGTTCGTCCTGCCCGGTGACACGCTGGTCTACCCCGGCCATCATTACGGCCCGGCCAAGACGAGCACCATTGGGAACGAACGGGAAACGAATCCCTTCCTGTGAGGGTTCGCCCGGCCCGCTGTCGCGCCGCACGGGTTCCCTCAACTGTCGTGCTGCCTCTTGCGGAAGAGCGGTTTGAGGATGGCTTCTGGCACAGGCGGGATCGTCACACTGCTCACGGACTTCGGGCACAGCGACTGGTATGTGGGCGCCATGAAGGGGGTCCTGCTGGCCCGCTGTCCCCATTGTCAGTTGGTGGACATCACCCATGACATCCCGCCGGGCGACATCTGTGCGGCTTCCTGGGTGCTCCTGGGGGCGTACCCCTTCTTCCCTGAACGAACGGTTCACACGGTGGTGGTCGACCCCGGGGTGGGCGGTGGCCGAAGGCCCCTGTTGGTGGAGGCGGGGGGGCACCGATTCGTGGGGCCCGACAACGGCGTGTTGGACCCCGTCATCCAGCAGGAAGGGGGAGGGGTGGTCCGGGTGCTGATCCGGGACGATCTGTTCCTGCAGCCCCTGAGCAGGACCTTCCACGGGCGCGATGTCTTCGCCCCGGTGGCGGCCTTCCTGTGCGGGGGCGGGGCGCCTGAGTCGCTGGGGCCTCAGGTGGGCGACTGGGTGAAGGGGGGGCTCCCCGAGCCCCGGGGGCAGGGTGAGATGATGACCGGGCTGGTCGTGCACGTGGATCGCTTCGGCAACGGGATGACCAACCTCCGGATGCGGGATCTCCAGCGACTTGCCGGTGAGGGAGAACCGGAGCTTCTGGTCGGGGACCATCGCCTGGTCGGGATTCGGGGGACGTACTCGGAGGCCCCCCCGGGCGTGCCCCTGCTGCTGGAGGGGAGTTCGGGATTCCTCGAGATCGCCGTGAACAGGGGAAGCGCAGCGGCGCTCCTGGGACTGCAGGCCGGCCGAACCGAGGTTCGATTGCGCAAGTCGGGAAGGAGGGGGGATTCGTCCTGTGCTTGAAGGTCATGGTCCAACTGCCAAGAGCACTTGGAGGATGGGGCTTCGGGCCGACGACGTCGTCACCCTGGCGTATCTGATCTGCCTGACGGCGCTGGTTCTGTTGTTTCACCGTCGCGTGGAGCACGCGTGGATCTATCCCCTCGTGCACCTGCTCTGGGGCGCAGAGATCCTTTTTCTGATTCGCAAAGCCGCGGCACGGCCCGTGCGCCCATGGATCCAGGCCCGCAACTGGTACCATGTCCTGAGCATCCCCATGGCCTTCCGGGAGCTGCACTACCTCGTGCACCCCATCAATCCCGTGGACATGGATCCGATTCTCATTCAGTGGGACCACGCGCTCCTGGGGGTTCACCCCACGGTGTGGCTGGAACGATGGACGACGCCCTGGCTCACGGAGTTCCTGCAGGTCGTGTACACCAGCTTCTATTTTCTCCCCATCATCCTGGGAATCCTCCTCTGGAGGGCGCGCGACATGGAGGGATTCCAGGCCACGCTGGTGGGGGTAGTGACAACGTTCTATGTCTCTTACCTGGCATACTTCGCCTTCCCGGCGCTGGGGCCGCGCTTCGAGCTGGCGGCTCTCCAGGGCGGCGAGCTGGAAGGCATCTGGCTCACCCACTGGCTGCGGGGCGGCCTGGACAGTCTGGAGTTGATCCAGCGGGACGCGTTCCCCAGCGGACACGTGGGCGTGAGCCTGATGGTCCTTTACTGTGCCCGGCGATACAGGCCCGGGGCCTTCCTGCCGTACCTGGTGGTGGTCTCGTGCCTCGTGGTCAGCACCGTGTACCTGCGCTATCATTACGTGGTGGATGTGTTGTCCGGCGTGATCCTGGCTCTGGCGTCCGGTTGGATCGCCCGTGCCCTGCGACGCGTCGTGGAGTCGGGCGCGGTCGATGCCAGGGCCCAGGCCCTTGGCTGCGTCATCCCCGGCCGGCAGTTGATCCGGCCCCCCGGGGAAGAAGGCGAGCGGCTGGCCAACAGGGGGGGGTACGGAAGGGCCTCTCAGAGGGAGAGGTCGTAGACCCGGTAGATCTTGTACCGCTTGGCTCCCATGGCCTCCAATGGGCGGGCCATGGCCTCGTTATCCTCCAGGATCCAGGAGAACTCCCCCCGGTGATATCCCTTCTTGGTTCCCTCCCGGAATGTCTCGAGATAGAGCACCCCGTCGATGCCCAGCTTTCGGTACCCGGGAGCCACGCCCAGGAGCAGAACCCGCACCTGGTTGATCTTCCTCGAATAGTAGAGAAGCTTGAGGAGTCCCAGGGGAAAGAGCCGTCCGTTGATCCGCCGGAGGGCCTGGTTGATATCCGGGAGGGTGAGCGAGAACCCGACTATGCGGCCTTCGGTCTCCACGAAGAACACCAGGTCAGGGTCCAGGATCTGCTTGAGTTCCTTGGCCATGTGGTCGATTTCGGCCTCGGTCATGGGGACGAATCCCCAGTTTCTCTCCCAGGCCGATTCGTACACCGCCTTGAAGCGCAGGATTTCCTCCCGAAGGTTCCGCATATCCAGTTTTCGGACGCGAAACTTGCCCCGCTCCCTGATCTTGTCCGCGATGCGGTAGAGGCGCTCGGGCATGCCTTCATCGTCGGTGCGGATGAAGGCGTGGAGGTCCTTGGACTTGACCAGCCCGTATTCCTCCAGAATCGGGCCATAGTACGGGGGGTTATACGGCATCAGGATCATGGGGCTTTCGTGAAACCCCTCCACCAGCAGGCCGACCTCCTCGTTGGTAGAGAAGCTGGCGGGGCCCCGCATGACGTCCATGCCTTTGTCCCTGAGCCATGCGGAGGCCCTGTCCAGCAAGGCATGGGCCACGCGCCGGTCATCCACGCACTCGAACAATCCGAAAAAACCGGTCCGCTCTTGGTGAAAGCGATTGTGGTTGTGGTTGACGACGGCCGCGATCCTCCCGACGGCGCGACCCCGTTGCCGGGCCAGGAAGAGGGCGACGTCGGCGTGCTGGAAGAAAGGGTTCTTCCTCGGGTCGATGAAGGCTTTTCTCTCCATGAGCAACGGGGGAACCCACAGGGGATCCCCGGCGTAGATGGCCCACGGGAGCTTGACAAAGGCGTTCCGTTGGGCCCGTGTTTGGACGGTCTCCAGATGGATGGCGGGCTCGGACACGGTTCGTTGGGCTCGACCAGACAAGGCAGGGGGCTTGAGCGCCGCCTGCTCGGGAGGGCCTCCTACGAGATGACCCCCAGTTCCCTTCCCACCTTACGGAATATCTCCAGAACCCGATCCAACTGTTCATCGGTGTGCGTGGCCATGTAGCTGGTTCTCAGGAGGCCGCGACCCACCGGAACCGCCGGGCTGCGCACCGGGTTGACGAAGACCCCCTCCTCGATGAGTCGCTTCCAGAAGGCGAAGACCCTCAGATCCTCCCCGAGGATAATGGGGATGATGGGGGTCTCGCTTCGTCCGATATCAAAGCCCAGGGTGCGGTATTCCCGATGCATTCGCCGGGTGATTTCCCACAGACGTTCCCTCCGCTCCGGCTCTCCCTCCATGACGTCCAAGGCGGCGATGCACGCGGCGATGGAGGCCGGGGTCATGGAGGCGCTGAACATGAGGGCCCGAGCCGAGTGCTTGATGTAATCGATGACCTGGGCCTTGGCCGAGATGAACCCCCCCAGAGAGGCGAAGGACTTGCTGAAGGTGCCCATGATCACGTCCACCTCGTCGGACAGACCGAAATGGGAGCTCGTGCCGCTTCCATTGGTGCCCATGACGCCGATGCCGTGGGCGTCGTCCACCATGAGTCGGGCGCCGTCCGCCTGGCAGATCGACGCGATCTCGGGCAGGGGGGCTATGTCGCCCTCCATGCTGAAGACGCCGTCGACGACCACCAGCTTGCCCGCGCGGGAGTCCACCGACCGGAGGGCCCTGCGCAGGCTGGCCATGTCGTTGTGCTTGAACCGAACCGTCTTCCCCAGGGAGAGCTGGCACCCATCGACGATGCTCGCGTGGTCGTCGTAATCGATGATCACCGCGTCGTGTCGCCCCACCAGGGCCGAGATGGTCCCGAGATTGGTCTGGAAGCCCGTGCTGAATACCAGGGCGGCTTCCTTCTGGGTGAATCGAGCCAACCGTTCTTCCAGCTCGACGTGAAGGGTGATGGTCCCGTTGAGAAAGCGCGACCCCGTGCAACTGGTGCCGAATCGCTTGATGGCGTCGAGGGCCGCCTCCCGCACCTTGGGGTGCGTGGTCAGCCCCAGGTAGTTGTTGGAGCCGATCATGATGACGCTTCGGCCTCCAAGCGTCACTTGCGTGTCCTGCTGGGACTCGATGGGGGTGAAGAAGGGATAGTAGCCGGCCGCCCGGGCATCGGCAGCCTGGGTGAACTTCCAGCACTTTTGGAACAGATCCATTCCTTGACTCCTCACGTCGGGGCGTGCAAGACATGTGCTTTGATATCTTGTCATCCCGCTCCGTTCTCGGTCACTATGGAAAGGCAAAGGCCGGGGGGCGTCGGATGATCCGATGGGCCTGGCCTGTTGTTCGGCCCAAGGACTTGGGAATTCTATTCAAAGCCCCTCCCGTTGTCAACGGCTGGCAGGGCTGATGAGGAATCAGGGGGAGTCCATGCGCGTGCTGGTGACCGGAGCCACCGGATTCGTCGGGAGTCACCTGGCCGAGACATTGGTCGGGAAGGGGCATCAGGTGCGGGTGCTGGCGAGGAAGACCAGCGACCTGCGCTGGATCCGACACCTTCCTCTGGAATGGGCCTGGGGGGATGTGGAGCAGCCCCAAGGGCTGATCGATGCCTGCCGCGAAGTCCAGTGGGTCATTCATGCAGCCGGGGTCACCAAGGCCAGGGGGTACGGTGCATATGCCCGCATCAACGCCCAGGGGACTCGGCATCTGCTGGATGCGTGCCTGAGGCAGGCCCGTCCACCGGACCGAATCGTCCTGGTGAGTTCGCTTGCGGCGTGGGGTCCGTGCTCCCCCCTTCGTCCAAGGGACCCATGGGAACCAGGCTGCCCGGTGAGCCACTACGGGCGAAGCAAGCTCGAGGCGGAGCAGATCGCCGGGGCGTATGCCCATCGGCTCCATGTGGTCGTGGTTCGACCCACGGCCGTATACGGGCCTCGCGACCGGGATTTCCTGAGCGTGTTCCGCCTCATGAAGAAGGGCTGGAACCTCACCGTGGGGAGCGATGGCCCCCACATGTGCCTCATCCATGTGCGGGATCTGGCGGAAGGGATCCTCCTGGCCGCGGACCGAGAGGTGCCCTCGGGATCCGTGTTCTTTCTGTCCGATGGGGAAAACCGCACTTGGCCCCAGGTGGCGGGGGTCCTGGAGCGGGTCCTCGGGGTCAAGGCCCGGCACCTGCGGCTGCCGGTCTGGGGCGCCTGGGTGGCGGCGGTGGGAGCGGAATGGTTGAGCGGCCTGCGGGGCATACCGCCGCTGCTGAACCGTGAGAAGCTTCGTGAGATGCGCCAATCCGGCTGGACGTGCGATATCGGCGACGCGGTCAGATCCCTGGGGTTCTCGCCCAGTATCTGTCTGGAGGATGGGTTCCGCGAGACCTATCGCTGGTACCTGGAGAATGGGTGGCTTTGACCCGATGAGAGGGCAAAAGGGCCGCCCCCGGGGGCCGCGGACGCGCCTCGGCCATCGCGGCGAGCCTCCCTAGGCCGGAGGGCCCTCCCCCTTCCCGGGGACATCGTCTACGTCTTTTTCCTGTGCTTCCTCGTCCTTCTTCTTGCCGAAAAGGATGGAGACCCAGATGCCCAGCTCGTACAGAATCCAGAGGGGCAAAGCCATGAGGCACTGGGAGATGGGGTCCGGGCCTGGGGTGAGGATGGCTGCCACGATGAAGATGATGGGTACCGCGTACTTGCGACCCCGTCGAAGGATCCTGGGATCGACAATGCCGAGCTTGGCCAGGAAGAAAATGAAGATGGGGAGCTCGAAGACGATGCCGAAGGACAAGAGGAGAAACGTGGAGAAGCTGAGGTACTCCTTCATGGAGGGCAGGGGTTTGATGAATTCCCCGCTGAAGCCCACGAAGAACTGAAATCCATAGGGGAAGACCACGTAGTACCCGAAGACCGCTCCGCCCAGAAAGAACAGACTGGCCACCACGATGAAGGGGAGGGCCATCTGGCGCTCCCGGGCATACAGGCCCGGAGAGATGAAGGCCCAGATCTGGTAAAACACCACGGGGGCCGAGAGCATGATCCCTGCGAAGAAGGAGGCCTTGAGGTAGACCATGAACGCCTCCAGAAGCCCCGTGAAGATGAGCTGCTGGTTGCCGGGCGGAAGCACCTCCAGCAAGGGGGTGGCCAGAAACTTGAGCAGTCCCTCCTTGAAGACGTAGGCCCCGGCCGTGAAGATCCCCACCGAGATGAGACACACGATGATCCGATAGCGAAGTTCCTCAAGGTGCTCGAGAAAGGATACCTTCTCGTCAGGCTTGAGTCTTCTCGGGATCTTTCTCTTGAACAGGCGCATGATCGGTCTGTGTGGTTCCGTCTGGCCCGGGGGGCTCCGCCTCGGCGCCACTGCCTTGCGCGCGCCATGCGGCTTCCCCCCCGTATGGGTTCTCCCTGGTCCCGGGCGACTCCTCCCGTTCCTGCATCATTGCTTCCAGGTCGATCTGTCCCTTGAGTTCCTCGCCCGCGCGGCGAAGTTCCGCCATGAGCTTTCCCAGGGATCTGGCGATTTCGGGGAGCCGTCGGGGGCCGATGAACACCAAGGCGACGACGAAGACGACGAGGAGTTCTTGCATGCCCACATCGAACATCCCGGCTCCCATGGCGGCGATCCGCGATTTCCAGAGACACTTGAAATCTCGGTAAGTTAGACCTTTGTATCTTACGGCGTGTCCCCTGGGCTGTCAAGGCAGCAGGCCGAGCAGGATCCTCCTGAACCGGCCGGAGCAAGCGCGAGGAGATGGTCTGGAATGAAGGACCGAGAGGGGCGAAAGCAGCCAAAGGCGGGGCGTCTGGTGCGACGCGCGAATACGCTGCACCAAGGGGCGGACGAGGGCAATCCCGCCTGATGCGGGGCAGATGGGGCCCTGGGTGGCCCTTGCGGCATCCCAGGGAAGGGCGGAATGCGCCCGCCATCCCCCCCGCCGGGAGGCGGGCACAGGGGGCCATTGCCGCCCCGGGGGTGAAGAGGCGTTTGGAAGCTCGGAGGAAGTGTGTTAGGATCGCCGTATGGTTGCGCCGGGAGGAGAGTGCGCGGTGGGGAGCGTTGATGGTCCCAAGGCGGGACGAGACAGGGCCCTGGAGGCGGTGTGGCTGGTCCTCGTGACGGCCCCCAACGAAGAGGTCGGAGCCGAACTGGCCAAGGCACTGGTGCAAGAGCGCTTGGCGGCCTGCGTCAACCTCGCCCCGTCCGTTCGTTCCGTGTATCGATGGAAGGGGGCGCTTTGCGACGAAAGAGAGAGCGCCCTCTGGATCAAGACACGCCAGGGATGCCTGGAGCGCCTCCAAGAGCGGATCCGGGCCCTTCACCCGTACGAGGTTCCGGAGATCGTGGCGCTGCCCGTCCAATGGGGCAGCCGTGACTATCTCTCCTGGGTCCTCGATGAGACCTCGGGGGCGCAGGGTGTGGAGCCGGCGCCGTCACAGGGGGTGCATGGAATCCGGGCTGAGGGGGATTGAACGGGCCCGGCGTTTTTGGGGAGGTAGACACCATGAAGGTCGGGGATTGGATGGTGAGGGAACTGGTCACGGTCACCGCCGGCAAGACCATCCAGTACTGCGTGGATCTGATGAAGAAGCACTCCATCCGCCACCTGCCCGTGGTCGAACAGGGCAGGCTGATCGGCCTGGTGACGGAGGGAGATATCCGGCAGGTCCTTCTGGCGTCGCTCATCGAGGAGATCCGCATTCCGGAGGTGATGATCGCCAACCCCATCACGGTCAACCCGGAGACGCAGATCGAGGATGCGGCCAAGATCATCTACTACAACAAGATCGGGGGGCTCCCCGTGGTGGCCAAGGACGGCCGTTTGGTGGGGATCATCACGGTGGCGGACATCCTGGCCGCGTTCATCGAGCTGATGGGGGTGTTGAAGTCAAGCTCCCGCATCGATGTGGTGTTGGGGGAGGATCCGGAGGCGTTCGAGAAGGTATCCCGCCTCATTCGGAGCCGGGGAGGCGAGATCGTGAGCGTGGGGATGTCCGGCCACCGTCTGAAGAGGAAGCGGGTCTATTTTTTTCGGCTCAAGAAGCGCAACGTCCAACCCATCGCCCGCATGCTTCAGGCAGAGGGCTACGATGTGGTGACCTACGTATCCTGATGGTGCTGTGGGTCTGCGGGCCGCTGGCGGGAAGAGGGGCGACAGGACCGCATCTGGAAAGAACGCCGGGGCCTCGGCCGTTGTCCAACCATGGCCGCTGAGGCCCCGGCCCTCGAAACCCTCACGCCGACTTGACCCCAATCCTTCTCGGGCGCGCCTTGGGGACCTTGGGGAGGGTCACCCGCAGGACGCCGTCGTTCATCTCCGCGCTGATCTTGTCCTGGTCGACGATCTCCGAGAGGATGAATTGGCGAAAGTAATTCCCCTCCCGATACTCCTGGTACGTCGGCTTGAACCCCTCGAGGGGGACTGGCGTGACGAGAGCCTGGAGGGTCAGGGCGTTCTCCTTGAGGTCGATCTCCACGTCCTTGCCTTGTACCCCAGGCATGTCGGCAACCAGGAAAAGGGCCTCCTCGGTCTCGTAGATATCCACGGCCGGGGAGAAGTAGGGCATGTCCCTCGTCCCCTCAGGCTGGACAGCCGCGGCCTGTCTCTTCTCCGTAGGTCGGAGTTCCTTCTCGGTCATTGCATCCACCTCCTCCCATGATTCGCTCGTTTCAACCGGCCGACCGAACCTTGATCTGCCTGGGTTTGACATGTTCTGCCTTGGGAAGCCTGATCCGAAGCACTCCGAACTGTGAGGTCGCGTCCACCCCGTCCGGATTGATCTTCTCCGGGAGGGCCAGGACCCTGCTGAAGTATCCCGATGAGCGCTCCCTGCGGTGGTAGGCCGCGTTCTTGCCCCCATCATCGCCCTTGCGCGCCCCCTTGAGGGTGATGGCATCCTCCGTGACCGTTATCTCCACGTCCTCACACCGGACACTGGGCAACTCGGCGGTGACAAGGTACGCCTCCGGATGTTCATACACATTGACGGAAGGGAATACCCCGGTCGATTCTCGGGGCATTTGTCCTTCCATCACATTGCTGAAGACGCGATCAATCTCGTTTCTGATACGGTCGATGTTTGAGAGAGCACCACCCAGTGGGCCGTGAAATCGAACGATGGCCATGGCGTTACCTCCTTGGGCTTCGATGTTCCGTCGACGGGCTTCCTTGCATGCACGATACATGTAATCATCGAGGAGGGGCCTGTCAACTGAGGGGTCTGCGCTCGGCGGGTCGGGGTCGCCGATGCAGGATGGCCGTGGGGGCGATGGCCGGGGCGGTCGACGAGAAAGCCACGGGAGGCGTCTTCCATGCGCTTTTTGGGTAAACCTTGGGCGTTCGCGGGCGGTCTGTACCAACAAGAACCCGGCGGGGGGCAAGGAGGGCACCATCAGAGACAAATAGCTTTTGCATCGGGGACAGAAGACGTATAATCCGTCCGGCGGGCGAGGGCGGAAAGGGGTTTCAGGGGCTCGGGGACCGGAAAGGGGCACTTGAAGCGATCCTGGCCCCGACGCCAGGGCCCGAACGCCGGTCGAGGGGGAAGTATCCTCCAGCGCAGGCGTGGGTGCGCGCCACGAAAGGAGCGGCGAACGATGGGAATCAGGATGACTCGAGCGTTGGCCTCGGCGACGCTGGTCGGGGCGATGGCCATGGGGGGAGTGTCGCCCTTGGCTGCTGGGGAAGCGCCCATCTTGGTAGGGCGAGTGGCGTACGTAGACGGGGATGTGCTTCGCTACGTTCCAGAGGACGAAGACTGGGTGGCGAGCGCCAAGGATACGCCCTTGGCCAGCAAGGACGTCTTCTACTCGGATGAAGGGGGAAAGGCCGAATTTGGCTTCCCCAACGGCACCATGGTTCGCCTGGGTGGGGCCACGCAGGTGGAGGTGTCCAACCTGGCCCGGGACGTCACCGACCTGTACGTGGAGTCCGGTCAAGTCCGTCTTCACAACCGCAGCCGCGACACCTACATGCGGGCTTCGACACCGGTGGGGTATTTGGTGGTGCCGCCGGGGGCGCGGGCCGATGTCTATGTGGGGGACGAATCGGCCGAGATGATCTCCCTCGGCGGGCGGTGCCAGTTCATGCACACCCGCGACGGTTTCGAGTCCAAGTACGAGGTGCCGCCTGGCTCGTCGCTCGTTGCGGACAAGGAGGGGGTCGGTTCGGGAGATGGGACGGTGGATGCGGACTGGGAGCGGTGGAACGCCACGCGAGATGGGGAGATCAGGGGCAGGCCGCAGGCCAGGGCCGCCCAGTATCTGCCGGAGCCCCTCCGGGATGATGCCCCGGTGTTGGAGGAAAACGGCCGCTGGGAGCGGGTGTACTACGAGGGGAGTTACCATCAGATGTGGCGCCCCACGGTCACTGTGGGCTGGACTCCCTTCTCGGTGGGGCGATGGACGTATTGGCGCGGGGACCACGTGTGGGTGCCGTACGAGCCCTTCGGATACGTCACGCACCATTACGGCAACTGGGTCATGGTGGGAGGGGGGTGGTATTGGATGCCCCCGGTGGCGAGCGTCCAGGTGGGCGCGGCGCCGTTCGTGCCGTATTGGTACCCGGGCAGGGTCTCCTGGGTCTATTCGGCCGACACCATCGGGTGGGTGCCGCTGGCGCCCCATGAGCCTTACTACGCACACTACACCTGGGGACCTGGCGTGACGCTGGTGACCGCGGCCGCGGTGGCAGCGGTGACCATCGGCACACTGGCTTATCTGGACCATGCCGTGGTGGTGGGTCATCGCCATTTCTACGGTGGCCACCACCATCACCACGGGTACCGTGGCGTGATGGTGAAGAACGTGAACAAGACCATGATTGTCAACAACTACTCGGGGGCGAGGGTGGTGGACAAGACCGTGCTGCGCAACGCGGATGTGAAGAACCGCTCTCGCTTCGTGGATCGGGATGTGGCGGTGAGGCCGCATCAGAGCGTGACCGCACAGATCAAGGAACGCCAGGGGAAGACCAAGGGCGTGACCGCCTCGGCCCTGGCTGCCGACGTACAGAAGGCCCAGGCCGGGCGGCTGGTCGAGGGCAGGAAGGTCAAGGAACCCAAGCTGACGAACAAGATGGTCAGCGCGTCGGAGGCGGGTAGACCTCAGGCTCAGTTCCGGGAGGGAAAACCGAAAGCCAAAGCGGAGAAGCCCAAGCTGGTCGCCGTGGAAGCGGAAAAGGGCCCTGGCAAGGCCCTGGATAGGAAGAAGGGGCCCCGGGAGAGACCCTCGGGGTGGGAAAAAGGCAGGAAGGAAGGGTGGGAGAGCGATCGGCCTCCCGGGCTCGATCAGCAGACCTCCAAGCCCGGCAAGCTGGAGAAATCGCGAAAGCCCGGCAAGCTGGAGGGGACGGACAAACCCCCCAGAGACGGTGGCGCGGACAAACCCGGCAAGTTGGAGCGGGCGGATAAGCCCGGAAAGTCCGGCCGCGCGGTGGAGCAGGAAAACAAGGGGAAGGCGCAGCGGCGTGAGCGGCTGGAGCAGTCGGGGGCCAAGGGGGGACAGCAGCTGGAGCGGACCCCTCGGGAGCGCCGGCACAGAGAAAGGGATCCGCAGGGAGAGACGCAACGCAAGGGCAAGGCCAAGCAAAAGGGCGAGCGGGAAATCGAGTGAGGGAGCCTCTCCCCGGGTCCTACGCATGCGCTCTGGGCCCGGGGCGTTGGGGATGACGGGGGGGGCAGGGCGGCGGTGCGGGGCCGCCTTTTCTCATTCAGATCCCGGGGAGACAAGACCCGTGCAGGCGCAGTTCCCGGGGCGCCGTGAACGCCCGCTGATGACTCATCCCATCGTAGTACCGCAAGCCGCTTATCTGGGCTTTGGCCAGTCTGTCGTCCACTTGCTCGGGGGCGATCTGCAGATCGCGCCGGCTGGAGAGGGTGACGCCCCACAGCTCTGCGAATGAAGGGATGTATTCGTAACAGGTCCGGATGTTGGGGAAATGGCCCTGAAGCCCCGCCAGGATCTCAAGGTGAAATCGGTCGTGGTGAGGCTGGAACAACACCCCACCTGTCTGGCATACGAAGATGCCTCCCGGTGCCAGCCGATCCGCGATCAAGGAGTAGAATCGAGAGGAATAGAGGTGAGAGGACAGACTGCCTTGGCGCGCCTGGGCGTCGTACGGTTCGGTCAGGTCGGAGATGATCAGGTCGTACGGTCGCGTGTCTTCCTGGAGAAACGCCCATGCGTCCGCGCAGACCAACTGGACCCTGGGATCCCGGAGGGCGCCTCTGTTCAAGCTGCAGAAACGATCCCGGAAGGAACTGAGGATCTCCTGATCGATGTCCACCACGACCACCCTTTCCAGACAGGGGTATCGGATCAGCTCTCGGGCGGCGCAACCGTCGCCCCCTCCGATGACCAGGGCCCTGCGGGGCGCCCCGTGGAGGACGCAGGCAGGGTGGATCAGGAGCTCGTGATAGATGAACTCGTCGCTCTCGGCCAGTTGCATCCGGCCGTCCAGCACCAGGCAGAGGCCGTAGCCCTCTGCGCGCAGGATGTCCAGATGCTGATACGGGGTTTGAATGGAGACGACGACCTCAACTGCACCGGAGAGAAGAAGGCGCGTGGGCGACTCCACGTCGATGAACCAGTGGCGTGGACCCCGGGAGAGGAACCCTTCGATGGCATCTAACGCTTCCCCCGCAGGAAGCACCCGATGTGGGAAACGCCCAGCCGGCATCTCGGCCCCTCCACGCCTTGAGGCGGGCAACGCCTCGTGGCCATCAAGGCCTTCGCCCGCCGAGGGAGACGGCACCATAGTGGCCCTTTTCCGCACAAGGGTCAAGCCCCGCACGGAGCCGTCTGGCGGCCCCATGCCCCCGGGTCGGGAATAGGCCTGGGGAGACATGGGGCCTTGGAGTGAGGAGGATGGGGGCCCGGGGGGGGGACCCGCCAGCCTTGGTGGGCATGAAGAAGACATGGAGGAGAGAGAGGTTGTCATGAGGGAATCCATCGAACGTCTGGCCATATGGTTGTGCGAGTCCAGCGGTGCGGTGGTGTTCACCGGTGCCGGGGTGAGCACCGAAAGCGGAATACCGGATTTCCGAAGCCCCGGTGGATTCTGGGAGCGATTCGATCCGGAGGAGTTCAGCTTCCAGCGGTTTCTCGCCCATGAGGAGGCTCGAAGGCGTTATTGGGAGATGAGCAGCGCCTTTTACCGGATTCTGGCCCAGGCGGAGCCCAATGATGGCCACCGCAGCATCGCCGAACTGGCCAGATTGGGGCGGGTCGGCTGGGTGGTGACGCAGAACGTTGATGGACTGCACCAGAAGGCGGGAAGCCGTGAAGATCGGGTCATCGAGCTTCACGGGACGGCCCTTCAGGTATCATGCCTGTCCTGTGGGAGACGGTATGATCGTTTGGAGATCCAGGAGCGTATCGCCCAGGGTATTGCCGTCCCCAGGTGCGACGGATGCGGCGGACTCCTCAAACCGGCCACCATCTCCTTCGGGCAGTCCATGCCCGCACGGGAGACCGGCGAGGCATTTCGATGCGCGGAGGCATGCGATCTGTTTCTGGTGGTCGGCTCGTCCTTGGTGGTCCAGCCGGCCGCGTCGCTTCCCGTGGCGGCCAAACAGGCAGGGGCCCGGCTGGCCATCGTCAATCGAGATCCGACGGCCCTCGACGGGCTGGCCGATATGGTCGTGCGCGGGGCCGCCGGTTCAGTCCTGAACGCCCTGCTTCGGGCGGTCAAGGACGCCTTGCCGCGCCATTGCCCACAGTCATAGATCGGGGTGAGTTGCGTTCTTTGAAGCGCGGAAGCTATACTGGCTCGCGAGGATCGCAGTGCGGCTGCCATCCGGCAGAAAGGCGCGATCCCCGGGGGAGGAATGGGGCTCCGGGAGGCGTATTTCGCTGGGTCGTGGTATCCGGGGGGCGAGGAGGCCTGCAAGACGAGGATCGCTTCTCTGATGGCCGGGGCTCCCGCGCCCTCCCAGATGGGGGCCGAGCCCGTAGGTGGTATCGTCCCTCACGCCGGATGGCGCTATTCGGGTCGCATCGCGGGGGCGGTCTTCGCACTTCTGAGCGTTGCTCCCCGTCCGGATACGGTGATCCTCTTCGGAGGCCATCTGGGGCCGAGAAGCCGCCACGAGCTCATGGCCGAGGGGGCATGGGAGACCCCGCTGGGTCCCGTGGAGGTGGATGGGGAACTGGCCCGAACCCTGGCGGATGAGTTCCAGCCCGAGCTCCAACCCGCTGCGGGGGCCAAACCGGACAATACCTTGGAGGTGCACCTTCCTTTCATCCGGCACGTTTTTCCCGGGGCGCGGGTGCTGCCGGTGAGCCCGGCGGCCACGAAGGAAGGCGTCCGCATGGGCGTCAGATGTGCCCAGGTCGCCCGGGACGTGGGTAGGTCGGTGAGGGTCGTGGGATCGACGGACCTGACCCATTACGGTCCCGGGTACGCATTCACTCCCTGGGGGCGGGGGGTGGACGCAATCCGATGGGTGAGGGAGGTCAACGACCGAAGGCTGGTCCGATTGGCGATGCGGTTGGACATCGATGCCATTGTCCCGGAGGGGTTGAGACACCGAAACGCATGTTGCCCCGGGGCGACGGCCGCCGCCCTGGCCTGCATGAGGGAATTGGGAGCGCGAGTGGGCCAAGAGGTGGCTTATGGAACCAGCCAGGAGATCGTCCCGTCGGAGGACTTCGTCGGGTATGTGGGTCTGGTGTTCTGGAGGTGAGGATGCCCCGCGGTGGCGGGATCCGCAAGGGGAGACGGATATCGGTGCTCCCCGTGACGGCGGGTCTGGTGCTCGATGAGGAAGGCCGGGTGTTGGTCGCTCAAAGACCGGCCGAGGGCGCCCTGTCTTTGAAATGGGAATTCCCGGGCGGTAAACTGAGAGCCGGTGAGAGCCCGGAGCAATGTCTCAGAAGGGAGCTGCTGGAGGAGTTGGGGATCGACGTGGCGGTCGAAGAGGTCTTCCACATTGTCCACCATGAATATGCTGGTCGGGCTGTTCTGCTCATGGCGTATCGATGCCGCTGGCGCTCCGGGGAGATTCGCCTGCGAGAGCATGCCGACTTCCGGTGGGTTCCCCCCAAGCGCCTTCAAGAGCTGGATCTGGCGGGGGCCGACGTCCCCATTGCCCGCAAGCTGATGGATCGATGCGGGGTATCCTGCAGCGTGCAAGACGGTGGACCCTGAGGGGTGTGCGCAAGTTTGGGGGAAATGCCCTCCTGGCTGCCCGCATCGATCTGATGGAAGGGGCGACGAGCTGTTTGGCCGGTGGGTCTGGCCGTGTTGTCCGAAGCGGATGACCCTCCCGGTGACGAGCGATCTGTTCCCAAAGGGGGGGGGGACCATGCGGGCCCAGGAACGCAGGGGTGTCTTTAGGAAGTTCCAGCAGGAGACCTGAGGGGAGCAGAACAGATCCAATGATCATTTTTGAGCTGGCCTGCGAGAGCGGTCACCCCTTTGATGGGTGGTTCCGGGATCACGCGACCTTCCGGGAGCAGTTGGAAAGAGGATTGGTCGAGTGTCCTGTCTGTGGTTCGTGCGCAGTCACCCAGCGGCTATCCACCGGCGGCATCGTTCGTGCGCGGAGCAAGGGGGCGCAGGAGGTCGCAAAGGACGGCCCCAGGGCGACGCCCGGGGATGCTTTGGCCTGGCTCAGGGCGTTGCGGGACGTGGTGGAAGCCCGTTTCGAGGATGTAGGGACCGAATTCGCCAGGACGGCCCTTCGGATGCATTACGGTGTGGAGGCTGGCCGTAACATTCGCGGGACCACTACCGCGTCCGAGGAGCAGCTCCTCCGTGACGAAGGAGTGGAGTTTCTGAAGATCCCCCTGCCTGATCCACCGACCAAACCCGAACTTCAGTGATCTCCCATCCCGACGAACCGACGGTGCAGGCAGCGTGAGAGGGAACCCCTGCGGGGTCCCGCCCCGGCAAGAAGGTGGTATCCATTCACGCCCTGGGAGTCCCCTCTGGCGGCAGGCAGGCGGTTGCTTTCCGGAAGGCAATCTGGTATGAGAAACAGGATGAAGAGGTACCCAATCAGTCACGGTTGGCAGGCCTGGAGCAGCGGCCCGACCTGCGTTTGCCGGGCACGTTCGCGATCAACCCATGGCCCCTCGCATGAGAGGGATGTTCGCCCGCGCGCTGCACGCCGGATCGCTTGGGCAGCAGGCCTCGGGCGATCGCGCGGCGAGGGCAACTGCCTGCTCGCTGGCCATGGGTGCCCGATCGCTCTCCGCCCCGGCGGGATCCGGGACAAATGGCGGTCACCCGCAGCAAGAGGGGTCCATGAAAAGGGCTCCCGTCAAGGGGCAGGACAGTGGGCGGGATTGCCGAGACCAAGCACGCGGGTCCGTCGGATTGGCTGGGGACTGCTCGGCCTGATGTTGGTCTTGCTCGCCGGTGAAGACGGGGTCCGGGGGAGGGCCCAAGCCCAATCGCCTAGACCGGCCGCGGAGGCGAGGCATCCGGAGATCCGACAGCTTCAGGACGCGCTGCAGGACGTGATGGTCAGGCTGGAGCGCCTCCAACGCCTGAGGGGAATGGAGCATTATCGTTTCCCGCGATCACTGGAGCTGTGCGGTCAGCCTCTTCCCTTGGAGAATCGAGATCTGTGGGAGCGGATGGACCGGGAGTTCCTAACCATGGTCAATGACGTCCCCCAGGTCCTCCTGTGGATGAAGCGGGGAGGACGCTACTTCCCGTTGATCGAGGAGCAGCTGCGAACCAGAGGGCTGCCCGCCGATTTGAAGTTCGTGGCCATCGTGGAAAGCTCGCTGCGCCCCGAGGCCAAGTCTCACGCCGGGGCGGTGGGGCTGTGGCAGTTCATTGCCGCCACGGGATCTCGATTCCAACTGGGCATCAGCCAATGGGTGGACGAGCGACAAGATCCCGTCAAGTCCACCGAGGCGGCCCTGGGATATCTGCAGCATCTTTACGGCCTGTTCGGCGATTGGTTTCTCGCCCTGGCGGCGTACAACGCGGGGGAGGATCGGGTTCGGAAGGAGATGTCGCGTCAGGGGGTGTCTGCCTTCTTCGATCTGGTGCTGCCGGCGGAAACGGAGCGCTACGTCTTTAGGGTCGCGGTGGCCAAGGTGATCCTGTCGGAACCGGAGAGATATGGGTTCCATCTGGAGCCCGGGGAGTTGTATGAGCCCGCTCCGGTCGAGCGTGTACGGGTGTCCGCGGAGCGGGATCTTGACCTCATCGGCCTGGCGCAGAGGATGGGCATCACCTATCGGACCTTGCGCACCCTGAATCCCCAGATCCGAGATGCGGTCCTGCCCCGAGGGACCCATGAGCTGTGTGTCCCAGTGGGCAAGGGGGAAGAAGCGATTCGACTGGTTCGGGTTTTGAGCTCGGCGTCCGCACGCAATGAGCCACCGCCAGAGGCATCCCGAAATTACGACAAGCCCGGGGAGAGCGGATCGCGCAGCGGGCAGATCGTTCACACGGTTCGCTCTGGGGAGACCGTTTCGACCATCGCCCAGCAGTATGGCGTGGATATCCGATCGATCCAGCAGTGGAACCAACTCGGCAGCAGCAACCTTATCCGCCCGGGGCAGCGCCTCACCATTCGTCGGTGAGCCCCCCGGAGGACCCGCGAGGGAGGCTCAGGCCGAGGCCGGCAGTATGGAATCCCACAAGATCGGGGGCAGGGGGATCAGATGCCCAGGGCCGTAAAGCGTGGCAGGAAGCGCAAGAGTTTCGGATCCCGCATGAAGGTCCTTCGAAAGGACTCCCAGGTCTCGCTGGACACCCTGGCCAACGACACGGGGTGTTCCGTGGAGCGCCTGGAGCGGATCGAGCGGGACGAGATCCTTCCCACTGTATCGGAGGTGATCCGGATCTCCAAGGCGCTCTCGGTGGATCCAGGTGCGTTCCTCAGTGCTGAAGAAGTGGAGGCGGCGCAGAAGCGCAAGGCTGAATCCTACCGCAAGCGCACCGAGGCCTATTCGTACACCCCGTTGACCCCAGGGGCCAAGGGGAAGCATATGAAGGCCTTCCTGGTGACCATCGATCCCCTGTCGGACCATGAGATGGTGGAGTATCAACACGAGGGGGAGGAGTTCATCTATGTGCTCACCGGGACCCTGGAGATTCGGGTGGGGGAACATGTCCAGACCCTCCAGCAGGGCGAGAGCATTCACTTCAACTCCGCCATCCGCCACCGCTTGCGCAATGTGGCCGAGGTGCCCATGGAACTGATCGTCGTGGTGTACACTCCGTAGGGATGCCCTCATGGGTCCCCCTGGTGGGGAGTAGAAGAGGTGCTCTTCGAGCTCACCAATGAGCAACAGATGATTCGGCTGATGGCCAGGGATTTCGCCCGCAAGGAGATCGACCCGGTTGCGGGACGCCTGGATCGGGAAGGGGCCTTCCCGTGGGAGATCCTCGGCAAGATGGCGCAACTGGGGTTGATGGGCATGATGGTCCCCGAGGCGTACGGGGGCTCCAATGTGGGGGCGGTGAGCTACTCTCTGGCCATGCAGGAGATCGCGTATGCGTGCCCTTCAACGGCCGTGACCATGAGTGTCTGCAATCTGGCCTGCGAACCCTTGGTCAAGTTCGGAACGGAGGATCAGAAGGAGCGCTACCTCGTCCCGTTGGCCACGGGCCAGACCCTCGGATCGTTCGCCGTCACGGAACCCGAGGCCGGTTCCGACGCCGCCAGCTTAAGAACCCGGGGCGTTCGTCAGGGGGCGCAATACGTGCTGGACGGGACCAAGCTTTTCATCACCAACGGCAGCTACGCAGGCGTCATCGTGGTGATCGCCCGCACATCCGGGGAAGGAGCGCACGGAATCAGCGCCTTCATCGTGGAGCCCGGATTCGAGGGGTTCTCCGTGGGGGCGGTGGAGGAGAAGATGGGGCTTCGGGCGAGCAACACGGCGGAACTCATCTTCGATGGATGCAAAGTTCCTCGGGGGAATCTGGTGGGCAGCGAGGGTGACGGTTTCCGCATCGCCATGATTGCTCTGGACAGTGGCCGCATCGGCATCGCTTCCCAGTCCTTGGGCATCGCAAGGGCCTGTTTCGACGAGGCCGTTGCCTACTGCAAGGGGAGAAAGCAGTTCGGGAAGTATATCTCCAGTTATCAGGCCATCCAATGGATGGTGGCCGATATGGCGACAGAGGTGGAGGCGGCTCGCTTCCTGACCCTCCACGCCGCCGCCTTGAGGGACGAGGGGCGGCCATTCACCAGGGAAGCCTCCATGGCCAAGCTGTATGCCTCCGAGATGGTCAATCGGGTCGCCTTTCGGGCCACTCAGATCTTCGGCGGATACGGATACATCAAGGATTACAAGGTGGAGCGGCTTTATCGGGATGCCCGAGTGACCACGGTGTATGAAGGCACCTCCGAGGTGCAGCGGATGGTCATCGCGAGGCACATCCTCAAGGGCGGCTGACGCAGGCGATCGTTCGACGTTCGCACGATGCGCGTGGGGAAAGAATCCGCGAGGGGTGGGATCCGGTCCGTGGCAGAGTGGATTCGGCGCATCGATTTCCAGCAACAGACGGGACCCGGGGGAACCGATGCGGATTTGAATTGTCTAATGAAAAGAGAAGGCGAGGAGCAGTCAGACCCGAAGGTCGGGCATTGGGAGAAACGGTGGATCGAGGCGGCTCAGTCCGGAGATGCGGATTCGTTCGAGCGCATCGTCCTGGAGTACCAGCAGAAGGTGTTCAACCTAGCCTTTCGTCTCCTGGGCGAGCGGGAGGAAGCAGAGGACCTGACGCAGGACGTTTTTGTCAATGTGTTCAGGCATCTGTCGAGCTTTCGCGGCGAAGCCCAGTTCTCGACCTGGATCTATCAGGTCACCATGAACCACTGCAGAAACCGTCTAAAGTACCTCAAACGCCGGTTTCATTACTCGACCGAATCCATCGACGAACCCGTTTCCACACCAGACGGGGAGGTGTCCCGGGATCTTGCGGACGAGGGGGAGATCCCGGAGGATGCCCTGTATCGACGCCAGGTTCAGGAACTGGTTCAGGTGGCGTTGACCCGGCTTCGGGAAGATCACCGCGAGATGATCGTGTTGCGGGATGTGCAGAACCTGTCGTACCAGGAAATCGGGGAGATCTTGGGGCTTCCCGAAGGCACCATCAAGTCGAGATTGCACCGGGCCCGTTGGGAACTCAAGGACATCTTGAGGCGTTTGGGCATCAGGCGAGGTGAATGATGGACCAGTGCGAATCGCGAGCGATGTGCGAGGAGACTCGGCAGGCTTTTCTGGCTTGGGTTGATGAGACGTTGGGGCCCGAACGAAAGGCGGGGATCGAGGTCCACCTCAGCCAATGCCCGCGGTGCGCAGCGGAGTGGGAAGGATATCGCGCCACCGTGGCGCTCCTGCGATCGCTGGAGCCGCTGGAGGTCCCCGAGCGAGTCCTTTGCAGGGTGCGGGAACGACTGCATGGGGGCTCTGTCTGGGCGCGCCTTGCCCGATGGGTTGGCCCTGTGCGGCACCGGATTCCAGCCCAGGCGCTGGCGGCGGCTGCCGCTGTGGTGGTGGTGGTGGGTCTGTGGCACTGGGCCCCGTGGATGGGGGCGAAGCAGGCCTCGATCCCCGCGGGGTCCGTCGCGAGGATTGCGCCGAGTTCTCCGGTGCAAGTGACCCCCGTGTCGTTTCCGGGCGATTCCGTTAGAGGGATGCTGCCCGGGCCCGAGGAACTGCTGAGCCCCGTCAGGGCGTTGGAGGCCGAATGGGAGAGGCCTCTTACGTCCCGCGCTACGCTGCAGGATGACCTCGTCATGGATCTGAAGGGATCCGAAGAGGTCTTTGGGGAGATGGAATCCATCCTCAAAGAAGCCCATGGAAGGATGTTCCTGATGGGCATTCGACATCGGGAGTCGGGACAGGTGATTCGCAGCCGGGTCCTGATCCAGGTGCCCATGGAGCGCTACGATGACGTGATCCGGCAGATCGAGTCGCTGGGATCCGTGCAGCGGCTGTTTCTGGATCGCGACGCAGTACCTCTTCCTCCCGATCGCCTCAGGGTGCGGGTCTTGGCCGTGGACTCCCCTCCTGGATCTACCCCGGTTCAGCTTCGGGAGGTGTCTCTGGAGTGATGGCTGGACCAGGAGGGCCGTGTGAGACGATGACGACCGGAGGCGTTCCCTGCAGGGCTCCCGTGCCCCCCGGGTCACAGTGAGCGTTGGGCAAGAGGCCGTTCCCCGTGTGCGGTGGTTGCCTGATCCCGCCCCACTACCCCGCCCATGCGGGTTTTTCCCGTCCTTCCGCCTTGCTGCCCTGTTTTCCTCAATGACAGTCCCTAGTTGACGTTCCAGTTCGGTTGACGCGGCGGAATTTCGTATGCTACCGTCCTTGACAAGGGGAGAGACCCATGGGCGTGCGGGTGAGGCTGCATGAAGAGGCGGAAGCCCTGTGGGCGTTGGGATCTCAGTGGGAGGCGCTCTGGCATGACAGCATGACCCGGGTGCCGTTTCTCAAGCCCGCCTGGGCCCAGATCTGGTGGCGGCATTTTGGGGATGGGTTCCGGCTGCGACTGCTTTCTGCATGGGAGGACGATCGGCTCGTCGGCGTGGCCCCGCTTTGCCAGAAGGCCCATGACCCGGCCCCGCTGCAGTGGATCGGGGGCGAGGAGCTGTGCGACTTCCAGGACTTCGTGATCCGCCGGGGAAAGGAGAGATCGGTCCTCTCGGCGCTCTGGGCCGAACTCGAGCGGCTGGTGGATCCGGCGCACGGAGTCGATCTGCATTCCGTGAGTGCCGATTCCCCCACGTTGGCCGAGGTGGACAAGATCCTGTATGACGACTGGGACTTGGAGCTCGTGTTGGAGGACGTGGCTCCCTGGGTCGCCCTGTCTTGCCGGTGGGAGGAGTTCCTGGGGGGCCTGACGGGCAAGGATCGTCATGAATTGAGACGGAAGCTGCGCAAGGCGCAGGCCGCCTGGCAGCCGGTGTTCCGGGTGTTGCACGACGAACGGGGTTGGGAGGAGGGGATCGCCGCTTTCTTGAGGTTGCACCGGATCAGCCAGCCCCAGAAGGCGCTCTTCATGACTGCGGAGCGCGGAGCGTTCTTCCGCGAAGTGGGCAGGGCCTTTCTCCGGGAAGGCGGGATACGGCTTGCCCTCTTGGAGATCTCCGGTGAGCCGGTGGCGGCGACCATCTCCTTCGTGTACGGAGACACGTGGGGGCTGTACAATTCCGGGTACGACCCGCAGTACAGCGCATACAGCCCCGGCATCGTCCTGGTGAGCTTGACGATCCAGCGAGCGATGGAAGAGGGGCTGCGGGTGTACGATTTCCTGCGGGGTGGCGAGGGGTACAAGTACCGATTCGGAGCCAGGGACCGAGATCTGTTTCATCTCAGGATTCTTCCGCGCGGGAGACCATCTTGATTCGAGTGGCTGTCATCAGTGCCCATACCTGTCCCCTGGCGGCCCTCGGGGGCAAGGAAACGGGTGGCATGAACGTGTACGTGCGGGAGACCTCCCGCCTGTTGGCTGGACTGGGCGTTCATGTGGACGTCTTCACCCGCTCGCAGAATTCCGCCGTCCCCCGGGTTGTCCCGCTGGCCCCGGGCGCTCGGGTGTTTCATGTGCCGGCGGGGCCCGAGATCCCATACGACAAGTACCGCCTGGTGGACCACCTGTCCCAATTCGTGCACGGCGTGCTGGCGTCGGCCACTGGGCGCTATGACCTCATTCACAGCCATTACTGGATCTCGGGAATGGCCGCCTTGGAGCTGAGGGAGCGATGGCGGATCCCCGTGCTTCACATGTACCACACCCTCGGTGTCATCAAGAACCGGGTGGCCAGGAGCCGCCAAGAGGAGGAACAGGGCCTGCGTCTCCATTGGGAGTGGGAAGTGGCCAGGAAGGCGGACATGCTCGTTGCTTCGCATCCCCTGGAGAGGGCGCAACTCATCTGGCACTACGACGCCCCTCCGGATCGGGTCCGGGTGATCCCGTGCGGGGTGGATGTGACCCTCTTCCACCCCGTGGATCGGGAGATCGCCAGGCGGACCCTGGGCCTGGACGGCAGACCGTGGTTGCTCTTCGTGGGACGGTTGGAGCCGATCAAGGGGCTCGACACGCTGCTTCGGGCCCTGGCCCTCCTTCGGGGTGCGGGTACGGGCGGGGATCCGCCGTCCCTCCTCATCGTGGGGGGGGAGAAGAGAAACGGGTCCCTTCCTGTCACCGAGCGGGAGTTGAGGGCTCAGATCGCTGCCCTGGGGCTTGCCCCGCGGATCTCCCTCGTTGGGGCCAAGCCGCAAGTGACCCTGCCCCTTTTCTACGCGTCGGCCGAGGCTTGTGTCCTGCCGAGCCGTCACGAATCCTTCGGCATGGTGGCCCTGGAGGCAATGGCCTGCGGTACGCCGGTGGTGGCCTCCCGCGTCGGTGGCTTGAGTTACACTGTCCGGGACGGAGAAACGGGTTTCCTGGTTCCCGAAGGGGACGCCGAGGCCCTGGCGCAACGTGTGGGCCTGATTGTCGCGGATCCGTCGTTGCGGGCAACTCTGAGCCGGGGGGCCGTGAGGCGTGCTCAGAGGTTTCGGTGGGACTCGGTGGTGGATGCGCTCTGGGGCCTCTATGCAATGCTGGCGGGAGGTCGCCGTTGCAGGCAGGGATTTCGTCCCACGGGAGAGGGGAGCCTCGCTGAGAGGGCGGCGGATGTCTGATCAGAATCCATTGGCGGACTTCGAGCGGCCCGATCTCGCCCCGTTTGCAGCCCGGAGCCACCTTTCGCGCGGAAGGCAATACCCGGAGGATCTCAAGGACGATCGACCCCATTTCGAGAGGGATCGGGATCGGGTCATTCACTGCGCGGCGTTCCGGCGCCTGGAGTACAAGACCCAGGTGTTCGTCAACCACGAGGGGGACTACTACCGCACCCGCCTGACACACACTCTGGAGGTGGCGCAGATCTCCAAGGGGATCGCACGGCGGCTGAGGCTCAACGAGGATTTGGCCGAATCCATTGCCCTGGGCCACGATCTTGGCCACACACCCTTCGGGCATACGGGGGAGGAGACCCTGGATCGGCTGATGGCGAGCCACGGCGGATTCGAGCACAACCGGCAGAGCCTGCGCATCGTGGAGGATCTGGAAGAGCGATACCCCGCATTCCCGGGACTGAACCTGACGTGGGAGACTCGTGAGGGGCTCGTCAAGCGATCGTTGCAGGGCAAACGCCATGCCGGAGGGATCCCGGATCTCTTTGACCCCCAGCACGCACCGACCCTCGAGGCGCAGATCATCGAACTGGCCGACGAAATCGCGTACAACAACCACGACATCGACGACGGACTGGAATCCGGATACATCCAAGCGGAGGACCTTCTGGGCGTGGACATCTGGCGGGAGGTCAACGAGAGGGTCCGCTGCAAGTACCCGGGCATCGGTGGGAAGAGGGAGCATTACCAGACGATCAGCCATCTCATCGGGTTCCTCATCGAGGATCTGGTCCGCCACAGCAAGAGCCGTTTGGAGCAAAGAAGGGTTCGGGACTTGGAGGATGTGCGCCTGGCCGGTGAGATCCTGGTGGGGTTCTCCCCGGAGACGAACCAGAAAAACAGGGAACTCAAGGCCTTTCTGCATCGGCGACTCTATCGCCATTTCAAGATGGAGCGCATGCGTCTCAAGGCCCGCCGTACCATCACCCGTCTGTTCGAGACGTACCTGGAGAACCCGACCCTGCTCCCGTTCAAACACCAGAACCGGGCCCAGGAGGAGCCGGCCGAAAGGGTCATCTGCGATTACATCGCCGGGATGACGGATCGCTATGCCCTGGAGGAGTACAAGCGGCTGTTCGATCCCGAGGAACGGGTGTGAGGTCCGCGGACGCCCCCCTGCGGGGCGTGGCGCCGTCGCGCTTGTCCCTTTCGGGCGGGGTTGGGATGGAGAGACCGGCTCATCAAACCAGACGAGGCGGAGGTAGGCCATTGGCCCAAGAGCTCCTGTTGGAGATCGGCACGGAGGAGATACCCGCGGGATACATCGGGCCGGCCCTGGACGGTCTCGGTCGGCATGCCCACGAGCGCCTGCGGGCGCTGCGGCTGGGCCACGGCCCGTTGCACACCTGGGGGACACCCAGACGGCTGGCGGTTGTGGTGGAAGGGGTGGCGGACATCCAGCACGAGGTCGAGCAGCACGTGATGGGTCCCCCGGAACGGGTGGGCTTCGATCCGCAGGGGAATGCCACGGCCGCCGCCCGGGGGTTTGCCCAGAATCAGGGTGTAGCGGTCGACGCCCTCGAGATCGTCGAGACGCCCAAGGGACGGTATCTCTCGGCACGGAAACGGTTGATGGGACGGCCCGCGGGAGATGTTCTGAGGGAGGAGCTGCCCCAATGGATCACGGCGTTGTCGTTTCCCAAGTCCATGCGATGGGGGGAGAGCTCGCTGCGCTTTGCCCGACCCATCCACTGGATCGTGGCCCTGCTGGGCGGGGAGGTCGTCCCGTTTCGGATCGAGGGTATGGAGGCCGGGCGGACGACCCGGGGCCATCGGTTCATGAGCCCTGGCCAGAGATCCATCCAACACCCGAGTGAGTACCGGGAGATATGCCGGTCCGCGCACGTGATCGTGGACCCGCTGGAACGGGTCGAAATCATCCGGAAGGAGAGCGAGGCGGCTGCGGCCCGCCTGGGGGGAAGACTGGTGGGAGACCCGGAACTCCTGAACACGGTGGCCCAGCTGGTGGAGTACCCCGTTGTGGTGACGGGGCGGTTCGACGAGGCATTTCTCCAGCTCCCCCGGGAGGTCCTGATCACGGCGATGCGGGAGCACCAGAAGTTCTTCAGTGTGGAGGACGCCGCGGGGGGCCTCCTGTCGTTCTTTGTGAACATCGCCAACCTTCGCAACGACAGCATGGATCTGATCCGGCGGGGGAACGAGCGGGTGTTGCGCGCCAGGCTTGCCGATGCACGATTCTTCTTCATGGAGGATCGAAAGCGGACACTGGCGGATCGGGTTCAGGATCTGGGCGGCGTCATCTTCCACGCCAAGCTGGGAAGCCTGTTGGAAAAGGTCCGACGCGTCCAGGACCTGGCCAGGGTACTGGCTCAAGAACTGGCCCCGGACGAGGTGGAGAGGGTCGTCGAGGCGGCCCACATCTGCAAGGCTGATCTCACCACCGATATGGTGGGGGAGTTCCCAACCCTGCAGGGAATCATGGGGCGGGAGTATGCCCTGCTGGAAGGCAAGGACGTGGAGTTGGCAGAAGCCATTCGGGAGCACTACCGGCCCGCCTTTTCCGGAGACAGTATGCCCCGAGGAACCCTGGGCATGTTGTTGGCACTTGCCGACAAGGCGGATACGATCGCCGGCTGTTTCGCCGTGGGGGACGTTCCCACCGGTGCCGGAGACCCGCTGGGGCTTCGGCGCGCGGCCCTGGGGATCCTGAACATCCTGTTGGAGAGGGATTGCGAGTTTCCCCTGAGCCGCCTGGTGGAGGAGTCTTTGAGATCGATGCATGCCAGGCTGCACCAGCCCCCCGATCGCGTCCAAGCAGATATCCTGGATTTTTTCCGGGTGCGATTGGAGAACCTCTGGACCGGGCAGGGGCACGGGACAGCGGCAGTGGACGCAGTGCTGGCGGCAGGGATGGACAACATCCCCGATGCCCATCGACGGCTCGATGCCCTGGAGGCCTTCATGGGGGATGCCGATTTCGATGCGTTGGCCGTATCCTTCAAGCGAGTGTTGAACATCGCAGGCAGGGAGCCCGGCGGGCCGGTTGACCCGGCGCTGTTCGAACAGGGGGAAGAGGCGGAGCTCATGGCACGAACCCAGGGCGCGGAGAATGCAGTGGGGAGATTCCTTCTGGAGAGGGCCCCGCTGTCCGCCCTGCAGGCCTTGGCCGGCCTGAAGGGCCCCATCGATGCGTTCTTCGATGCCGTCTTGGTCAACGCGGAGAACGAGGCCCTTCGACGGAATCGGCTGAATCTGCTTTGCCGGCTGGGGCAGATCTTCCTGAAGCTGGCGGACTTCTCTCGAATCGGCGCTCGCGCCTGAGTCACCGACGGCCTTTGGGATTCAGGACGTGGCGGACTCCTTGACGGCTTGGCTCTGCACGCGCATCTTCTTGAGCAGCGCCTCCACGGACTGGGACACGATGACGCGCTGAAATGCGCTTCGGTAGTTGCGCACGATGCTGACCCCGTCGATCTCCACATCGACAATGCCCCATCCCGGTCCTCGCCTGACGACTTGATAGATCACTGGGATGTGCTCGTTGACGCGCATGATCTTGGTCTTGACCCGAGTGGCCGTGTGCCCTGTGTCCTCCCCCTGGTACTCGATGGTTTCCTGCCGGAGGTAGTTGAGAACCATCCGCGTGTAGGAATCCTGGAAGAGATCCACGAACAGGTTCTGGAATTCCTCCTGCTGCGGCTTGGTGAGCTTTTGCCAGTGGTCGTGGAGTGAGGCCCGGGCCATGTCCCCGCCGAGGAAACTGTCGGCGATGAGCCGGTGAATCTGCCGGGCTCGCTCCGAGCGGTGCTCGGGCCCCTGGGTCGCGGGATTGGCCTGAACCGCCATGGCCCGATCGAGCACCGCGCGGACGGCCTCCGTGGCCTCTCCGGCATGGACCAGCCCGGGCAGGAGAAGGATACCGGCAAGGCCCCAGGTCATGACAGATTTCTTGCGCTTCATTCTCACACCTCCCGTCTCGAGCACACCCTGAGCTGTTTTCCCCAGGTGAGGATGGCGGGGAGTAGCAGGACGGCAGCGGCCAGGACGAGCAGGCTGCCGGCGAAAGAGAGCAGACCCAGGCTGAAGATGCCCTGGTGCCTGCAGATCATGAGACTCCCGAATCCGAAAGTCGTGGTCAGGGCCGCCAGGACGACCCCCTTGCCGGTGCTCAGGGGCAAGCAGCCGGGCCGCATCCCTCCCTCGCGCCACCGATGAAGGATGATGATGCCGTATTCCACTCCGGCCCCCACGATGAGCGGAAGGAACATGCTGTTGGCCAGGTTGAGCTGGATCCCCAGAAGCCGCATGGCCCCAATGGTCCAGAGGCTACCCAGCAGCAGCGGGATCAGGGCCAGCAAGGATAGGCGCCAGTTCCGAAACTCCACGAGCAACATGATGAATATCCCGGCGACGGCATAAAGGGCGGCGTTGATGCTGGCCGTCCGGTAGTCCTGCGTGAATGCGTGGAGGGTGACGGCATCGCCCACGACGCGCGGATCCACCCGGCGCAAATCGGTCACGAAGCGTTCCCTTGGCCCCCAATCCCAAATGTCCTCCGCGGGGTAGATGCGGATAAGGTATCGGTCGTCCCTGAGAAACCGCTGGCGCAAAGGCGCGGGAAGGTGGCCCACTTCCATGGGCATTGCCAGGCTTCCCTGATGCAGGAGATCCAGGGTGTCGAGCAGGTCATCCCGGAACTGCCCCGCATATGCCTGAAGTCCCCGGTCGGTTCCGCCCGGGGCCTTGAGTCGCTCCAGGATGTCCCCGGTGAGGGCTCGCACCGCCGCGATCTGCTCCACGACCGGTCTCTTTGCCCCCCACTTGTCCGCCTGCTCATCGTCCATCTTGAATCGGATTCGCCCCAGGAGATCCATCATTTCCCCGGGTGCTACGGATTGGGCCAAGGCCCCGGGAAGGGGGGCATCGCGGAACTCGGCCAGCATGGTGCGCAGCAGCGGGATCTTCTCGTCTTGCCCTTCCGGCAGCAAGGTGAAGATGCTTTGAACCGTCTTGACCGTCGGCAGATCTCCGAAGGCCCTGGATCGATCCAGGACCTCCTCGGGTGACGTGGATATGGAGCAAGCGGAAAGCACAGAGCGCTTGGAGTTCTGACGCAGGACCTCTTCCCAGATCACCGACTCCGCCCCTTTGGACTGGAGCCGAAGCGGGTTGAGGTCGAACTGCACGCCGCCGGCCAGGTATGCGGCGACGATCGTCAGGAGGAAAGCCCCTGCGAGACACACGGCAGCGGATCGAGGCCCGTACCTCAACAGGTCCTCTCCGTCCGGGCGCGTCGCGGGTCTGGGCCCGCCCCGGCGCCCTCGGCTGAAACGGCTCAGCACGGGCAACAGGGTGAAGTCGGCCACCACCTGAAAGAGGAGGCCCACTCCGGCGATCAGACCCAGCTCCACCAGGCCCTTGAATCCCGTGAGGATCAGGGGAAGGAAGGAGAGGGCACCGCTGAACCCGGCAACGAGGATACCCGGGCCCGATCGCTCGGCTACCCGCATGATGACCTCTTCCCGGGACAACCTCTTGTCTCTCTCTTCTTCCTCCATACGAGCGAACCAGTGGACCGCGTAGTCGTCACCTAGCCCCACCAGCATGGGGGCGAAGACCATGGAAAGGATGTTCAAGTGTCCCACGAAGAGGGTGAGCCAACCGAATGTCCAGCACATGCCCACGGTGAGCACCACCATGCGGATGACCGTGCGCCCCTCGCTGCGGAAGAAGAGGCTGTTCAAGATCCAGACCCCCGCGAACGAGATCCAGGTGGCCCACGACATATCTCCCAAAGCCACCGTCATCTCGTCCGTCTTGAGGGCATCCTGGCCGGTGACACCAACTCGAACGCCCGGAACGGCTTCGGCCGCCTCTGCAATGACGCTGCGCAGCCGCTTCAGCGAGGCCTGAGCCCGGTTGAAGGTGGTCTTGTCCCTCCGCGGGGTGACGAAGAGGATCAAGAATCGCTTGTCTGCAACCCAGAAGTACCCCTCCAGGTCCCGGTCCCATACGCTGTCCTTGAAGAAGTCGGACCACGGAGAGCGATAGTCCATCGACCCGTCGAGATGATCCTTAAGACCTTGCAGGGTGCGGATGAAGAACCCCAGGTCCATGGGATCGTCCTTGTCCCCGTCTTCCCCGTCGCTTCCATCCTCCTTGAGAAACCCGGTGAACAACTCACCCACCATGCGACTGGCCATCTCCTGGTTCACCAGCCCCAGGAATGCGCCCAGATCGGGCTGACGCGCGAGTTCTGACAAGAGGGTCGGGTACTCCTCCATCCTGTGGCGGAGCCGCTGGAGATCCTTGGTGTCCATGTACAGGAGGGCCCAGGGCCGGATTCGCTGCGGATCCACCCGGAAGAACACCTCTTTGAAATGGGTTGCATCGCGCTGCAGCCGCCGGGTCAGCTCCGTCAGGAAGGAGACGGCGCGGTGGGGTGTGGGTGCCTCGATGACCACGGTGAACGAATCGCGGTTCTCAAAGGGCCGCAGCTCCTTGCTCAGGTGAATCAACGGGTTATCGGGTGAAATCAGATCCAGTTGGCTGGTCTTGAAATCCAGGGAAAACGCCGCAAGGAGCACGGACGCCACCGACAGCGCGAGGGAGACCCCCAAAACGAGATATGGCCTGGGCAACGCCCAGGCCATCCATGCCTGCAGGAGGCGGGCACGCACATCCTTCTTCACTTGACGATCCTACGCGGCACGCGGAGCACTGGAGCGGGGGGCGCAAGGCGTCCCCCGCGGCCTCACTTGGCCCCTGCGCGGTACTCCCCGATGGCGTAGCTCAACTTGGCCAGGGCCAGATGATAGTTGAGGAGAGAGGCTAGATAATCGCCCTGGTTCTTCCCGTAGCGCTCCACGGCGAGGAAGATGTCCCTGGCCTGTCCCACGCCCATGTCGAAATTCGCGAAGGCCACCACGATCCATTTCCTGGACGAGATGGCCGCTTTCTCCGAGGCCTGATATGCGGCGAAGTTCTCCGCCGCATCCTGGTAGTACTTGGCCACTTCCACGGGGATATTCCGAGTGGCGAATTCCCGGGTGGCCAGGAGGCGCTCATACTCGGCCCGGGCCTTGCTGACCTTGCCTTCCAGGATGCCGAAATCAAAGTGCCACTTGGCCCCCAGCACCACCCCGCCGTTGGCGTGGTTGAACTCGTCTCCGATATAGCTCACATCGTAATGCTCCCGATTGGGGGCCCCAGCCAATGAACCGATGGCTGCCGCGAAGAAGGAGGGGTACATGTCGGCCTTGGCGGCTTCGACCAGGCTCTGCCGAGCCTCCAAGCCCCGCTCGATCTGCTCAAACTCCGGGCGCCACTGGAGGGCCTTCTGCATGTATTCCTGCTGGGGGCCCAGCGCCCGGGTGTCCTTGGGAAGCTCCCTGGCGTCCAGCTCGAAGTCCTGCTCCGGGGGAAACCCGATGGTGCGCTTGAGGGCCAGGTAGGCCAGGTTGGACCCCGAGTCGGCTTTGGCCTTGAACCTCTGGGCCTCCGCGGCATAGGCCTCGAGCCGATACAGGTCGCTTTCATCCACGCTGGTGGAGCCCAGGCTCAGAAGACGCTGTATTCGCTTGCGCGCGTCGTCCACAAACGATTGCACATCGGATGCCGCCTCCTTGCCCTGCTGGGCGAGAATGAGCGCGAAGTAGAGTTCCTTCACCTTGAGGATGACCTGACCGCGAACCTTGTCCCGAGCCGCCTTCTGGGCGGAGACGCCCTTGTGGGCGGCCTCCACGCGATGAGAGATCTTGCCGAAGGTGTAAATCGGCTGAACGATCACCATTTCCAGCCGCCCGAATGGTCCCAGGTCGCCCGGACCGTCATCGGTATTCTCGATCTGTCCACGGAGATACCGGTCTCCCGGGCCGGGCCGCGGCGATACCACCACGATGGGCTTGTTGGCCGCATCCACGACGCCTCCGACGGCCATGGCGTCCAGTTGCGGCCAGCGGGCGGCCTTGGCCTGGGCCAGATCGCTCTCCGCGGCGGCGACGTCTTTATCCGCCTCCCAGATCTCCGGGCTCCTGTCCAGGGCCATCTGAATGAGCTGATCCAGCCCGAGACGTTGTTTCGCTTGCGCCCATCCCGGTGGAGCAGCGGCGAGAAGGAATCCCCAAACAAGGATGATCCCCATCATCCCATTTCGGATCCCCCATGCACCTCCCATTCCTTCACCTCCTCCCATGGCAATGAACCGCAACGATCCCCCGAAAAATAGCGTACTTTCCTCTGAAAGAAAAGGAAAAAAACATCGGGCCCGCGCGCGGCCGAGCTCCCACCAGCTCAGAGCGCGCGCCGGGAAGAGATTC
>CAZEPJ010000011.1:39548-79730 GCA_964514105.1 uncultured Desulfarculaceae bacterium | reverse complement strand
GTCATGCCACCTCTTTCCTATTTCAACCCCCTGCACTCATTTGCCGGATGAACCTTCAATACGACAAGAGAGATCTCCAGGGAGGCGCCATTCCCCTGAGGCCGCTGGAGCTCATGGGACAAGACCTGAACCCGCAAAGGAAGTTTCCCTCTCTCGCGGCGAGGGCGGTCATGGGGCAGGGAGTGATGGACACGCCACGCGCCGTCACCAAGAAGGTCGCGACGGCCGGGAGGCCAAAGGCCCTTTTCCCACCCGGGGTTCCGCCCCCGATCTCATCCTCGAAGGCCTGAGGCTACAAGGGCTCGGTGGCGCCAAGCAGCCACATGCGGTCTGCGGCGCCCAGTTCCGGAAAGAGGCGTTCCCGGACCTTCGCGTGGTACGCGTTCAACCAGTCCCTCTCTCCGGCCGAGAGCATGGCCTCATCCACCAGCCGCCTGTCGATGGGCACCATCGTCACGGTCTCGAAGGCATAAAACGGTCCGTACTGGGTCTTCAGGGCCTCCTCCTCCGTGACCATGACCACGCTCTCGATGCGGATGCCGTACGCCCCCTCGTGGTAGTAGCCCGGTTCGTTGGAGACGAACATGCCGGGCTCCAGGGCCACGCCGGTGTCCCGGGCGGAGATGGACTGGGGGCCCTCGTGCACGTTGAGAAAGCAGCCCACCCCGTGCCCCGTGCCGTGGCGGTAGTCCAGGCCCACTTCCCATAGATGCTGGCGGGCCATGGCGTCGAGCTGCCTGCCCGTGGTCCCCTTGGGGAAGCGCAGCCGGGCCAAGCCGATGTGACCCTTGAGCACGCGGGTGAAGCGCTCCCTCTGCTCCTGGGTCGCAGGGCCCAAGGCCACGGTCCGCGTCACGTCCGTGGTCCCGTCCAGGTACTGCCCCCCCGAATCCACCAGGAGGAGCCCCTCGGGCCGGATCTCGCAGTCCGTGGCCGGGTCGGGCCGGTAGTGGATGACGGCCCCGTGACCCTGGTACCCCGCGATGGTCTCGAAGCTCACCCCCCGGAACTCGGGCGCCTCGGCCCGGAGGGCATCCAGCCTGGCGGCCGCCGAGCATTCGGTGACGCCGCCAAGGGGCACGGCCTCCTCCAACCACCGCAGAAACCGCACCATGGCCGCCCCGTCCCGCACATGGCAGGCCCGCATGCCCCGGCGCTCGACGTCGTTCTTCACGGCCTTGAGGGCGATGACCGGGCTCGGCCGCTCCATGGGTCTGCGCCGGCCGGCCAACCTCTCCAGCACCCACTGGCTGGTCACCCGGGGGTCGATCCAGAATCGCCACCCCCCCTTGACCCCTTCGTCCAGATACTCCCCAAGCCTCTCGTACGGCTGAAACGACACCATCCCCCCCAGGGCGCCCCGCACCGGATCGCCCACCTTGGCCGGGTCCACGAAGAGGACGGCCGCCCGGCGGGTCACCATCCCGTACCCGACGAACACCGGGTTGAACGGGACATCCGTCCCCCGCAGGTTGAAGAGCCAGGCCACCCCGTCCAGGGTGGGGACCACGTGGGCGTCCGCCCCTTCTTTCACCATCTCCTCCTGGACCCGGGAGAGCTTGGAGGCCACCGACTCCCCGGCCAGGGCCTCGGGCTGCGCGAATACCGGATCTGCGGGCATGGAAGGACGGTCCTCCCAGAGCAGATCCACCAGGTTCTCCTCCACGAACCGCAGGGCGATCCCCTTGCCTTCCAGCTTCTCGGTGAGCCTCCGGGCCTCTTCCACGGAGATCACCTTGGGATCCACGCCAACGGCGTCTCCGGCACCCAGCACCCGGGCCAGCCAGTCGGGGAAATCCTGGACCTCGGAGAGCCCCACCCGGAAGAGGGAGTAGACCCCAGGGTCCAGTTCCTGCGCGGCCTGCACGTGGTACCGCCCGTCGGTCCAGAGGCCGGCCTCCTGCCGGGTCACCACCACGGTCCCGGCCGACCCCGTGAACCCGCTGATCCACTGCCGGCGCTTCCAGCATGCCGGCACGTACTCGCTCTGGTGGGGGTCCGAGCTGGGCACGATGTAGGCATCGATCCCCCGCGACGCCATGAGCTCCCTGAGTCCCGCGATCCGTTCCGTGATCATGGTCTCCCTCTTGGGACCGGATGCATCTGCGACCCGCCCCCGGCAGCAGCCGATTCCCCACTCCCCTGGTCTTCAGACGGCCCTCGAGCAAACCACCCCCTTCGTCCCGTCAGCGCACGAAAGAGGGGAGCCACAGGGCGAGGGGCGGAAAGAGCATGATCAGGGCGATGGACAGGGCGAGCAGGAGCATGAAGGGGGCGGTCCCCCGCAGGATCTCCCCCATCTCGGCCTTGACCAGCCCCATGATCACGTACAGGTTGAGCCCCACGGGGGGGGTGATGAGGGCCAGCTCCATGTTGATGGTGAAGATGATGCCGAACCAAACGGGATCGATTCCCAGCTTCAGGATCACCGGGAAGAAGATGGGGACGGTGATGAGAATGATGGAGACGACCTCCAGGAAATCCCCCAGAAATATGAGCAAGACGTTCACGAAGATGAGAAAGGCCCATTTGGACAGCCCCCATGCGGTCACGAACTCCACGATCCGCTGGGGCACCTGGTTGACCGTGATGACCTGCCCGAAGAAGACCGCCGTGGCGATGATCATGAAGAGCATGGAGGTGGTCTGCACGGTCTCCTGCAGGATGGGAAGGAGGTCTTTCGCCCCCAGCCGCCCCATGATGAGGAAGCAGATGACGAAGCTGAGCCCCGCGCCGATCCCGGCCGCCTCCGTGGGGGTGAAGACCCCGGTGTAGATCCCCCCGATGACGACGGGCGGCAGGAACAACGGATAGACGGTCTTCCTCAGGGCCGCCCACCGCTGGTCCCAGGGGGCCGGGGCCTCGCGTTCGTATCGTGCGCCCCGCTTGACGTGAAGCAGGCAGTAGCCGATGAAGGTGAGGGAGACCAGGACGCCCGGCACGATCCCGGCGATGAAGAGCTTCCCAACCGAGGTGTCCGTGATGGCGCCGTAGATGATCATGGGCCCGCTGGGGGGAATGAGGATGCCCAGAGTCCCCCCCGCCGCCACCAGCCCGTACACGAACCGGCGGTCGTAGCCGTACTTGAGCATGGAGGGCACCGCGGTGATCCCCACCGTCAGCGCCGTGGCCGTGCTGGATCCGCAGATGGCCGCGAACATCGCGCACGTGACCACGGTGGTGATGGCCAACCCCCCGGGCCAGTGGCGGATCCACGTGTGGACGAGGTCGAACAGATCGCTCCCCACCCGGGCCCGGGAGAGGATCTGGGCCATGAGCACGAACAGGGGGACGGCCACCAGGACGAAGTTGTTGAGCGCCCCGAAGACCACGGTGGCCAGGGAGGCCAGGTTCTGCCCGGTCGCCAGCAGATAGCCGATCCCCATCACCCCCATGGTGACGAACACGGGGAGCCCCGAGAAGAGGACGAGCATGAGGATGCCGAACGGGAGGACGATCTCCATCAGGACCCGCGCCCCCTGTCGGCGACCAGTGCCGCCGCGTGGCGGATGAGCCGCTCCAGCATCTGCAGGGCCAAGAGGGCCGCGCCCACGGGCACGGCCATCTGGGGGATGAAAAGGGGAATCTGCAGCTCGCTGATGGAGACCCGCCCCAGCATGAAGGACAGGGAGCAGGACTCATATCCCTTCCAGGCCAGGAGGGCGCAAAACGCCGTCCCCACTGCGCACCGGCCCATGCTGAGCCAGATCTGGGTGCGGGCCGCGGTCCTCCGGGACAGGACGTCCACCCCGATGTGGCCGTCCTTCTGCAGGGTGCAGGCCGCCCCCAGAAAGCCGGCCCAGACCATGAGATACGTGCTCAGCTCCTCGGACCACCCCACCGGCCGGTTGAACAGGTAGCGGACGATCACCCCGTAGCAGACCACGAGGCAGATGATCCCCGTGACCACGCCGGCCACGGAGCCTGCAAGCCTATTGAGCGCACTGATCCCCCGCAAGAGGGCCGTCACGTCTCCTCCCCCGCCGCCGGGTGGCGGCCTCCATCTGCCGGGCCCTTCCCGCCGCCCGCCGCACCCCCGATTGTTCCCCCGCCCTTGCGCCTCGTTCCCGTGCCCCCTCGCCTTTTCCCTGCTGCCCTTGGCCTGTTGCCTGTCGCCTGGTCCCTCACCGGCCCTTGAGCTTCTGCACCATCTCCACCAGCTCCTTGGCCGGGGCCCCCGCCGTCTGGAGGAAATAGTCCAAGACAGGGGCCGTGGCCTTCTCCCACGCCCTGGCCTCCTCGGGGGTCTGGATGTGGGTGATCATGCCCTTGGCCTTGAGCCCCTCGATGGCCTTGTCCTTTTCCACCTCGCTGTCCTTCAGGGTCTTGGCCTGGGTCTCCCGGGCCGCCTCCAGGATCGCCTTCTGGCCCTCGGGCGGGATGCTGCTCCAGAGCTTGGGGTTCATGAAGGCCACGAAGGTCACCGCGAAGTCGTTGGTCACGGTGGCGTACTTGTGGACCTCGTAGTAGTGTCGGGCCAAGGCCGCGCCCACGTCCGTGAGGCCGATGTCGATGGTCCCGTGCTGAAGGGCCATGAAGACCTCGGGCCCGCTCACCGATACGGGGCTCGCCCCCAGGGCCTCCACCCCCTTGTTCATGATCTTGGAGGTGCCCCGCATCTTCTTTCCCTTGAAGTCCTCGGGGAGCTTGAGGGGCCTGTCCTTGGACGTGTAGGCCATGGTCCTCGTCTGGAAGAACCAGAGCAGGGGCTTGACCCCCTTTGCCTCCATGAGCTGGAAGAGCCGGGCGCCCATCTCTCCGGACAGGGCCCTCTCGATGACGCCGAACTCGGTCATGAGATAGGGCACCACGAATACGTCCATGGCCGGGATGATCCCGCTCCAGTCCATGTTGGTCGTCATGCCCGCCTCGATGGCCCCCGTGACCACCGCCTCGATCACCTCGTTGGGCTTGTACGCCTGGGCCGCGGGGAAGATCTCCAGGACGACCTTCCCGCCGCTCTTTTGCTCCACCAGCCCTGCGAAATGCTTCACCTCCCGGGCCACGAAGTGGGTCTCCGGGAACTGGTGGGTGAAGCGGATCTTCACGGGGGCTGCCTCGAGCTGGCCGCCCCACCCCGCCAGAGCCGCCGCCGCCATGACGCACACCGTGGTCTTCCTCGTCATCGCCTGCCTCCTGTCTTGGATACTGTTGGGGATTCAACAGGGACGCGATGGCCCCTCGTCCCGGCGCAAGTCAGCCCATCACATCCCTCAGGCCTTCGCGGACAGGTACGCCAGGGCGCTCAAGGCGTAGATCCTGGCGACCTCGGTCAACTGGTCCAGGTCCACCCATTCGTCCACCTGGTGCGGGACCTCCCGGTCCCCCGCCCCGATGGTGACGATGGGGATCCCCTTCCAGGCCCAGAGGTAGGTCCCGTCCGTGGCCCCGGGCACCCCGGCGTAGCTGGGCTCCCTGCCGGTCGACTCCCGGGTGGCCCATTCCACGGCCAGGACCAGGGGGTCTCGGCGATCCGTGACGGTGCACGGGCGATCGGCGAGGATCTCCAGATCGACGCGGCAGGTGCGGTCCCGCTCGTGGCCGATGGCCGCGTCCAGCGCCCTGTACGACGCGGTCGTGTCCCGGGAGGCCCGCTCGGCCAGACCCCCCAGGGCCTCGACGATGGCCGGATGGCTCTGATTGGGGGTGGTGCGGATGTCCACCAGGAGCTCGGCAGACCCCGGGACCACGTTGAGCTGAGCAACGCCCCTCGCCGGGGCCCTCACCACGGTCTGGGTGAAGCTGGGCCAACCCAGGAGGGGGTCCTTCCCCACGGAATCCATGGCCTCCCGCTCCAGGTGGCTCAGCCCGTCAATGAGGCGGGCGAGGGCAGGCACGGGGTTGAGGCCCGCCAGCGGCATGGCGCCGTGGCTCATGCGTCCCCGAACCGTGTATCGCGCCCTGAGGGCCCCCTTCTGGGTGCAGCAGATCAATCCGTCCTGCGGCTCGCAGATGATGGCCCCGGTCACCTTGTCGGCGTGGCCCCGCCGGATGAAGTCCTGCACGCCCAGCATGAGCCCCTCCTCGTCGCACAGGACCCCGCCTATGATCTCCCCCTGCAGGGCCACGCCCGAGCGCTTGAGGGCCGCCATGGCCATGAGCATGGCCGCCAGGTTCCCCTTGGTATCATTGGTGCCGCGGCCGTACATGCGACGGCCCACGATCCGCGCGCCGAAGGGATCGTGTCCCCACATGGCCGGATCGCCGGGGGTCACCACGTCCGTGTGCCCCTCGAACATGAGCCGCCGGGGGCCCCGCCATCCCCCCCATGTGACGATGACGTTGGGCCTGCCGGGGGCCGCCTCCTCCAGGGTGGCCGAGAAGCCCTGGGCCGCGGCCCACCGGGCCACGAACCGGGCCGCCTCGGTCTCGTTGGTCCCCGCCTCGGGGTCCCAGACCGAATTGATGCGAACCAGATCCGCCGCGAGGGCGACGAGCTCATCCGGCTCCAGGGCGTCCAGCACCTTGCGGCGTTGCGGCTCCGAGACCATCTCATGCCTCACCACGAACGTGGACGCGAAGGGCGCCACCAGGGGCGCCCTCCCGCTCTCTCGTCTTGCGCGCTCCGGGCGCGGGCTTCCGCGCCCCTCTAGCGGACTTCCTTGGCCAGGACCTTCCTGCCGTCCTGGATCTTGAAGATGAACGTGGGCTTGTTGGTGGGGATCCCGTCCTTCATATCCCAACTGAACATGATCCCCTGAAAGTTCTTGACATTGGCCAGATACTCGGCGATCTTCCTGCGCTCCTCCTTGAGTTTCTTGGGATCGCCCGTGACGCCCGTCTTCTCGATGGCCTCCTTGATCATGTACACGGCGTCGTAGTAATTGGTCGAGAGGCTGGGGGGCTGGTTGCCGTTGTGGGACTTCATGTACGCGTCCTTGAAGGCGTTCCAGCGGGGGGTATCCAGGTCGGGATTGATGTAGTTGTAAATGGACACGCCGTTGATGTCCGCCCCGCCCGTGGCGTAGAGCTCCGGTGCGTCCCCCGAGGAGAAGACGAGGAGCCGCTCCATCCTGGTCCATCCCCGGGCCTTGAGCTCCTTGACGATCTTGGCGATCTTCTCCGCGTTGCACACAAAGACGATGCCGTCCGGCTTGGCGTCCAGGGCCTTCACCACCAGGGGGCCGAAGGTGACGGCGTCGCTCGGCACATCGACCTTGTCCAGCATCTTGATGCCGATGCCCGTGAGCCCCTTGCCGTGGGCGTCCGCCATCCCGGGCCAGGGCCCGTAGGGTTCCACGAACTGGATCACGGTCTTCATGTCCGGATGGAGTTTGCCCCAGGCCGCCACCAGCTCGCCCAGGCGCTTCTCGGTGGGCGGGAACCAGGAGACGGTCCATGGGAAGAACTTCATGGCGTATTCATACGAGGTGGTCGCCGTGATGGACATCATGCCGTTCTCCACGGCGATGGGCATGGCCGCCATGATGACGGGCTCGGGAACGGGGCCCAGGGCGACCAGGGTGTCCTTGACGATGCGGGCCATCTCCACCGAGCCCTTCTGGGGATCCAGGGCCGTGTCCACGCCGATGACCTTCACCGGCTTGCCCTTGATGCCGCCCGCCTGGTTGATCTCCGAGGCGGCCCGCTCGGCCCCCCACTGGAGGTATTCGCCGATGCTCGCGATGGCCCCCGTCAGGCAATTGAGGAAAGGTATCTGCCACTCCTTGGCCTCGGTCTGGGCCTGAGCCATCCCGGGGGCCGCCGCCAGGAGCACGCAAAGCGCCGCGCCCGCCACCACCGCCTTCGCCTTCTTCATCGCTCGTCCTCCTCAGGGGTGTTCCCTCTTCTCCACCGGCGGGAGATGAGGGCCTCCACATTATAGACGAATCGCCGGGTGATGAAACCTTCCGGCTTGAGCACCAGGACCAGGATCAGAAGGGCGCCGTAAATCACGATCCGCCACGAGGCGATCTCGGGGGGGAACAGGAGCGGGACCCCGTACAGGATGGGAGCTGCCACCACCGTCCCCCACAGGGTGGTGTACCCTCCCACGAAGATGATGGTCATGGCGATCCCCACCATGTGGAACGTGAAGAAATCGAGGTGAAAGCTCTTATATATGAACCCGTAGAGCACACCACTCCCCCCTGCCACCATGCAACTGAAGGTCTGCACCAGCATGCCCAGCTTCTTGATGTCCACGCCCAGGGAGGCGGCCAGGTCCTTGTCCACGAACACGGCGGATGCGGCGCGACCCAGGCGGGAATGGTCGAATCGGTGGATCATAAAGCCCACCAGCAGGACGAGGCCGTACAGGATGGCGAGGATGACCCAGCGATGGACGGAAGGGCTTCCCCCAATACTGGGCAGGCCGAACATCCCCATGGTACCACCCACGGCCGGCACGTTCTCGATGACCGTCCGCGTGATGAAGATGAAGGTGAACCCGACGATGACCACCGCGAAGGTGGGCGCATCCCCGATGAACACAGAGACCGCGTACCCCATGAGCCCGCCGACCAGGAAGCCCAGGACAAGGGCGATGCCGAACGGCACCTGCCACGCCATGACCAGGTAGCCGGCCAAGTAGCCGGAGATGGCCATGTTGGCCGTGGTGATGAAATGAAGGTGCATCACCCGGTACGGCACGTACAGGGCCCAGCTCATGAGGATGTTGACGGCCGTGATGCTCAGGAAGTAGTACAGCGGCAGCGGCACGGATCCCCTCTCACAGCTTGATGCCGAAGAGACCCTGGGGCTTGACCAGGATCATCACGAGCATGATGACGAAGGCGATGACGTTGGACCAGGTGCCCGAGATGTACCCCTGGACCACGGCCTCCAGGACCCCCAGGGCCAGCCCCACCACCAGCCCCCCTGGCAGATTCCCCAGGCCGGCGATGATGGAGACGGCCAGGACCTTGTGCGCCACCTGCTCGCCGAGCCCGGGAGAGGCCGAGCCCAGAAGCATGGCCAGCAGCACGGCGATGATCCCGCCCAGGACCCCCGACAGGGCGTAGCTCTCCAGGCCCGTCCTGAGCAGTGGGATCCCCACCAGGCGGGCCCCGTTGGGGTCCTCGGCGATGGCCCGAAACGCCCGGCCGGCCCGGGTCTTGTACAGGAGCACGAAGAAGCCGGACACCGCGACCACGCCCACCGCCAGGGCCCATACCTGCCCGCTCAGTATGCTGATCAGACCGATGCGCACCATGGGGGCGCTGCCCGAGATCGCATCGGGGAACGCCACGGGAAGTCCCTTGTTGAACGAGTGGGACAGCACGTCGGTGATGATCATCCCCATCCCCAGGGACACCACCATGGTCGTGTTGATGTCCACGTCCCCTCGCTTCTCCATCACCTTCTGAAAAATGGGGGCCGAGACCAGGTTGAGCAGGACCGAGGAGGCCACGGCCGCCAGGACCCCCAGCAGGATGTTGTTCCCCGTGAGCCCCAGCACGACCCAGGCGATGTACATGCAGAAGACCACCACCTGGGGGTAGGCGAAATGAATGATCATGGCCACCAGGAGCAGCAGATTGAACCCCGTGACCAGCAGCACGTAGATGCTCCCCAGGGCCAGTCCATTGATGACCTGGGCGATGAAGACCTCCATGACTTCACGCTCCCAGATACGCTTCCCTCACCCCCGGATCGCTCATCAGCTCATGGGCCGTACCGGCGAGGGCCACGGCCCCCGTCTCCAGCACATACCCCCTGTGGGCGCACTTGAGGGCCTTGTACGCGTTCTGCTCGGAAAGGAGGATGGTGTACCCCTCCTGGTTGAGCATGACCAGGATGTGGAAGATGTCCCTCACCACGATTGGGGCAAGCCCGATGGACGGCTCATCCACCATGACAAGGGCGGGCGCGGACATGAGGGCCCGGCCCATGGCCAGCATCTGCCGCTCTCCTCCGCTCAGGGTCCGTGCGATCTGGTCCCGTCGCTTCTCGAGGATGGGGAACCAGTCGTAGACCCGCCGCAACTTCTCGCCCACATGGCGCATGTTGTGGTGGGCCCCCAGCAGGAGGTTGTCCAGCACGCTCATGGAGGCGAAAACGCCCCGCCCCTCGGGCACCAAACACAGGCCGTCCCGCACATTGCGGTCGGCCGCCACGCCGTCGATCCTCCTGCCCTGGAAGGTGATGGCCCCGCAAAGGGGCGCGTTGATCCCCAGCACGGTCTCCAGCAGCGTGGTCTTGCCGGCTCCGTTGGCCCCGATAAGGACGACGATCTCCCCGGGATACACGACCAGGCTCACCCGACTCAGGGCGTTGACGTGGCCGTACGAGACCGAAATCCCCTCCACCGCCAGCATGGGGACCCTGCCGTCATTCGGCGCCAAGGTAGGCCTCCAGCACCCGGGGATCCCGCTGGACCTCCTGGGGGGTCCCCTGCGCGATGCGCCCGCCGAAGTTCAGGACGGTGACCCAATCCGAGAGGTTCATGAGCATCTTCACGTCGTGGCTCACCACGACCACCGTCACCCCCGCCTCCCGGACCCTGCGGATGATCTCCTCCACCCGCTCGATCTCGCGCACGCCCATGCCCGATGCCGGCTCGTCCAGCAGCAGCAGCCTGGGCTCGGCCACCAGGGCCCGCGCGATCTGGACCAACTGCCGCTCGGTCCACACCAGGTCGCCGGCCCAGCGATCGGCGCCCCCTCCCATCCCCACCAGCTCCAGGGCGCGCCGGGCGCGCCCTTGGATCTCCTCTTCCCGAGGCGATCGAACAAAGGGAAGGCGAAAGACGGTGTCCACGCAGGCCGCGCCCATGCCGTCGTTGATCCCCGACATGACGTTCTCCAGCACGGTCATGCCGGGGACGATCTTCCCGGCCTGGAACGAGCGCCGCACCCCCAGTTTGGCGATGTCCCATGGCTTGCGGGCCGTGATCTCCTCTTGGCCCAGATGAACCGATCCGGCGTCCGGTCTCAGAAGCCCCGTGATGCAGTTGAAGAGCGTGGTCTTGCCGGAACCGTTGGGGCCGATGATCCCGTGGATCTGCCCCCGGGCCACGTGGAGGTCCACCTGGTCCAGGGCCTTCAACGCCCCGAAGGACTTGCTCAGTTTGGAAACGCGAAGCATGCGACCGTCCGCCGCCTCCCGGCATCGCGCCCAGCGCGCGCGCTTCCCCCATTCATCGCCCGTCCAAGACGCACCGGGTGATGCCTCACGCCTGCATCTCGGGCAGGTCCCGGAACGCCGTAAACCCGTACGCGCTTCGTGCCGCCAGCACCGCGTGGATCACCGCCCGGGTGAAACAGTCCGCCGCCGCCCGGCCCACTTCGTTCATGGCCGCGGCCTGGGGCGCCGCGAAGAAGCCGGCCGTCTCGGGCAGTTCCCGTCCACCCGTTGCCAGGGAGAAAATCGTATCCCCGTCAAAGAGGGTGTGGGACGGACGGACGGCCCGGGCCAGGCCGTCGTGGGCCATCTGGGCCACCTTCTGGGCCTGGGCCTTGGTGAGCCTGGCGTCCGTGGCCACCACCCCGACAGTGGTGTTTCGCACCGGGCCCGATGGCGCTTCTCTGGGCAGCCGGACCCGCCTGCGGCCCAGGGCCCCGAACTCCCTGCCCAGCTCCAGCCGGATCTCCCATGGTCGGCCCCTCACGGGGTCCACGACCAAGCCCAGGGCGTTGACCGCTGCCAGAGCCCCCACCGTGACCCCCCATGGCAGGACTTCGCTGGCCGTGCCCACCCCGCCTTTTATCCCCCCGGCCACGGCCCCGGTCCCCGCGCCCACGCAGCCCATGACCACCGGCCCGGCGGAGGCGGCGTCGCAGGCCCGGCGCCCCCACGCCGCGTCCACAGGGGGGCGGAACTCTCGGCCGCGGCCCAGATCGAACAGAACGGCGGCCGGAACGATGGGGGCCACGTGTCCGCCCTCCAGGGGGAAGCCCTCTCCCCGCCCTTCGAGCCAGCGCACCACGCCTTCCACAGCGGCCAACCCGAATACGGATCCGCCGCACAGGGCCACGGCCTGCACCCGTTCCACCAGGTTCGTCGGCTCGAGGAGGTCCGTCTCCCGAGTGCCCGGCGCCCCTCCCCGCACGTCCACACCCGCCACGGCCCCCTGGGGGCACAGGATTACCGTCACCCCGGAGGCCGCAGCCTCGTCGGTCTCGTGACCCACCAGGACGCCCGGGACATCCGTGATGGCGTTTTTCCGGCCTGTCATCTCACCTGCTGCCCCGCCCGTGCCTGCACCCCCCTCCGGCGAGGTATTATAGAACACGCGCCCGGGCGGATGAAGGGCCGGGGGGCGGCGGATGCGGCCCCGGCCCTTCCGACGGATCAATCATAGGCCCTCGGGCACGCACAGGTTCTCTGGCTTGGCCGCGACCCTCCCGCACTTGGTGCATACGCGGCCGGCCTTGCGCACCAGACGCTTGTACTCCTCCTTGCGATCCACGCCCATCTCCAAAAGCTCCTGTGCCTCCAGGTACCCGATGTTCTCCAAGAAGCAGAGATGATCTTCATGCCCCTTGTGGGGCATCTTCGGCTTGGCGGCCATGACCCACCTCCCAATCGAGCATAGACGATCGCGCCCCGAGAACTCCGCGCCTCAACTGCCTTCAGCATCTCCCGGCCCGAGGCGTTCGGCAACGCCCGCCGCGGTCGTTTTCTTGGAAAGGGGGTCGCTCAGTGCACCCCTTTGGTCATCTGCGCCCAGTGCGGGTCTCGAAGGGCCTTCTTGGTGATCTTTCCCGAGCCGGTCTTGGGGAGCTCGGGGATGAAGTCCACGGACTTGGGGCACTTGTAGTGGGCCAGATGGTCCTTGCAAAAGGCGATGATCTCCTCGCCGGACGCGGTCTCACCGGGTCGAAGGACCACGGCGGCCTTGACCGCCTCGCCCCATTTCTCGTCGGGGACCCCGAAGGCCGCGGCCTCCAGTACCTTGGGGTGCATGTACAGGACGTTCTCCACCTCGGTGGAATACACGTTCTCCCCTCCGGTGAGGATCATGTCCTTTTTTCGGTCCACGATGTTCACGTACCCCTCGGCGTCCACCACGGCCAGATCCCCGGTCTTCAGCCAGCCCTGATGGAACGCGTTCGCCGTCTCCTCGGGAAGGTTCCAGTATCCGGGGGTGACCGTGTCCCCCCTCACCCAGATCTCCCCCACGGCGCGGTCGTCGGCGGGGACGGGCTCGCCGCGTTCATCAACGACCTTGAGGTCCACCCCCATGAAGGGACGGCCGGTCCTGGCCTTGAAGGCCATCTGCGCCTCGGGCGGAAGATCCCGCAGATGCTCCTTGAGGATGCTCAGGGTGAGGTACGGGCTCGTCTCGGTCATGCCGTACGTCTGGATGTAATCGCAGCGGAAGACCTCCACGATCCGTCGCACCACCTCGGGGGCGATGGGAGCGCCGCCGCTGAGGATCACTCGCAGACTCCCGTAGTCGTAATGCCCGGCGTTGGGGTGTTTGATCATGAGGTTGAGCATGGTGGGGATCAGGTTGCTCAGCGTGATCCGCTCCCTCTGGATGGTGGCAAGAACCCGCTCGGGCTCGAACTGCGGGACCATGACGTGCCGCCCCCCCACCCAGGTGACGGCAAAGGTGGCCCAGGCGTCCGCCAGGTGGAACATGGCGGCCACGTGGGCCCACACGTCCCGGTCCGTGAGGTTGAGCTCGGCGATGGTGCCCAGGGCATGAAAGCAGACGTTCTTGTGGGTGAGCATGACCCCCTTGGGCCGGCCCGTGGTGCCGCTGGTGTAGTAGAGCTGGGCCACGTCGCTTTCCAGGACGGGCTCGGGGTGGAACACCCCCCGGTGGGCGGCCAGGGCCTCCTCGTAGTCCGCCTGGGGGGCCCCGGCCCCCGACCCGGGCTCGCTCCCCATCCACAGGACGCCCTCCACCGGCGTCCCGTGCGCCAGGGCGCCGGTCACCAGGGGGGCAAACTGGGCGTTGGCCAGGAGCCATCGGGCATGGGAGTCCTTGAGGATGTAGGCGATCTCGCCCGGGGAGAGGCGGAAGTTCAGGGGGTTGAGGATGGCCCCCAGACCCGCCGCGGCATAGTACGCCTCCAGGAACCGGTGGCTGTTGACCTCCACGATGGCGACCCTCTCGCCCGGGCGGATCCCTTTGTCTTGAAGGAATCGGGCCAGGGCCCCCACCCGCTCCCCCACCTGCGCGTATGTGAACCGCACCTCCCCGTCCACCACCCCGATCTTCCGGGGATACAGGCTCACCGCCTTGTCCAGCGTCATCCAGATGTTCATACCGCCCCTCCCGCCGCCCGCAGCGTTGATCCCATGGCATGGGATGTTGTATCAGGGAGGACAGGCGCTTTGCAAGCCGTCACGGGTTTGCGCGTGTCCTTGGACGGGCTTGCGAAAGGCGGTTGACCGCCCGGGGCCGCCTCAGTACACCTCCCGGTGAAACGTCCTCTCGCCCCGCCGGAGCCCTCGGCATCCGGGCCAATGCCCGTGAAGTGGACGCCCCGGGGTCGGGCGCCACAAGGAGCCCAAGCAACACCCCCGGCAAGGACACCCGAACCGCCCCACGACGCAGTCAACTTCCCGTCCCCCGGTCCAGACGACGAGGGTCATCCCGCCAGTGGGACCCATGACACGTCTTGGCCATTGCAGACAGGAGACCTGTGGGATGAGGGGAGGCGTCCTCGGGAGGCTTCTTGTGGCGGTCTTCTTGTGGGCGGCGTTCGCCGGCTGTGGGGACATGGCGAGACAGCCCATCTGCCAGGGCAACCTCGGCGAGCTCAAAGGGAAGTGGGACGGCCGAAGGATCATCAACGGGCGCGATTACCGGACGGAATCGGAGATCCACAAAGACACGACGCCGCCTCAGGGCGGTTCATCTTTCACGACCTGCAGCGGAAAGACTTGAGGCGCAGGTGGGCCGGTCATTCCCCATGGAGTTCCGGCGGGGCATCATCAAGGAGGGCAACTTCCATCTCCGGGCGGGCCCGAACCACTTCGACTTCTCTGTCCACACAGAAGACCGAGTGACGCATGGGAAATCCCCAGATGAAGCAGACCCACGGCCGGGCGGCTCGATGGCCCCTGGCCTCCTGGATCACTCCAACGGGGTCTGCCCCCCATATCCTGAGGCGCCAGAGAGGATCACTCACCCTCCCAGCGGATGGGCCCCGCCCCAAGAAGATGGCTCGGCAGATCCCGCCCCACGATCTCCCGGGCGTATCGGGCGCAGTCGATGAGCCTGGCGAGGTCCACCCCCGTGCGGATGCCCATTTCCTCCAGCATGTTCACCAGGTCTTCGGTGGCCACGTTTCCCGACGCCCCCTTTGCGTACGGGCATCCCCCCAGCCCGCCCACGGACCCATCGAAGATCCGCACCCCCTCCTGAAGGCCGGCCAGCACATTGGCCAGCGCAGCCCCGCGGGTGTCGTGGAAATGAAGCGCCAGGTCCATCCCGCCCAATCGAGGCCTGATCCGTCGGATCAGCTCACCCACCATCACCGGGTTGGCCATACCGGTCGTATCTCCCAGGGAGACCTCCCGAACCCCCAGGGCCCGGTATTGGTCCAGGATGAACTCCACCTTCTCCGGGGAGATCCTCCCCTCGTACGGACAACCGAAAGCGGTGACCACATAGCCCCGAATGCGCATCCCGTGGGCCAGGGCTCTCTCGGCCATGGTGCGAAACCCCGCCAGGGACTGGGCAACGGACATGCGCACGTTTCTCTGGTTGTGGGCCTCCGAGGCGGAGACAAACAGGGTGATTTCCTCCACCCGAGCAGCCAGGGCCCTCTCCAGTCCCTTTTCGTTGGGGGTCAGGGCGGACAGGCAAATCCCCGGCCTCTTGCCGATCCGACCGACCACCTCTTCTGAGTCGTGCAGCTGGGGAACGGCCTTGGGGTGGACGAAGGAGGTGATTTCGATCCTTCGCAGGCCCGTGCTGCAGAGGCGTTCGATCAGCTCGATCTTCTGATCGGTGGGCACGAAACCGCTCTCGTTCTGCAGTCCGTCCCGGGGTCCCACTTCGACGATGATGACGGAATCGGGAAGGTTCATCTTGCCCCTCCCTCACGCGGCGGAAAAGGACATGCTTCTGGCCAGCGCGGCATGCCTTCTTTTCTGGAAAAGATAAATGGACCCGACCAGCCCCAGGCCGATGAGATCCGTGAGCAGACCCGGCTTCAGGAGGCACAAGGCGCCCACGGCCAGAGCAACGGATTCGTACCACCTGCACCGGTCCCCGAAGTAGCCCATGGCCACCCCGGCCACAGCCATCACCCCCAGGGCCGAGACCAGGGAGTTCCAAAGGATCTCCACCGGCGACCCCACGAGGAGGAGGTGGGGGACGTTCACGAAGAGAAACGGGGCCATGAACCCGGCCAGCCCCATGCGCACGGCGAGCCACCCCGTGGGAAGCCATTTGGACCTGGCGATGGCCACCGCCGCAAAGGTGGCCGCGCACACCGGAGGGGTGATGGCGGACATGATGGCGAAGTAAAAGACGAAGAGATGGGCCGCCAGGGGCGCCACCCCCAGTTTGATGAGCGCAGGGGCTGCCGCGGACGCCGCCAGAACGTATGCCGCCGTGGTGGGCAGCCCCATGCCCAGGATCAAACACACGATCATGGTGAGAAACAGCGCCAGGGTTCCGCTTCCGCCGCTCAACCCCAGGACCAGCTCCGTCAGCCGGATCCCCAGGCCGGAGAGATTGACCATGCCGATGACGATCTGGGCGCACGCACACAGGGCCGCCACCAGGACGATGGATTTCCCCCCGGCTTCCAGGGCCAGGACCAGATTCTTCGCTCTTGGGACGACCATGGACCCGCTGGGCGCCGTTGCGAGATAGAGGGCCACGGATGCGCCTGTGGCCCACAGAACGGAGGTGGTCGGATCGTGACCGGACATCATGAGGTAGATGAGAAGCGTGACCGGGACGAAAAGGGAGGCGCCCCGGGGGAGGGTCTTGCGCAAGGGCGGGATCACGTCCCGGGGGAGGCGCTCCAGGTTGGACTTTCTCGCCGCGAAATGAACCGAAGAGGCCACCCCCAGGTAGTAAAGCAGCGCGGGAATGGCCGCAGCCAAGGCCACCTTCGTGTAGGGAACGCCCAGAAACTCCGCCATGATGAAAGAGCCCGCGCCCATGACCGGAGGCATGAGCTGTCCGCCGGTGGAGGCGGTCGCCTCCACCGCCGCAGCGAACTGCGGCTTGTAGCCCAACTTCTTCATGAGGGGGATGTTGAAGACGCCGTCCACCACCACGTTGGCCACGGCGCTCCCCGAGATGGTCCCGAACAGCGCGCTGGATATGCAGCTCACCTTGGCCGGCCCCCCGTAGGACCTTCCGGCGATGGCCTTGGCCAGATCCACGAAGATCTCCCCGCCTCCCGTATAGTAGAGGAAGGAGCCGAAGATGAGAAAACCCGCCATGATGGTCGCGGACACGCCCGTGACCGTTCCCCAGATCCCTGCCGTGGACATGTACAGGGTCTCGATGATGTACTCCACACGGAATCCCCGATGGGCCATGGCATCGGGCAGGTACGGCCCCAGATACGCATACAGGATCGTCAGAAGGGCGATGGCCGGGAGGATCCAGCTCAGGATGCGCCTCGTCATCTCCAGGACCAGCGCAGTGGCCGCCAGTCCGAGCATCAAGTCCCAGTGACTGGAGACACCCGGGTTCATCATGATCCGGTCGTAGTTCAGGGCGGCATGGGTGCAGACCACGAGGCCCAGAACCATGGCAAGGAGATCCATCGCCGAGAAGCGATTCTTGGGGGATCGGCTGACAGCGGAGTAAAGGAAGAAGGCCAAGACCATGGCAAATCCGACGTGGATGCTGCGCTGGATCAGGTCAGGGAACGCTCCGAAGACGCCGGTATAGAGCTGAAAGGCCGCGAAGGCGACGGAGATGGCAGACGCTGCGGACGCCATCGGCCCCTTGAGGGATCTGGCCTCGGCCTGCTCGCGGTCTTTCACCTGGACCTTTTCCGGCTCGATCTGCATCAGGTCGTCCACGTCGACCCGGCCCCGACCCTCCGCCATGGTCTCTTTCTCCTCACTTGGGAATGAGGTTCTCCGGAACTTTCAGCCCCAGCTCCCTGTAATACTTGATGGCGCCCGGGTGGAGGGGAACCGTGCAGGTCTCCAGGGTGAGCTCCGGCAAGTTGGAATCCTTGATGGACGGGTACGCTGCCACCTGATCCCCGAAGTGTTCGTGAACCGCCTTCACCATCTTGTACACCAGTTCGTCGGGGAGGTCCTTCTTGGCCACGACCCCGATGAGCATGGTGAAGGTCTTGTACGCGGGCGAATCCTTGTGGATGCCTCTGGGAATGGCGATGGGACTCAGATACGGATACTTGGACTGCACCTTGGCGATCTCCTCATCGGTGAATCCCAGAAGTCGGATGGGAGTGAAGGTGGCGATATCCAGCGTGGAGGCGTCCAGGGCCTTCACACCGGCGCCGGACTTGACGTACCCCACGATCCGGTTGTCCTTTATGGAAGCCACGGTATCGTCCGTCCCTCCCCGGTAGAAGTTCGGGGCGACGCCCAGGGCATCCAGAATGGCCTCGGCCGTCTTCTCCGTGGCCGAGCCACGCATCCCCGGGTTGAACTGCTTGCCCGCCAGATCGTAGATGGTCTTCACCCCGCTGTCCTCGCGGACCACGAAGTTCTGCGGAGCCGGCTGGTACACCCACAGAACGTACTGGTCCTTGATGGGCTTGTCTTTCCAGGTTCCCATGCCGTGGAAGGCCTGGTACTGGAGATGGACGGTGGTCATCCCCAGATCGAGGTCCCCCTTCTGGATCCGGTTGATGTTGTCCACCGAGGCCCCGGTCTCCACCACCGAGACGTTGACCTCCGGCACATGGGTGTTGATGATCTTGGCCACGGCCACGAAGTAGGCGTAGTGGCTGGAGGAGGACTGGGTGGAGCCCATGGCGAGCTGTTTCTTGGACGCTGCACCGGCTGGGCTGACAGACCACAGCATCCCCACTGCCAGGGCCAGAGCCAGGCATCCCGTGACGGTTCCTCTCATCGACCTCATGGCGTTCCTCCTTGATCCAAGGTTTCCGATGGCCATGGCGTCACATGGCCTTGGGCCGAAACCCCAACAGGGAGGAGATCTCCCCGCAGGCATCCAGGAGCATGGGACGAAAGACCTCCATGGCCTCCTTCTTGGAATGACGCAGCAACGGAAATGAAATGTTCATGGCCGCCACAGCGTGCCCGCTCCGGTCTCGCAACGGGGCCGCAATGGCGAAGAGCCCTGTTTCCAGCTCCTCGTTGTTCAACGCGAACCCCCTTTGGCGGACCTCGGCGAGTTCCTTTCGGAATGCGGCCGGGCTGATGATCGTCCTGTCGGTTCTCCTGTGGAAGTCGATCCTCCCCAGCAGATCGTCCAGTTCCCCTTGGGGGGCAAAGGCCAAAATGGCCTTTCCCATGGAAGAGCAGTGGGCCGAGAGGCGGGACCCCACCCGAAGGTTCGTCTCCACGATATGGGCCGACTGCAGCCTTTCCACGAAGATGACATCCCCACCGCTGAGGATGGCGAGGTTCACGGTGGCCCCGGTCCTCTCGCGGATCTGTCTCATGTAGGGAAGCGCCAGTTCCCTTACCCCCCTGTTTTCCAGAGCGGAAAGACCGATGGAGATCATCTTGGGGCCCAGGCAGTACGCCTTCCCTTCGGGCTCGCGAGCCAGAAACCCCAGGTGGGTCAGCGTCTTCAGGATGCGGAAGCAGGAGGTCTTCTTGATTCCCGAGAGCTGCATCAGTCTCTCCAGCTTGAGGGGGGACCCGTGCCTCGAGATCAGCTCCAGTATGCTCAGCCCCTTCTCCAGGGACTGGAGGTGGTCTTTGTCTGTCATGGCTCTCGGATCGTCATCGGTGCAGAGTCTGCACCATGGTCTCCACCACCTGGGCGATGGTCCTTCCCACGCGAACCCCGGAGTCGTTCAATGCCTTCATCTTTCCCTCGGCCGTCCCTCTGGAGCGGTCGATGATGGCCCCGGCGTGGCCCACCCGTTTTCCTTCAGGGGCGGTGTGGCCCGCCAGGTAGGCGAACACGGGTTTCTTGGTCTCACCCCGCGCGACCATTTCTCCCGCCTCCTCCTCCATGGAGCCTCCGATCTCTCCGATGAGCAGGACCGCCTCGGTGTCCGGGTCTGCCTCGAAGCGCGCCAGCGCCTGGGCAAATCTCAACCCCACGATTCGATCTCCCCCCACGCCGATGACGGTGCTCTGGCCGAGGCCGCGGGCGGTGAGACGCGAGACCAGCTCATAGGTGAGGGTCCCGCTCCGGGAAGCGACGCCAATGGGCCCCGGTTTGAAATACATGGAAGGAACGAACCCCAGTTTGGCCCTCTGCGGAGGGGAGATTATCCCCGGCGTGTTGGGGCCGATGATCACGGCGTCCCTCTCCCGGGCCTCCTCCAGGATGACCATGGCATCGTGGAGGGGGACGTGTTCGGCGTGGATGACCAGGAGGCGGATCCCGCGTCGAATGTCCTCCAGGGCGGCGTTCTTCACCGCTGCAGCGGGGATGAACAGAATGGATGCATCCACCCGGTGTTCCCGGCAGGCCTCCTCCACGCTGTCGTATACCGGAACGCCCTCCACGGACTCGCCCCCCGCTCCGGGTCGAACGCCGGCCACGATCTTGGTCCCGTAGTCCAGCATGTTTCTTGTGTGATGGCGGGCCGCGGCGCCCGTGATGCCCCGGATCAGGACTCGGGTTTGCGCAAATGCAAGGATGCTCATGGCGTGCCCCTTGCCGTTGCAATGGCTTTCTCCACAGCTTCCTCCAGGCTGGCGATGGCTTGAATTCCGATGGACTGCAGGATCTCCCTCCCCTCCCGATCCCGATTCCCGATCATCCTGACCACGATGGGGAAGGGGGCCTTGAAGTCCCTCAGGTAATCCTGGATCCCGAGTGCCAGATCATCGCAGCGGTTCAGCCCCGCAAAAACGTTCACCAGCAGTACTTTCAGCTCCGGGCTGTGGTGGAAGATCTGAAATGCCTCGTACATCCCCTGCCGGTTCATCTGTGCCGTATCCAGGAAATTGGCCGGCTTGCCCCCGTTGAGGTTGATGAGGTCCATGATGGCCATGGTGATTCCGGCCCCGCTGGAGAGAATCCCGATTTCTCCCTCCATGGGGATATACGTCCACCCCTTCTTCTTGAACTCCTGCTCCCTCCGGAACTCCTCCTCGCTCTGGGCGCGGGGCCGGACCAGACCCGCTTGTCTGAACTGGGCTTCATCGTCGACGACCATGAACCCGTCGAGGGCCGCCAGGCTCGAGTCCTCCCGTATCCCCATGGGATTGATCTCCACCAGTTCGCAGTCGTGCCCGCTGAAGATCTCGTACAGGCGCTGGAGGGCGAGTTCAAGCTCGGCGCAAGCGGGCCCCGAGAGGATTTCAGGCTTCAGCCCCCGCAGGAAGTCCACCAATCGGGCGGCGTCCCGAGCGCCGAGCCCCTTGGACGGGGATGTGGAGATCATTCGCACGCAATCCGGCCTCTGGCGAGCCGTCGTCTCCACGTCCACGCCTCCCTCTGAACTGACGATGACCGTGGGCGAGGCCTTGGCGTAGTCCACGGCAATCCCCAGGAATAACTCCGCCAGGAGCCGGACCTTCTCCTCCACCAGGACGGCCTCGATGGCTTGGCCGTTGTGGGTACGACCCAGGAGCGTCCTGCACCGGTCCTCCGCCTCCTCGGGATGATCCGCAAAACAAATCAGCCCGGCCTTGCCCCTGGCCTTGGCGAGGGTCTGAGGTTTGAGGACCACCGGCCCGCCGATCCGGGCGGCGGTCTCACGAGCCTCCCCGGGGCTTCGGGCGCAACCGGAGCGGGGCGTGGGAATCCCTGCCTGGGCGAAGATCTCCTTGGCTTCGTATTCGAACAGCCGCATGGACGGTCTCTCCCATATTGTTCCGTATATCGGAATATTTGTCCGTATAGTGGGATATCGCTTGTGTACTGCGTCCAAGCGGACTTGTCAAGGAAAAAACGCAGCGCGGAAATGGTCCGGGAGAAAGGCTTTCCCCTTCGCTGGCGTGGAGTCGCCTCCTGGGGGCGACTGGGGGGCCCTGGGCAGGGACGGGACAGGGACGGGGGAGCTCGTCAGGCGCGGGCCCCTCACAGCAGGGCCAGCTGGTCGGCCACGGCGAGGCCGGCACGGGTCGGGCGCAGATGCCCGTCCTCGATGCGCACCAGGCCCCTGGCCCGAAGAAGCCCCAGGGCGGCGCGCCGCTCCGCCAGGAGATCGCACCCATGGCGGCGGGCGAATGCTTCCAGATCCACGCCCTTTCGCGTTCGCAGGCCCAGGTATACCGCCTCCAAGCGGCGCTGCTCAGCCGTCAGGAACTCCGCCCCGGCCACGGGGGATCTCCCGTGCCGCAGGGCCGCGACGTATTCGTCGAGCGATGGATGGTTCCACCAGCGGCGGGGGCCTCCACAGGAGTGGGCCGAGGGGCCCAGCCCCAGGTACGGCGTGTGATCCCAGTACTTCTGGTTGTGCCGGGACGCGAGGGAGGGGTCCCGGGCGAAGTTGGACACCTCGTAGTGGATGTAGCCCGCCCCCTCCAGGAACTCCGAGGTGCGCAGGAAGAACGCCCGTTGCAGCTCCTCGGAGGGCAGACGGAACGCTTTCCGGGCGTGGCGTCGCCCCAGGGGCGTCTTGGGCTCCAGGGTCAGCTCGTAGCAAGACAGGTGCTCGGGCTCGAGGGCCAGTGCCCTCCCCAGGGTACGCATCCAGCCAGCCAGCCCCTGCCCGGGCACCCCGTAGATCAGATCAATCCCCACGTTTTCGAACCCCGCCTCTCTTGCGGCCGATACGGCCGCCTCGGCCTGGGCCCCGGTGTGCCGCCGCCCCAGGAAGGAGAGCACACCCTCGTCCAGGGACTGCACACCGATGCTGAGCCTGCTCACCCCGAGTCGCCGCAGGCGCTCCAGATCGACTGCACCCAGATCCCCGGGGTTGATCTCCACGGTGATCTCGGCCTCGGGCACGATGTTGAAATGATCCCGCGCCATGGCCACGATCCGCCCCAGATCCTCTTTGGAGAGCACGGAAGGGGTCCCACCGCCCAGGTAAAGGGTGTCGAAGGACCCCCACTCTCCCCCGTGCCGGCCCATCTCCAGTTCCAGGGCCGCCAGGAACCCGGGGATCCGATCCAGTGCCGTCGTGGAGCAGAAGTCGCAATAGGGGCACTTGCTCACGCAAAAGGGGATGTGGATGTACAGACCGGCGCCGGCAGGCGCCGGGCGTCGGTCATCTCTCGCCCGCGGTGCGCGAATTCCGGCTCCCGTGTCTTTCATGCTGGACCCTGGATCCCGGATCCCCCCGCCTGTCTCCTGACTCCTCAATTCCGTGCTCTTCTTTCCCATTCAGTCCCCGTTGGATTTCAGGACCGCCAGAAAGGCGCTCTGGGGGATGGTGACAGACCCGATCATCTTCATGCGCTTTTTCCCCTTCTTCTGCCGCTCCAGGAGCTTGCGCTTGCGGGTGATATCCCCCCCGTAGCACTTGGCGGTCACGTCCTTTCGGTACGCGGAGATGTTGGTCCGGGCGATGATCTCCCCGCCGATGGCCCCCTGGATGGCGATGCGGAAGAGCTGCCTGGGAATCTCGTCCTTCAGCCGCTCGCAGGCCAGCAGGGCACGGGCCCGGGCGTTCCCCCGGTGGACGATCTGTGACAGGGCATCCACCTTCTCGCCATTGACCAGGATGTCCACCACCACCAGATCCCCTTCCCGGTAATCGATCAGGTCGTAGTCGAAGGAACCGTACCCTTGGGTCACCGACTTGAAGCGGTCGTAGAAGTCGTAGATGGTCTCGGCCAGGGGCATGTCGAAGATGAGCTCCACCCGGCCCGGGCTGGGGTACGTGAGGCGCGAGTTGCTGCCGCGGCGGTCCATGCACAGTTTCATCACGCCCCCCAGGTAGCGCTCGGGCAGGAGCATGGTGGCCCGGATGTAGGGCTCCTCCCCCCTGGCTATGGTCATGGGGTTGGGGTAGTGGGCGGGATTGTCCACCTCCACCTGCCGGCCGTCCTTGAGGGTGAAGCGGTACCGCACGCTGGGCACCGAGAGGATGATGGAGAGGCCGTATTCGCGCTCCAACCGCTCCTGCACGATCTCCAGGTGAAGCAACCCCAGGAACCCGCATCGGAAGCCCAGCCCCAGGGCCAGGGACGAGTCCTTCTGGTACACCAGGGCCGCGTCGTTGAGCTTGTACTTCTCCAGGGCCACGGCCAAGTCCTCGTAGTCCTCGGACGAGATGGGGTAGATGGACGCGAAGACCACGGGCTTGATCTCCCGGAAACCGGGCAGCGCTCCGGCGCAGGGGGCCTCGTGACGGGTGATGGTGTCCCCGATGCGGACGTCGGAGACGGTCTTCACCCCCGCGATGACGTAGCCCACCTCCCCGGCGACCAGCCGGTCGGTCTTCTGCCTCGACAGGAGGAAGCGGCCCACCTCCTCCACCCGATACGTGGCGTCGTTGGACATGAAGCGGATGGTGTGGCCGGCCTCCATGGATCCATCGAAAATGCGGCAGTGAATGACCGTTCCCCGAAACGGGTCATACTGGGCATCGAAGATCAGGGCCGCCAGGGGCGAGGCGGGGTCGCCCTTGGGCGGCGGGATGCGCTGGACGACGGCCTCCAGCAGATCCTCGATTCCGATCCCCTCCTTGGCCGAGCATTGCAGATGGCTGTAAGGGTCCAGGCCCAGCTCCGCCTCGATCTGCTCCATGACCCGGTCCACGTCGGCCGTTGGCAGGTCGATCTTGTTGATGACCGGGATGACCTCCAGGTCGTTTTCCATGGCGAGGTAGAGGTTGGCCAGGGTCTGGGCCTGCACGCCCTGGGCCGCATCGATGAGCAGGAGCACCCCCTCGCAGGAGGCCAGGGCCCTGGAGACCTCGTACGTGAAGTCCACGTGGCCCGGGGTGTCGATGAGGTTGAGGACGTATTGCCTGCCGTCCCTGGCCTTGTAGGGCAGGGAGATGGCCTGGCTCTTGATGGTGATGCCCCGCTCCCGCTCGATCTCCATGGTGTCCAGGATCTGGTCCTGGAAGTGCCGCGGGTCCACCACCCCCGTGAATTGAATGAGACGGTCGGCCAGGGTGGATTTGCCGTGGTCGATGTGGGCGATGATGCTGAAATTGCGGATGTGTCGCACGGTCCCGTCCCAAAACAAAGAAGCCCTCCCCGAAGGAAGGCCCGCGATGCACCTGGGTTGAGAAATAGGCTAGCCAGTTTAGAAAGTTATGTCAAACCAACGGGAGGGCGGGGTCCCGTTTGACTTCCCCCTGTGCGGATGGTATGAAGGTCTCTCTCCCGCCGCCCGGCCGGGGCCGTGGGAAGATCGCTCTGTTGCAGGAGGGGCGTCATGAGATGTCGGCTCGCCGCTGCCTTGACCCTGGCCGCGGTCCTCGCCCTGGCCCCAGAGGGGGAGGCGCAGCCCAAACAGTCCGGGTTCACCCAGGAGGAGATCAGGAAGATGAGCGAGACAAGCGCCACCATCGAGACCCGCTTCGGAAACATCCAGATCAGGTTCTTCCCTGACGCGGCCCCGGGCCACGTGGCCAATTTCATCGATCTGGCCAGGAAGGGCTTTTACGACGGCACCACCTTCCACAGGGTCATCCCGGGATTCATGATCCAGGGCGGGGACCCCAACTCCAAGAGCCCGGATCGCTCCAAGCACGGCACGGGCGGGCCGGGATACACCATCAAGGGGGAGTTCAACGAGAGGCCACACAAGAGGGGAACCCTCTCCATGGCCCGGTCGTCCCATCCAGACAGCGCCGGATCCCAGTTCTTCATTTGCGTGGCCGACGCCTCGTTTCTGGACCGCAAGTACTCGGCCTTCGGCGAGGTGGTGTCGGGCATGGACGTGGCCGACAAGATCGTCAGCCAGCCCCGGGACAAGGCCGACAACCCCAACGAGCGCATCGAGATGAAGGTCAAGGTGCATGAGAAATGAGAGGGGACGGTGCTTTCGTTTTTCTTGACAAGACGGGTGTACGACGATAGAAAGGGCCTGGCAGGCCCAATCCAGACAGCCCAGGGCGGCCCCTGACATTGGCGGGCCGCGTCATTACTGCCGGGAGCCGTGTGCACCGTTGGCGGGCCCGGGGGCCTTGACTCCTCCCATCGTTTGTCCGGCACCCTTTGCCGGCCCGCGGCTCATGCGGTACCCGGGATGGAGGGGGGGCCCCTCTCGCAACCGCAGGAGGGCCGAGGGGCTTGGGCTCGCGGACGTGGCCTGGTCTTTCCTTACCCCTGGCCTCCGGAGTGCCTCGGCGCAATGGGGCCCCCGTTGCGAGGGGATGGACTCCGCGGACCTGACAGGGCGGACGACCATGTTTCCGGCTGCCGATCGGATGTGGAACCCCCTCATGGAGACCCTCGACCGTGAGGAGTTGAGGGCCCTCCAGCTGCGCAAGTTCAAGCGCATCTTCCGCTGGGCGTACGAGCGGTCCCGCTTCCATCGGCGCCTTTACCGGGAAGCCGGCATCGAGCCCGGGGACATCCGGTCCCTGGAGGACGCCTCCCGTGTCCCCCGCATCGAGAAAGGGATGATGCGGGACATCCAGAGGCGGGAACCCTTCCCGTACGGGGACATGCTCTGCGTCCCCCTGGAGGAGGTCACGGCATTCCGCCAGACCAGCGGCACCACGGGCCAGCCCGTGTACCAGCCCGACACCTGGCAGGACTGGGAGTGGTGGTCCGAGTGCTGGTCCTATATCCTCTACGCCCAGGGATACCGAAAGAGCGATCGGGTCTTCATCCCCTTCGGATACAACGTGTTCGTGGCCTTCTGGGCCGGGCATTACGCCGCCGAGAAGATGGGCTGCGAGGTCGTCCCGGGGGGAGTCCTGGACACCGAGGCGCGCATCCTGAAGATGCAGGAGATCCGGGCCACTGCCATGATGGCCACCCCCACCTACGTCCTGGGCATGGCCGATGCGGCCGTCAACCGGCTCGGCCTGGACCCGCGCCAGGACCTCTCGGTTCGCAGGATCACCTGCGCCGGGGAACCCGGGGCCAGCGTCCCCGCCACCAAACGGCGGATGGAGGAGGCCTGGGGGGCCAAGGTCTACGACCACGTGGGCGCCACGGAGATCGGGGCGTGGGGCTATGAATGCCAGGCGCAGCCGGGAGGTCTTCACGTCAACGAGGGGCTCTTCCTGGTGCAGATCCAGGACCCCCATACGGGGGAGATCATCGAGGAGCCCAACCGGTTGGGCAAGCTGATCATCACGGCCTTCGATCGCGTGGCCCAGCCCTGCGTCTGCTTCGACTCCAAGGACCTCATCATGTGGCACGAGGCCCAGTGCCCCTGCGGAAGGACGTACCGCATGATCAAGGGGGGCGTCGTCGGACGCGCCGACGACATCACCAAGGTCAAAGGGGTCCTGCTGGCGCCCACGGCCATCGAGGAGGTGGTGCGGGGCATCCCCGAGCTGGGCGACGAGTACGAGGTGGTGGTCACCCGCGCCGGAAACACGGACGCCATAGCCCTCAAGGTGGAGCTCAGGCCCGAGGCCGCGGGCCGGCAGGAGGACGTGCTGGCCAGGTTGACCCAGCAGCTCAGGCTTCAGACCAACCTGGGCTACGCCGTCTCATTTCACCCGTACGGATCCCTACCACGGTACGACGTCAAGGCCAGGCGTTTCAAGGACATGAGGAAGGGCCACTGAGGCGGGAGGGGGAGATGTCCATGCGCGGGGATGTCCGGGAACTGGCCCGCATCGTCGATGCCATCGAGGCGGCGGCCAGGGAGCTGGTGGAGCGGTCCATGGGGATCCAGGCCGTTGAGCGCAATGCCCAGCGCATCCTGGCCAGCACCCGGATGCTCCAGATCAACGTGAACGATCTCTTGGACGCAGATGGGGACGTGTGACGGAAAGGAGGTGGTCTCAGCCCTTCTTTGGACAGGCAGCTGTCTTATCCTCGTCAACCCCAAACCATAAAGACAGGAGGCCCGACATGAGAAAGAGGCACTTGGCTTTGGTTTTCCCCTGCGCGGTGGCCGCGGCCGCGGCCCTGATCATCTCTCCCGCCGCGGCCCAGACCAAACCCATCGAGCTCACCTATTCCATCTTCTTCCCGGCGCCTCACAAGAATACGGTCCTGGCCACTCAGTGGGGGGAGGAGATCGCCAAGAGGACCAACGGCCGGGTGAAGGTGACCATGTTCCCCGGTGGGACCCTGACCCCTGCGGCCCAGTGCTACGACGGGGTCGTCAAGGGGCTGTCCGACGTGGGGATGTCCGTGTTGGGATACACGGCGGGCAAGTTCCCGCTGACGGAGGTCATCGATCTGCCCCTGGGGTACAAGAGCGGGCTGGCCGCCACCAAGCTGATCAACGCGTATTACCGGAAGTTCCAGCCCAAGGAGTTCAATGACGTCCAGGTCATGTATTTCCACGCCCACGGGCCGGGGATCCTCCACACCAAGAAGGCCGTGGAGAAGCTGGAGGACCTCAAGGGAATGAAGATCGTCTGCCACGGGTTGAGCGCCAAGGTCGTGGGGTCCCTCGGCGGGACCCCGGTGGCCATGCCCATGCCCGATCGATACGACGCCCTCCAGAAGGGGGTCGCCGAAGGGGCGGTCCACCCCATCGAGGCGAACAAGGGCTGGAAGATGGGGGAGGTCGTCAACTTCACGACCCTGTGCTATGGTTCGGCGTACTCCACCGGCTTCTTCGTGGTGATGAACAAGGACAAGTGGAAGTCGCTCCCGCCGGACGTCCAGAAGATCATCGAGGAGATCAACCAGGAGTGGATCGAGAAGACGGGAAAGGGATGGGACGAGATCGACAAGGAAGGGACGGATGTGACCCTGGCCCGGGGCAACAAGATCATCCCCCTTTCCGACGCGGAAAACGCGAGGTGGGCCAAGGCGGTGAGGCCGATCCTGGACGAGTACGTGGCCAAGACAAAGGAGAAGGGCCTGCCCGGGGAAGAGGCCCTCAAGTTCTGCCTGGAGGAGCTCAAGAAGTATCAATAGATCCCATGGGCGGGGGGGATCCGCCCCCCGCCGTTCCCGGCACACCATGACATGTGGGGGGCGGGTGGATGGAGACATTCCTCAAGGCAGTGGGGGCGGCCAGTCGCCACCTCAACATGGTGGCGGGGGTGAGCATCACCTTCATGATGCTGCTCACTGTGGCGGACGTGATCCTCAGGTCGTTTCGGATGCCCATCCTGGGGACGTATGAGCTCGTGGCGTTTTCCGGTGCCATGGTGGTCGGTTTCTCCCTCCCCTTCACCTCCTGGGCCATGGGGCACATCTACGTGGATTCATTTGTGGGGAAGCTGCCCAGGCGGCTCAAGAACGCCTTCAACATAGGCACCAGATGCCTGGGGGTGGGCCTCTTCTTCCTCATCGGATGGAATCTGCTCCGCATGGGACTGGATCTGTACCGCTCCGGCGAGGTCTCCCTGACCCTGAAGGTCCCCTTCTACCCGGTGGTGCTCGGGGTGGGACTTTCCTGTTTCCTTCAGTGCCTGGTGCTCATCTCCCAGATCGTGAAGATCGCGGAGGGGAAGTATGAGTGAGGTGGCCGTCGGCATCCTCGGCCTGGCCCTGGTGCTGGTGCTCTTTCTGACCGGCATCGAGCTGGGGTTCGCCATGGCCCTGGTGGGCTTTCTTGGATTCGCCTACGTCGTCTCCCTCAAGGCCGCGTTGAATCTCCTGGCCAAGGACATCTGGGACGTGTTCGCATCTTACGGGTTCACCGTGATCCCCCTGTTCGTCCTCATGGGTCAGATCGCCTTCAACGCGGGGATCGCCAAGCGGCTCTACGATGCGGCCTACAAGTTCCTGGGGCATATCCCGGGGGGCCTGGCCATGGCCACGGTGGCAGGGGCCACGGTGTTCAAGGCCATCTGCGGCTCCTCGCCCGCCACGGCCGCGACCTTCGCCAGCGTGGCCGTTCCCGAGATGGACCGGTACGGGTACAACCGGAAGCTCTCCACGGGCATCGTGGCCACCGTGGGCACCCTGGGGATCCTCATCCCGCCCAGCGTCACCCTCATCGTCTTCGGCATCATCACCGAGCAGTCCATCGGCAAGCTGTTCCTGGCCGGATTGATCCCGGGACTCATGATCGCCCTGTTCTTCGTCTTGATCATCTTTTTCTGGTGCAGGCTGGACCCATCGTTGGGGCCCAGGGGCAACCGATCCTCCTGGGGCGATCGCTTCAGGGCGGTCCCGGAGCTCATCTGGGTCGTGGCCATCTTCCTCATCGTCATCGGGGGCATCATGAAGGGGTTTTTCACCCCCACCGAGGCCGGCAGCGTGGGGACCTTCGCCGTGCTGCTCCTTTCGATCCTCAAGCGGGACCTGAACCTCAAGGGGTACATCAAGTCCGTCAACGAGTCCCTGCGCACGGCGTGCATGGTCCTCATGCTCATCGCGGGCTCCACGGTCCTGGGCCACTTCCTGGCGAGGACCAAGATCCCCATGATCGCGGCCGATTGGATCCTCAGCCTGCCTTTTCACGCCCATATCATCATGGTGATCATCGCCGTGATCTACCTGCTGGGCGGCTCGTTCATCGACGACCTGGCCTTCATGATCCTCGCCACGCCCATCTTCTACCCCGTCATCATCAAGCTGGGGTACGACCCCATCTGGTTCGGCATGATCATCGCCATCACGGTCATGGTCGGGGTGGTGGTCCCGCCGGTGGCCATCAACGTCTTTGTGGTCAGGGCCATCACCCGGGCCCCGTTCGGCGTGATTTACAGCGGGGTGTATCCCTTTCTCCTGAGCCTCCTTTTTTGCGCCGTTCTGCTGTTCCTCTTTCCCCAGCTGGCCCTCTTCCTGCCCGGCGTTCTCATGCGATGAGGCGGGAGGGAGCAGGCCCATGGATCCCGTCCCCCGCCGGCCCAGCCCGGAACCCCTGCGCCAGGACCCAGACCTCCAGGCTCCGCGCCGCGAACGCAAAGAGGTCCTGATCGGAAAGCACCCATGGCCACGGGTATTCGCGTGCAGATCGACCGGCGCCGCCTGTGCCCGGAGCCTGCCTTCTTCCGGATCCTCAACTGCGAGATCGCCCGCGCCATCTGGAGCCCTTGGAGCGGCTTCGGCCGGACCTCATCATCCTGGACGAGCCGCAGCGCATCAAGAACTGGCGGGCCAGGGCCGCGGTCAAGAGACTGAACGGCCGCCGCGCCTTCGTGCTCCAGGCAACGCCCCGGGAGAATCGCCTGGATGGGCTGTACAGCATCTTTCAGTTCCTGGCCCCGGGTCCCGGGCCGTGAGAACCTGCCGGAGATTGGCGCCCTGATTGCGCCCCACAGCCTTCGCCCGACGCGCGACCAGGTGCCCATGGATCTCCCGGATCGCGTGGACAACAACTTCTTCGTGGAAATGACCCCCCGGCAGTGGGGCGCGTACGACGAGTTCAAGGAGCTCCTGGCCAGGCTGCTGGCCAAATCCAGGAGGCGCCCCCTGATTCCCAAGGAGCGGGAGATCCTGCTCAACTGCCTGGTGCAGATGCCCATCATCGGCAACGCCCTGGCCCTTGACGGCCGGGAGATCCCCCCCAGGAACGGGAGAAGACGGCCCCCAAGATCCGCGAGCTGGCCCGGATCCTGGAGGAACAGGTGGGCAACGAAGGCCACAAGGCCATCGCATTCAGCCAGTGGATCGGCACGCTCGAGCTGACCGAGATCACCCCCGGGGAGGCGCAGGGCCCGGCCCCCTCGGTGCAGATGGCGCAAAGGATGCCCGAGGCCGTGCAGGCCCCCTTGGACTTGGGCCAGACCCAGCCGGCCCGACTCTCGCGTAGAGCCCCTGATGGCCGCGCATCCACGCGTTGGGCGGATTCGCCAAAGGCCATGACAAGCGGCTTCGAAGCCTCTATGATAGACCCATGAACACCAGGGTCGGGAGGCATGGGGCGGTGATGAAGCGGATCCAGGTGGAGAAGGCCGTGGGCATGGTGCTGGCCCACGACATCACGCGGATCGTCCCGGGCAAGTTCAAGGGCGTGGGGTTCAAGAAGGGGCACGTGGTGCGCCTGGAGGACATCCCCGATCTGCGCAAACTGGGCAAACAGACGCTCTATGTGCTGGAGCTTGGGGAATCCCGCCTCCATGAGGACGACGCGGCCCTGCGGATCGCCCGGGCCATCTGCGGCCCCGGCGTGGTCTGGTCCGATCCCAGCGAGGGGAAGAGCAACATCTCGGCCAGGGCCGACGGGCTTCTCACGATCCAGGTGGAGGGGCTTGGCCGCATCAACCGCATCCCCGGGGTCATCGTCTCCACCCTCAAGACCCACTATCCCTGCAAGGCCGGGCAGACCGTGGCCGCCACCCGGATCATCCCCCTGACCATCCAGCGGGCGCGCATCGAGCGACTGGAGGCCGTGGCCCGCAGGTTCGCCCCCGTCATCGCGGTGCAGCCCTACCGCCGGCTCCGGGTCGGGGCCGTGGTCACGGGCTCGGAGATCGCCCGGGGGCTCGTCAAGGACGAGTTCGACCGGTATGTGGGGGCCAAGATCACGGCCGTGGGCTGCGAGCTCGTCAGGAAGATCGTCGTCACCGACGACCCCGGGGCCATCGCCCGGGCCATCGTCGAGCTGCGCGGCATGGGGTGCGAGCTGATCCTGACCACCGGCGGTCTGTCCGTGGACCCCGATGATGTGACGCGCAGGGGGATTCGCCGGGCGGGCGCCCGCATCGTCTTTTACGGAACCCCCATCCTGCCGGGGGCCATGTTCCTGTACGCCCGGCTGGACGACGCCCGCATCCTGGGGCTTCCGGCCTGCGTGTACTACCACGGGACCACCATCTTCGACCTGGTCCTCCCTCGGATCCTGGCCGGACAGGAGATCTCCAGGTCGGAGATCGCCGGGATGGGCCACGGCGGACTGTGCCTCAACTGCCCGCAGTGCCGGTATCCCGTGTGCCCATTCGGGAAATAGGAGAGAGTTCGTGGCGCCGCACCCCCTTCCGCATCTGGTCGTGGCCGTCAAGGGCGCCGGAGAGATGGCCAGCGCCGTGGCCTGGCGTCTTTTCCGGGCCAACCTCTGCCGCATCTTCATGATGGAGACGCAGGCCCCCCTGGCCGTCCGCCGGCTGGTCTCCTTCTGCGAGGCCGTCCACGACGGCAAGGCCGTGGTCGAGGGTGTGGAAGCCGTCCTGGCTGAAGACGCGCGGGGCGTGCAGCTGGCCTGGGATCGGCACCGCATTGCGGTCCTGGTCGACCCGCAATGGCGGCACATCGGCCTGCTGCGGCCGGACGTGGTGGTGGATGCCATCCTGGCCAAGCGCAACCTGGGGACGGCAATGGACGAGGCGCCCCTGGTCATTGCCCTGGGCCCCGGATTCGAGGCGGGGCGAGACGCCCATTTCGTCATCGAGACCAACCGGGGCCACAATCTGGGGCGGGTCATGGCCTCGGGCCGGGCCGAGCCGGACACCGGGGTGCCGGGGGAGATCGGCGGGCGCAGCTCGGAACGGGTGCTCCGGGCCCCCGCAGCCGGCACCTTCCTGGCGGACAGCGGGATCGGGGCGATGGTGCGGCCGGGAGAGGCCGTGGGCCGGGTGGGGGCGGCGGAGGTCCGCGTGGAGATGGGAGGCGTCCTCCGGGGGCTCATCCGCTCGGGCACGCCGGTGGAGGCGGGGCTCAAGATCGGAGACATCGACCCGCGGGGAAAGGTGGAGTTCTGCGGCACCATCTCAGACAAGGCCCGGGCCATCTCCGGATCGGTCCTGGAGGCCATCCTGCGGGTGTGCAACCGCTGAGGCGCCCATGGAGAGACCTCGTTCCGGTGGGCCGCGGGCCTCGCTCCTCGATGGCCTCATGCTCTCGGGCGGGGGTGTTGTGAGCCTCGTGGGGGCGGGGGGGAAGACCCGTGTGCTGTTTCGGCTGGCCCGGGAGCTGGCGGACAGGGGGGAGGCGGCCCTCCTGACAACCACCACCAGGATGATGCTTCCGGCCAGGGAGGAATGCCCGTCCGTCGTCATCTCCCCCGACCCCCGGGCAATCCTGGTGAGGGCGGCCATGGAGCGTGGGACGCTGTTCGCCGCGGCGGCCCCGGCAGACGGCCCCCGCAAGGTCCGCGGGTTTTCCCCCGAGGCCGTGGATGGTTTCGGGTGCAGCGGCCTGCGCCCGTGGGTCCTGGTGGAGGCCGACGGCGCCGCGCGAAGGCCTCTCAAGGCCCCCGCCGCTCACGAACCCGTCATCCCCGCTTCCAGCCGCTGGGTCGTGGCCGTGGTGGGTCTGGACGCCGTCGGCAGGCCTCTGGAGGAGGCCTGGGTCTTCCGGGCCGAGCGGTTCTCGCGGATCACGGGGCTCGAGATGGGCAGCGCCGTCAGCCCGCGAAGCGTGGCCGACATCCTGCTTCACGAGGAGGGCCTGTTCAGGGGCTGCCCGGCCCGGGCCCTGCGCACGGTCTTCCTCAACCAGGCGGACGTCCCGGGGGGTCTTGAGGCGGCGAAGGAGATCATGGACTGGGTTGCCCGGCAGGGGCGGGGGCGACTCCACGGCATCGCGGCGGGTCACGCGGCCCAGCCCCCCCCCGTTTGCCTCTGGCGATACCTGCAAGACGGAGGAGAAGAAAGATGACCGATGCCTTCTTGGAGGCGGCCCGGCGCCTGGCCGCGGGCCAGGGGGTGGCCCTTGCCCGGATCATCCGCCAGTCCGGGTCCGCCCCCCGGTCCGTGGGGACCCGGTGCCTCGTGTCCCAGGACGGGACCCTCGTGGGCACCATCGGCGGAGGCCTCCTGGAGCACCAGGTGATGCTGGCCGCCGGGGAGGCCATGAAGGAGGCCAGGTCCCGCATCGTTCATTTCCGGCTGGCCGGAGAGGATGTGGCCAAGACGGACATGCTGTGCGGAGGCCTCGTCGACGTGTACGTGGAGCCGTTGTCCCCGGAACAGCCCGAGGTGGTGGCGCTGTTCAGGCGTCTGGAGGATCTCATCCGATCCGGGGGCAGCGGGGTCCTGCTCACCCGGGTGGCCCAGGGCGTCGGGGCGGACGATGCATCGTCCCGATTCCTCTGGATCGGGCAGGAGCCTTTGCCCGCCGGCGCCCTTGGGACCCTGGCGGTGCCCCACGGGGAAATCCCCCGCCTCCTGCGGGCCGCGGCCCCCACCCTGGAGGCCTCGGGAGACCCGGGGGTCCACCTGTTCGTGGAGCCGGTTCGAGCCCAGGACGTCCTGCTCCTGTTCGGAGCGGGGCACATCTCCACATTCGTGGCCCCCCTGGCCGCCATGGTGGGATTCCGGGTGGTGGTGGTGGACGACCGGGAGGAGTTCGCCAACCGCGGACGATTCCCCCATGCCGACGAGATCCTGGTGGCCCCCGTGGCCGAGGCTTTCGCCCGGCTGTCCGTCACTGCCTCGTCGTACATCGCCATCATCACCCGGGGGCACGCCCACGACCACGCTGCCCTCCGGGCCGCCCTGGGGCGCGAGGCGGCCTACATCGGCATGATCGGCAGTCAGCGCAAGCGCGCGGTGGTGTACAAGGCGCTCCGGGACGAGGGGATCACCCGGGAACAGCTCGATGGCGTCCACTCCCCCATCGGCCTGGACATCGGCGCCGAGACCCCCGAGGAGATCGCCGTGAGCATCGTGGCCGAGCTGATCCAGGTCAGGGCCGCCAGGAGAGGCGGGGTCAGGCCATGACGGAGCCCACCACAGGAGGCTTGGATTCGATGACCGGGAACCGCCGGGCCCACATGGCCAACGAGCGCACGTTCTTGGCCTGGATCCGAACGAGCATCGCCATCATGGCCTTCGGCTTCGTGGTGGAGAAGTTCGCCCTGTTCGTCCGGCACATGGAGGCGCTCCTGGGCAGGACGCTGCCGGGGGGGGTCTCGGGGTCCGCGGCGCAGGCGGCTTCGGGCGCCTCGTCCGCCTTCGGGATCATCCTCATCGGGCTGGGCGCCGGCATGGGCTTCCTGTCCTTCGTGCGATACAAGCGGGTGGAGAGGCAGATCGACGAGAACCGCTATCATCCATCTCTCATTCTCGATATACTGCTGGCCATAGCGGTCTTGGCCATCGGCTTTTTCCTGGTCATCTTCCTGAGCCACACCGGGTGAGGCCGGCGGGCCGGATCGAAGGTCGCGCGTGAGGGCCGATCAGCCCGACAGAGAGAGGTGAGATGCTCGCGGTTGCTCTGTTGACCCTGTTCCTCCTGTTGCCAGCCGCTGTGAACGCCGACCCGGAAGACCGCCTGGCCCGGTACCTGACGGGGGGGCACCCCCTTTTCGCCTGCGCCAGGACCGGCGAGGCCAAGCTCTACCGCGTCTCTCTCAACGGGACCAGCGGCCGGTTTCTCTGGGCGGGAGACCGCCGTGCCCGGCAGATCGCCCTGACCTTCGACGACGGCCCCAGCCCTGTGATCACGCCCCAGGTGCTCAAGATCCTGGAGGACAACGGGGTGCGAGCCACCTTTTTTCTCATCGGTCGCAACGCCCAGCGGCACCCGGAGCTGGTCCGGCAGATCCATGCCGCCGGTCACGCCCTGGGCAACCACACGTTCTCCCACGTCAAGCTGCCCCGCGCCGCCGCAGATGCCCTGAATCCGGAACTGGATCGCACCCGGGAGGTCATCAGGGAGCTGACGGACACGGACACCCGGCTGTTCCGCCCGCCGTTCGGGGCGTTTGACGGCCGGCTGCTGGGGCAGTTCGTCTCGCGCGATCTGGATGTGGTGTTCTGGTCCGTGGACTCCCGGGATTGGACCGGAGCGGCAGCCGCCAGCGTGACCCACAACGTGTTGTCCGGGGTGCACAACGGGGCCGTGGTGTTGTGCCACGATGGCCACGGGGGCATCGTCCCGGCCCTGCCGGGGATCATCCGCAAGCTGAAGGAGGACGGCTACGGGTTCGTGACCATCCCCCAGATGATGGACACGGCCGAGGCCCCCCCGGCCGAAGGTCCGCTGGTGGTTCATCCGGTGGACCTCCCCTGGACCCCCGCCATGTGGAGGCTACCTTGAAGGGAGGGTTTGGGATGGAAGAGGCGCGCTGGGAGCGATCCGGCCTGGTCCTGAGCCGGCATTTCCAGGCCGCCGTTGAAACCCTGAGGCAAGAGGTCCTGGTTCGCCCGGACTACGACCCGGCCCGCCTGTTCCGGTGGGGGCAGATGATGTCCCTGGCGGTGATCCGCATGATGGAGGCGGCGGAGGCCCGCTTCGGGGCCTCGGGGCAGGAGGCCATGGCAGGGGCCCTCACCGATCTGGGGCGAGAGATCGGACGGGAGGTGCTGCGGCAGTGGGCCATTCGGCCGGGGACCCCGGAGATCCGCGCCATCTCGGCTTTCGTCACCTACGTCAACGAGGAGATCTGGGCCTCTCCCGAGCGGCCCCAGGTCCTGGACGAGAGCACCTGCGTGTGCGACATCCTCTGGTGCCCTCACCAGGAGCACTATCGGCCCTTCGACTGCCGGGTGCAGCGGCATCTGGTCCAGGGGCTCCTGGAGGCCTTTGAGGAGAAGACGGGCATCGCCGCCGACGCCCATTTCACCCAGATCATACCCAAGGGAGCGGAGACCTGCCGGTTCGAGATCCGATGGATCCCTGCCGGCAAGCCCCGGGGGTGGACCCGGTACTCCGAGGAACTCGGTCGCAAGGCCCTGGAACGGGTGGGAAGGGCACCGGCATCCCCGGCGCGCTCCCAAGAGGCGGCGAAGGAGAGGGATTGACGGCCACGGCAGTGGGCCCGGGCAGACCGTTCATGGAGGTGGCGGTTGGCCGCCGAGAATCCGTGGGACATCCGTAGCGATCTGGGCTTGGGCCCCGTACCCGACAGCCTGGTGGCCCCGGTGGACGGTGCCGAGATGGTCCACGTCCCGTCGGGGCCCTTCGTCATGGGGCTCTCCCAGGACGAGATCCAGCAGGTCTTCCTCCTCGACCAGCGGGAGACCCCCCTGTTTCTCACCGAGGTCCCCGCCCGGATCGTCCATGTGGATGGTTTCTTCATCGACCGCTACCCGGTGACCAACTATCAATATCGCAAGTTCGTGAAGGAGACGGGCCACAGGACGCCGTGGCTGTGGGACGAGCCCCTCTGGAGCCAGCCCATGCAGCCCGTGGTGGGAGTCGGTTGGAGCGACGCCCGGACCTACGCCCGCTGGGCAGGCAAGTCCCTTCCCTCTGAGGCCCAGTGGGAGAAGGCGGCAAGGGGGACGGATCAGCGCTGGTGGGCTTGGGGAAATGAGTTCCTCCCGGGGCGTTGCAACTCCAGGGAGTCCGGCCTCCAGAGGACCTCGGAGATCGGGATGTTCGACGACGGCGTGAGCCCGTACGGCTGCTACGATATGAGCGGCAACGTCTGGGAGATGTGCGAGGGGCGCTGGCAGGGCGATCATCTCCCCATGCGTGGAGGCTGCTTCCTGGGTTCGGCCACCTTCGTCCGCGTCACCTGCCGGTGGACCCCGGAGGACCCCAGGAACGGCGCCCACTGGCTGGGCTTTCGGTGCGTCAAGGAGATCCCCCCCCTGGGCTGATGCCGCAAGTCCTGACAACTCGGGGCCGTGGCGGAACGTCAAATGGGCAGAGACTCCTTGCTGGAGGTTGCGACCATGTCCAAGTCCCCCTGCGTGCAGCGATGCCGACTCACCATGCTTCTCGTCGGCGTCTTGCTCCTGCTGGCCGCGGCGGCCGGGGCCCAGGAGCAGATCCTGGTGGGCCGCGTGACCCACGTGGACAACGACGTGATGCGCTATGTGCCGGACGAGGAGGACTGGGCCCTGGTGGCGCCCGATACGCCCTTGACCGCCGGCGACGTCTTTTACTCGGATGTGGGGGGGCGGGCCGAGATCCGATTCCCCGGCGGCGTGACGCTTCGCATGGCCGAGGCCACCAAGATCGAGATCGATGCCGTGCGAAGGGACTTGGTGGCGGTGTACTCGGATTCGGGCGTGATCAGGTTCCAGACCGCTCGGTCCGGCGGGATGCTCAAGGTGGAGACCCCCTTCGGGTACATGCTGGCGGAGGCCCCCGCCGCGTTCGACCTGTACGTGGGGGACGACTCCATGGAGGTATCGCCGCTTCGGGGCGCCTTGACCCTGGTCCACGGCCACCGCCAGACCCGCTACGAGATCTCCCAAGGCTCCCCCTCCCTCATGGTCGATGCCAGGACCGTGGAGTCGGGCGACGGGTACCCGGACCCGGAGTGGGATCAATGGAATGAGGCCCGGGATCGCTTGCTGGCCCAAACGCCGGCCTCCCGCCACCTGCCCGAGGAACTCCAGTACGATGCCGCCGCCCTGGCGGAACACGGCGCGTGGGAGCAGGTCACGTACGAGGGCGAGACGGACTATTACTGGCGCCCCCACGCAGGGGCGGATTGGGCCCCGTACACGGTGGGGCGGTGGACCACCTGGTACGATGAACAGGTCTGGGTGCCTGCCGAGCCCTTCGGATACGTGACCCACCACTACGGAGGCTGGGTCTTCTTCAACGGGTTCTGGTACTGGCGGCCGCCTCGCCCCGTTGCCGCCGGGTTCCTGCCGTGGTGCCCCGGCCGCGTGGCGTGGCTGTACACGGACGATCACATCGCCTGGGTGCCCCTGACCTGGCGGGAGGACTACTATGCCCGTCACTACTGGGGGCCCGGGACCGTGCTGTACGCGCGCGGCGCGGCCGTTCCCCATGTCCAGCGCGTCAAGCTCGTCAACATCCACAAGACGGTGGTGATCTCCAAGAGGGATCTGTACCGGGGAGCCCGTCGGTACGAGCCCGTTGGGAACCCGGAGGTCGTCCGCCAGGTGAACGCCGGGGGCCGGTTCGCCCCGGTCATCTCCCGGGAGATCGTGGGAGCGGCCAACCTCCAGGGGCGGCATCGATTCGGGGCCCAGGCGCCCTCCCGAAAACCCCATTCGGTGGTGTCCGAGCAGGTCCGGAGCCGCCAGGCCGGCGTGGCCGCCAGGGCCGAGACCGCCGCCCTGCTGAAATCCAGGGCGACGGCTTCCCCCAAGGAGGCTCCTGCTCACGCGGCGGTCCAGCGCAAGGTCCCTGAGCCCCGGGCGTCGGTGCGCATCGTCAAGGCGGCGGAGGCCGGCAAGGGAGCTGAGACCTTCGAACAGAAACCCGTGAAGCGGGGAGGAGACCGGCCCGTTCGGAGGCAGGAGGGCGCCCCTTTTGGCGCGCCGCCCCCGGCGCCCGCACCCCGGCGGGAGACCCCACCGGCGCCGACCCCCGCCACGGGCAAGGACCCCCGGGTCTCCCCCCAACAGCCGGCGGGCCCGGGAACGGGGCAGCAGCCCGACCGGATCGGGCACGAATCCGAGCAACGCCAGCAGC